>JAOPYK010000249.1 GCA_025964695.1 Streptosporangiaceae bacterium | reverse complement strand
CCGATGTCGCTGGTGGGGAACTGGCAGCGGGAGACGGCGAAGTTCGCGCCGAAGCTCAAGGTGTACGTGCATCACGGCACCGGCCGGCACCGGGACGAGGATCTGGTCGAGGCCGTGAAGCAGGCCGATCTGGTGCTGACCACGTATGGGACGGCGCTGCGGGACGTCAACGCACTGAAGGCCATCGAGTGGGGCCGGATCGTCTGTGACGAGGCCCAGGCGCTGAAGAACAGCTCGACCCGGCAGGCCAAGGCCGTACGGTCCATTCCGGCCGCCAGTAAACTCGCACTCACCGGCACCCCGGTGGAGAACCACCTCACCGAGCTCTGGTCGATCATGGAGTTCGCCAACCCGGGGCTGCTCGGGCCGCGCGACCGGTTCCGCGAGCGGTACGCGGTCCCGATCGAGGCACAGGGTGACGAGCAGGCCGCCGCCGCGCTGAAGCGCGCCACCCAGCCGTTCATCCTGCGCAGGCTGAAGACCGACAAGTCGATCATCACCGACCTGCCGGAGAAGCAGGAGATCAAGGTCTACTGCAACCTGACCGCCGAGCAGGCCTCGCTCTACCAGGCCACGGTGGACGACATGCTGGAGCAGATCGCCGCCGCCGACGACAAGCAGCGGCGCGGGCTGATCCTGGCGACGATGGCCAAGCTCAAGCAGGTCTGCAACCACCCCGCCCATCTCCTCAAGGACGGGTCACGCCTGAACGACCGCTCCGGGAAGCTCGAGCGGCTCGAGGAGATCTGCGGGGAGATCCTGGAGCAGGGCGAAAAGGCCCTCGCCTTCACCCAGTACGCCGAGTTCGGCTCCATGCTGCAGCCCTATCTGGAGTCGAGGCTGGACCGGCCGGTGCTCTGGCTGCACGGCGGCACGTCCAAGACCCAGCGCGACGCGCTCGTCCAGCATTTCCAGGAGGATCGGGAACCGTCGATCTTCCTGCTGTCCCTCAAGGCGGCCGGGACCGGCCTCAACCTGACCGCGGCCAACCACGTGATCCACATCGACCGGTGGTGGAACCCCGCGGTCGAGGACCAGGCCACCGACCGGGCCTTCCGGATCGGGCAGACCAAGAACGTGCAGGTCCGCAAGTTCATCTGCGTCGGGACCCTGGAGGAGCGCATCGACGAGATGATCGAACGGAAGAAGGCCCTGGCCGAATCGATCGTGGGAACCGGCGAGGCCTGGCTGACCGAACTGTCCGTCGCCGAGCTGCGCGACGTGTTCCGGCTCGGCGCCGAGGCGGTGAGCGGCTGATGGCCTTCCCCGAGTACCGGAAGCCGATCAAGGTCGATGGTGGCATCAAGGCCAGGAACAAGAGCGGCTCGATCGGCGAACGGTGGTGGTCGCGGCGGTTCATCGACGTCGTGGAGTCCTTCGGCGACAGCGGCCGGTTGGCGCGCGGCCGTACCTACGCCCGCAAGGGCCAGGTCCTCGAACTGACCGTCGGCCCGTACGAGGTGTCGGCGAAGGTGCAGGGCTCCGATCCGGACCCGTACGAGGTGACCCTCGGCATCGACGTGATCGACGAACCCGATTGGGCCGACATCGAGGAAGCACTCGCGTCGCGAGCGGTGTTCCGGGCACAGTTGCTGGCCGGGGACATGCCACACGAGATCGAGTCGGTCTTCGCCGAGTTCGGCATCCCGCTGTTCCCGAAGTCGGGCGACGACCTGCACATGATGTGCGACTGCATGGACTGGGGCGATCCCTGCAAGCACACCGCCGCTGTGCTGTACGTGCTCGCGGAGGCGTTCGACGACGATCCCTTCCTGGTGCTGGCGTGGAACGGCCGTACCAAGGAGGAACTCCTCACCGCGCTGCGCAGACAGCCGCCGGCCGCCCCGCCACCGGTGGACGTCGAGGCCGAGCCGCTGAGCGCCGAGCACTTCTGGACCCCGGCGACCGGCCTGGCCAGGCTCCGTGAGCGCAGGCCCGCGCCCGCCGTCCCGCCCGGCCTGCTGCTCCAGCTCCTCGACCCGCCGAAGGTGAAGATCCGCCGCCGCGACCTGACCGACGTGCTCGGCCCGGTGTACGAGGCCCTGGCGGACTCCGCACAGCGGGACGAGTAGTCAGCGCAGGTCGCCGGAGGTCATTCCCGGGGGGACGGACGGGAGGGCGACAAGGCCGAGTTCGGTGCGGCTCACCAGCCGTTCGTGGCGGGGCACGACACGGACGCTGTAGCCGAAGGCGCCGGTGCGGTCGAGGGGGACCTCGCCGGCGTAGCGGTGGCGGCCGTCCTCGGCGACCTCCTCACCGGTGAGTTCGAGGTAGGCCGGGCTCAGCAGGGAGTCGGACTCGTCGACCGGGCCGTACGCCACCTCGACGACGACGTCGGAGGGCGTGAGCTCCCCCAGATCGACCAGGGCCCGGACGGTGAGCAGCGCGCCGACGTGCGGGCTGTCCCCCACCCCCGTGGACTCCACGTGGTCGACACCGACGCCCGGCCAGGCCTTGAGCACCCGCAGCTTCCAGGCGGCCAGTTCCCGGGCCCCCGCAAAGGAGGAGGCGGCCATCGACCGGGCCGACAGCGCGGCCGGGCCATACAGCGTGACGACGTAGTCGCGCAGCATCCGGGTGGCCAGCACCTTCGGGCCGAGGGACGCGAGGGTGTGCTTGACCATCTCCAGCCAGCGGCGCGGCAGCCCGGCGGCGTCCCGGTCGTAGAACATCACCGAGACGTGTTCCTCGATCAGCTCATAGAGGGCGGCGGCCTCCAGGTCGTCGCGGCGGTCGGGATCGGAGACCCCATCGGCGGTCGGGATGGCCCAGCCGTTCTGGCCGTCGAACCACTCGTCCCACCAGCCATCCCTGATCGACAGATTCAGGCCGCCGTTCAGCGCGGCCTTCATCCCGGACGTACCGCACGCCTCCAGGGGGCGCAGGGGGTTGTTCATCCACACGTCGCAGCCCTGCACGAGCAGCTGGCCGAGCGCCATGTCGTAGTCCGGCAGGAACACGATCCGGTGCCGTACCCCCTCCGCGTCGGCGAACCGCACGATGTCCTGGATGAGGCGTTTACCGCCCTCGTCCGCGGGGTGGGCCTTGCCGGCGATGACGATCTGGACCGGGCGGTCCGGGTCGAGCAGCAGGGCGCGCAGCCGCGCCTCGTCGCGCATCATCAGGGTGAGCCGTTTGTACGAGGGGACCCGGCGGGCGAAGCCGATGGTGAGCACGTCCGGGTCGAGCACCTCGTCCGCCCACGCGAGTTCCGCCGGGGACGACCCGCGCTGGACCCAGGAGGCGCGTACCCGGAGCCTGGCCCCCTCGACGAGCCGGGACCGCAGCGTGCGCCGTACCCGCCAGATCTCCGGTTCGGGCACTCCGGCGACCTCGGACCAGTCCCGCCCGTACTCCATGAGCGCGGGGGTCTCGCGGGCTGCGAGCTCGAAGACCTCGGGGGCCACCCAGGTGGCGGCGTGCACGCCGTTGGTGATGGAGCCGATCGGCACGTCGGCGGTGTCGAAGCCACCCCACAGGCCGCCGAACATGGTGCGGCTGACCGCGCCGTGCAGGGCGCTGACCCCATTGACCCGCTGCGCGAGGCGCATGCCCATGACGGCCATGTTGAAGACGGTCGGGTCGCCCGTCTCGTAGGTCTCCGCGCCGAGGGACAGCACCCGCTCCACGGGGATGCCCTCGAAGGAGGTGAAGTACCGCTGGACCAGTTCACGCGGGAACCTGTCGATGCCCGCCGGGACCGGGGTGTGGGTGGTGAAGACGGTGCCGGAGCGGACGGCCTCCAGCGCCTCGTCGACGGTCAGTCCCTGCTCGGTGACGAGTTCCCTGATCCTTTCCACGCCGAGGAAGCCCGCGTGGCCCTCGTTGGTGTGGAAGACCTCGGGCGCCTCGTGCCCGGTCGCATCGCAGTACGCGCGGATGGCCCGTACCCCGCCGATGCCGAGCAGCATCTCCTGGAGCAGCCGGTGGTCGGTGCCCCCGCCGTAGAGGCGGTCGGTCACGTCGCGGGCGGCGTGGTCGTTCTCCTCGACGTCGGAGTCGAGCAGGAGCAGCGGAACCCGGCCGACCCTCGCCAGCCAGATCTGGGCGTGCAGCACGCGCCCGTCCGGCAGGTCGAGGGTGACACGGGTACCGGGCAGCAGGGTCAGCGGCAGCCCGTTGGGGTCGATCGGCGGATACCGTTCGAGCTGCCAGCCGTCCGCCGACAGCGACTGGGTGAAGTACCCGTGCCGGTACAGCAGGCCGACGCCGATGATCGGTACGCCCAGGTCACTGGCGGTCTTGAGGTGATCGCCGGCCAGAATGCCGAGACCCCCGGAGTACTGTGGGAGGGCCGCGGCGATCCCGTACTCGGGTGAGAAGTACCCGATCGCCCGGGGCGGATCGGTCAGCGACTGGTACCAGCGAGGCGCAGTGAGATATCCACGGAGATCGTCGGCGGCGTCGTCCAGCCGGCGCAGGAACCGCTTGTCCGCGGCCAGCACCGCGAGCCGGGCGGCGGAGACCTCGCCGAGCAGGCGTACGGGGTCGTGGTGGACGGTCTCCCAGAGATCGGGGTCCACCGAGCGGAACAGCTCGAGCGTCTCATGGTGCCATGACCAGCGGAGGTTGAGTACCAGCTCCTCCAGCGGCTGGAGAGTCTCGGGCAGGACGGTACGGACGGTGAATCGTCGGATCGCCTTCACTTGGGCCAGGGTAGGCGCTGGACGTCGTGTCCGCATCAAATCGGGCCCAAAATCGAGCTCGGGGGATATGGAAATCTGCCGATCTAGACCCGTCCAAACCGAGTAGCGTTTCCGCTGATGATCGGACGCATCCCCATCCTCGACGTTCGGCCCGTGGTGAGCCATGGGCAATGGCCGGCCAAGGCGGTGACCTGCGAGACCTTCGAAGTCTCCGCGACGGTGTTCCGTGAGGGCCACGAGATGCTCGGCGCGGGGGTGGTGTTGCGACATCCGGACGGGTCGGTCCGGCCCTGGGTCCGGCTGCACGAGCTGGCGCCGGGCACCGACCGGCTCGGCGCGGACCTGGTGATCACCGAACCGGGCCACTGGGAGTTCAGGATCGAGGCGTGGGGCGACCCGATCGCCCGCTGGCTCCACGACGCGGAGATCAAGATCCCGCGCCGCCTGGACGTGGAGCTGATGTTCGCCGAGGGGGCCGCCCTGTTCGCCCGCGCGGCCGCCTCGGCTCCCGCGCGGGAACGGTCCAAATTGTCCATGGCGGCCCGCAAGCTCGCCGACCGGACCGTACCGATCCCGAAAAGGCTGGCCGCCGCGACCAGGGTCCTGCCCCTCCTGGAGCGGCATCCGCTGCGCGAGTACGTGACCGAGTCCGAGTGGTTCCCGCTGGTGGTGCACCGGGAGCGGGCGCTCTTCGGGTCCTGGTACGAGTTGTTCCCGCGTTCGGAGGGCGCGACGTACGACCCGATGGGACGGCGCCAGCCGCAGTCCGGCACGTTCCGGACCGCGATGAAGCGGCTGCCCGCCGTCGCCGACATGGGGTTCGACGTCGTCTACCTGCCGCCGGTCCACCCGATCGGCAGGGCGTTCAGGAAGGGCCCGAACAACACCCTCAAGGCGGCCCCGCACGATCCGGGCTCGCCATGGGCGATCGGCTCCGCCGAGGGCGGGCACGACGCGATCCATCCTGACCTGGGCACTCTCGAGGACTTCGACACGTTTGTAGGATATGCACGGGGCCTGGGGATGGAGGTTGCGCTGGACCTGGCGTTGCAGTGCTCTCCCGACCATCCGTGGGTCACCGCGCACCCCGAGTGGTTCACGACCCGGGCCGACGGCACGATCGCGTACGCGGAGAATCCGCCCAAGAAGTACCAGGACATCTATCCGCTCGACTTCGACCATGACACCGACGGGATCTACGAGGCGGTCCTGGGAGTCCTGCGGCACTGGATGGACCACGGTGTGCGGATCTTCCGGGTGGACAACCCGCACACCAAACCGGTCGCCTTCTGGGAGCGGCTCCTCGGCGAGATCGCAGTGACGGACCCGGACGTGCTCTTCCTGGCCGAGGCGTTCACCCGCCCGGCCATGATGCACACCCTGGGCAAGATCGGCTTCCACCAGTCCTACACATACTTCACCTGGCGCAACTCCAAGGCCGAGCTTGAGGAGTACCTCACCGAGCTGACCGGCGACGCGGCGACCTACATGCGGCCGAACTTCTTCGTCAACACCCCCGACATCCTGCACGAGTATCTGGTGCGCGGAGGGCGTCCGGCGTTCGAGGTCCGGGCGGTCCTGGCGGCGTTGCTCTCCCCCTCCTGGGGCATGTACGCCGGGTACGAGCTGGCCGAGAACACCCCGGTCCGGCCGGGCAGCGAGGAGTACCGGGACTCCGAGAAGTACCAGTATCGTCCACGGGACTGGGAGGCCGCCGAACGCGAGGGCCGCAGCCTCGCCCCATTGGTCACGAAACTCAACAATCTCCGAAGCGGCCACCCCGCACTGCACAGGCTGCGTAACCTACGGTTCCACCACGTCGACCACCCCGAACTGATCTGCTTCTCCAAGCGAGAGCAGAACGATGTGGTCCTGGCCGTGGTGAACCTCAACCCGCATCAGGCCCACGAGGCGACCGTGCACCTGGACCTGCCCCTGCTCGGCCTCGACCCGGACGAGCAGTTCGCCGTCACCGACGAACTGTCCGGCGAGTCCTACGAATGGGGCCCGTCCAACTACGTACGCCTCGATCCGCATGTCCACCCCGCCCATATATTCACGCTCCGGAGATACCAGAGTTGACCATCCCCGACACGTTCAGCCACGAGACGCCCCGAGACCCGGACTGGTACCGGCGGGCGGTCTTCTACGAGGTGGCGATCCGCGGATTCCACGACTCCACCGATGACGGAACGGGCGACATCCGCGGCCTCATCAACCGCCTCGACTACCTGCAGTGGCTCGGCATCGACTGCATCTGGCTCCTGCCGATGTTCCAGTCGCCGCTGCGCGACGGCGGCTACGACATCAGCGAGTTCACCAAGGTGCTCCCGGAGTTCGGCGACCTCGGCGACTTCGTGGACCTCATCGACCAGGCGCACAGGCGCGGCCTGCGGGTCATCGCCGACCTCGTCATGAACCACACCAGCGACCAGCACTTCTGGTTCCAGGAGTCCCGCTCGAACCCGGACGGCCCGTACGGCGACTTCTACATGTGGTCCGACACCGACGAGCCGTACCCGGACGCCCGGATCATCTTCGTCGACACCGAGACCTCCAACTGGACCTACGACCCGGTCCGGCAGCAGTACTACTGGCACCGGTTCTTCTCCCACCAGCCGGACCTCAACTATGACAACCCGGCGGTGCGCGACGCGATGCTGGAGGTCCTGCGGTTCTGGCTGGACCTGGGCATCGACGGTTTCCGCCTGGACGCGGTGCCCTACCTGTACGCCAGGGAGGGGACCAACTGCGAGAACCTGCCGGAGACCCACGCCTACCTCAAGCGGGTCCGCGAGGAGGTCGACCGGCTCTACCCGGACCGGGTGCTGCTGGCCGAGGCCAACCAGTGGCCGGCCGACGTGGTCGAGTACTTCGGGGATGCCGCCACGGGCGGGGACGAGTGCCACATGGCGTTCCACTTCCCGGTGATGCCACGCATCTTCATGGCCGTACGGCGCGAGCAGCGCTACCCCATCTCGGAGATCATGGCGCAGACGCCGAAGATCCCGGAGAACTGCCAGTGGGGCATCTTCCTGCGCAACCACGACGAGCTCACGCTCGAAATGGTGACCGACGAAGAGCGCGACTACATGTACACCGAGTACGCCAAGGACCCGCGGATGAAGGCCAACGTCGGCATCCGCCGCCGGCTTGCCCCGCTGCTGGAGAACGACCGCAACCAGATGGAGCTGTTCACCGCGCTGCTGCTGTCGCTGCCCGGCTCCCCCGTCCTCTACTACGGGGACGAGATCGGCATGGGCGACAACATCTGGCTCGGTGACCGCGACGGGGTCCGTACCCCGATGCAGTGGACGCCGGACCGCAACGCGGGCTTCTCCAGCTGCGACCCGGGCCGACTCTACCTGCCGGTCATCATGGACCCGATCTACGGCTACCAGGCGGTCAACGTCGAGGCCCAGCAGCAGAACCAGGGGTCGCTGCTGCACTGGAACCGCAAGATGATCGAGATCCGCAAACGCCACCCGGTCTTCGGGCTGGGCTCCTATGTCGAGCTCTCGGCCTCCAACCCCAGCGTGCTGGCCTTCGTCCGAGAGTACGGCGACGACCGCGTACTCTGCGTGAACAACCTGTCACGCTTTCCCCAGCCGGTGGAACTCGACCTGCGGAGATTCGAGGGCTCCCAGCCTGTCGAGTGCATGGGTGGAGTCCAATTTCCACCTATTGGAGAGCTTCCGTATCTTCTGACGCTTCCTGGGCATGGGTTCTATTGGTTCCTGCTTCCGCCCGTCACCGCCGAGCCAGAGACGGAACCCCAAGGATCGCCCCCACTGGAGGTGTAGAACTCAGTGCGCCTGCCCACCCGCCTCGAACAGTCCCTCGCCACCTGGCTACCCAGGCAACGTTGGTTCGCCGGGAAGGGCAGGGGGGTCGCCCAAGTCGAGATCCTCGCCGACACCGAGCTGGTACCGGGGGATCCTGGACTGCACCACCTGATCCTTGGCGTCCGCCAGGCCGGCCTCCTGGACCACTACCAGGTGCTGGTGGGCGTGCGAGGCCTGCTGCCGGGGCGGCTGGAGTACGCCGAGATCTGCCCGGCACCCGGCGTTTCGCATGATCCGCACGTCTACGACGCCGTACATGATCCGGAACTCACCCGGGTGCTGCTGGCCAAGCTGGCCGGCGGCGCCCAGGTGGGAGATCTGTCCTTCCACACGGTCCCGGGCACGCGGGTCGAGACGGCACTGGTCAGCCTGGCCAGCCCCGCCGAGCAGAGCAACACCTCGCTCATCTTCGGCGAGACCTACATCTGCAAGCTCTTCCGGCGGCTGACGCCCGGCGTCAACCCGGACCTGGAGATGAACCTCGGCCTGTCCGAGGTCGGCTGCCGTGCGATCCCGGAGCTGTACGGCTGGATCGACATGGCACTGGACGGCGAGCCGACGACGCTGGGCATGCTGTCGCAGTTCCTGTCCTCGGCCACGGACGGATGGCGGCTCGCCACCACCAGCGTGCGCGACCTCTACGCGCACGCCTCCGACCAGCCCGGGATCCGCGCGGACGAGGCCGGCGGCGACTTCGCGGCGGAGGCCGAGCGGCTCGGCGCGGCGACCGCGGCGGTGCACCGCGACCTGGCGATGGCCTTCGACGTCACCGAGTTGTCCGCCGACGAGGTGCGGGCGATGGCCCGGGTGATGCACGACAGGCTGCTGGAGGCCCGGCAGGCGGTGCCGGAGCTGGCGCCCTACACCGACCTGATCGCGGCCGCCTACGACGATCTGGTGAAGCACGACGGGTCCCTGCCGGTCCAGCGGATCCACGGCGACTACCACCTGGGCCAGGTCATGCGGACCGAGCATCGCTGGGTGGTGCTGGACTTCGAAGGCGAGCCGGCCCGCTCGCTGGCCGAGCGGCGGGCGGCGGGCCATCCGCTACGCGACGTCGCCGGCATGCTGCGCTCCTTCGAGTACGCCGCCCAGTTCCTGCTCGCCGGCCAGAACAAGATCGCCCCCGACTCCGCCGAGCGGCTGGAGGTCCGGGCCCGCGAGTGGGCGGACCGCAACCGGGCGGCGTTCTGCCGCGGATACGCGCAGGCGGGCGGCCCCGACCCGGACGCGCACGAGATCCTGCTCCGCGCGTTCGAGTTCGACAAGGCCGTCTACGAAGTGCTGTACGAGGCCCGCAACCGACCGTCGTGGCTGCATATCCCACTGTCCGGTTTCGCCGCCCATGCCCGATCGCGCGGACGGTGATGATCCCCTTACCGGCTGGAGCCGTACCGGTGACGTAGTAAGGCCTGCGTCACTTTTGGGAGTCCTCCGAAGATTCCTCCAAACATCATGTGGGCGACTGGCATCAAAGAGGTCAGACACCAACCTCCCCGGGGGCTCCAAATGAACACGCCTCAACCCCTCACTATCGCTGCCGGCGCCGCTCGATACGCTCCGGCCCTGAACAGGCACCGGTTCGATGCGTCCCGGCACCGCACCCAATGGCCCACGGTGACCGCCGTGATCCCCACGCTGAACGAGGCCGACAACCTCCGATGGCTACTGCCCCGGCTGACCGCGGTCGACGAGGTCGTGATCGTCGATGGTGAGTCCACCGACGGCACGGTCGAGATCGCCCGGCTGCTGCGGCAGGACGCTGTGATCATCGTTGAGCCCCCCACGGGCAAGGGCACCGCGATGCGGGTCGGGATGGCTGCGGCGACCTCCGATGTTCTGATCATGCTGGACGCGGACGGCAGCATGGACCCGGCCGAGTTCGACGCCTTCCTGGCGCTGATCTGCCGCGGGTTCGATTTCGTCAAGGGTTCTCGGTACGCCTGCGGGGGCGGCTCCGACGACCTGACCGGACTGCGCAGCGTCGGCAACAAGGCCCTCACCGGCCTGGCCAACTCGCTCTACCGCACCAACTGGAGCGACCTGTGCTACGGCTACGTCGCGGTGCGGCGGTCGGCGGTCGAACGGCTCGAGCTCAAGTCCACCGGGTTCGAGATCGAAACCGAGATGTGCGTCAACGCCATCCGCGCCGGGCTCCGGATGGCCGAGGTGGCCAGCCACGAGAGCAACCGCAGGCACGGGGAGTCGAACCTGAACACCTTCCGCGACGGCTGGCGGGTGCTCAGGACCATGTTGAAGCTCCGTTTCCAGGGCAGGCTGGGCGACACCGTCGACCTGACCCAGCCGCTGGAGCCGATCTCGCCGAGCTGGCGGGCGGCCGCCTTCGCCCACGCGGTCCAGGATGGGGCCCAGCGCCGGTGAAGATCACCATCGCCCACCCGCTCGACCTCGGCGAGGCCGAGGTCGAGCGATGGCGGGCTCTACAACAGGCCGACCCGCTGCTGGGCAATCCGTTCCTCGCACCGGAGTTCACCATCGGAGTCGGCCGGTTCCGCCCCAACGTCCGGGTCGCCGTCGTCTCCGATGGCCCGGACGTTGTCGCTTTCTTCCCGTACGAGAAGCAGGCCCCCGGCATCGGGCACCCGGTCGGCTTCGGCCTCACCGACCTGCAGGGCATCATCGCCTCCCCCGACCTGGACCTGGACGCGCGCGCCCTGCTGAAGGTGTGCGGCCTGGGTGTGTGGGACTTCGACCACCTGCTCGGCCACCAGCGGATGTTCGCGCCGTACCAGACCGTGAAAAGAGTCGAGCCGATCATCGACCTGAGCGCCGGTTTCGGCGTCTACCAGGAAGAGGCCCGCAAGCTGGCGCCCAAGACACACAAGACCATCCGCTACAAGGAGCGCAAGCTCGGACGGGAGGAGGGCGAGGTGCGCTACACCTTCTCCTCCGCCGACCCGGCCGAACTGCGCCTGCTGATGGCCTGGAAATCCGACCAGTACAACCGGACGGGGCGGACCGACCGGTTCGCGCGGCCTTGGATCGTGGAGCTCATGCGGCATTTCCACGAGAGCGGGTTCGGAGTGCTGAGCGTGCTGTCCGCCGGTGACAAGCCGGTGTCGATGCACTTCGGGCTCCGTAACGGGCACGTGATGGCCGGCTGGTTCCCGGCCTACGACACGGCGTACGCCAAGTACTCCCCCGGCATGATCGGGCACCTGCGGCTGGCCCAGGCCTGCGCCGAGCATGGCGTCACGGAGATCGCCATGGGCCGTGGCGGCAAGGAGTTCAAGGAGTGGCTGAAGAGCCGCGAGATCCCCATCGCCGAAGGCAGGGTGACCCGGCCGTCGGCCGGGGCGGGCGTGCACTGGGTGCGCACCGTGCCGATCAACCGCGCGCGGAACGCCGCGCTGGACAATCCCAAGCTCTACGCCCGCGCCGACAAGGTCCTCAAGACCTACGCGAAGGCGCGGGCCATCGTGACGAGGTCCAAGTGACTCCCTCCATCTCGGTCGTCATCTGCGTCTTCACCGAGAAACGCTGGGACGACATCCTCGCCGCGGTCTCCTCCGTCCGCGCGCAGCGGTACGAACCCTACGAGATCATCGTCTCGGTCGACCACAATCCCGAGCTGTTCGGCAGACTGAAGCAGGCCATGCCGGACGTGGTCGTCATCGAGAACCAGGAGGGCCGCGGGCTGTCCGGCGGCAAGAACACCGGCGCCGCCCGGGCGGGCGGTGACGTGGTCGCCTACCTCGACGACGACGCGGTGGCCGACCGGGACTGGCTGGCGCTGTTCGCGGCCGGCTACGACGACGAGAAGGTCATGGGGGTCGGGGGCCGCACCCTGTCGCTGTGGCCCGGCTCCCCCACCGCCCGCGAGATCTACCAGGACCAGGCGGCGCTGCTCCGCGAGCACACCGAGGTCGGGCGCCGACCCCGCTGGTTCCCGGAGGAGTTCGACTGGACCGTCGGCGGGACCTACCGGGGCATGGTGGCCGGCCCGGTCCGCAACGTCCTGGGCGGCAACGCGTCGTTCCGCCGGGAGGCGTTCGAGATCACCGGAGGCTTCCACACCGGCATCGGCCGCACCCACCACAAGGACCGGCCGCTCGGCTGCGAGGAGACCGAGTTCTGCATCCGGCTCGGCCAGCGCAGCCCCGGCGCGGTGATGCTCTTCGACGACCGCGCGGTGATCTGGCATCGGGTCCCGGCGGAGCGCGCCCGCTTCCGTTACTTCCGGACCCGCTGCTTCGCCGAGGGACTCTCCAAGGCACTGGTGGCGCAGAGCGTCGGCAGCGCCGATGGGCTGGCCAACGAGCGTGCCCACGCCCTCAAGACGCTGCCCCGGGGTGCGGTGCGAGGCGTCGGCGACACCTTCCGCGGCGACCCGTCGGGGCTGGGCCGCGCCGGTGCGATCACCGTCGGCCTGGGCTACACCGCCTGGGGCTACGCCGTGGGCACCGTCTCCGCCCGACGCGCCGCGACCTCCGGCCTCACCCCGGCGGGCGCGCGCACCGAGGACACCGCGTAATGATCCGCGTGCCCATCCTCATGTACCACTCGATCCATGAGCGGCCGCCGCCCGAGACCGCGGCGCTCGCCGTGAGCCCCGGCGCCTTCACCGACCAGATGGTCCTGCTCAAGGACCGCGGCTTCACCCCACTGTCCTTCGGCGGGCTGGCCACGATCTTGCGGTCGCGGCAGAACCCTTCTGGTCAGGGGACGGGCCACGGGACGGCTGAGCGGCTGCCGGACAAGCCGGTGGTCATCACCTTCGACGATGGCTACGCCGACTTCCACCGGCACGCGCTGGGCGTGCTCGACGACCTCGGCTTCCCGGCTACCGTGTTCGTGACCACCGGCTGGCTGGCCGACGCGGGCGCGGACGCGGCGGGCCGGCCGCTGGACCGGATGATGTCGTGGGACCAGCTGCGCGAGGCCGTCGAGCACGGCGTGGAGATGGGCGGGCACAGCCACAGCCACCCTCAGCTCGACCAGCTCTCCGAGGGACGGCTGAGGGACGAACTGACCCGCAACAAGGAGTCGCTGGAGGATCGGCTGGCGCGGCCCGTCACCACGATGGCCTACCCCTATGGCTACTCCAGCGCGCGGGTGCGGCGGGCGGTGCACGCCGCCGGTTACGAGACCGCCTGCGCGGTCGCCAACGATCTGGCCGCCGACCGGCATGACGTGCTCGCCATCCCGCGGCTCACGGTGCGCTGGTCGACGTCGCTGGAGCGCTTCGGCCGGATCGCGGAGGGCCAGGGCGTCCCGCTGTTGTATCTGCGGGACCGGGCGCTCACGAAGGGATACGCGATCGTGCGCAGAACGCGCTATGCAGCACGCCGACTGAACCGTCATGGTTGAACCCATGGTGGATCCTGCAGTCGATCCGGTGGCGGCGTCCGATCCGATCCGGGCCCCGCGGCGGCTGTCGGCACTGCGCGGCGAGCTGTCCAATCCGCTCTTCCGCAACGCCTACGCGCTGATGGCCAACGGGGGGCTCACCGGCCTGCTGGGCCTGGCCTACTGGACGCTGGGCGCCGTCTCCTACAGCGCCGCCGACGTCGGCCGCAACTGGGCCGAGATCCAGGCCATCATGTTCGTCGGCGGCGTCACGATGCTGAACTTCCTGCTCATCCGGTTCATCCCGCAGACCGCTCGCAAGACCGGCCTGCTGGTCGCGGGCGCCTACGCTCTGGGCGCGGGCGCCGCCGCGCTGCTGGGCCTGGGCTTCCTGCTCACCCTCGGCTGGTGGGGCCCCTCGTTCCAGCATCTGCGCGGATTCTGGCCGGGGCTGTGGTTCATCGCCATGGCGGTCGCCTGGAACCTGTTCAACCAGCAGGAGGGGGTGTTCACGGGCCTGCGGCGGGCTGGCTGGGTGCCGGTGGTCAACACCCTGTTCGGCGCCACCAAGCTGGTGCTGCTGCTCGCGCTGGCGATGTCCTTCCCCCATGACGGGGTCGTGCTCTCGTGGTTCATCCCGGTGATGGTGGCCCTGGTGCCGGTGAACGCCTTCATCTTCGGGCGGCTCATCCCGGCGCACGCGCGCGTGAACTCCGGGCGCGGAGACCGGCCCACCTACCGTGAGATCTGGCGTTATCTCGGCGGCGGTTACCTCGGCGGCCTCTTCCAGTACGCCGCCATCAGCCTGATCCCGGTGATCGTGGCGGCGCACATCGACTCGACCACCAACGCCTACTTCCAGATGGCCTGGGCGCTGGGGATGATGCTCGACCTGCTGGCGCTCACGCTGTCGCTGTCGCTGACGGTGGAGGGCGCCTTCGACGCCACGGTGCTGGCCGGGTCCACCCGGGCGGCGCTGCGCCGCACGTACACGCTGCTGATCCCGGTCATCGTGCTGATCGTGCTGTGCGCTCCGTTCGCCCTGGGAGTCCTCGGCCACGGCTATGCCGCCAAGGGTGCTCCGCTGCTGCAGCTCCTGGCGCTGGCGACTCTGCCGAAGGCACTGATCGAGCTGTACTGCGGCGTGCTGCGGGTTCAGTCCCGCACCCGCCTGATCGCCCTGCTCCAGGGGGTCCGGTTCCTCGGCGTCCTGGGGCTGGTGATGGCGTTCATCGATCCCTCCCGGCTGGTCACCATCGGCTTCATGGTGCTCGCAGTGAACACGGCCGTGGCCGTCTTCGTCTATCCGGCGCTGCGCCGTGCCGCCGCACCCGGCCCCGCGGCCGGCGGTGCGGCCGGCGGTGCGTCCGGCATATCGGGTAACGACATCGAACCGCGGCCTTCCGCGACCGGGCCTGAGCGGGATATCACTTGAGCGTGACGGCTCGCGAGGCTGAGAAGGTCGAGGCGGCTCCGTCGAGACCGCAGGATCCTGGCCGGAGGCCCGTGCTGAGCATGAGCCTGCTCGTGGTCGTGGGCGCCGTCCTGTTCTGGGCCCCGCTGGGCGGGGTGAACCTCGACGCCATGAACGGCTATGGGCTGATCGGAGTGCTGCCGGTCCTCACCCTGCTCGGCGCGGCCCTCATGGTCCTGGCGTTCCTGCTCACCCTCGCCTTCAGCCGGCCGCACCGGCTGCTGCTGACCGTGCAGATCCTGCTCCTGCTGTTCTCCCTGCACACCGTGGCCCAGTCGCTCGAGGCGTACGCCCGGTTCCCGACGGCCTGGCAGCACGCCGGGCTGATCGAGTACATCGCCCGTACGCACACCACCGACGCCCTGCTGGACGCGCGCTTCAGCACTCCTGGCTTCTTCGCGTTCATCGCCTTCCTGATGAAGGCCGTCGGGCAGAACGACATCGAGCCGATCCTGCGCTGGGCACCGCCGCTGACCGAGCTGATGTACCTCGTCCCGTACATGCTGATCCTGCGGGTGCTGCGGGCCACCTGGCGGGCCAAGTGGTTCGCCGCCTGGCTGTTCGTGGTGGCCAACTGGGTGGGCCAGGACTACCTGTCACCGCAGGCGTTCGCGTACCTGCTGTACCTCTACTTCGTCGCGATCCTGGTCAACTGGTTCCGGCACCAGGACGAGACGACCCGCCGGTCGGGCCGGCGCCGCAGCGCGGAGACCGCGGAGCGCACCGGGCCGTTCTGGCGGATCTACAACGTGCTCTTCGGGCCCAAGGACCCGGGTGAGCTGCCGGTCCCGCAGGTCCCGCTCCGCGAGCGCCGGATTCTGTTCGTCCTGCTCGTGGCGCTGATCGTGGTCGGCACCGCGGACCACCAGCTCACCCCGTTCCTGATGACGGCGGCCAGCTTCGGGCTGGTGGTGGCCCGCCGGTGCAACCTGCGGGGCCTGCCCTTCCTGACCGGTGTCATTTACGCCGCCTGGGTCAGCTTCATGACCGTCGCCTACTGGTCCAGCCGAAAGGGCGAGCTCCTGGGCGGGCTGGGCAAGTTCTGGCAGAACTTCAACCAGAGCGTCGGCGACCGGATCAGCCAGACCAGCCCGGAGACGGCGGAGGTCCAGAAGCTGCGCATCGTCATCGCGGTCGTTCTGATGCTGCTGGCCGGGCTCGGCCTGCTGCGGCGCCGCTGGCGGGGCATCGACGACCGGGTCGCCCTGGTGCTGATGCTGGTGCCGTTCACCACGCTGGGACTGCAGAACTACGGCGGCGAGCTGGCGCTGCGGATCTACTTCTTCATGTTGCCGGCCGCCTGCCTGCTGATCTCCTACCTGTTCTTCCCCGCGGCCTTCGACGCCCCGGCGGTGCGTGATCCGACCGTGCGCATCCGGCTGGGGTGGCTGCGGGCCGGCCGGCGCCGGCACTGGCCGGCCGTCCTGGCCGCGTCGGTGTTCGGGATGCTGATGACGTTCGGCTTTCTCACCGTGCGCTACGGCAACGAGGCGTACGAGCAGGTGCATCCCAGCGATGTGAAGGCCTTCGACGTCACCCTGCGCCAGACGAAGGGCGCCGTCGGCATCGTCTGGTACAGCGCGGACGATCCGACGGCCGTGGGCGGGGAACCCGTCATGCCGTGGTCCTACCGGAGCTGGGAGCGGTTCACCAGGACCCCGGTGGTGGTGAACCGCAACAACCCGGCGGACATCACCCGGATCCTGACCCTGATGAAGGCCCAGGGACCCGGCGGCTTCTTCGTCACCACCCGAAGTCACGAGCAGTACCAGCACCTCACCTCCGGCCTGTCGGCCGACTACGGGACCAGGCTGCGGGCGGCGCTGGCCGCCTCTCCCGAGATCAGGGTGGTGTACGCGGACCGCGACGCCGCCGTCTACGCGCTGCGCAAGCCGCCACCCGAACCCAACCCGCCCGTACCCAAGCCGGCCGGGCTGGGACTGCGATCCTCCCCGTGGACCCCGGCGGGGCTGATCTATCTGCCGGTGCTGCTCGGCGTGCTGATGGCGCGGGAGCTGCGCAGGCTGCGGCTCGTCCCCGCCGAGTACCGGCGGCTACGCCCACTGACCGTGCTCACCATCCCGCTGTTCGTCGGCGTGATGGCGGTCATCATCGAGAGATTCGCGAGGATCTCCTAATGACAATGCTGCTGATGCTGCTCATCTTCGGCCTGCCGGGCTTCGCCTTCTGGCTGCTCGTGCCCGGGCTGGACCCGATCGGCCGGCTGGTCGTCGCCAGCGCGGCGAGCCCCACCCTGGTCAGCGTGGTGGCCGGGGTGATGCTCGTGACGGGAGTCTGGTCGCCCGGCTGGGGGCTCGTCGCCGTGTTCCTGATCTCCGGCCTGACGCTGCCGGCCGCGCTCGCGCGCCGGGCCCGCAGCAGGCCACCTGTACTCCCGGCGGTCGTCCCCCGGCAGGCGAGGCCGCCGGTCCCGGCCGTCCCGGCCGCCGGTCCCGAAGAGAACGACGAGTGGATCTTCCACCCCTGACCGTCCGCGATCGCTGGTGATGCTCAGAACGTGAAGGGCTGGCGGACCACTCCGTTGTCGAAGTTGGACAGCAGCAGCTCAGGCTCCCCGATGGCACGGATCTCCGGGAGCCGGGTGAACAGCTCACGGAACATGATCTTCAGCTCCATGCGGGCCAGATTCGCGCCCAGGCACAGGTGCGGTCCGGGACCACCGAAACCCACGTGCGGGTTGGGTGAGCGGGTGATGTCGAACGCGTCCGGGTCGGCGAAGACGTCCTCGTCGCGGTTGGCGGCGAGATAGAACAGCACCACCTTCTCGCCGGTCCTGAACGTGTGGCCACCCAGCTCGTAGTCCTCGGTCAGGGTCCGCCGGAACTGGATGATCGGCGAGACGTAGCGGATGATCTCCTCGATCGCGCCCCCGATCCGCGCTTCGTAGTCCTCCAGCAGCAGGGCACGCTGATCCGGGTGGTCGGAGAAGAGCTTGAGCCCGTGGGCGAGGGCGTTGCGGGTCGTCTCGTTGCCCGCGACGAGCAGCAGGTCGAAGAACGAACCGAGCTCCTTGACCGACAGCCGTTCGCCATCGACGTTCGCGTTGACGAGGGCCGAGACCAGGTCGTCGGCGGGCTCCGCCAGCCGGGCACGCCCTAGCCGGGCGACCAGCCGGTGCAGATCGACGATGGCCTTGAGGTTGCCCGCGAGCAGGCGAAGCGTCCTGGGGTGCAGCAGCGATCCACGGACCCCTGAGTACTCCGTCATCGCGTCGATGCGATCCAGGACGTACGGCCGCAGCTCCTCCGGGACGCCCATCATCGCGCAGATGACGTTGATGGGAAGCCGGGCCGCGACCTGCTCGACGAAGTCGCCGGCCCCGGAGGCGAGGACGTCGTCGACGATGCGGGCGGCGGTGACCTGGATGTCCGCCTCGATCTTCGACAGCATCTTGGCGCTGAAGGCACGAGAGACGATGCGCCGCAACCGAGCATGACGCGGATCGTCCATGTTGACCATGGGCGTGCCGAACACGGCAGCCAGCCACGGAGGGGGTTCCGGTGAGGTCGCGGCGGGTTCGCTGCTGAACACCTTGGCGTTGCGGCTCGCGGTCTGGACGTCCGCGTGCCGGACGAGCGCGTAGAAGCCCTTCCCGGCCCGCAGGAGAGGGATCCTCGGCTCGGCGAAGAACACCGGGCCGTCGTGCGCCCGGAGCCGGGCGAAGTCGGCATGCCGCTCGGCGGGCGCACGACCCCAGAACTCCATGCTCACGAGGTCGATGTCCGCGACCGCGGAATCCGGCGCCACCGTAGCTCTCCTCATCTGCCGATCCATCGGACCTCGTAGGGGCCTAGGTCCAGCGTCTTGCCGTCGACGACGCTCGTGGCGGGCCGGTCGCCGGCGTTGACGACCAGCAGCTCCTTGGTCGACGCCAGCGTCCGCACCGTGGGGTTGCTGCTCTTCACGCCCATCAGTGTGGTGCCCGGGGGGAACCATTTGGCGAAGTTCTGCAACATCGTGAGGGTGGGAGTCCCTCGGCCCCCCGCCTGCGCGCCCGACCAGAGGCAGCCGGTGCAGTCCGTCGAGGTGGCGGTCTGCGGGCTCCAGTAGAGCGCGGTGGCGGCGCCGCCACGAACGAACTCCATCATCGCGGCCGCCTGCACGGCACCGAGGTGCTCGTCGGTCCAGCCCGCGCCCGCCGGCTCGACGTACCACTCGGCCCACCAGATCGGCAGGTCACCGCCCAGCCCGCGCAGCCACTTGGTGACATCGGAGAACTTGGAGAGCACGCTGAACTCGTTGACCGGGATCTGGCGCTGCTCGGGAAGCGACCAGCCGTCCACCGCGAGGAAGTCGGCGCCCTTCTTGTTCTTCATCCAGTACCGCACCGCGTCGATGACCCGCGGATCGAGGCTGCCCCAGGAGCCGCGGACGGCCGACTGATCGGACTGGTTCGGCACGTTACTGTTCATCACCATGTACGGCCCGCCGACCTTGATGTCGGGGTTCACCTTCTTCAGCGCGGTGTAGACCTTGTTGTAGAACGTGGTGAAGTCCTCGTAGGCCCAGCGGTTGCGGCCGTTGTCGAAGAAGCCCTTGAACTCGTTCCAGACGACGAAGTACTTGACGTCCGGATAGCGCGCCGCGACCTTGGCCGCCAGCTGGGCGAAGTCGTCGTAATGCTGCGGCGAGGGGGCCGTCTCGAGCTTCGCCCAGTCGGTCTGGCCCTGCGCCCCGCCCTTCATCCAGTCGGGTGAGCAGCACAGGGTGATCACCGGGGTGCCCTTGGTCTCGCGGATCAGCTGGATGCGCTTGTCCAGGCTGCCGAAGTTGAACGCGCCGTTGGCGGGCTCCGGGTTGTCGGTCCCCCATCCCATGATGGACTGGACCTGCACGACCGGCTGGGCTGCGAGGTCGGCGCGCGCCTGGTCGAACCCCTGGGGCCCGTCCGCGCTGTTCTGGGTGTGCGTGAAACCCCAGGCCGGCCAGGACCTGGGCGCTCCGGCGGCGACGGTGCCGACCTCCTTGGCGCTGACCGCCACCGGGCCGGGGCCGCCGTGGTCCCCGGTCAACGCGAGGACGATCGCCGTGGTGAGGACCCCGGCCAGACCGCTGATCAGCGCGATCAGGAACAGCGCCCGGCGACGGCTTTTCCCGTGCCGGCCCTGCCGGGGTGTGAGCATGGTCACGGGGGTAACGCTAGACCGGCTGGAGCCGTCCACGGGGCCCTCCTGGGAGCGGGTGGCCCGGCCAGGCGGCCGGATCGTGCCACACCCGTTAGAACGTCATCGGATGGGTGCAAGTTCGGGCTTTCGGGCTCACGGTTTTTCTTTGAAGGCCGGGGACCTTACTCCGGCCGACACTGCTAGGTATCCGCAGTAGCAGAGGTATCTATCGCACCGGCTGTACCCGGGTCCCGGTCCGCCCCCGTGAACGGACCGGGACCCGGGGTGTCACTTCTGGTCCTTGCGCATCTGGTCGACCAGCAGATGACGCAGCCCGACGTGATCGTCCGCGGCGACGGTCATCGCATATCCGGCTTCTAGCTGTGCGTCCGACAGGTCCCCGCTGCGGGTGGCGTACCAGCGACCCGCATCGCTGCGCCAGACCAGCCAGCCGGGGAACTCGGCCTCGATGGCGGCCTTGAGATCCTCGAAGTCTCCCATTTGGGTAGTCCCTTCCCCGAGGAATGCCTTCTGTATACGAAAGTGATACACAGACAGGGAGACGTCAAGCTGTCCGTAAGCGGACCATGCCCTCGCCGGTAGTCCGAATCGGAGGTGAGGCCCCATGCCGGACCGCCCGGCCTACCGCCGGATCGCCGAGGAACTCAGGGAACGGATCCGGGACGGTGGCCATCCACCAGGCTCTCGGCTGCCGACCATGGCGGTTCTGGCGGCCACCCACGGCGTATCGGAGATCGTCATCCGCCAGGCCATCGCCCTGCTCCGCGGCGAGGGTCTGGTGGAGACGCGCCGTGGCGGCGGCACGATCGTGCGCGTCCGCCCGCCGGCCCGCAGGGTGGCCATGGACAGGTACCGAGTGGAGACGGGGCAGCAGGCGGCCGGGGGTGGTTCACCGCCCCCAGCGCCCGCGACCTCCTTCACGCACGACCAGCGGATCACCTGGCAGGAATACCGGCTGGAGCGCGTCTACACCCGGGTCCGGGCACCGGAGGAACTGGCCGCGCTGTTCGAGCTGCCCGTGGGCACCATGCTGCTGCGCCGCCGGTTCGTCTTCTACGCCCGTGGGCATCCGCAGCAGATCTCGGTCAACTACCTCCCGTGGGACTTCGTCGCCGACACCCCCGTGGCGAACCCCGGCCGGGAGCCCTGGCCTGGTGGTACGCCGGCCCAGCTGGCCTTTCTCGGCCACCCGGCGACGCGGGTCGAGGAGTCCGTACGGTCGCGGATGCCCACCCCGGAGGAGGCCGAGACCCTCCGGATGGCCGCCGGCGTCCCCGTCTTCGCCATCACCCGGCGGATGCTGTCCGGTAGCCGAGTGCTCGAGGTCTGCCGCGACATCGTCATCCCCGCCGATCGAGTGATCCTTGACTACTCCATCGACCTCTGACCAAGAACCCGCAAACCGTACGAAGTGAAACCCGCCGCGTTGCGGGCACGGCATAGGTTGAACACCTATCCCGACGACGTCCCAAGGACGAGGAGGCCCCTGACGCCATGGCACGGGTCACGCGCGAGGAAATCGACCGGCTGGTCGGCGGCGAGCATCACGATCCGCACGCGATCCTGGGCGCCCACCCGGACCGGGAGGGAATCACGGTCCGGGCGCTGAGACCGCTGGCCGAGACCGTCGAGGTCGTACTGCCCGACGGCGGCCGCCTTCCACTGCGGCATGTGCACGGCGGGGTCTTCGCGGGCACGCTGCCGGAGGGCACGGCGCTGGCGGAGACCGGGACCGACGCCGCGCCGCTGGCCGTGCCGGACTACCGGCTGGCCGTGACGTACGGGGAGGGGCCCGAGCTCGTCCAGGACGATCCGTACCGCCACCTGCCCACGCTGGGCGAGCTCGACCTGCACCTGATCAGCGAGGGGCGGCACGAGGAGCTCTGGCAGGCGCTCGGGGCCCGCGTCCGCACGTACGCGTCCGCGTTCGGCCCGGTCAGCGGGACCGGCTTCGCGGTGTGGGCACCGAACGCGCGTGGCATCCGGGTCATCGGCGACTTCAATCACTGGGACGGCACCGCCCATCCCATGCGGTCGCTGGGATCCACCGGCGTGTGGGAACTCTTCGTGCCCGGCGTCGGCGACGGCGTGGCGTACAAGTTCGAGATCCTCGGCGCTGACGGGGTGTGGACCCGCAAGGCCGACCCGATGGCACGGGCCACCGAGATCCCGCCCAAGACCGCCTCGAGGGTGTTCAGCACCTCGCACCAGTGGAGCGACGCCGAATGGATGGATGCGCGCAAGGGCCGTTCGTGGGTGGAGGAGCCCATGAGCGTGTACGAAGTGCACCTCGGTTCGTGGCGGCAGGGCCTCGGCTACCGGGAGCTGGCCGAGGAGTTGGTCGCCTATGTGACCGATCTCGGCTTCACCCATGTGGAGTTCCTGCCGGTCGCCGAGCATCCGTACGGGCCGTCCTGGGGCTATCAGGTGACGTCCTACTACGCGCCCACCTCCCGCTTCGGCGACCCGGACGACTTCCGGTATCTGATCGACCGGCTGCACCAGGCGGGCATCGCCGTGATCATCGACTGGGTGCCCGCGCACTTCCCCAAGGACGAGTGGGCGCTGGCGCGCTTCGACGGCACCCCGCTCTACGAGCACGCGGATCCGCTGCGCGGTGAGCATCCCGACTGGGGCACCTACGTCTTCGACTTCGGGCGGTCGGAGGTACGCAACTTCCTCGTCGCCAACGCCTCGTATTGGCTGGAGGAGTTCCACATCGACGGGCTGCGGGTGGACGCCGTCGCCTCGATGCTCTACCTGGACTACTCCCGTGAGGACGGCTCCTGGACCCCCAACGTCTATGGCGGCCGGGAGAACCTGGAGGCGATCTCGTTCCTGCAGGAGATGAACGCCACCTGCTACAAGCGCTCACCCGGGATCATGACGATCGCCGAGGAGTCCACCGCCTGGCCCGGGGTCTCCCGCCCCACCCACCTGGGCGGCCTCGGCTTCGGCTTCAAATGGAACATGGGCTGGATGCACGACACGCTCGGCTATCTGGAGCACGAGCCGATCTTCCGCAACTACCACCACGGCGAGATCACGTTCTCGCTGGTCTACGCGTTCTCCGAGAACTACGTGCTGCCCCTCTCCCATGACGAGGTGGTGCATCTCAAGGGGTCGCTGCTGGGCAAGATGCCAGGCGACACCTGGCAGAAGTTCGCCAACCTGCGCACACTGCTCGCCTACATGTGGGCGCATCCGGGCAAGCAGCTGCTGTTCATGGGCGGGGAGTTCGGCCAGGGCGGCGAATGGGCGGAGGAACGGTCGCTGGACTGGTGGCTGCTCGACGACTCCCATCACTCGGGGGTGCAGGGTCTCGTCCGCGACCTCAACCGGGCCTACCGGTCCACGCCCGCGCTGTGGACCCGCGACAACGACCCCGAGGGCTTCCACTGGATCGACGCCAACGACGCCGCCGGCAACGTGCTGTCGTTCCTGCGGTACGGCTCGGACGGGTCCGCGCTCGCCTGCATCACCAACTTCGCCGGCCAGCCCCACGAGGACTACCGGGTCGGGCTTCCTTCCTCCGGCCGGTGGCGCGAGGTCCTCAACACCGATGCCTTCGAGTACGGCGGCAGCGGAGTCGGCAACCTGGGCCAGGTCGAAGCGATCGACGAGCCCTGGCACGGCCAGCCCGCGTCCGCGGTCATGCGGGTGCCTCCGCTGGGCGCCGTGTGGCTGGTCCCCGAGTAGGGCGCCCGCAGACGAGGCGGCGGGCACCCATCCGGGCTGCCCGCCGCTCGGCCACCGTCTGATCGTTCGGGTCCTTCTTCGAGACCACCGGGCGCGCGGGAGCCCGTGGCCGGCGTCGGGAACCTCGGTCAGCGGAGGAACTGATCGAGGGCCCGGGTGAGATCGCCCAGGTCCTGTTGGGGAAGCCAACCCGGTCCGAGCGCGAGATGGGCGAGCCGCTCGGCGATCTCCGCGGGCTGGAACAGCGAGCCGCGCTCATCGTGGTCCTCGCCCCACACGAACCAGTAGAACTGCGCGAACACCTGCACCCGGCGACGCCTGGCGTACCGGTCGTACACCTCCAGGCAGGCCCGTCCGTCCTCGTCGCGGATCGCGGTCACCGTCACTCCGAGCGCCTCCAGATGCTGATGGAGCTCGGCCAGGCAGGTCTCGATCTGTAGGCGTGGTTCGGACTCGGACATCACCACATCACCTCGGTTCACGCGCGCTTCTGAGCCGTGCGTAGTCGAATGACTACAGAACGTAAGACTCACATGTGTAGACGCGATATGCAACTGCATTTCAGGAACCCGGCCGAAAGTCCTTGCCGCCATCTCGCCCGCTCAGCACACTGGCCGTACGACACGGAAGGTGACCATGCGATGACGGAGCAGAGCCCGACGGTGCGGAAGCTGCGGCTCGGGATCGAGCTGCGCCAGCTCCGCAACCGAGCCGGCCACACGATGCTGGAGGCCGCGGACGAGGTCGCGCGCACGGACTCGACGATCAGCAGGATGGAGACCGGTCAGGTCTCGGTCAGCCATCGGGTGCTCGAAAAGCTCCTGGAGCTGTACGAGGCCTCCCCCGGTGAGCGTGAGGCCCTCCGCATTCTCGCCAAGGAGGCGCGCCAGCGCGGCTGGTGGCACGCCTACTCTGACTCGATGCTCCCCGGCTTCGACGTCTACCTCGGCATGGAGGCCGAGGCCGCGAACCAATGGCTGTACGAGCCGGAGATCGTGCACGGTCTCCTGCAGACCGAGGAGTACACCCGGGCGGTGTTGCGGGCCGAGCCGTCACCGCTGTCCGAGGCAGAGATCAACAGCCGGGTGGCCGTCCGGATGGAGCGGCAGCAACGTCTCTGCGGCCGCACGGGGCCGAATCTCTGGATCATCCTGCATGAAGCCGTTCTGCGCCATCAGGTGGGCGGCATCGACACGATGCGCCGCCAACTGGCGCACCTGCTGACGTTCTCACGCGACGGGAATGTGACCGTCCAAGTGCTGCCCTTCGCCGCTGGAGCACACCCGGCGATGCACGTAGGCGGTTTCGCGGTCCTGTCGATCCCGATCGGCGGAGACGTCACCTACGACCTCGCCTACCTGGAGCATCGGACCGGTGGTCTCTGTCTGGACAGGCCCGCCGAGGTCGATGAACATAAGCTGGTTTTCGACCGTTTGCGTACCAAGGCGCTCGATCGCGACGAGTCCCGAGACCTGATCACACAGGTCGCGAAGAAGATCCTCGAGTGATGGAAGAGGTACGTGGATGACCGGCCTGGACATGTCCCGCGCCGTCTGGCGAAAGTCCCGGCGAAGCGGCGGAAACGGCGGTTCCTGCGTCGAGGTGGCCACGCTGGGGGGAGTGGTCGCCGTACGCGACAGCAAGAACCCCGACGGCCCCGTCCTCACCTTCGAGCCCAAGGTCTGGACCTCCTTCGTCACCTGCCCCACGGTCCGCCGATGATGTTGTTCTGTCCCCCTCCAGAGGGGGGCTCCACCGTCACCGGCAGCCTGCGCAAACAAGGCTAGGTGGAGCGCGAACCGGCTTAGCCCAGCCGGTCCAGCAGCCAGCCGGGACCGGTGACCTTGGCCCCCTGGGCCTCGGAGCGGGCTCGCAGCTCCCGGTCGGCGGTCACGACCAGATAGGTGGTGTCCGGTTCCTTCTCGGCGACCAGGTCGACGATCGCGTCATCGCCACTGCCCTTGGCTGGGACGACCCGTACCCCCTCGGCGCCGGGGACGTGGCGGGCTGCGCCTTCCACGACCAGCACCACCTCGGGGAAGGTGCGGTCGCAGGGGGAGACGCCCTCGGGCAGACCGGTGACCCCGGAACCGGCCAGCGGGGCGAGCTGGTCGCGCAGCCGCTCGGCGGCCCCGGCGCGGTCACGCCACCAGCCGTCAGGGCGGGAGCCCATGACGTTCGCCGCGTCGACCACCAAGACCAGCCTGGACATCGTAGTACTCAGTTTAGGCCAGGTGGCCTTGAAGGGGGCGAACAGCCTCAGCCCCCTGACCTGGGCGGCGGACACCCAGGCGGCGTCACGGGTCTCCATGGAGGCGGGCCCGACGTCCGGCCGGCTCGCCATGGAGGCGACCACCGTGGTGAAGCCCCAGCCACCGCCGTGATCGTCCACGGTGAAACCATGGACTCGCAGGCCCGTCACATCGAGTGTGCACTCCTCGGAGGTCTCCCGCAGCGCGGCCATCACCGGGTCCTCGCCGCTGTGCCTGCCGCCGCCGAACATCCCCCAGGTGCCGCCGCCGTTGCACCACCAGGCCCGCTGCTGGAGCAGGACATACGGTTCGCCGTCGGGCTCGCGATGGAAGACCAGCAGCCCGGCGGCGCCGTACCGGCCCCAGTGCACGTGGCCGAGGTCGCAGCGCGCCCAGCCGTCGCCGTCTCCCATGGACGAGACCTTAGTGGTCCCGCGATCTGCCGCAGACGGCACCTTCAGGCCGGTTGATCTCCGCGATGCTGGGAGATGACGGCTGACGAACGACCTCGCCGGCGGCATTTCGACCGGCCGGTTCAGTACGGTAGAGAGCGCCGTCGGGGGGTGGCGCAGCTTGAGTCTGAGGAGACCGTCATGTCCGTGCTTCCGCTGGAGCCCCAGGACCCCCGCCAGCTCGGGCGGTTCCGGATCACCGCTCGGCTCGGCGAAGGCGGTCAGGGCATCGTCTACCTGGGTGTGGACACCGACAACGACGAGCAGCAGGTCGCCGTCAAGGTGCTCAAAACCGCCTCGGACCCGGAGGCGCGGGCCCGGCTGAAGAAGGAGATGGCCGCCGCCCAGCAGGTGGACGAGTTCTGCACCGCCCAGGTGCTGGACGGCTCGGTCGACGGCCCCCAGCCCTTCGTGGTCAGCGAATACGTCGAGGGGCCCTCGCTGTACGACCGGGTGCACGAGGGGGGCCCGCTGACCGGAGGAAGGCTCTACCGGCTGGCGGTCGGGACCGCGACGGCCCTCACCGCGATCCATGCCGCCGGAGTGGTCCACCGCGATCTCAAGCCCGCCAACGTGCTGCTCGGCCCGGACGGACCCGTCGTGGTCGACTTCGGCATCGCCCGGCAGGCCGACTCCGACACCATCACCGGTCAGCTGATCGGCACCCCCTCGTACATGGCTCCCGAGCAACTGGACGGCAAGCCCGCCTCACGAGCCTCGGACGTGTTCGCCTGGGCCGGCACGATCGTGTTCGCCGCGACCGGACGGGCACCGTTCGGCCACGGCCAGAACCTCTCCACGCTCATCGCCTCCATCGTCACCCGCGAGCCCGACCTGACCGGGGTGCCGGACAAGCTGCTCACGGTCATCCGGACCTGCCTGGACAAGGACCCTGCCAAGCGGCCGACCGCCCGGGCCCTGCTGGACCGGCTGCTCGATCCCTCCGTGGGGCTGGGCCGGGAGGAGGCCGTCGCGCAGGTGGCCCAGGTCGCCCAGAACGCGCTGAACCTGCCGGGCGCCGGGCGCGACGTGACCCAGTTCCCCCCGGCGGGTGAACCGTCGTACGAGCCCCCAGCGACGGATCCATGGCGCGAACAGGACAGGCGGCCGTACCCGCCACCCGTGAGCGCGTTCCCTTATCAGCGAGAGCCCGCTCCCGCCTACCCGCCGGCCAGCGTGCCTCCGCCGGCTCCTCCGCCCGGCCCGCAAGTGCAGTGGAACCAGGGCCTGCTGCGCCCGCCGGGGGTCGACCAGCTCGATCAGACCCGACCGCCACAACGGCGGGACGAGCGGACCGAGGGCGACAAGGCGAACGATCTCAACCAGGGCGGCGGAGGCGGCCGGTGGGGTGCCGTCCTGGTCGTCCTGGTCGTCCTGGTCGTCCTGGTCGCCGCCGGCGTGGGCGCCTGGTGGTACTTCGGTAAGGGGACCGGAGGGGGGAGCACCGGCGATGGGGTGACGGCCGCCTACGCGGGCACCTGGACCGGCGAGGTCACCGGCGGAGCGATCAACCGCACCAGCCAGAGCGTGAAGATCACCCTGACGAAGGGGTCCAAGCAAGGCACCTTCTCGACCGGCTCCTGCAACGGGGACCTGAACCTCACCCCCAGCACCGGCTCCGGCATCGACCTGAATCTCGGCGGCGAAACCCAGTGCCCCACCGGCACGGTGAACCTGCAGGCCAATGCGGACGGAACCCTCGCCTACCGGCTCTCCGGGAGCGGAGACACCTACAGCGGCACGCTCCGCAAGAGCTGACAGGAGCTGAAGGGTCCGGCGCCGCGCCCCAGGGCGGGACCCCGCGGCCGAGGGCGGAGCCGCCACCGAGGGCGGGAGCCCGCGGCCGCCCGGGTGATGAAGGGCACACCGGCCGCACCATGAACGGCGTTTACCCTTCGATGGGAGCAGCGCCTACCGAGGAGCGTCAGTGAACGTCGAGCAGGACCTGGATCTGTGGAACACCCTGAGCGGGGCGGAGTTGATCCGGGCGATCGGCGACGGCAGGTTCCCCGAGGTGTCCCATGTGGCCACGCATGTCCGGCAGTTGATCGTGGGGGCCGAGCCGGGGCGGGTGGAGATCTCCTGGACGCCGACCGAGGAGCTCTGCAATCCCGGTGGGACGGTACACGGCGGCTATATCGCACTGATCTTGGACAACGCCGTCTGCCTGGCCGGAGCCAGCACCTGTGAGGTGTTCATGCCGATGCTCACTCTCAGCCTGAGCGTCGACTATGTGCGGCCGGTGCGGGCCGGCGAGACCCATACGGTCGTCGGCGTCTGTGTACATCCGGGCCGTACCCGGATGCTCAGCAACGCCACGATCACCGACGCCGGCGGAAGGCTGGTCGCGCAGGCCACCGCCAGTGTGACGGCGAATCAGGCTTTCGCCCGCCGCTGAGGTGTCAGTGGACGGATTAGGCTGTTGCCCATGGTGGATCTGGATCCCGGCAAAGTCGTTCACATCTTCCAGGACGCGCGCGAGCGGCGCACCGCCCCTCTGATCATCGAGCTCGATCTCACCGAGGGGCTGGTCGAGGGGGCTCCACCGGACCCGCTGGCTGCGTTGCTGAGCATGCGCAAACCGCATCTGCGGGACGTGCTCGACGGGCTGCGCCGGGCCCGCGGCGACTCGCGGGTCAGGGCCCTGGTCGTCAAGATCGGCAGTGGGATCGGGCTGGCCAAGGCCCAGGAGCTGCGCGCGGCCGTCCAGGCGTTCCGGGAGTCCGGCAAGCTCACCGTGGCCTGGGCCGAGACGTTCGGCGAGACCGGGCTCGGCACGGTTCCGTACTATCTGGCGTCCGCGTTCGAGCGGGTATACGTGCAGCCGTCCGGCGACGTCGGGCTCACCGGGGTCTCGCTGGAGGAGCCGTTCTTCAAGGGCGCGCTGGACAAGCTGGGCGTCACGCCGCGCTTCATCAAGCGCCATGAGTACAAAACGGCGCCGAACAGCTTCACCGAGACCTCCTACACCCCGGAGCACGCGGAGAGTTCGGCCCGGCTGGTGGCATCGATCGGCGAGCAGATCGTCGCCGGGGTGGCCGAGTCCCGGGGCCTGACCGAGGACAAGGTCCGCGAGCTGATCGACCGGGGCCCGCTGCTCGGCCCGGAGGCGCTGGAGGAGGGGCTGGTCGACCAGCTGGGCTACCGGGACGAGGTCTATGCCGACGTCCGGAGGGAGGTGGGCGAGGGCGCGCTGCTGCGCTACGTCTCCCGTTACAACCGCACCCACGGGCTGGTGGACCGGCTGCCGCACGCCGGGCGGCCGAGCGTCGTCGCCCTGGTCCAGGGCCATGGGCCCATCCGGCTCGGACGCAGCGGCCGCAGCCCGCTCCCCGGCCAGAGCAGCGCGATCGGCTCCGACACGATGGCGGCGGCCCTCCGTTCGGCGGTCAAGGACGACCGGGTCAAGGCCATCGTGTTCCGGGTGGACAGCCCCGGCGGATCGTATGTCGCCTCGGACGTCATCTGGCGGGAGGTCATGCGGGCCCGCGAGGCCGGCAAGCCGGTGATCGTCTCCATGGGCGATGTGGCGGCCTCCGGCGGATACTTCGTCGCCATGGCTGCCGACGTGATCGTCGCCCAGCCGGGCACGCTGACCGGCTCGATCGGCGTGTTCGTCGGCAAACCCGTGATCAGCGATCTGCTGTCCCGGATCGGGGTGGAGATGGGCAGCGTCGAGAGTGGCGCGCACGCCCGGATGTTCGCCACGACCCGCGACTTCACCTCCGGCGAGCTGGAGCGGCTCAACCTGTTCATGGACCGGATCTACGACGACTTCACGGCCAAGGCCGCGCAGGGCCGTGGCATGTCCCAGGATCGCGTCCACGAGCTGGCCCGCGGCCGGGTGTGGACCGGTGCGGACGCCAAGGACAACGGCCTGGTGGACGAGCTGGGCGGGCTCGAACTCGCGTTCGGGCTGGCCCGCAAGAAGGCCGGGCTGGCGGCCGACGCCCCCATCCGCTCCTATCCGCACAGCTCTCCGCTGGAACGCCTGCGGCCCGCCGAGTCCAGCGAGGACCGCACTGCCGCGCGTGCCCGGCTGGAGGCCTGGGGCCCGATCTCCGGGCTGGCCGCGCGGCTGGGTCTGCCCTCCGCCGGCCCGCTGATGCTTCCCGGCGACTGGAACATCCGCTGAATCCACAGGAGTTCACCGACGCGCTGGCGGCGTTCGCGACCGGGGTGGTCGTGGTGACGGTACGCGACGGCCGCGACGACCTCGGCACCACGGTCACCGCCTTCATGTCGGTGTCGGTGGATCCGCCGATGGTCGCGGTCGCGGTGGATGCGGAGGCCTACCTCAGCGAGGTGCTGCACCGGCAGGATCGCTGGGCGGCCACCGTGCTCGCGGCCCGGCAGCGGCCGCTGGCCGGCCGCTTCGCCGCGCAGGGACGGCCGAGCGCCCGGCTGCTGATCGCCAACGAGCCGCACCACAGGGGGCCGCTCAGCGACGCCCTGATCGTGGACGGCGGGCTGACCGCGCTGGAGTGCCGGACCCGGCAGCGTGTTCCGGCCGGGGATCATGTGCTGTTCCTCGCCGACGTGCCGGCGATCGACTACGTCTCGGCGGGCGGTGAACCGCTCGTCCGGGTCAACCGCCGCTACTTGTGAGCACCCGGCCGGAGAGGGCACCGTCACCGACCCGAAGGCCGACCCCGAGGGCCGACGTGGAGGCCGACGTGGAGGCCGACGTGGAGGCCGACGTGGAGGCCGACGAGAACGCCGACGAAGTCTTCGTGATCCTCGCCGGCCGTGACACGATCGAGATCACGGCGGCCTCGTTCTGGAGGTCGGCCCCGGGACGTGCGTGCTCCACCGGGGCGCAAAGCCGGTCTGGGCCGTCCACGGAACCGCTCCGGAAGGCCCACCGGATCACTTCCTGAGTTCCCCAGGAAGGCGTTCGAGCAGGCTGCGCAGGTCATCGGCGTGCTCTTCCTCCTGGCCGAGGAGGTGCTCGAAGACCCTCCTCGTGGTGGGGTCCCCGTCGCCCAGCCACTGCACGATCTCGGTGTACGAGGCGATCGCCACCCGCTCGGCGATCAGATCCTCCTTGATCATGTCGATGAGGTCCGCGCTCGCGTCGTATTCGGTGTGCGTCCGCGTGGACAGCGTGTCCGGGTTGAAATCGGGGTCACCGCCGAGCTGCACGATGCGCTCGGCCAGCATGTCGGCGTGCTCCTGCTCCTCCTGTGCGTGCTCGAGGAACTCCGCCGCCACCGTCCCTGCGTGGATCCCCGAGGCGGTGTAGTAGTGCCGCTTATATCGCAGCACGCACACGATCTCGGTCGCCAGGGCCTCGTTGAGCACCTGGATGACCCGCGGCAGATCGGCTCCGTACGCCTGCGTCACAGGGCCCTTGTCGATCTCCATCCGCGCCCGCTCACGCAGCGACTTGATATCGGTCAGGAACTCAGCCATCAACTCTCTCCCTCGAAAAGCCAGCGAGGAGCCTCATACCCGGCTGAGCTGATCCATACCTCTCCGCCCGATCCGTCCGCCCGATCCGTCCGCCCGATTGTGCGTCCGCCCTGCCGTGGGCGACCTGCGCCCGCCGGCCGGGAGGCGCCCGGGGAGGTCAGTGCACGCGGGTGCCGGCCTTCCAGACGGCCGCCACCTGCGGGACTCCCGGGCGATAGGCGAGATGGACGTACGACGGCGCGTCGAGGGCGAGCACGTCCGCCCGCGCGCCGATCCCCAGATGCCCCACGTCATCGCGGCGCAGTGCCCGTGCGCCGCCCGCCGTGGCCGCCCAGACCGCCTCGGACGGGGTCATGAACATGTCCCGGACGGCCACCGCGACGCAGAAGGCCATACTGGAGGTGTAGGAGGAGCCGGGGTTGCAGTCGGTGGCCAGCGCCACCGTGGCTCCGGCCTCCAGCAGCCGCCGCGCGTCCGGGTAGGGCTGCCGGGTGGAGAACTCCACCCCGGGCAGCAGGGTGGCCACCGTGGCCGAACCGGCCAGTGCGGCCACGTCCTCGTAGGACAGATAGGTGCAGTGGTCCGCCGAGGCCGCGCCGTAGGCGACCGCGATCTGCACCCCCGGGCCGTGGCCCAGCTGGTTGGCGTGCAGTCGCGGGGTGAGCCCGGTCTTCACCCCCGCCTCCAGAATGGCCTTGGTCTGCTCGGCGTCGAACGCGCCGCTCTCACAGAACACGTCGATCCACCGGGCGTGCGGTGCGCAGGCGGACAGCATGTCCCCGGTCACCAGCGAGACGTACGAGTCCGGGTGGTGGGCGTACTCGCCGGGCACCACATGCGCGCCCAGGAAGGTGACCTCGTCGGCGATCTCGGCGGCGATGCGGACGGCCCGTTCCTCGTCCGCGACCGTGAGCCCGTACCCGGATTTGCACTCGACGGTCGTGGTGCCCTGCCGCGCCATCTCCTCGACCAGCCGCCGGACGTTGGCGCGCAACTGCCCGTCGGAGGCGGCCCGGGTGGCCGCCACGGTCGTGCGGATGCCACCCGCCCCGTACGGCTCTCCGCTCATCCGGGCGGCGAACTCCTCGGCCCGCTCCCCGGCGAAGACCAGGTGGCCGTGCGAGTCCACGAAGCCCGGCAGCACGGCACGGCCGGTCGCGTCGAAGGCATGGTCGGCGGCGGGCGCTTCGGCGGATGCGCCCACCCACGCGATCACGCCGCCCTGCACGACCAGGGCGGCGTCGCGCAGCAGCCCGAGCGCGCCCTCCCCCAGACCGGGGTCATTGGTGACCAGTTCCCCGATGTTCCTGATCAGCAGGCTCACGAGCCGCTCTCCTCAGATCGCGGCTCGGTCGCTGGTGAGCCGGCCTCCTGTGCGGAATGGTGCCCTTCACTCATGTGATACCCCCGTCACGGCGTCGATCGCGGTGGCCAGGGCCTCGGGAACGTCGTCGATGAGCAGATGGTCGCCGGTACGGACGATCTGACGGCCCGACACGACCACGTGCCGCACGTCCGCCGCGGTGGCGGCGAAGACGGCCGACTCGGCGGCGAATTCCCGTCTCGTCCCCGCCAGCCGTACGGAGTCCAGCGACACGGTGACCAGGTCGGCGTAGGCGCCCGGCTCGAGCCGGCCCGCCTCGGGCCAGCCCAGGCCGTAGTGGCCGTTGGAGGTGGCGGCGGCCAGCAGTTCCCCCGCGTGCCAGTGGCCGCGCCGCCGGGTGAGCAGCCGTTCGTCCAACTCGACGGCCCTGGCCTCCTCGAACAGATCGATGACCGCGTGCTGATCGGAGCCCAGGCAGATGGGCGCCCCGGCGTCCCGCAGCCGGCCGGCGGGCCCGATGCCGTCGGCGAGGTCGCGCTCGGTGGTCGGGCACATGCAGACGCCGGTCATGGTGGCGCCGAGCAGCCCGATGTCGTCGTCGGAAAGATGAGTGGCGTGCACGGCGACCGTCCGGGCACCGAGCGCGCCGCACTCGGCGAGCAGCCTGGTCGGGCTCATTCCGTACGCCCGCAGGCAGGCCTCGTTCTCGGCCGGCTGCTCGGACAGGTGGACGTGAAGCGGTGTGCCGCGCTCAAAGGCCCAGGTGGCGACGGCGTGGATCTGCTCACGCGGTACGGCCCGCACCGAGTGGATCGCCGCTCCGATCCGGGCGTGCGGACGGCCGGCTTTGTGAACGTCGTCGTACAGCGTCCCCAGCCGCCGCGCCCAGTCGCCCGCCGAACCGTCCCCGAACCGCAGCTGCGGGCCTTCGAGGGGCCGTCCGATGCCGCCGGCGAGGTAGCAGGCGTCCAGGAGGGTGATCCTGATCCCGGCATCGGCGGCGGCCGCGATCAGCGCCTCGCCCATGGCGTTCGGGTTGTCGTAGGGCACGCCGTCCGGGCCGTGATGGAGGTAGTGGAACTCGCCCACGCAACTGATCCCCGCCAGCGCCATCTCCGCGTACACGGCCCGGGCCAGGGCGTGGTACGAGTCCGGATCGAGCCGGGCGGCCACCCCGTACATCTGCTCGCGCCAGGTCCAGAAGGTCCCGCTGCCCAGCTGGGCGCGGCCGCGCAGGGCCCGGTGGAAGGCGTGCGAGTGGGCGTCGGCCAGGCCGGGCAGGGTCAGCCCGGCAAGTCTGGTGGCGCCCTCGGGGGCCGGAACGCCGGAGGTGACGGCCGTGAACCGCTCGCCGTTCGCCTCCAGGAGCACATCGGCGGCGACCTCGTCTCCCAGCCACGCAAGCTCGGCGTGCCACTTCATATCACCCATAATGCGCCTGTTCCGGGCTTTCATCGCAGGCCAGATCCTGTAGTACGGCCGCCAGCGCCTCGACGCCCGCGAGGCAGTCCGCCACCTCGGCATGCTCTTCCGGCGCGTGGGACACCCCGGTGGGGTTCCGGACGAACAGCATCGCCGTAGGGAGGTGGGCGGACAGAATGCCGGCGTCGTGACCCGCCCCGGTCGGCAGCACCGGCGGGCGGGCGGATCCGGCGCTTGCGATCACGTCGGCGAGCCGGTCGCGCAGGGCCGTGTTGAACGCCACCACGGCCGTGTAGGACTCCTCGCCGAGTCGCACCGTGACGCCGTGATCCTCGGCGGCCAGCTCGGCGGCCCGGCCGATCTCCTCGACCGTCCTGCGCACTGCCCGGTCGTCGGGGCCGCGGGCGTCCAGCCAGGCCGTCACCCTGGACGGGATCGCGTTGACCCCGCCCGGCACCACGGTGACCTTGCCGACGGTGGCGAGGCTGTCGTGCCGCTCCGCGGCGGCCCGGGCCTCGATCACGGTGTGGGCGAACGGCAGCATCGGGTCGCGCCGGTCGCCCAGCCGGGTCGTCCCCGCGTGGTTGCCGTGACCGGCGAAGTCGAACCGCCACCGGCCGTGTGGCCAGATCGCGCTCGCCACCCCGACCGGGGCGTCCATGGCCCGGCCCTGCTCGACATGGAGCTCCACGAAGCAGCCGATGCGGCTCAGCAGCTCCTCGTCCCTACCGATCGCCGCCGGGTCGAGCCCGCCGGGCCGCAGCGTGGATCCGGCCGCCCAGCCGCCGTCGTCCCGGGCCAGTGCCTCGCCGAAGCCGATCCCGCCGGCATCACGCAGGTCGCGGGCCCGTCGCGGGTCGATCGCGCCGGTCAGCAGCCGGGAGCCGAGGCAGGCCACCCCGAAGCGGGCGCCCTCCTCCTCCGCGAACACGGCGACCCCGATCGCGCGCACGGGCCGTACATCCCTGGCGCGCATCAGGTCGATCGCCGCCAGCGCGCTGACCACCCCGAGCGGGCCGTCGAACGCTCCCCCGCCCGGCACCGAGTCCAGATGACTGCCCGTCACGACTCCGGCCCCGCCCGGGAGCCCGGGGGCGGCGCCGGCCGGGTTCCACCAGGCGAACAGGTTGCCGTTGCGGTCCTGCTCGAGCTCCATCCCCCGGCCGGCCGCCTCGCCGAGGAACCATGCACGGCAGTCCAGTTCGGCCGGCGTCCAGGCGAACCGGTGGTAGCCGCCGGTGGCCGCGTCCCGCCCGATCGGCAGCAGCGCCGCCCACATCTCCTCGAAACTCATGTCTCCCCACAGTGCTCGACCAGGCGGTGCCTCCGGCGGAGGCGAGGGCGTGGCTTCGGCATTGCGTGCCCGGCCACGTATCCCGGCCGCCGGTAGGCGGCCGGGGCGGGGAACGGGCCGTCAGCCGGTCTCGGTCATGGGGATGCGGACCCCGCGCTCGGCGGCGACCTCGGCGGCCCGGTCGTAGCCCGCGTCGACATGCCGGATGACGCCCATCCCGGGGTCGTTGGTGAGCACCCGGTTGAGCTTCTCCCCGGCCAGCGCGCTGCCGTCGGCGACACAGACCTGACCGGCGTGGATGGACCGGCCGATGCCGACTCCCCCACCGTGGTGGATCGACACCCAGGAGGCGCCGGAGGCGGTGTTGACCAGCGCGTTGAGCAGCGGCCAGTCGGCGATCGCGTCGGAGCCGTCGGCCATGCCCTCGGTCTCGCGGTACGGGCTCGCCACGCTCCCGCAGTCCAGATGGTCACGGCCCAGCACGATCGGCGCGCTGATCTCACCGCGCGCCACCAGGTCGTTGAAGAGCTCTCCGGCCTTGTCCCGCTCGCCGTACCCCAGCCAGCAGATCCGCGACGGCAGCCCCTGGAAGTGCACCTTCTCGCGGGCCATCCGGATCCACCGGGCGAGGGGCTCGTTGTCCGGGAAGAGGTCGAGGATGGCCTGGTCGGTGCGGGCGATGTCCTGGGGATCACCGGACAGCGCGGCCCACCGGAACGGGCCTCTGCCCTCGGAGAACAGCGGCCTGATGTAGGCGGGCACGAAGCCGGGGAAGTCGAACGCGCGCCGGTAGCCGGCCAGTTCGGCCTCGCCGCGGATCGAGTTGCCGTAGTCGAAGACCTCGGCCCCGCCATCCTGGAAGCCGACCATGGCCTCGACGTGGACGGCCATGGATTCGCGGGCACGGGCGGTGAGCCCCGCGGGGTCCTTCTCCCGCGCGGCCGCCAGATCCTCGAAGGCCATTCCCCGCGGGAGGTACATCAGGGGGTCGTGCGCGGAGGTCTGGTCGGTGACGATGTCGATCGGCGCACCGCGGCGCAGCAGTTCCGGTACGACCTCGGTGGCGTTGCCGAGGAGCCCGATCGACAGCGGCCTGCGGGCGGCCTTGGCCTCCTCTGCCAGCCGCAGTGCCTCGTCGAGCGAGTCGACCCGCACGTCGCAGTAGCGGTGCGCGACCCGGCGGTCGATCCGGGAAGGATCACACTCGACGACGATCACCACCCCGTCGTTCATCGTGACGGCCAGCGGCTGCGCGCCGCCCATGCCGCCCAGCCCCGCGGTGAGCGTGATGGTCCCGGCCAGCGTGCCGCCGAACCTTTTCGCGGCCACGGCGGCGAACGTCTCGTAGGTGCCCTGCAGGATGCCCTGGGTACCGATGTAGATCCACGACCCGGCGGTCATCTGGCCGTACATGGTCAGGCCGAGCGCCTCCAGCCGGCGGAACTCCTCCCAGTTGGCCCACTGCGGCACCAGGTTGGAGTTGGCGATGAGCACCCGGGGCGCCCATTCATGGGTACGGAAGATGCCGACCGGCTTGCCGGACTGGACGAGCAGGGTCTCGTCGGCCTCCAGGTCCCGCAGGGACCGCACGATGCCGTCGAAGGAGGCCCAGTTGCGGGCGGCCTTGCCGGAGCCCCCATAGACGATCAGCTCGTCGGGGTGCTCGGCGACCTCGGGGTCGAGATTGTTCATGAGCATGCGCAGGGCGCCCTCCTGCTGCCACCCCTTGGTGGTGAGCCGGGAGCCGCGCGGCGCGCGTACGGGACGGGGACCTTGAGACGTCATCTGTGCTCCATAAGAGGTAGGCCCCTACAGCAGAGGGCCGGTCACGGATTCGGCGGCGGCCACCAAAGAGCCGTCGCGGACGAGATCGACGGCGGCGGCGATCTCAGGGGCCAGGAACCTGTCGGGCCCGGGGCCCGGGACCCGGGAGCGGAGGGCGGAGACAACGGCGCCGGTCGCCGGTCCCGGCCGCAGCGGAGCGCGCATGTCCAGGGCCCGGGCGGCCGTCAGGATCTCGATGGCGAGCACCTGGGTCAGGCCTTCGACCGCCCGGCGCAGCTTGCGGGCCGCGCTCCAGCCCATGGAGACATGATCCTCCTGCATGGCCGAGCTAGGGATGGAGTCGACGCTGGCCGGGTTGGCGATCCGCTTGAGCTCGGACACCAGCCCGGCCTGGGTGTACTGCGCGATCATGTGGCCGGAGTCGACGCCGGGATCGTCGGCGAGGAAGGGCGGCAGCCCGTGCGAGCGGGCCTTGTCGAGCATCCGGTCGCTGCGCCGCTCCGACATGGACGCCACGTCGGCCACCGGGATGGCCAGGAAGTCCAGCACGTACGCCACGGGCGCGCCGTGGAAGTTGCCGTTGGACTCCACCCGCCCGTCGTCCAGGACCACGGGGTTGTCCACCGCGCTCGCCAGCTCCCGGCCGGCCACCAGCTGGGCGTGTGCGAGGGTGTCCCGGGCCGCCCCGCTGACCTGTGGCGAGCAGCGCAGCGAGTACGCGTCCTGGACCCGGGTGCAGTCGGGTCCGCGGTGCGACTCCATGATCGCCGAGTCTTCGAGCAGCGCCCGCAGGTTGGCGGCGCTCGCGGCCTGCCCCGGGTGCGGTCGAAGCTCCTGGAGGTCGGCGGCGAAGACCCGGTCGGTGCCGAGCAGCGCCTCGACGCTCATCGCGGTGGCCACGTCGGCGACCTTGAGCAGCTCGCGCAGGTCGGCCATGGCCAGCACCAGCATGCCCAGCATGCCGTCGGTGCCGTTGATCAGCGCCAGCCCTTCCTTGGCGGCCAGCGTGACCGGCTCGATGTCCGCGGCACGCAGGGCCTGGGCGGCGGGCATCAGCTCACCGGTCCAGTCCCGGACGGGCCCCTCTCCCAGCAGCGCCAGCGCACAGTGCGCGAGCGGCGCCAGGTCGCCGGAGCAGCCCAGGCTGCCGTATTCGTGGACCACCGGGGTGATGCCGGCATTGAGCAGCGACGCCAGGGTCATCGCCGTGCCGGGGTTGATCCCGGTGTGCCCGGTGGCGAGCGTCCGCAGCCGCAGCAGCATCAGCGCGCGGACCACCTCACGCTCGACCTCGGGCCCGCTGCCCGCGGCGTGCGAGCGAATCAGCGACACCTGAAGGCGGCCCCGTAGCGCGGGATCGATGTGCCGGGTGGCCAGCGCGCCGAAACCGGTCGAGATGCCGTAGACCGGGGTCGCCTGCCGGGCCAGCTCCTCGATGTACGACCGTGACCTGGCCATGCTCACCAGCGCGTCGCCGGTCAGCCCGATCTGCGCGCCGTCCCTGGCCACCGCCACCACCTGCTCGATGGTCAGCGGCTCCGGGCCGACCTCGACGAGCGGTCCCCCCTGAACGGACACGGCTGCGCCCCCCATACGGATCTCCATACCCGCTATTGGAACCCGGCAGGCGCCGTTGCGGACCGGCGCGATCGTGATTGTGTCTCGTATGCGAGACAATTGCGCGGGCCGGCCGGCTGGACCCCCGGGGGGGCCGTCTCGGATGCGAGACGATGGAGGGGTGAGTCAGGTGCCCGCCGCGCGCAGAGCCCTCGCGGTGCTGCGGCTGCTGGCCTCGTCGGCGCAGCCGCTGGAGGCCTCTGCGATCGCGCGTTCGCTGGAACTGCCCAGATCCAGCACCTACCATCTGCTGACCGAGATGGCGGCCGACGGTTTCGTGACGTACCTGCCGGAGGAACGCCGCTGGGGGCTCGGCGTCGCGGCCTTCGAGATCGGCTCGGCCTACCTGCGCCAGGGGCCCCTGGAACGGCTGGCCCGGCCGCTGCTGCACCGGCTGGTGGAGCGGACCGGCGAGATCGCCCAGCTCGGGGTGCTGCACGGGGCCGAGACGCTCTATCTGCTCAAGGAGCAGCCCCCGCACCACCCGACCCTGGTGACCGACGTGGGCGTACGGCTACCCGCCCAGCTCACCGCCAGCGGCCGTTCCATGCTCGCCCACCTGCCCGCCGCCCAGGTCCGTGCGCTGTTCCCGGGCCGGGGCGCCGACCATTTCGTCGACCGTACCGGGCACGGCCCCCGCACGCTGACCGAGCTGCGCCGAGTGCTCGCGGGCGACCTGCGCAGGGGATGGTCGGTCGAGGACGGACAGGTCACCGAGGGCCTGGCCAGCATCGCGGCCTGCAGTTTCGACCACATCGGCCATCCGGTGGCCGCCATCACTGTGACGTTCCGCCGGGACACCCGGGCCGAGGACTCATGGGCGGAGCTCGCCGTCCAGATCCGTACGGCCGCCGCCGACCTCACCAAACGCCTCAGCGGCCACGCCCCGGGTCGAGGCTGAGGCGAAACGTGCCGGAGGCCCCCCGCGGCAGGGGACCTCCGGCACGTTCGGCGGGCCGGTCAGGCCAGGCCGGCCTTCTTCAGCCAGTCCTTGGCCACCGTCTCCTGGTCGGCCTTGTTGATCGCGATCTTGGTCATGATGTCGAGTAGATCGGTGGTGGTGAGCTTGGCCGACACCGCGTTGAGCGCCGCCTGGGCGGTCTGGTTCACCGCCGCTTTGTAGATCAGCGGGGTGACGTTCTGCGAGCTGAAGACGTGCAGCGGGTCCTCGAGCACGACGAACTTGTTGGTCGTGATGGTCGGGTCGGTGGTGAACAGGTCGGCCGCCTGGACCTGGTTGCCCTTGAGCAGCTTGACCAGCGTGGCCTGCGCTCCGGCGTCGAACGGCTGGAACTTCTTGAAGCCCAGGCCGTACTTGGCCTTGAGCCCGACCAGACCCTGCTGACGGGTCTTGAACTCCGACGGGCCGGCGATCGTGAGGGAGCCGGCCGCGGACTTCAGGTCACTGATCGACTTGAGGTTGTACTTGGCGGCGGTCTGCGCGTTGACCGTCACCGAGTCCTTGTCCTCGGCCTGGGAGGAGGCGAGGATCCCCACGCTCGCAGGCAGCTTGGCCGTGAGCGCGGCGTTGACCTCGTCGGTCGAGGCCGCGGTGCTGGTCTTGTCGACCGACGTCGTCAGCAAGGCGCCGTTGTACTCGGGAATGACGCTGATGCCGCCCTTGACGACCTGGTCGTAGTACACCTCGCGGGCGCCGATGTTGAATTTGCGGTTGACCTTGAGACCCTTGGCCTCGAGAGCCTGGGCGTAGATCTCTGCCAGCGCCGCGCTCTCGGGGAAGTTGGCCGAGCCCACGGTGATGGTGCCGCCTCCGCTGCTGGCGGCACCTCCGCCCAGCGGGTTGCTGCTCTTGTCACTCTTGCTGCTGCCGCAGGCGGTCAGTGCCAGGGCGGCGGTGAGGCCGACGACGGCAGCGCGGGCAATGCGTTTCATTCCTTGTTTCCTCTCATGGAACCGGGGGGTCACGAGGTGCGTGCCGGGCCGTGCAGCCCTGGCGAGACGATGAGGCGTCGCAGCACCGAGAAGATCAGCTGGACGACGACGGCCAGCGCGACGATGACGACGGTGCCCCCGATGACGAGCTCGTAGTCGTTACGGGCTAGGCCGTCCACGATGTAACGCCCCAGCCCGCCCAGGCCGGGTACGGCGGCGATCGTGGCGGTGGCCACGATTTGGATCGCCGCCGTGCGCAGGCCGAGCAGGATCAATGGCAGCGCGATCGGGACCTCGACCCGCCAGAGCACTCCCCAGCCGGTCATGCCCATACCGCGTGCGGCGTCCTTGGCGTCGGCGTCGACACCGCGGATGCCCTCGTAGGTGTTGACCAGGATGGCCGGAACGGCCAGCGCGATCAACGCGATCAGGACCGGCGTCACGCTGAGGCCGACGACGGTGACGATGAGGACGACCAGGCCGAGGGTGGGCACCGCCCGCGCCAGGTTCGCCAGGCTGGCGACGGCGAACCCGCCTCGCCCCGTGTGGCCGACGACCAGCCCGAGACCCAGCCCCACCAGAGCGGCGAACAGCAACGAGAGCCCGCTGTAGGTCAGGTGCTCCAGGAGCCGGTGCGGGATGCCGTCGTCGCCGTGCCACTGCGCCGACGCGGTCAGCCACTCCCCGACGAGCTTCATCTGGTTCAGGAAGCCGTTCATGTGCTCCTCCCCCGGGCCCGCGACCACGGCGTGAGCAACCACTGCACCAGCACCAGGAGCGCGTCGGTGGCGAGCGCGAGGATGACGATCAGTACGGTCGCGACGATGATCGGAGTGGGGAAGTCGAGCTGCAGGCCCCTGATGATGTAGAAGCCGAGGCCGCCCTGGCCGATGAGCTGCCCTACCGCGACCAGGCTGATCGACGACACCGCCGCCACCCTGACCCCGGCGATCACCACGGGTACGGCGATGGGCAGCTCGACCTGGATCAGCTGGCGCAACGGCCCGAACCCGATCGCGGTGGCGGCCTGCCGGACCGGCGCGGAGACCGAGCCCAGTCCGTCCACGACGTTGGGCACCAGCACCGACAGCGTGTAGAGCGTGAGCGGGATCATGACCGTCGACGGATTGAGTCCGGTGTACTGAACGAACACCATGAACAGCGCCAGCGACGGGATGGCGTACAGCGCGTTGGCACCGGTCAGGACGATCGGGTACGACCACTGCCAGCGGCGGCAGCCCACGCCGAGCGGCAGCGAGATGATCAGCCCGAACAGCACCGGCAGCAGGGCCAGCCGCAGGTGGATGAGCGTGTAATGGGTGAGCTCGCCGGTGTGGTCGCCGATCCAGTTCCACCGAATCAGCGGCTCACCGCCCGTGGCGGCGGCGAGTGCGGCGATCACCGGGTGTCACCGCCGGCATCCGCCCCCGCGCCGGTCCCGGTGCCGGCCGCGGCCAGCGCGGTGACCAGGTCCTGCTGGCCGGCCACCCCGACGACGCCGCCGTCACCGTCGATGCCGACCGCCAGCCCGGTGGGCGACAGGATCGCCGCGTCCAGGACGGCCCGGGCCGAGTCCCCGTCGATGCCGAAGGTGTGACCGAGCGGGTCGAGCTCGGCGTCGGAAAGGGTCCCGTCCGCGGGCAGGCCCGCGACGCGCGCCCAGCCCACCGGGCGCCTGCCGTCCTCGACCACGAGCACCCAGTCCTGCCCGGTCGCCCGCGCGTCGGCCACCGTGGACGTCAGCGGAAGGATCTCGTGGTCGCGCAGGACCAGCTCGGCCGCCTTGACGAAGGACAGCCGGCGGATGCCCCGATCGTGCCCGATGAAGCCGGCCACGAAGTCGCCGGCCGGGCGGGCGAGCAGGTTCTCCGGAGTGTCGAACTGCACCAGCCTGCCGCCGGTCTGGAAGACGGCGATGCGGTCGCCCAGCTTGATGGCCTCGTCGATGTCATGGGTGACGAAGACGATCGTCTTCTCCAGCTCGGCCTGCAGCCGCAGGAACTCCGCCTGGAGCTCGGCCCGGACCACCGGGTCCACGGCGCTGAACGGCTCGTCCATGAGCATGATCGGCGGGTCGGCGGCGAGGGCCCTGGCCACTCCGACGCGCTGCTGCTGACCGCCGGACAGCTGGAAGGGATAGCGCTTGGCCATGCCCGGCTCCAGGCCGACCCGCTCCATCAGCTCCATGGCGCGCGTCCGGGCCTTCTTCTTGTCCCAGCCCAGCAGATAGGGCACGGTGGCCACGTTGTCGATGATCGTGCGATGCGGGAACAGCCCGGCCTGCTGGATGACATAGCCGATGTTCCGCCGCAGCTCCGCGGGCTTCTTCTCGCGGACGTCCTGGCCGTCGATGAGCACCCGCCCGGCCGTGGGATCGACCATCCGGTTGATGGTGCGCAGCGCGGTGGTCTTGCCCCCGCCCGAGGTTCCCACGAAGACCGTGATCTGTCCGGTCGGGCACTCCAGACTGACGTCGTCGAGGGCGACGGTGCCATCGGGAAAACGCTTCGTGACGCCGTCAAAGGTGATCAAGCAACTCACATCCTCGCCGGCGCGGGTGTACGCCTGTGTCTGAACCGGATGTCAGGATATTGAACATGGAACATCTCGTGAGCGACCGTACCCAACGGATACAAGCCCGTCACAAAGCCCCGTGCGGCCCCTCCGCCCCGGACATTTATTGTGAACCATACAGACTGAAATAGTGAGAAATGTGGGAGGGATCCGGCCATCAGCAACCGAATCGTGATCGACGGCACGGCTCTCACCTGTACCGATGTCGCCCGGATCGCCCGCGAGGAGGACGTCGGCGTGATGGTCGCCGACAGCGGGGTCAAGCGGGCCCGGGCCGCCTGGGAGGTCGCTCGCGAGGTGACCGAGACCCAGGCCGTTTACGGCCGGACCACCGGGGTCGGCGCCAACCGCCTTGTGGACGTCGAATGGGACGACGCCGACGCGCACGGGCTGCGCCTGCTGCGCAGTCACGCCGCCGGCGCCGGGCCGCTGCTCGGCCAGGAGATAGTCCGCGCCATGCTGGCCGTCCGGGTGAACCAACTTGCGGCGGGCGGCTCCGGGGTCGACCCGGGAGTGCTCGGCGTACTGGCCGACGTGCTCAACCTGCGGCTGACGCCTCCCATCCCGATGTACGGCGCGATCGGCACCGGAGACCTCACCGCCCTCGCCTCGACGGCGCTGTGCCTGCTGGGAGAACGGCCCTGGATCGGCGGCGAACGCGGCCCCGGTTTCACGCTGCGCTCCTCAGACGCGCTGGCGTTCATCAGTTCCAACGCCGCGACGCTGGGCGAGTCCGCGCTGGCGGTGTTCGATCTGCGGCGGATGCTCGCCGCGTCCACCGTGATCACGGCACTGTCGCTGCTCGCGGTGCACGGGTCGGCCGAGCCCTATGCGCCGGTCGTGCACGAGGCATGCCCGCATCCGGGACAGCAGAAGGTCGCCGCGGACATGCGAGGGCTCCTGGTCTATGAGCGGCCGTCCCCCGGCCGCATCCAGGATCCCTACGGCTATCGGGCGTTTCCGCAGGTCCACGGTCCCGCCTTCGACGTCGGGGCCTACGCCGACGACGTCGTGCGGCGGGAGATCAACGCCGCCGCCGAAAATCCGCTGATCGATGTGGCGAGCCGGGCGGCATGGCACAACGGCAACTTCCACACCGCCTATGTCGGGCTGGCGCTGGACGCGGCCCGGGCGGCGCTGTTCCAGACCGTCGCGCTGTCCGCCGCCCGGCTCGGCACGCTCGTCGAGCCCTCCTTCACCGGCCTGCATCCCTTCCTGGCGGCGAGCGAGTCCAGCTCGGGGGTGATGATCCTGGAGTACGTCGCGCACTCCGCGATCGCCGACATCCGGCGGTTCGCGTCCCCCGCCGCGCTGGGCAGCGCGGTGCTGTCCCGGGGAGTCGAGGATCATGCGGGGTTCTCCACCCAGTCGGCACGAGCGACCATGGACGCCCTCGCCGCCTACCGCATCGCACTCGCCTGTGAGCTGGTCGCGAGCGTGCGGGCGCTGCGCATGCAGGGCCGGGCTCCGTCCGGCGGGGCACTGCGGGCGGCCTTCGACGTGGCCGCCGGGATCCTCGACCCGCGGATGGAGGACCGCCCGCTGGACACCGATATCGCGATCGCGTCCGACCTGCTCGACCACGAGGCCTTCTCGCAGTCCTGACCAGCGGCGCCGTCCTACCAGCACGCACCGTCCTTACCAGCGGCACCGTCCTGACCAGCGGCACGGTCCTACCAGCGGCGCCCGTCTGACGTGCCGGCGCCATCCTGACCAGAAACGCACCGGGCGATCAGCCCATCTGATCATTTGGCCGGTGGGCCGGTGGAGGCGCGGACGCGCAGGCGCGGATCACAGACCACCCGCTTGCGGCCCGGCCGGTCGTCGATGGATCCCAGCATCACCTTGACGGCCGCCGCGACGATGCCGTCGATGTTCCAGTCCACGCTGGTCAGCGGGGGCGTGAGCAGCGCCGACATCGGATGGTCGTCGTAGCCCGCTACCGACACGTCTCCGGGCACGGCCAGGCCGAGCTCGCGGGTGGCCGCGTACACCCCGTAGGCGATCGAGTCGGAGAAGCAGAACACTGCGGTGGGCCGGTCCGGATCGGACAGCACCGTCAGCGCGGTGTCCGTGGCGGCGCGGAGTGCCTGGGACGAGGCGACCACGGCCACCTCGAGCCCGAGCCGGGCCGCCTCGGCGTTGACGTAGACGTCGGCCGGCCGGTCGGGGGTGCTGTCGCGGGTCGGGGTGAGCACTGTGACCCGGCGATGACCGAAGTCGTGCAGGTGCTCGAGCGCCAGCGTGACACCGTGCCGGTTGTCGAAGACCACCTCACCCTGCGCGGTGCCGCCCCGCAGCACGTCGCCGATCGAGACCACCGGCAGCGTCTCGGCCAGCTCGGCCCAGAACTCCGCGGCCGGGTCCAGCGGCTGCACGATCAGCCCGTCGACCCGCTGGTCGCGCAGCTGCCGGGCGAGCGCCAGCTCCCGCTCCGGATCCTCGGCCGCGTCGAGGATGATGGCGTAGCGGTCCTGGGCGAGCAGGCCCCGGCCGATGCCGACCGCCAGCGACTGCTGCCAGAAGTCCTCCAGCGAGCCGCAGAGCAGCCCGACCATGCCACTGCGGCCGCTGGCCAGGGCCCGGGCGATGGGATGCGCCTCGTAACCCAGCTCCGCGGCGGCCTTGCGCACCCGCTCCTGGGTGACCTCCGAGGTCTGGATGCCGCGCAGCGCGTAGGAAACGGCCGCTGGGGAAAGGCCCGTCGCCTTCGCCACCTCACGAATGGTCGTTCGCTTGCTGCGCTGTGCCACTGACCCAACATTAGCCTCGGGGCCCGACAGAACCGGGGCTTCCGCGGCACGGTCAGCCGCCGGGACAAGTGGCCGCCAGCCGGTTCCGGACTTGACGGCAGCTTACTTAACCGGTTCACTGAAACGGTTCAGTTAACCGGTTCAGTCAGGAGCCGACCGCAGTCGGTGTCTTCGGGAGGAGTGATCGAATGTCTTCAGCCGCCCCCCAGCTCCAATCGTCGTCCGGCCGGCCACTCGACAAGCGCGAGCTCCGTGACCTCGTCGAGGACCTGGCCGGAAAGCCGGCCGAGTGGCGCGACCAGATCGCCTTCCCGGACGGGCGCCGGCACTATGTCTCGCTTCACAGGGACGAGCACGTCGATGTGTGGCTGTTGTGCTGGATCCCCGGCAACGACACCGGGTGGCATGACCACGACGTCTCCTCGGGCGCGGTACACGTGATCAGCGGCGCGCTGAAGGAGTCCAACCCACGGATCGGCGGCGCCCATCTGGAGACGATCATGCCGGCCGGGACCTCCTTCTACTTCGGCCCCGACCACATCCACCGGCTCGTCGGCGCCGCCGACCAGAGCGTCTCCATCCACGCCTACTCCCCGCCGCTCCAGCGGCTCGGCCAGTACTCGATGGACGACGGGGTGCTCCGGCGCGTCTCGGTCAGCTACGCCGATGAGCTGAGCCCCATGGACGACGTGGCCTGACGGCGGTCACAGCAGCGGCCGCGCCAGGGACAGCGAGAAGTCGCCCGCGGGATCGGTCCACCACTGGTCGAGGACGAGCCCGGCCTGGGTGAGTTCGCCGGCCACGCGCTCCCGGCGGAACTTCGCCGAGATCTCCGTGCGCATCTCCTCGCCCTCGGTGAACCCCACCTCGAGGTCCAGCGCCTCGACCCGCACCCTCTGGTCGGCGAGCGAGCGCAGCCGCATCTCGATCCACTCGTTCTCGGCGTCCCAGAGCGCGACGTGGTCGTATGCCTCCGGCACGAAGTCCGCGTCCAGCTCCCGGTTGATCACGCGGAGCACGTTCTTGTTGAAGGCCGCGGTGACCCCGCGCGCGTCGTCGTAGGCTCGGACCAGCCGGCCGGGATCCTTGACCAGATCGGCCCCGACCAGCAGCGTGTCCCCGTCGGCCATCGTGGCCCGTACCCCGCCGAGGAAGCCGATCCGCTCGGCCGGGGTCATGTTGCCGATCGTGCCGCCCAGGAAGACCAGCAGCCGGTCGGGCCCGGTCGGCAGCAAGTGCAGGTGCCGCTCGTAGTCGGCCACGACGGCGTGCACGGCCAGGCCGGCATGATCGCGGGCGATCCGGACGGCCGCGTCGGCGAGGAAGTCGCCGCTCACGTCGACCGGAACGTACGTCTTGAGGGTCCCGGCCAGCGCGTCGAGCAGCAACCGGGTCTTCTCCCCCGAACCCGCGCCGAGCTCCACGAGGATGCGCGCCCCGGTGGCCTCGGCGATGTCGGGGGCGCGCTGGGCGAGGATGGCCCGCTCCCTGCGGGTCGGGTAGTACTCCTCCAGCTTGGTGATCTCCTCGAAGAGCTCGCTGCCCCGTTCGTCGTAGAACCACTTCGGCGGCAACCTCTTGGGCTCGGCGGTCAGTCCCTCGGCCACATCCAGCCGCAGGGCCTTCTCCAGGTCGTCAGGGGTCAGGAACTCATCGATGACGGACACGCGTGATCTCCTTCTCTCGGCCGTTCGCGATCATTGCTCGCGCCGGACACACCGGTGGACCCGGCGGTCGTCCGGCGACCGCTGATCACGGCGGGGACAGCGGGTGAATCTGGATCACCGGGGCGTGGTCCTGGATGGAGGCGGTCACCAGCGAGGCGTCGGGTACGCGCTGCCAGCCCGGGTCGTCGTCGTACGGTTCCGAGGCGATCACCGCGGCCTCCGGAAGGGCCCGGACGAACAGCGAGTCGCCCCAGGTGGTGGCGGCGAGCGACCGTCCGTCGGCGGCCAGCAGGTTGTAGCGGCCCAGCGCGAGCGCGGCGACCGAGAGCACGGTGTCGGCCAGTCCCTCGCCGAGGGAACGGCCCGACCGCCACCGTCCCACCGCCATGGCGAACAGCAGCGCGGAGTCCAGCGGAGCGCGGGCCTCCGGCACCGCCGACAGGTCGCCGGCCAGGTCGCGCAGCTTCGACTCCACCGCGCCGAAGTCCCCGACCCTGCCGTTATGGCTGAAAAGCCAGGATTCGCAGCGCAGCGGCTGGGCGCACGACTCGTCGACCGGGAACCCGACCGTCGCGGACCGGACCGCCGCGACCACCGACCCCGCCGAGACGACCTGCGCCACCTCGGCGAAGGAGACGTCCGTCCAGACGGGCACCGACCTGCGGTAGCGCACGGTCCGGTCGCCGTCGTGCCAGCCGACGCCGAATCCGTCCGCGTTGAGCACGTTGTACAGGTTGAACCGGGGCGCGTACGACTGGTGCCGCAGCGAGTGCGGCGGGTCGTACAGCAGGGAGTGCAGCGGCACCCGCGAACCGAGGTAGGCGAGATGGCGGCACATCAGAGGGACCTCGCACAACGGAAACCGGCGAAGATCTGGCGCCGGATGGGCAGATCCCAGTTGCGGAACGTTCCGCGGCAGACGCTCGGGTCGGTCGCCCACGATCCGCCGCGCAGCACCTTGTACTCGCCGCTTCCGCCGAAGAAGGCCTCGGAGTACTCCTTGTACGGGAAGGCGCGGAAGCCGGGGTAGCCGTCGAAGTCCGACGACGTCCACTCCCAGACGTCCCCCATGAGCTGCCGCACCCCGTACGCGGACGCACCGGCCGGGAACGACCCGGCCGCCGTCGGACGCAGCATCCGCTGTCCCAGGTTGGCCATGCCCTCCTGGTACGAATCACCCCACGGGAACCGCCGGGACCGGGCCGCCACGGGATCCCAGCGGGCGGCCTTCTCCCATTCGGCCTCGGTGGGCAGCCGTTTGCCCGCCCACCGGGCGTACGCGTCCGCCTCGTACCAGCAGACGTGCTGTACGGGTTCGTCGAGAGGCACCTCCTCGACCCGCCCGAAGCGGCGGCGCAGCCATCCCGGACCGCCGTCGTCCCGCACCCAGAAGCCGGGCGCCTCGACCTCCTTGGAGCTACGCCACTCCCAGCCCGCGGGGTGCCACCAGCGCCGGTCGCCGTAACCGCCGTCCGCCATGAACGCCAGGTAGTCCCCGCAGCTGACGGGTGCGGTGTCGAGGAAATAGCCGGGCAGGTCCACCACGTGTCCGGGTCGCTCGTTGTCGTAGGCCCACGGATCGTCCGAGGTGCCCAGCTCGAACGGCCCCGCCTCGACCAGCACCTCCTCCCCCAGGTGCTCCCCCAGGTGGTCATGCGAGCCTTCGCCGGCCGGCCGCGCGACCGCGGAAGGAGGATCGAGCAGGGCGGGGCCGCCCTTGCGGAGCTGATGGGTGGCGAGCATGGTCTCGTCGTGCTGGTGCTCGTGCTGTACGACCATGCCGTACACGAACCCGCCGGAGGTCAGCGGGTCCTCGGAGCGGAAGCGCACCGACGCCAGCGAGTCGAGCACCTTGGACCGCACGGTCGCGATGTAGGTCCGGGCCTCGCGGGGCGGCAGCAGAGGCAGCGACGGCCGGGTGGCGCGCGGATGCTCGAACGCGTCGTACAGCGTGTCGATCTCGGGCCGCATCGGCTCGGCGCCGGCCGCCTCCCGCAGCAGCCACAGTTCCTCATAGTTGCCCACATGCGCCAGATCCCAGATGAGCGGGGACATCAGCGGAGAGATCTGGGCGATCAGCTCCGTCTCGTCGAGCGCGTCGGTGGTCAGCCCGAAGCTCCGATCCCGTACGGCTGTGAGCTCCGCGGCGATCAGTTCTTTGAGCGCGTCCTCGTCCGCTTCGGGGACGGGCCGGGTCAGTGGTTCCATGACAGATCCTCCTCGACTGGGGCGGTGGCGAGCGTCAGCGTGAGATCGTCCGCCGGGCAGCGCCCGCGCTCGATGTAGCGGGAGTAGTAGTCGTCGACCAGGGGGAGCAGGCGTTCGGCGTCGAGCCGGGGCAGCGCGGCGCGGGCGGCCTCGAAACACGCGCGGGCCGCGCGGGCCAGCTCCCGGTCGGCCAGCGCGTCCCCGGCGGCCTGCCGCCAGCGCCCGGCGACCGGCTCGGCGGCCTCCTCCGCCAGCCGGGAGGCCACCGGGTCGTCCAGCAGCGCGGTGACGACGGCGACGGGCACCGGCCAGTACGGCTCGGGCAGCGCGTCGATCATGCGCAGCTCGTACCACCCGCGTGGCCGCACCGGCGGGAACAGCGTGGACAGGTGGTAGTCCAGGTCCTCCGCGGTGGGTTCGCCGGTCGCCACCCATTCCCGGAAGGTCGTCCCGGGGTCCGCCACCCAGCCGCCGTCCGGCGTGCGGCGCATCATGACATTGGCGTCCAGGGCGTAGCGGGCCCAGGCCTCGGCCGGGTCGGCGCCGGCGGGGGCGGTCGTGCGGCCTGGGTCGAGGGCGTTCCAGATGGCCTGCCGGGTCGACTTGAGCCCGGTACGGCGCCCGGCCCGCAACGGTGAGTTCGCGAACGCGGCGACCAGGATCGGGCCCAGCGCGTGCGCCAGCCGCCAGCGGCGTACGGCGTCGGCGGAGTCGGCCCCGATGTCCACGCAGACCTGCACGGAGGCGGTCCCGCACATCATCGGCAGCCCGCCCTCCTTCGAGTGGGTCTCGAAGTAGGTGCTCATGCACAGGTACCGCTGATCGCGGGTCTGCATGAAGGGAGCCCGTACCGGATCGACCCCGTGCCCGGCGAGCGCGAGGTCCCCCAGCGCCTTCCGGGCGAACGCCAGATCGAGCGAGAGCGCGTCGTACAGCGCGGCGAGCCCGGGCTGCGGGGCGGAGCTGAGCTCGAGCTGGCCGCCGGGCTCGTAGGTGATGAGGCTGCCGGCCGGCGGCGGCCCGGCGGCGTCCATCAGGTCGCGAAGCCGATCCAGGGACACGTGCGCGCCCGGACGCCGGGGATCGACGACGAGCCATTCGGTCTCGGCGCCGACGACGCCGGGCGGACCGGTCTTGAAACACACCCCGTAGCTGTGCTGGTACACGTCATCGACCGTCAAACGGGTCACGGCGGACTCTCCCTCCGAGCACGGATACCTGGACATTCCCAGCTGAACCGCATCAGAAATCCACAGACTTCCCGAAAACTTTCAAGAACGTGAGGTGTCCCACGAGGAACCGATACCCACTTCGCACGACATGGGTGGCCTGGCCTTACCCGGGCATCGGCAGCGACCCGCGACACCCCCGTCCCCGTTTCCACTTGCATAACGGCTGTTATTTGACAATATTTGTGGCGATTGAACGGACTTTGGACGGAGATCACATGCAGGGAGCCCCGGAGCCGCACGCGCCGCTGTACGACGCGTACGCCGGCCGACTGCACGTCTACTGCTGGTCCCTGGTCGGTGACGACGCCCCGGGGGCCGTGCACGACGCGTTCGTGACCGCGGCCCGGCAGAGACCGCCACGCCGGGGCAACGGGACCCTGCTGTGGCTCTACGGCCTCGCCCGTGCCGCCTGCCTACGGCGCGGTGCCCTGGACCAGGCGTTCACCCGCATCCGCGACACCGACCCGCTCCGGCATGCGGCGGCCGGGCTGCGCGCCGACCATCGCGAGGTCCTGGTGCTGTCCGCCGGCGGCTGGCTCGAGGTCCCCGACATCGCGCAGCTGCTCGGGGTGGCCACCGACACCGTCGCCCAGCTCATCCGGGCCGCCCGCCAACGGCTCGAGCGCGGCGTACTGGACGCGCTGCTGCCCGGGCCGATCCGGCCCGAGCACGAGGACGTCATCGCCGCCTTCGAGAAGGGAACGCTGGACGCCCTCCTCGCCCGGCGGGCACCGTCCTGGCCGCCGGACGGCCTGCGGGCCGACGTGCTGGCGGCGTGTGGGGCGGAGACGGCCGGCCTGCAGCACACCCGGCCGCTGCCGGCCGCCCAGGGACCGCTGGTCGTCATCGGCCCCGGCGCCTCGGAGGAGTTCTCCGCACGGCGCAGGCCGGGCCGGGCGTTCGTCGGCGCCGTCGGGCTGGCCGCCGCGGCGGCCGCAGCCGTCGGCGTCTTCGCGGCGTTGCCGGCCACGGGCGGCAGCACGCCACAGAGCAGCGGGCAGAACCTGCTGGTGCCCAGCGCGAGCGGCAGCCGACTGCCGACCTCTGCCACCACGGGCCTTTCGGCCACGACGCCTCAGCAGACCGGGGCGTCCCCCGCCACCTCGTCGTCGGTCCCCTACACCTCACCGTCCGGCACGGTCACGTCCACTCCGCCCGGGGTCCTCGCCGTTCCACCCACGGGGGGCGGCGGCTCCGCCACGACCGCGCCCACCCCGTCCGGGCATCTGTCATCGCCGACCCTCTCGTCCTCGCCACCGTCCTCCTCGACGCCGGCGGCCACACCGTCCGCGACCCCGTCGGAGACTGCTACGAGCACCCCGTCGAGCACCCCGTCCGGCACCCCGCAGGCCAGTCCGACACCGCTGGACACCCCGACGCCGGACGCCTCGCCCAGCCCCTGATCGACTCCGCCCCTGAATCGCACGGGTCCTGAACCGCCCGGGCCCTGCGGGTCCCGTCCGTGAACTACTCGTGCACGGACGGGAAGTTGACGCCTTCCTCGATGAGGGCGAACGCGGCGTCCACCCCCTCCGACAGCTTCGTGTAACGCTGCGGGCAGTTCTCCCACATGTCGGCCGCAGCGCGGAAGCAGCAGGCGCCCATGGCGGCCACGACGTGCGGCCGCAGATCAGTCGCGGGGTCGGCGCCCATGCGCTCGGCGATGACCCGGGTGAGGTCGGCCTGCTTCTTCTGGGAGTGCTCGAGGCTGCGGGCCATCAGGGCCGGGCTGCTCGACATCATCTCCTGGATGCATTGGAAGCGGGAAGGGTCGAAGCCGAGATCGCCCTGCTCGCAGGCCTCGGCGATGCTGACGACCGATCGGCGCAACGCCGTGACCACGGGCTCGTCGGCGGGCCTGGCGGCCAGCGCCGCCAGCACGGCGGCGAGCTGCTCCTCCTGGAACGTCAGCGCGACGTCCTCTTTCGAGGCGAAGTAGCGGAAGAACGTCCGGGACGAGACGTCCACGGCGTCGGCGATCTCCTCGACCGTCGTAGCCTCGAAGCCCTTCTCCGCGAACAGCTCGAAAGCGGCCTCCGTGAGCGCCTCACGAGTGAGCTGCTTCTTACGCTCGCGCCGCCCTGCCGACGCGGGCGCCGTGTCCTCAGCCGCCATCGAAGTCATGGCCGAAGTGTAGCCACCAAGTCACCAGACGACAACAGTCAGAGCATGACTTCTGTCGTGATCTGAATCATGTCGCTTTGAGACGCAAGTCGTTTGACGACATCTGTCATTCCATGACACTTTAAACCTGGACTTCAACAAACCTTGCCTGGAGGCATAGATGTCACGGCCCTCGAACACCGCCGTCCTGGACGCTCTTCCCGGCCGGCGCGGCCGCCCCGACCACGCCCGCGGCAAGCCACGCGCCGGTCACGGACACCCCTGGCTCACGCTGGTGGCGGTGGCACTGGGCGTGATGATGGTCGGCCTCGACGCCACGGTGGTCTCCATCGCCAACCCCGCCATCGCCAAGAGCCTCAACGCCGACCTCGCCGGCCTCCAGTGGGTGACCAACGGCTATCTGCTCGCCCTGGCCGTGGCGCTCATCCCGGCAGGCAAGCTGGCCGACCGGTTCGGGCGCAAGAAGGTCTTCCTCGCCGGCGTCATCGGCTTCGCGCTGGCCTCCATCATGGTCGGCGTCTCCGGCGGCATCGGCATGGTCATCTTCTGGCGGGTCATCCAGGGATTCGCCGGTGCGCTGCTGCAACCGGCCAGCCTGGCGATCCTGCGCAACACCTTCCCGGCAGAGAAGCTCAACACGGCCATCGGGATCTGGGGGGCCACCGTCGGCATCTCCATCGCGGGCGGCCCGATCGTCGGCGGCCTGCTGGTGGAGAACGTCAACTGGGAGTCGGTCTTCTTCCTCAACGCCCCGCTCGGCCTGGTCGCACTGGCGGTCGGCGCCTGGGTGATCCGCGAGTCCCGGGACGAGCAGGCCAAGGGCTCGTTCGACATCCCCGGGGTCGCCCTGCTCAGCGGGGCGCTGTTCGCCCTGGTCTGGGGCCTGATCAAGGCCGGGTCGTACGGCTTCGGCGACGCCCTCCCACTGTGGTCCTTCGCCGCCTCCCTCGCACTGTTCGTGGCCTTCGCGGTCCAGGAACTGCGCGCCGAGCACCCGCTGCTGCCCCTGGGGCTCTTCAAGTCCGTGGCACTGTCCGCGGCCACCGGTCTCATCGTGCTCGGCTTCTTCGCGATGTTCGGCACGATCTTCTTCATCACGCTCTACCTGCAGCAGGTGCACGGCATGAGCCCGGTCGACGCCGGCATCCGGATGCTGCCGATGACCGCCGTGTTCATCGTCGCCTCCCCGATCGCCGGTGCGCTCACCGCCCGCTTCGGACCGCGACCGCCGCTCGTGCTCGGCATGGTGTTCACCTCGGTGGCCATGTTCGGGCTGTCCCGGATCGGCGTCGACGCCGCCTACTCCGCCATCTGGCCGTGGTTCCTGCTCGTCGGGCTGGCCTTCGGCATGATCATCGTGGCGGGGACGGAGGCCATCGTCGGCAACGCGCCGGCGCAGCTGGCCGGCGTCGCGGGCGGGCTGCAGCAGACCGCCTCTCAGATCGGCGGCGTGCTCGGCACGGCAGTGCTCGGCACGATCCTGTCCACCCGGGTCGGCAACGTGCTGACCGACCGGCTCACCGGCGCCGGTGTCCCCACCGAGGCCGCCCACCAGCTCCAGGGCACCACCCAGTACGTCGCACAGGGCGTGGCCCCGGTGCCGCCCGGCACACCCGGCCCGCTGGCCCGCTCGATCACCTCCGGCAGCCACCTGGCGTTCATGGACGGCTTCCAGAGCTCCATGGTGGTCGCCTCCGCGGTGGCGCTGGCCGCCGTCCTCGTCGCCCTTCTCGTCCGTCGCGGCGAATCCCCCGTCGAAGGCGGCGTCGCCGTCTGATCAACCCCGGTGGTACGGGTGGGACCCGCCACCCGTACCGCCCCGGCTCCCCAAGCGAGGTGTCCCCCATGGCCCCCATTCTCACGACACCACCGGACTCCCCCGATCTGTCCCTGCCAGAGAGCGGCTGGGATCTGCACATCGGCCGCGGTTCACGCGCCGAGACCACCGGCTGGCGGCCCGCCCTCGAGGTCCACACCGGCGACGGGCTGATCGACGTGGCCGTGGCCGGCGGCCTCGACCAGACCCTGCTGCGCGGCGCTCTGCGAGGTCGCAGAGCGGGGCGGCGCCACGGCCGGTGGGACACTGACAGGGCGGCGGGCCGATGGGCGCTGGCCTGGGGACATCTGCCGGACGTCCCGCAGCCGGGGACCGATCCTGCGACGACCGAGGTGATCGTCGAGTTCCGTACCCGCCGTACGACCCGCCGGGTGATCGCGACCGCGGTCGCCGGGGCCTTCTGGGTGGCCGAGGCACCGGGCGGATTCCGCTCGGTGGCGGTCAGCACGGGCCCCCGGCGGGCCGCCGCGCGGCTGCGCCGCTACCGTCCCGCCCACTGACCACACCGGCCCGTCTCCGTGGTCATGCGACCGCCAAAGTGATCGCATGACCACGGAACGCTATAAGTCAACAGGCCGTAAACTCTCAGGTTTCATCCACCTTTGCCTCGTAGGCTGCGTCCGTGCTCGGTGGATTCAGCGGTCTCATCCGTCGCTACACGGCGCCGTTCGGCTATCTGGCCGGGCTGGTCGTCGTGTCCACCATCTACGCCTACGCGCTGTCACCGGGACGGCAACGATCCTTCGTGGCCTGGGCCAGCACCAACCTTGACCGCCTGCCCGTCAACCCCGTCGGCACCCTGGTGGTCTCCGCGTTCGTCTCCGAGGACTCCGTGATCGCCTGGCTGATCGTGGGTTCGCTCGCGCTCTTCCCGCTGGCCCGCCGGTTCGGCAACCTGCGCGCCGTGCTGCTGGCCGGTGGTGCCCATGTCCTGGGCACCCTGCTCAGCCAGGGCCTGACGGCCTGGCGGGTGTCGATCGGCGCGGTGCCCGACTCGGTCCGGGGAGACGCCGACGTCGGCCCGTCCTACGTCGTCGCGGCGGCTTTGATCGCGGTGATCCTTTACGGGGCGGACCGCAGGAGCAGGCTCCTGGCCCTCGCCGGCTGGATCGCCCTCGCGCCCACGCTGTTCGAGGGTCTCCCCGCCCTCGAGGTCTCCGGCGTGGGACATTTCGTCTCCATGGTCAGCGGAGCCATGATCGGCGGCGCATTCGTCGCCCGCGAGGCGTCCCGCAGGCGCCGCCCGGCCCGGCCCGGCGCCGAGACCCGCCCGGCACCCGCACCCGCACCCGCACCCGCACCTGAGGAGACACCCGCGCCCGTCCCCGGCTGATGCCCGCCCCACCGAACACCTAAGGCTTCCCTCGATGCTCAGTGGTCTCCTGCGCAGATATCCCGTGCCGGTCGCGTACCTCGCCGTGCTGGCCGCGATGTACGCAATCGTCGCCCACTCCCTGTCGGCGGCGGACCAGCGGTTCTTCATGCGCTGGGCGAGCACCAACCTCACGAACCTCACCAACCGCCCGGTGTCCACCCTGGTCGTCTCCGCGTTCGTCAGCGAAAACACGATGCTGCTGTGGATCGTGCTGACCTCGACCGGCCTGGTGCTGCTGGTCCGGCGGTTCGGCAACCTGCGGTCGGCGCTCCTGGTGATCATCGCCCATATCACGGGCACGCTCGTCAGCGAGGGCATCACGGCCGTACGGGTGTCGGTGGGCGCGGCACCTCAGGCCATCCGGCATGCCATCGATGTGGGCCCCTCGTATGTGACCGTCTCCGCGCTGGTGGCCGTCGTGTGCTATGGGCGCGGGCTCTGGCAGCGGGCCGTGGCCCTGGCCGGCTGGCTCTTGCTGGCGCCGTTCCTGTTCGAGGGGATCACCGGCTTCGACATCGCCGCCGTGGGCCACGTGGTCTCCATGCTCACCGGGATCCTGCTCGGCGCCCTCTTCGCCTGCCATCACCCACGCGATCACGTCACGCGCCGCAAACCTGATGACCGCGCCGGTCCGCGCGGATCAGGGCTTGGACAGGACCAGGCCGCTGGTCGGGACACCGGTGCCGGCGGTGACCAGGACGTTGTGCACGTCGGGGACCTGGTTGACCGAGGTGCCGCGCACCTGGCGGACGCCTTCGGCGATACCGTTCATCCCGTGGATGTACGCCTCGCCCAGCTGACCCCCGTGCGGGTTGACCGGCAGCCGTCCATCGATCTCGATCCCTCCCCCGGCGATGTAGTCACGTGCCTCACCGCGCCCGCAGAAGCCCAGCTCCTCCAGCTGGATCAGCACGAACGGGGTGAAGTGGTCATAGAGGATGGCGGTCTGCACGTCCTGCGGGCCGAGGCCTGAGGCGCCCCACAGCTGCTCACCCACCAGGCCCATCGCGGGCAGCGTGGCGATGTCGCCCTGGTAGTAGCTGAACATCATCATCTGGTCCCGGCCGGAGCCCTGGGCCGCGGACTGGATGATGGCGGGCGTCTGCGCCAGATCGCGGGCGCGTTCGGGAGTGGTGACCACGATGGCCACGCCGCCGTCGGACTCCTGGCAGCAGTCGAGCAGGTGCAGCGGCTCGACGATCCAGCGGGAGGCCTGGTGCTCCTCCAGCGTGATGGGCCGCTGGTAGAACCACGCCTTCGGGTTGGTGGCGGCGTGCCGGCGCATCGCCACCGCGACCCGGCCGAAGTCCTCGCTGGTGGCGCCGTACAAGTGCGCGTAGCGCTGGGCCTGCATGGCGACCCAGGCCGCCGGGGTGGCGAAGCCGTAGGGCAGGTGCCAGGAGAACTCCAGCCCGGTCGACGTCGCGGCGTTCCCGGCCTTGGTGGCCTGACCGAAGCGGTGCCCGGACCGCTCGTTGAACGCCCGGTAGCAGACCACGACCTCGGCCTGCCCGGTGGCCACGGCCATGGCGGCATGGGCGACCGTGCCACAAGCCGCGCCACCGCCGTAGTCCACCCGGGAGAAGAAACGAAGCCCGGGAGTGCCCAGCTCACGGGCCACCGCGATCTCGGAGTTGCTGTCCGCGGTGAAGGTGACCAGCCCGTCCACGTCGGACGGGCTGAGTCCCGCGTCCTTGATCGCGTCCAGGCAGGCCTCGGCGGCGAGCCGCAGCTCGGACCGCCCGGACTCCTTGGAGAACTCGGTGGCGCCGATTCCGGCGATCGCCGCCTTGCCGGACAGGGTGCTCACGCGGCTCCGCCTTTCTGGTCCTGGCCGGTGGAGTGCCCACCGGCGAGCCGCACGGTCGCGGTCACGTGGTCGCCCAGGCTGACGGCGCCGCGTACCTCGACGATGGCGGCCGAGGGCGGATCCCCGTCGGCCGGCTCGACGACCCGGCCGGTGAGCCTGAGCGTGTCACCGGCGTACGCGGGAGCGCCCAGCCGCACCTTGATGCTCTCCAGTACGGCCCCCGGGATCTGCTCGGTCACGTAACGCTGCACCAGGCCCATGGTGGTGAGGATGTTGAGGAAGATGCCCTTCGACCCCTGGGCCTGGGCCAGCTCGGTGTCGTGATGCACCGGCGTGAAGTCCCGGGTGGCCAGCGCCGTGGCGATGATGAAGGTCGGCGTCAACGGGATGGTCAGCTCGGGCATGGTGGCGGGCTCGGTGGGGGGCTCGGTGGGGGGCTCGGTGGCGGGCTCCGTGGCTGGATCCGCCGCCACGGGCTCGGGCGATCCGGCCGGGCGCCACTGCGCGAGGGTGACCTCGTCGTCCATCCGCTGGAAGGTCAGCTCGACCGGCATGCCGATCCGTACCTCGGACGGGGAGCAGCCGATCACGTTGCCGACGATCCGTACGCCCTCGTCGAGTTCGACCACGGCCACCACGAACGGCGTCGTACGGCCCGGCACCGGCGGATGGTGGTGCACCACGTAGCTGTAGACCTGACCACGGCCCGCGGCGACCACGTGCTCCCGCTCGGTCGCGTGGCATACCGGGCACATCGGGCCGGGCGGGTGTCGCAGCGCGCCACATTCGGCACAGCGCTGAATCCGCAACTCGCCCTCGCGCACACCGTCCCAGAAGAAGCGCGTGTCCAGGCCGACGGCGGGCGGCAACGGATATCTGCCGCCGCTCTTCGGCTCGGCGGCGCCGGCCTTCTCGCGGGGACGGAACTTCAGCACCCGGAAAAGCATCTCGGCGACGCGCTGGTCGTCGGCGTCGTACCAGGTCTGGTACCAGGTGACGAAGTAGCCCTCCCCCAGCCCGGTCTTCTTGGGCCCGGTGAAGTCACCGAACCGCATGGTGGAACTGAGCGGCTCACCGAGACGGAGGTAGCGGTCGTAGGTCTGCTCGCAGTTGGTGGCGACCACCCCGGTGAAGCCGTTGTCGTTGAGCAGCCCCAGCGGATCGTCGGCCACCGAACCGGCGCGTACGGCACCCAGCCCCTGCATCGACCACACCTGGATCATGGCGGGCGGCGCCGTGCTCTCCCACGACGGGTCGGTGTCGCCGATCGCCTGGACCCAGTTGCGGATCATGGCGGCGTTGACGGGGTCCGGGCAGGGCGGGGCCGCGCTCTCCCCCGCGGCGCTCAGCTTCTCCGCGAGCGCCATGAGCTGCTCGTGAAGTGAGGCGTTCATTCTCGTCCCTCCTGTCTCGTCGGGCCGTGAGGTGTCCCGCATGAGGAGTCCCGTCCACGCGGGACACGCCACGACCCGACGGGTCTGCTAACGCGGAGCCCGGGGCAGGCCCAGTCCGATCATCGCGATCAGCTCCCGCTGGATCTCGTTCACGCCGCCCCCGAAGGTCAGGACCACGGCGCCCTTGACGCCGTGGTCGAGCCGGTCGATGAACGCGGCCGTCGCGGGGTCACCCGGGTCACCGAAACGGGCGAGGACGTCACCGACGATCCGGCCCACGTCCTGCATCCGCTCCGAACCATAGATCTTGGTGGCCGAGGCGTCCGGCGCGCCCAGCCAGCCGAGGTCCATGTTGGCAGCGACCTGCCAGTTGAGGAACTCGTTGACGCGTAGGTAGCCGTACACCTGGCCGACCGCGCGGCGCACCGCCGGCTCCTCGATCAGGGCCTTTCCGTCGCGTCCGACGGCGGTACGCGCCCAGTGCTCGAACCGGTCGTAGGTGTGCCCGATGTTGCCCGCCGGCCCGAGCGTCACCCGCTCGTGGTTGAGCTGGTTGACGATGAGGTTCCAGCCCTTGTGCTCCTCGCCGATGAGCATGCCGACGGGGACCTGCACATCCTGGTAGTACGTCGAGTTGGTGTGGTGCCGGCCGTCCATGGTGACGATCGGCGTCCACGAGAACCCCGGGTCCTTGCAGTCGACGATGAGCATCGAGATGCCCTTGTGCTTCTTGCCGCCCGGATCGGTGTCGGTGCGGGCGGCCAGCCACACGTAGTCCGAGTAGTGCGCGCCCGAGGTGAAGATCTTTTGGCCGTTGACGACATAGTGATCGCCGTCCTTCACCGCCGTGGTCCGCAGTGAGGCCAGGTCGGTGCCCGCGCCCGGCTCGCTGTAGCCGATCGCGAAGTGGCACTCACCCTTGAGGATCCGGGGCAGGAAGAACGCCTTCTGCTCCTCGGTCCCGTACTGCAGGATCGTCGGGGCGACACTGTTGAGCGTGATGATCGGGTACGGCACCTCGGCGCGGGCGATCTCGTTGGCGAAGATCTGCTGCTCCATCGGGCCGAAGCCCCGGCCACCGTAGTCCTTGGGCCAGGCGACGCCGAGCATGCCGTCACGGCCGAGCCGCTTACAGTGCTCCATGTACGCGATGCCGAACGGATCGTGCGCGATCTTGTCACGCTGTTCGTCGTCGAGGCACTTGTGGAAGTAGTCCCGCAGCTCCGCGCGGAGTTCCTTCTGCTCGTCGGTCAAGTCAATGAACACTGCTGAACACTCCCTGTCAGATGCTCATGGAGACGGTGGGGGCGTCGGCGATGAGGCCGCCGAGGACGTCGAGCTGCGCCTCGGCGCCGCCGAGCAGGTGCCCGTAGTGCTTGGCCGCCGCGAAGTAGCGGTGCAACGGGTAGGTGACGTCCAGGCCGATGCCGCCGTGCAGGTGCTGGCAGGTGTAGAGCGCCTTCACCACCGGGTCGCAGGCGTTGTAGGCGGCGATCGCCAGCACCTCGTCGACGTCGGTGTCGCCGGCGTGCCGGGCGGCCTCTTCCAGCCGCCAGACCCCGGCCCAGACTCCGACGTCCAGGGCCCGCTTGGCGATGTAGACATCACCGATCTGCATGGTGACCGCCTGGAACTGCGCCAGCGCCCGGTCGAACTGCTGCCGGTTCTTGACGTACTCGGTGGTCAGCTTGAGCGCGCCGTCGATGACGCCGGAGACGGTGGCGACCGCACCCGCCACCGCGAACCGGCGCAGAGTGGTCCACGCGGCACCGTCCGCGGTCCCGCCGAGCAGCGCGCCTGCACCGACACGTACGCCGTCGAGCGCGATGCGGGACATGGGCTCGCCGGTGGCCGCCGGGTGCGGGGTGAGCGTGACCGCCGCCGGCTCCACCAGGAAGACGCCCACTGCCCCGCCCTCGACGCGTGCGGGGATCAGGATGTACGACGCCTCGGACGCGTACGGCACGAAGGTCTTCACCCCGGTCAGCACATAGCCGTCGCCGTCACGGCGAGCCGTGGCGGCCAGCCCGTCGCCTTGTTCGCGGTAGGCGCCGGTCAGCACCGTCTCGCCGTCGGCGAGCGGAGCCAGCAGCCGCCGCTGCTCCGGCGTGCCGTGTTCGGCGATCGGCAGTGCGGCCAATGCGAGCGAGGCGTAGGCGGGCACCGGAGCGGCCTGCTCGCCGATCGCGCGCAGCACCACGGCCAGCTCCACGGCGCCGAGTCCGGCACCGCCGACCTCCTCCGGCAGCGCGATGCCGAGCAGCCCGGCCTGGGCCAGGGCCTTCCACAGCGCGCGGTCGTACGGGGCGCCGCTCTTCTCGTGGGTCTCCAGCCTCTCGGCCGTCGCCTCACGCGCGAGCAGATCGGCGGCGAGCCCCTCCAGTTCCTTTTGGTCTTCGGTGAGGTTGAAGTCCACTTATCCGTTCCTTTCCAGATGGTCGGGGGGCGCGCCCCCGCCAGGGGACTGGTCGGCCAGCAGGTGCAGGCGGCCGCGTGTCTCGAACTCGCCGCGCAGCCGCGCCACGTCGCCAGAGGTCATCAGCCGGTAGGTGAGATCCTTGCCGGGCCGCCACCACACCGGGTCGGTGGTGTGCCAGCCCTCCAGCGCCAGCCTGCGTTTGAGGATCTTGTTGGAGGCGGTGGCCGGGAGCTCGCGGGCCACCCTGACGTACCGTGGCGCCCACTTGGGACTGAGGTCCCGGCGCCGCTCCAGGTAGCCGGTGAACGCCTCGGGATCGAAGCGGCCGGTGTTGACGGAGAGGACGACCGAGAGCATCACCTGGTCGCCGGCGGCCACGTCCGGTACCCCGTACACCGCCAGCCGCGCGATCCCGGGCAGCTCGGCCAGCACCCTCTCGACCTGTGCGGCGCCGAAGTTCTCACCGTCGACGCGGAGTCGGTCCAGGGACCGTCCGGTGAAGAACACGTAGCCGTTCTCGTCGGCGTACCCGAAGTCGCCGCTCCAGAACATGCCGCCCCGCAGCCGTTCCGCGTCCGCCTCGGCGTCGTTGTAGTAGCCGTCGAAGAGCCCGAGCCCCCGGGTGCCGACCAGTTCGCCGATCGCCGCGTCCCCGTTGATGAGCCGGCCGTCGCCGTCCAGGACGGCGGGCGGGCATTCGGCTCCGGTCTCCGAGTTGAGGATCTTGATGCCGTCGGCCAGCCGGCCGAGCGCGCCCGGTGGTCCCAGCGGGTCGGGCGACAGCGCGATGGCGGTCTCGGTGGAGCCGTAGGCGTCGATGACCAGGCAGCCGAAGCGGTCGGCGAAGGCCTTCTGCTCCAGTGGTGCCGCCTCGTTTCCGAAGGCGACCTTCAGCGGGTTGTCACGGTCGTCGGGCCGCCCGGGCGTGGCCAGCGCGTACGACAGTGCCTTTCCGACGTACTGCAGATACGTGCAGCCGTGGCGGCGGACGTCGGGGAGCAGCCCGGAGGCGGAGAACCTCCTGCGCAGCACGAGGGTGGCACCGGCGACGAGGGCGGGAGCGTACGCCGCCATGATCGCCCCGGAGTGGAAGAGCGGCATCGGGCAGTAGACGACGTCATCGGCGGTGAGCAGCCTGCCGGCGAGTGACCGGCCGGGGACCACGATCTTGCGATGGGTGACCCGCACCGCGCGCGGGTTCCCGGACGTCCCCGATGTGAAGATCAGCATCAGCAGGGTTCCGGGTGCGAGGTCCGGCTCGGCGACCGGGTCCGCGCCGCGATGGTGCTCCAGTAGAGCCGGCAGGCTTTCCGCCGAGAGCCGTTCCCGTGCCGTCGCCAGCTCCCCCGCGACCTCGGTATAGGCCGGATCGAAGATGATCAGATCGCAGTCGGCCCGGGCCGCGTCGGCCGCCAGCTCCGCCGCGCCGCGTGTGGTGTTGAGGGCGACGACGACGGAACCGGACAGCGCCGCGCCGCCCAGCAGGAACAGCAACTCCGGCACGTTGTCGAAGAGCACGCCCAGATGCAGGGGCCGGGACGTTCCGGCCGTACCGGCCGCGCCGCGTGATCGCACGAGGGTCTCCCGCATCCAGGAGGCTCGTACGGCACATTCCTGGACGAACTCGCGCCACGTCCAAGACTCGTCCGTGTCGACGCTGCGCAGCCCGGGACGGTCGTCGGTGGAACGCGCCAGCAGCACGCCGGCCACGGTCGTCGCGTCGTCCACCGTGCTCCACTCCCTCGGCCACGCTCCGCCACCCCCGGGCGGGAGTACCTTCAGCGGAAAAACTAGAACAGATTCTAGTCTGTGTCCAGAGGGGCGATCATGGCTCGGTCGAGGCGGGTTACCCACGCATGGCAGGGTTTACTGACGGAGATCCGCCCAGCAAGATCACGTAACGCGGAAGAAATGAGATAACGCGTTCTCGCCAGGGCGGTACGCTATGCGTCGAGAGACAGCGGAGGGTGGCGCGGGGCGTCATCCGGCATCGAGGGGTACTCCACCGTGAGCGCAGAGCAGGCGACCGGAGTGCGATCCCGCAGCCAGGTTCAGCGCCGCAAGCGCATCGTCCAGGCGGCGGCCGCGCTGGCCTCGCGCGGCGGCGTCGAGGCGATGCAGATGCGCACCGTGGCCGAACGGGCCGGCGTCGCCCTCGGCACGCTCTACCGTTACTTCCCCTCGAAGATGGACCTGGTCGTCGCCGTGGTGAGCGAGGAACTCGACCTGCTCGAGACCAGCATCGAGAAACGGCCGCCGCGGGCGACCACGGCACCCGGGCGGGCGGTGGAGGTGCTGATGCGCGCCACCCGCGGCCTGATGCGGGAACCCGAGCTCGCGGAGGCGCTGATCCGCTCTCTGCTGTTGTCGGACGTGAAGACCGACTTCGGCGACCGCATGTCCGGTCTGCTGTTGCGGGCCGCCATCGTGCCCGGCCAGGAGATACCCGCCGGCGACCAGCGGCACGTCCTGGTGCGGGCACTGGCCAGTGTCTGGACCATGGAGATGATCGAGATGCTCCGGGGGCACGCGACCGCCGAGGAGATCCAGATCCGGCTCGAGACCGCCGCCGCCCCGCTGCTCGCGGACTTCTGAGGCGTGGCGAGGGCCGCCCGGCGGGTGCCCGGCGGCCCTCGGCCGTGCCTCGGTCAGAGCCGCTGACCGGCCCTGTCCACGATGCCGGACTTCATCCTGGCGGTGGAGATCTGGATCGTGCCCTTCTTCACCGTCCAGGAACCGTCCACCCTGAGGGTGCGCTTCTTGATCGCGACAGAACGCTCACCCAGGTAGGTGTAGGTCCTCCGGTCGAGCGGCACTCTCGGGTGAGCGGTCACCCCTCCTTAGCCGGTGGATCGGCCGGTGGATCGGAAAGGGTTCGCGGGCGAGTTCGCGGCGGGGCCGGGCGGTGCAGCGATAATCTGCTCGCGTGACCGAATCCCACAGTGACGACGGTGTCATCATCGAGTTCATCGACGCGGCCGACGTTCCGGATGAGCACCGCAAGGACAACAAGGTGTTCGCGCCGGGCGAGCAGGCGATCCTCATGAAGGACGCCAAGCATCCGGAGGGCCCGGTGCTCTATTTCACCGAGGCCGAGTGGGACGCCTTCATCGGCGGCGTCAAGGACGGCGAGTTCGACGACCTCCTCGATGAGGAGCCCCCGGAGGCCTAGTCACCGTGCCGCGTGCCTCGGCGGAGGTGCGCGGCACGGTGTCAGCCGGACGGCGTCGCCGTCCTGGAGTCGCCGATCAGCGAGATCACACCGCTCTTCACCTCGTAGGCGTAGGTACTGCTTCCGGCGGTGTCCCCGCTGGAGGTGAACTGCAGACGCTGGGACAGCCCGGGAACGTTGATCGTGGCAAGGCAGGAGTTGATCTCCTCGGCCGTGGACTTACCGGCCTTGAGAGCCTGCAGGATGGCGGTCGCGGCGTCGTAGCCCTCGGCCGAGTAGTAGGGCGGTGCCTCCCCGTAGGCCACCCGGTAGCGGCGCCCGAAGTCCAGCACCCGCGCGTCCTTGGAGGCTGCCGGGTTCAGGCAGCCGCAGGTGAGGATCGCGCCCTCGGCCTCCTTGCTTCCCGCGGTCTTCACGAACTCGGCCGCCAGCGAATAGTCGGTGAGGAAGAAGCGGGTCTTCACCCCGGCCGCGCGGGTCTGTTTGATGAGGTTTCCCGCCGGGCCGTAGAAGCCGCCGTAGAAGACCGCGTCGGCCCCGCTCTTCCTGATCGTGGTGACCGCCGCCATGTAGTCGGAGCCCTTCGAGGAGATCCGTTGCCTGGTGACCGTGATCCCCTTGGTGGTCAGCACGTCACCGACCTGGTTGGCGGTGTCCTGGGTGAAGGCCTCGTCGTCGTCGATCACCAGTACCCGCTTGGGCCCGGTGCGGGCCAGCAGGTCGCCGGTCGCACGCGCGGTCGCGGTGATGCTGGGCACGATGCGGTGCCAATACCGCCATCCGTTGGTGGACAGGGCAGAGCCGGAGGCCGCCGGCGACACGCTGGGAACCTTCGCCCGTTCCAGGATCGGGGCCGCCGACTGGGTCTCGCCGCTGAACCCGGGGCCGACCACGGCCGCGACCCCGTCGGCGACCATCTTCTGTGCGGCGGCCGCCGACATGGCCGGCTCTCCCCGGGTGTCGTACTGCACCAGGTCCGCCTGGATCCGCGGCCGGGTGGCGTTGTACTCGCTGACCGCGAGCTTGGCACCGTGCTGCAGTGCGAGCCCGATGCTCGAACTGGAACCGGTCAGCTCGCCGGCGAAGGCGATCTTCACGGTCTTGTCCGCCGTGGGCCCGGCGACCTGCCCGGTCTTTCCGCCCCCCGAGCTCAGCTGGGCGACCGCCACCGGAACGCCCACGGCCAGCACCACGAGGGCGGCGATCCCGGCGGCGATCCACGGCCAGGCCCGGCGCTTCCCGCCGCCCGTACGGGGCGGGCCGCCGTGGCCCGGTACGGTCCCGTGCGAGCCTGGGACGTAGGGGCCGGGCGGCGGCGGGCCGTGCGGAGGTGGCGGCACAGGCCGCGGGGTCCACACGGGGGCGGCGGGCTGCTCGGGGGCCGGTCCGGCCGGTCGCGCCCAGCCCGTGGCGGGGAACTGCCCGGTGGCGTAGGTGGCCCCCTGGGCGAGGGCCGGTTCGATGCCGTTGTCCGCGGGGGCGGGCGGGGTCACGACCCCTACCTGGCCCAGCAGGCGGAACAGCAGGTCGGCGGCGGCGGGCCGGTGCTCCGGGGCCTTGGCCAGGCACGCCGCGACCAGTTCGGCCAGTCCCCCGGGCAGGACGCTCACGTCCGCCTCGGAGTACAGCACCCGGTGCATGACCGCCGGGATCGTGTCGGCTCCGAACGGCGCCCGCCCGGTGGCCGCGTACAGGATGGTGGCGCCCCAGGCGAACACGTCCGTCTTCGGGCTGATCATCCCGCCCGCGACCTGTTCGGGCGCCATATACGCGGGCGTGCCGATCACCTGGCTGGCCATCGTGGCACCCGCGTCCAGGGCCCTGGCGATCCCGAAGTCGATGACCCGGGGACCCTCCCGGCTCATCAGGACGTTGGGCGGCTTGAAATCGCGGTGCACGATCCCGGCCTGGTGGATGGCGGCGAGTGCGGTGGCCGTCCCGATCGCCAGGCGGTGCAGAGCACTCCCGGTCCGCGGGCCCTCCTCCCGCACCTGCGTCAGCAACGAGGGGCCGGGCACGTACTCGCTCACGATGTAGGGCTGGTCGCCCGCCACATCTGTGTCGAGGACCTGCGCGGTGCAGAACCCGGCGACCCGTTCGGCGACGCTCGCTTCCCGCACGAACCGGGCCCGGGCCCCCTCGTCACCGCTCAGCTGGGCGTGCAGCAGCTTCACCGCGACCTGCTCGCCCCCCGGGCCACGGCCCAGGAAGACGACGCCCTGGCCGCCCGTGCCCAGCCGTTCGATCAGCTCGTACTCGCCCAGCCGCTCCGGATCGCCCGGCAGCAGGGGGTCAGCCATGGGTGCTCCCTCTCGTGCTCAGCGCGGCCGGACACACTGATCCTCGAACATCGGCACCTCACGACGCCAGACGATTGCTCCTTTTCCATGCTCCTTTTCCCTCTTCGCCGCCAAATCGGTGTGCGCCGGCGCTCACCGTGGGGTCACAACTCCGCGAAGAGCACGCCGAGGCTGACGCCAGGCCGATCAGCGCGACCCGGTCACCGGGCCCGCAGCGGCCCTCCTCGATGGCCGTGGCGAGTTGCAGCGGCAGGGTCCCCGTCCCTGGCGGGTGGAGCCCCGCCGGGCGGCCCGCCGGGTCCTGGTCCCCTCATACGCGTCGCTCCAGGTGAGCCTGGCACCAAACTAGAACATGTTCTATGGGTGGTAGGCGCGCTTGGCCGAGAGGTAGACCTGGGCGCCCGCATCGGGCGACGGTGTCGTCACCGGTGGCGGCGCACCGGGCACCGACGGCGGCCTGGAAGCGATCGACCTGAGCCGCTCCGACGAGATGAGCGTCACCCGTGACGCTGCCCACACGCGCACGCGGCCCCGCGAACGTGCCGGGGGTCCCAGCGCTCACCACGGCTGGGTACCCCCGGCACGTCTCCGCGATCAGGCCGGCCGGCACACGAGGTCACCGTGCCACCCTTCCACAGGAAATTAGAACACGTTACAGTCGAGAACGGAATGACGTTCTAGAAGGAGGATTCATGGGGAGCCCCGTGATCGTCGAGGCCGTACGCACCCCGCAGGGCAAGCGCGGCGGTTGGCTGGCCGGGCTGAAGCCGCAGGCCGTGCTGGCGCACGCGCAGGCCGCGCTGGTCGAGCGTTCCGGCATCGACCCCATCGAGGTCGAGCAGGTGTTCGCCGGCTGTGTGACGCAGGCCGGTGAACAGGGCGGCCACGTCGGTCGTTACGCCTGGCTGTACGCGGGCCTGCCCTGGCAGACCGGGGTGACCACGATCGACGCGCAGTGCGGGTCGGCCCAGCAGGCGGTGCATCTGGCCGCCGCGATGATCGCACAGGACGTGGTGGGCGCCGCGATCGGCTGCGGGGTCGAGGTCATGAGCCGTGCTCCGCTGGGCAGCAACGTGCTGCCGGCCAATCCCCGCCCGGACGACTGGTCGATCGACATGCCCAACCAGTTCGAGGCGGCCGAGCGCATCGCCACGCGGCGTGGGCTCACCCGGGCGGATCTCGACGCCTTCGGCGCCCGTTCCCAGCATCTGGCGGCCAAGGCGTGGGCCGACGGCCGGTTCGACCGGGAGATCGCTCCCGTCGAGGCGCCCATCCTGGACGGCGAGGGCACGCCGACCGGCGAGACCCGGGTCGTCACCAGGGACCAGGGGCTGCGGGAGACCACCGTCGAGAAACTGGCCGGGCTCCGTCCCGTCCTGGGCGAGCAGGCGAGGCACACCGCGGGCAACTCCTCGCAGATCTCCGACGGAGCCGCGGGCGTGCTGCTCATGTCGCGGGAGAAGGCCGAGCGGTACGGGTTGCGGCCGCGCGCCCGGATCGTGGCCCAGGCACTGGTCGGCTCGGAGCCGTACTACCACCTCGACGGCCCGGTGCAGGCCACCGAGCGGATCTTCGCCACGTCCGGGATGACCATGAACGACATCGACCTGGTCGAGATCAACGAGGCCTTCGCGTCGGTCGTGCTGTCCTGGGCCTCCGTCCACGGGCCGGACATGGACAAGGTCAACGTGAACGGCGGGGCGATCGCGCTGGGCCACCCGGTCGGCGCGACCGGCGCCCGGCTGATCACCAGCGCGCTGCACGAACTGGAGCGCCGCGACGCCTCCACCGCTCTGATCACCATGTGCTGCGGTGGCGCCCTATCCACTGCAACGATCATCGAGCGGATCTGACAGCATCTGCCAGAAAGGTCCGGCATGCCCCATGCCGGTACCCCGACTCCTCCGTGACCAGGCGATGGCTCGTCGTTGCTCACGGAGGGAATGATGTGAAACGAGGACCCCGCGTGCGCAAGACACCTGTTCCCGAGGACCTGGGCGGCGGGATCTGGAGCGTTCCCGTACCCATCCCGGGCAACCCGCTCGCCTACACGCTCGTCTACGCGCTGGAGAGCGAACGGGGACTCGTCCTCGTGGACGCGGGCTGGCAGCACGAGGACGCGTGGGCCGCGTTGCGGGACGGACTGGGCTCGCTCGGCCTGAACGTCGCCGACGTCCGCGGCGTGGTGGTCACGCACTACCACCCGGACCACGCCGGACTGGCGGGCCGGATCCGGGAGACCTCCGGCGCCTGGATAGCGATGCACCACAACGACGCCGAGATCGTCCGGATGTTCCGTGACCTCATCGCGCAGGACAGCGACCGCGGCTGGCAGCTCGGCGCCATGCAGCGGGCCGGCGCGGACGCCGGCGAGCTGGACGCACAGCAACACCGTGCCGACCATCCCGATCCGCCGGCCGCCCCCGATCGCGAGCTCGCCGACGGCGATCTGGTGGACCTGCCCGGGCGCAAGCTCCGGGTGATCTGGACCCCGGGCCACTCACCCGGGCACATCTGCCTCCATCTGGAGGACGGCGACCGGATCTTCACCGGCGATCACGTGCTGCCGCGGATCACCCCGCACATCGGGCTCTATCCGTACGACCTGCCTGACGTGGATCCGCTCAGCGACTACCTGGACTCTCTCGGCCGGGTGGCCGAGATCGACGCCGGCGAGGTGCTGCCCGCGCATCAGTACCGCTTCCACGGCCTCGCCGAACGGGCCGGCGAGATCTCCGCCCACCATGAGGAACGGCTGACCGAGATCACCGGGTTGCTGTCGCGGGAGGCTCGGACGCTCTGGGACCTGACCGCCGGAATGGTCTGGCGGCAGCCCTGGGACGACATGCCGGTCACCGCCCGGCAGATGGCGGCCGCGGAGGCCGCGGCCCATCTGCGGACGCTGGAGGGCCGGGGACTCGCCCGCCGGTACGGCGGCGAAGATCCGCTCCGCTTCGTCCTGACCTGAATCCGGGGCGAGACCGGCCGGTACCAGCGGGAACTGCAAGGTCACCACGGTATGGCGCGGCCGGCCGGGGTCAACGGTCCGCAGTCGTACGGCTGCGCGGCGCGGTGCGACACATGTCACTACACGGGGTCGGCCTCTTGATGAGACTCGAGTCTCATGTTAAAACCTGTTCCATACCAAGCAAGCGCTCAGTCGTTGGTTGATCTGCCTCCACCCGCGGTGCGCGGCCGCTCGGAGAGGACGAAAGGGAAGCCTGTGACCGATCAGTCGACAGCCCTCGACGGCAAGGTGGCCGTGGTCACCGGAGCCGGTCAGGGGCTCGGGCGGGCGGAGGTCCTGGCACTGGCCCGGGGCGGCGCCCGGCTGGTGCTGAACGACCTCCCCGGCGACGCCGTACAAGCCGTGGCCGTGGACCATGTCGCCCCGCTGGTCGCCTATCTCGCGGCACCCGCGGCGGAGCGGGTCACCGGCCAGGTGTTCGTGGTCTACGGCGGGACCGTCGCGGTCATGGCGCCTCCCTCGGTGGCGTACCTGGCCACCACCGAAGGGCTCTGGACCCCCGGCGGCCTCGCCGCAGAGCTCGGCCCGCACCTCTCGACCGGCACCGCCGGATTCAGCGCCGCCGAGGCGCTCACGTTCAACTGATCCCACCCCTGCTCGGCCTGCTTCCCCACAGGAGCGCATGTGACCACCCCAGAGATCGACATCATCGACCCGAGTGTGTACGAGCGTGGCGGCATCCCGCATGAGCAGTTCACCTGGCTGCGCGACAACGACCCGGTGCACTGGCACTACGACCCCAACGAGGGCGTGCCCGGCTTCTGGGCGGTCACCAGGCACGAGGACGTCGTGTACGTCTCCAGGCACCCGGAGATGTTCTCCTCGCACACCCGGACGTCGATGTTCGAGGAGTTCACCGACGACGAGATCCTGATGTACGGGATGATGATGCTGTTCCAGGATCCGCCGGACCACACCAAGAACCGGGGCCTGGTCAACAAGGGATTCACCCCTCGGATGATCAAGCAGCTTGAGGGGCACATCCGCGACATCTGCAACGAGCTGATCGACGAGGTCGCCCCGCTGGGAGAGACCGACTTCGTCGAGCACTTCGCCGCGCCGCTGCCGCTTTACGTGATCTGTGAGCTGCTGGGCGCGCCGGTGGAGGACCGCGACAAGATCTTCGAATGGTCCAACAAGCTGGTCGGTTTCAACGACCCCGAATACACCGGCGCGGTGCAGGACGCCGCCGTGGTGGCCGGGGAACTCATGGCGTACGCCGGCGCGCTGGCCGCTGAGCGCAGGAACAGCCCGCGCGACGACATCGCCACCCAGTTGCTGAAGACCGACGAGAACGGCGACCGCCTCAGCGACGAGGAGTTCCAGCTCTTCGTGATGATGCTGGTCATCGCCGGCACCGAGACCACCCGCACGGCCTCCGCGGGCGGCATGCTCGCATTCTTCGAGCACCCCGAGCAGTGGCGGCTGCTGCAGGACGACCGGGGCCTGCTGCGCACCGCCCCCGACGAGATCGTCCGCTGGACCAGCCCGATCAACCTGTTCCGCCGTACGGCCACCCAGGACACCGCGCTCGGCGGCAGGCAGATCAAGAAGGGGGACAAGGTCGTCCTCTTCTACGGCGCCGCCAACCGGGACGAGCGGGTCATCGAGGACCCCTTCACGTTCGACATCTCCCGCGGTTCCAACCCGCACGTCGGGTTCGGCGGTGGCGGGCCGCACTTCTGCCTGGGCACCCATCTGGCCCGGATGAACCTGGCGGTCCTGTTCGAGACCGTCCTGGACCGGATGCCCGACATCCGGCTCGCCGGGCAGGCCCGCCGGCTGCGCTCCAACTTCGTCAACGGGATCAAGGAGATGCCCGTCCGCTTCACCCCGTCGGCCAAGTTCGGCTGACCCCCCTTCCGCCGTGATCAGGAGCCTGTTCGCGGCGGGGATCCTGCAACTCGCCAGGAGGTACGGCAATGACGCCCCCCGACATCGATCTCGTCGACCAGGATCTGTACGCCCGCGACGGCGTACCGCACGACCAGCTCAAGTGGCTCCGGGAGAACGCCCCGGTCTACTGGCACCACGGTGACCGCGAACGCGGCTGGCCGGGGTTCTGGGCGGTCACACGGCACGACGACGTCACCCACGTCTCGCGCCATCCGGAGATCTTCTCCTCGCAGCGCCGGCTGGCGCTGTTCGACGAGGCTCCGGACGAGCACATCGCCATGCAGCAGATGATGATGCTCAACCAGGATCCGCCCGACCACACGCGCAAGCGGGGATTCGTGAACAGGGGCTTCACGCCTCGTGCCATCGGGATACTCGAACAGCACATCCGCGACATCTGCATACAGCTCATCAATGAGGTCGGGACGGAATCCGACTTCGTCCATGACATCGCCGCGCCACTGCCGCTCTATGTGATCTGCGAACTGCTCGGCGCCCCAGTCGAGGACAGGGAGAAGATCTTCGAATGGTCCAACAAGCTCATCGGCTTCGATGACCCCGATTTCCAGGGGTCGCCCGACGACGGGCCGCTGGCCGCGGGTGAGATCTACGCCTACGCCGAGCAACTGGCGGCCGAACGCCGGGACAGCCCCCGCGACGACATCGTCTCCAAACTGCTGGAGCCCGACCAGCAAGGGGACCGGCTCTCCACCGACGAGTTCGACCTGTTCGTGCTGCTGCTGACGGTGGCCGGCAACGAGACCACCCGCAACGCCGCCTCCGGCGGGATGCTCGCGTTCTTCCAGCACCCCGACCAGTGGCAGCGCCTGCTCGCCGATCCGGCACTCGTCCGCACCGCCGTGGACGAGATCGTACGGTGGGTGACACCGGTCAACCTGTTCCGCCGTACGGCCGTTCAGGACACCGAGTTGCGCGGCCAGAAGATCAAGGAAGGCGACAAGGTCGTCGTCTTCTACAGCTCCGCCAACCGGGACGAAGCGCACTTCGCCGACCCATACGCCTTTGACGTGGGGCGGAACCCGAATCCACACATAGGATTCGGGGGCGGCGGCCCCCACTTCTGTCTGGGCGCCCATCTCGCCCGGCTGGAGCTGCGTGTACTTTTTGAAACGCTTTCGGGGATGATGCCCACCATCGAACTGACGGGTAACGTACGCAAGCTAAGGTCTAACTTCATCAACGGGATCAAGGAGATGCCGGTGCGCCACACGCCCACCGCCTCCCATGGCTGAGAGGGGTGGTGCGTGAGCAGAGTCACGCCGGATGACGAGCCGTTGCGGGTGGCTCTGCTTTCGTACCGGAGTAAGCCGCACTGCGGGGGCCAGGGCGTCTATCTCCGGCATCTGAGTCGGGAGCTCTCCGACCTGGGGCATCGGGTCGAGGTGTTCTCCGGCCAGCCGTATCCCGAACTGGACCGGGAGAACATCACGCTGACCAAGGTCCCCAGCCTGGATCTGTACCGCGACGAGGACCCGTTCCGGACCCCGAAACCGGGCGAGTTCCGGGACTGGATCGACGTGCTGGAGTTCGCCCACATGAAGACCGGCGGCTTCCCCGAGCCGCTGACCTTCAGCCTGCGGGCCCTGCGCGAGCTCCGCAGGCGCCGCCGGGACTTCGACGTCGTGCACGACAACCAGGTGCTGGGCTACGGCAACCTGGGCATTCCCCGCCTCGGGCTGCCGTTCGTCACCAGCATCCACCACCCGATCAGCGTGGACCGCAGGATCGAGATCGAGGCGGCCAAGGGGATCAAGCAGCACTTCGGCAAGCGCCGCTGGTACGGCTTCGTGCGCATGCAGGCGCAGGTCGCTCATCGGATCGGACGGATTCTCACGGTGTCGGGATCCTCCAAGATCGACATCGTCAAGGACTTCCGGGCCCTTCCGGAGAACGTGCACATCCTGCCGCTGGGCGTGGACACCGAGGTCTTCCATCCTCGCGAGGCACCCCGGGTGCCGGGCCGGATCGTGGCCATGGCCAGCGCCGACTCCCCGCTCAAAGGCGTCGACGTGCTGCTGCGCGCGGTGGCCAAGGTCGCGACCGAGCGCGACGTGCACGTCGTGATCGTCAGCAGGCCGACCAAGGACGGTCCCACCGACAAGCTGGTCCGTGAACTGGCCCTCGGTGATCGGGTGCGGTTCGTCAGCGGCATCTCCGACGACGAGCTGGGCGAGCTGCTGGCCGGCGCGGAGATCGCCGTGGTGCCCTCCCGCTACGAGGGTTTCTCGCTGCCCGCGGTCGAGCACATGGCCTCCGGCACCCCGCTGGTGGCCAGCCGGGCCGGCGCGCTACCCGAGGTGGTCGGTGACGCCGCGGAGCTGGTCAAGCCGGGTGACGTGGAGGAGCTGGCCGCCACCCTGCGCCGGCTGCACGACTCTCCCGCGGAGCGGGCCCGGATCGGAGAAGCCGGTTACCAGCGCGTCCAGGAGCGCTTCACCTGGCGGGCCGTGGCCATCGCCACGGTCGAGCACTACCGAGCCGCCGTCAGCGCGGCGAAGCACCCGTAAGCGAAAGATCGTCCGTGCGTTCCGCGCGGACGCCCAAGGAAGGAGCACCGCCCTGCTTACCGTTGACTTCCAGCGGTTCCCCGTCTCACCGGGTGATCACATTCTGGACATGGGGTGCGGAGCCGGGCGGCATGCCTTCGAGCTTTACCGCCGGGGCGCCCATGTCGTGGCGTTCGACATGGACCAGCAGGAGCTGGACGGTGTCGAGAGGATGTTCGGCGCCATGCGGCTGGAGGGTGAGGCCCCCGAGGGCGCCACGGCCAGGATCGTGCGGGGCGACGCCCTAGAGCTGCCGTTCGAGGACGACACGTTCGACAAGATCATCGCCTCCGAGGTCCTGGAGCACATCCCCGACGACATGCGCGCGATGTCCGAGCTGATGCGGGTGCTCAAGCCGGGCGGTCAGCTCGCCGTGACGGTGCCCAGCTGGCTACCGGAGCGGATCTGCTGGGCGCTGTCGGAGGACTACCACACCGCTCCCGGCGGGCATGTCCGCATCTACACGCTCGCGGAGCTGCAGGCCAAGCTGAAGTACACCGGCTTCCGGGTTGACGGTCACCACCACGCGCACGGGCTGCACGCCCCTTACTGGTGGATCAAGTGCGCGGTGGGCGTCGACAACGGTGAGAACCCGCTGGCCAAGGCCTACCACCAGGTCCTGGTCTGGGACATCATGAAGCGCCCGCTCGCGACCCGGCTGGCCGAACGGGCGCTCAACCCGCTCATCGGCAAGAGCGTCGTGACGTACTTCACCAAGCCGGCCCCCTCCGAGGGCCGGACCAAGGAGTCGGCGGATGCGGCCTGAGCCTGCCGTGATTCCGTCCGTCCACGGGGTGGTGACCGCGAGCGAGCTGGTGGCCACCGCTCAGAGCATCGCCCGGCAGCAGGACCCGTCCGGTGCGATCCCGTGGTTCGCCGCCACCCGGGTGGACGGCCAGGACCTGCCGCCCGGCCATGTGGACGCGTGGAACCACATCGAGGCCGCGATGGCGCTCACGGTGGCGGGGCTGACCGAGCCCGCCCGGCGCGCGTACGAGTGGTTGCGCGGCGAGCAGCGGCCCGACGGCTCCTGGCCGGCCAAGTGGATCGCCGGGGAGGTGACCGAGGCGGGCGGTGAGTCCAACCACGCGGCCTACCTCGCGGTGGGGGTGTGGCATGAGCTCCTCGTCACCGGCGACGAGGAGTTCGTGGCCGGGATGTGGCCGAGCGTGCGCCGTGCGATCGACTTCGTGCTGGGCCTGCAGACCGTCCGCGGCGAGATCATCTGGATCCGGCATCCGGACGGGCAGCCGAGTGACCACGCGCTGCTGACCGGCTGCTCCTCGATCTACCAGTCGCTGCGCTGCGCGGTGGCGCTGGCCGAGCATCTGGACGAGCCCCAGCCGGACTGGGAGCTCGCGGCGGACCAGTTGGGCCATGTGATCGCCGCGCACCCCGAGGCGTTCGCCGACAAGGGCCGCTGGTCGATGGACTGGTACTACCCGGTGCTGGCCGGACCGGTCCGCGGCCTGCCCGCCTACCAGCGGATCAAGGACCGCTGGGACACCTTCGTCGTCGGCGACCTCGGCTGCCGCTGCGTGTCGGACCAGCCCTGGGTGACCGGCGCGGAGACCTGCGAGCTGGTGATGGCGCTCGACTCCATCGGCGACCAGGATCGCGCGCTGGAGCTGTTCACGAAGATGCAGTTCCTGCGGCATGAGGACGGGTCGTACTGGACGGGTTACCAGTTCGTCAACGACCGGCACTTCCCCGGAGACCGGTCCACCTACACGGCCGCGGCGGTCATCCTGGCGGCCGACGCGCTGAGCGGCGCGACCCCGGGTTCAGTGATCTTCAAGGAGATCGCGGACCGCCCGCTGGGCCCCAGCGCCCCGGCCGATCCGGCCGCGTGCGGTTGTGAGGCCGCGCAGATTCCCAGCACCGTGCGGAGTTCCGCCGACCGCTGACCCACCGGCCCAGCCCGGCCCAGCCCCGCCCGGGCCTGGGCCGTGCCAGGTGCCGAGCGGGTCAGGTGCCGAGCGGGTCCGCCTCGGAGATGCGCTCGAGGACGCGGAGGGAGCCCTCGACCCGGCGTTCCTGGAAGGCGCCGCTGCCCAGGGCCCGTAGATAGACGTGGTACGGGGCCTGGCCGCCGTCGGCGGGGTCGGCGAAGACATCGTGGATGACCAGCGCTCCGCCGGTCATCACCCAGGGAGCCCAGCCGGTGTAGTCGCCCTGGGCGTGCTCCTCGGCGTGCCCCCCGTCGATGAACAGCAGCGCCAGCGGCGCACGCCAGAGCGCGGCGACCGTCCTGGAGGCGCCCACGACCGCGATGACATGCTCTTCCAGACCCGCGGAGCCGATCGTCTTGCGGAAGGTCGGCAGCGTGTCCATCCGGCCCGTGCAGGGGTCCACCAGCGACGGGTCGTGGTGCTCCCACCCCGCCTGGTTCTCTTCGGAGCCGTGGTGGTGGTCGACGGTGACCAGGACCGTGCCCGCCGCACGTGCGGCGGCGCCCAGGTAGACCGCGGACTTGCCGCAGTAGCTTCCGACCTCCAGGAGCGGCCCCCGCGCGCCGTACTCCAGCGCCGTCTCGAAGAGCGCGCGGCCCTCCGCGCGGGGCATGAAGCCCTTCGCCGCCTCGGCCGCCCGGACGAGATCCGCGGGCATCGCACGTTCGGTCCGGGCGACCGCGGGAGTGGTCTCCGCTCCGCCGGGCACTGACACGGTCATCTCAGTCATCGATCTCCTCCGCGCGCACTGTATCTCCCTGGCAGAGCCACTCAGGTCACGCACCGGCCCACATCCCTACGATGCGGCCACCCGGCGGCGTTCCCCCGACTGAGAGGTTGCCAGGAGGCGTCGGCCACGCATCCCGGCGGGGGCCCTCATCTCGCCCACATCGTGGCCGATCACCTCTTGCCGCCTCAGACTGAAACGTGTTCTACTTTTCCGGTGAGCGAGCGCAAGCGGATTTCCATGTCCGAAAAAGAGGTGTCCGCCCTTATCGAGGGCCAACGCAAGCTGCAACTCGGCACGATCAACCCGGACGGCACCCCGCACATGGTGACCATGTTCTACGGGCTGGTCGATGACCAGATCGGATTCTGGACCTACCGGACCTCACAGAAGGCCCGGAACATCGAGCGCGATCCCCGGGTCACCTGCCTGATCGAGACCGGCGAGGACTACTTTGAGCTGCGCGGCGCACTGATCTACGGAACGGCTGAGATCGTGACCGATCCGAATCGGATTCGGTATGTTGGCAGCGAAGTGGTCCGGCGCATGATGGACATCCAGGACGAGGCCGACATCGCGCCGTTCGTCGAGCAGACGGCGGCCAAGCGTTACGCGTATGTCGTCAACGTCTCCCGCGTCGCGTCCTGGGACCACGCCAAGCTGGCCTAGCACGAGAGCCTGACGATCTCGGCCGGACTCGCGTACGGCCCCGGAATCAAGGAGCACGCGATGGAAGTACGAGTGGACCCGCTGGTGTGCGAGGCGAACGCGGTGTGCGCGGGTCTGGCCCCTGAGGTGTTCGAGCTGGACGACGACGACAATCTCGAGGTCCTGCAGCCGCATCCTCCTGCGGAGCTCGTCGATCGCGTACGGCACGCCGTACGGTCCTGCCCCAAGGCGGCCCTGACCCTCACCGAATAACCGGCAGGTCACCCAACCACCCCGACGCCGACGACGGCGTCTCCCCCCGTGGAGGAACCCCCATGGCACGTGCCGCGGTATTGCATCAGGTCGGCGACAAGGAACTCGACCTGCGTGACGATGTCACCACGATCGAACCGGGCCCGGCCCAGGTGAAGATCAAGATCAAGGCCACCGGCGTCTGTCACTCCGACCTGTCGTCGATGACCGGGGTGCTGCCGGTTATGCCGCCGGCGGTCATCGGCCACGAGGGCTCCGGGGTGGTCGTCGAGGTCGGTGACCACGTCACCAACGTGCAGGTCGGCGACCACGTCGTCGTCAACTGGAGCCCCGACTGCGGCTCCTGCGCCGAGTGCCTGCGCGGCGAGCCGTACCTGTGCATGACCTTCATCGGTGAAGCCTTCAGCGTCCCGCGCTTTCTGCTGGGCGACGGCAGCCCGGCGTTCGGCATGGCCGGGGTCGGCACCTGGGCCGAGGAGATGGTGGTCCCCTACCAGGCGGTGATCAAGATCGCCGACGACGTGCCGTTCGAGTACGCGGCGCTGCTCGGCTGCGGCATCCCCACCGGGGTCGGCGCGGTGTTCAACACCGCCAAGGTGACACCGGGCTCCAAGGTGGCCGTGGTGGGCGCCGGCGGCGTCGGGCTCTCGGTCATCCAGGGTGCCAAGATCGCCGGCGCCTCGACCATCCTGGCCATCGATCCGAATGAGGCCAAGCACGAGATCGCCAAGCACTTCGGCGCCACGCACACCGCCACGCTCGACAACGTGGCCGAGACCACCGGCCTGCTCACCGGGGGCGGCTTCGACTACGTCTTCGAGGTGGTCGGCAAGTCCGCCGCGATCCAGACCGCCTGGACCGCCACCCGGCGCGGCGGGGACGTGATCGTGGTCGGCGCGGGCGCGGGTGAGGACAACTGGACGCAGAACGCGTTCTCGCTGCTGTTCGAGGGCAAGAGCCTGAAGGCCTCGCTGTACGGCGGCTGCGATCTCAAGCGTGACATCCCGATCTTCGTCGACCTGTGGCGGGCCGGCAAGCTCGACCTGGAGAGCCTGATCAGCCGGCGCATCAAGTTCGAGGAGCTCAACGACGCCGTCGAGGCGCTGAACAGCGGTGACGTCATCCGCCAGGTCGTCCTGTTCGACTGAGTCCACCCCGGCCGGGACACCCGGCCGAATTCAGGGGTCTCCGGGCGCGCGGGGGCCCCTGAGTCATTGCTGGCCAACACCGGGCCGTGATGTTACCGTGATCGCCACGTACAGCAAACGTGACATTTGCCATGAGTCAATCATGGGGACCGGATGGGTCGATTTCGTTTTATATCGGCATTCTTCGTGTTCCAATGAGACTTCGTTGAGTCGATCATGGAGAGCCGGTGACCTACTCACGACCCCGTCGGCGCGGAACCGGCCGGCTGCTCTGCGTCCCCCTGGGAGTCGTCCTCACGGCGGTCCTCCTGCCCGCCGGCATCGCCGGCGCCGGCCCCGTCCCCGCGGCGCCCCGCATCCACGACATCCAGGGCGCCGCCCAGCTCTCCCCGCTGGTGGGCGACCAGGTCACCCAGGTTCCGGGCGTGGTCACCGCCGTCACCGGAAACGGCTTCTGGGCTCAGGACCCCCGGCCAGACACCAACGAGGCCACCTCCGAGGGCATCTTCGTCTTCACCAGGAGCAAGCCCACCGTCGTGGTCGCGGACTCGGTCCTGGTCGACGGACTGGTCGCGGAGTTCCGTCCCGGCGGTGCCACCTCGGCGAACCTGACCCGCACCGAACTGGACGCGAGCGCCGTCACGGTGGCCGCCCACGGGGCGCCGTTGCCGCCCGCAGTGGTCGTCGGGCCGCACGGGCGCAGGCCGCCGAGCACGGTCATCGAGGACGACGCCACGGGCGACGTGGATACCTCGGGCACCTTCGACCCACGCAAGGACGGCATCGACTTCTACGAGTCACTGGAGGGCATGCGCGTCGCGGTGGACGACGCGGTCGTCATAGGTCCCCGGACTCAGTTCGGTGAGGTCCCGGTGCTGCCCGAGCGCGGCGCGGGAGCGGCCGTACGATCGCGTGGCGGCGGCCTGGTCCTGCGCCCGGGGGACACCAACCCCGAACGCCTGATCATCGACGACACACTCGCGGGTGTGCCCGCCGTCAACGTCGGCGACAGCTTCCCCGGCCGGTCCGTCGGGGTGCTGGACTACGCGTTCGGAAACTTCAAGCTCTTCCTCACCGCGACCCCGCAGGTCGCGACGGGGGAGATCGCCCGCGAGACCACCCAGCCCGCCCGCGCGGACGAACTCGCGATGGCGACGGCGAACCTGGAGAACCTCGACCCGTCCGATCCGCCGGCGAAGTTCCAGGGGCTGGCCCAGGAGATCGTCGGCAGTCTCAGATCACCGGACCTGCTGGCCCTCGAAGAAGTGCAGGACAACAGCGGCCCGGACGACGACGGAACCGTCGCCGCCGACCAGACGGTGGCTCAGCTGGTCACCGCCATCAGCGCCGCGGGCGGCCCGGCGTACGACTGGCGTTCGATCTCGCCGGACAACAACGCCGACGGCGGAGAGCCCGGCGGCAACATCCGGGTCGGCTTCCTGTTCCGCACCGATCGGGGGCTCGGCTTCGTCGACCGGCCCGGCGGCGACGCGAGCACTCCGGTGACCGCCGCGGACGACGGCACCGGTCATGCCCGGCTCAGCCTGAGCCCTGGCCGGGTAGACCCGCTCAACCCGGCCTGGGTGAACTCCCGCAAGCCACTTGCCGGGGAGTTCCTGTGGCACGGCGGACGCGTCATCGTCATCGCCGACCACTGGAACTCCAAGGGCGGGGACGATCCGTTGTACGGCCGCTACCAGCCGCCCCGCCTGCCCAGCGGAATCCAGCGGCAGGCACAGGCCAAGGCCGTCGCCGACTTCGTGACGTCGATCCGTGCCGTGGACCCGCACGCCCGGGTCATCGTGGCCGGCGATCTCAACGACTACGAATTCTCCGCCCCGCTCAAGACCCTCAGCACGGGCACCGGGCTGCGTGATCTGGCCACGGGCCTGCCCGTGGACGACCGCTACACCTACGACTACGAGGGCAACTCGCAGGTGCTCGACCACATCCTTCTGAGCCCGGAACTGACCCGGCAGCCATATGTGTACGACATCGTCCATATGAACGCGGAATTCGCCGACCAGATCAGCGACCACGATCCCAGCGTCGTCCGGCTCCGTCTCGGCTGAGCACCCGGCCTGACCTGGCAAGTCACCCGGGCCGCCGGGAGCGGCCGCCGATGGGGTCCGCCATCTGTTCGCCGCCCTTGTCATGGGCCGAGTTTGACCTTCGTTTGACAGGGCATCTGCCAGGCGTTCGTCTCACGTGATCGAGAGGAGACGCCTGCCATGGCGTACCGTTATCGGGGCCGGGGCATCAGCCTGATTGGGCTCATATATATCATCATCGGTATCTTGGTGGCCTGGGACAAGGGCTACCTCAACGCCGACCTGCTCCGCAAGGTCGCCAGCGCTCTGCTCGCCATCTTCTTGTGGTTCCTGGTGCTGCTCGGCGTCGATCTGCACATCCATGCTTGACCGGTCAACAGCTGCAAGATCATGACCCTGGGGCCTTGGTCTTGCAGCTGTTCCTCGGGGGACCCGCTCCACGTACGACTGTTCGATCAGGGCACCTGGGTGCGCCACAGCGTGGTCGTGTCACCCAGGTAGTCCCCGTTGACGCCCACGGCGAGCAGATCGGCACCGATGGTGGTCAGTGCGGTCAGCCCTTGTGCGCCACGCCCGTCCAGGCCGTTCCCGTGCGGCCTGCTCCGCAGCCAGGTGTGCCCGTCCGCCGAGCTGTACAGCTCGACATCGGTGCGTCCCGGGGCACCCGCCGCCGCCGCCACCAGGAAGCCCTGGGCGGTCAGTGTGGCGGAGGTGAACTCCCCTCCTCCCGGCAGCAGCTGGGGCTGCCAGAGGCGGCCCCCGTCGACGGAGACCGCCGAGAAGACCTGCGGCTGAGCGCCCACCGTCGCCGATCCCACCGCCAGCAACACCTCACCGCGAGCGAGCACCTTGGTGAACGCGCCCGTCGCCGCGCCGGGTGGCAGCGGAGCCGGGGCCGCGGCCGTCCACTTCTTCCCATCCGTGGAGGTCCAGCCGACCGGCTGGACGGTGTTGGCGTCCATCTTGCGGCCGCCCACCGCGACATAGCCCGCGGGGGTCACCGTGACATCGCTCATCCACCGTCCGTCGCCGATATCACCGCCGGCGCGCCGCCAGGTCTTGAGATCGGCCGACCACCAGGCGGCCGGCTTGCCGCCCGCGTTCCCTACCGCGACGTAGCCGGCCGGACCGTAGGTCACCGCGGACGGCACGACCCCGGCCCCGCCGGGGAAACCGGTGGCCGGCCGCCAGGCCGCCCCATCGATGGAGGTCATGACCAGCGGCACCTGCGGGACGGCACCCGCGAGCCCGGACCCACCGGCGTATCCGACCGCGACCCAGCCTCGCGGGCCATACGCGGCCGCGCTGAGCCGCTGCGGCCCGGTGCCCCGGGGAGTCGCCGCGCGCTGCCAGGTCCTGCCGTCCGCTGAAGTCCATATCGCGGCCTCGCCGTTGCCGCTTCCCACCGCCACGATCTGTGAGCCGGAGCCGGAGGTGGCCAGTGCGGTGATCGTACGATCCGGATGGACCATGCCCGGGATCTTCGCCAGGTCGACGTCCCCGGCTCCCCCGAGCGCCGACAGATAGCCGTCTCCGGTGCCCTGGCTGCCGACCACAACGGTGGCCGACGGCAGCACGGCCAGTCCGGTGAGATTCTTGGCCAGGTCCGCCGACAACGCCCCGTCACCGAGCCGTTGCCAGGTCCGGCCATCGGCGCTGCGCAGCACGGCCGGCTTCCCGCCCGTGGTCTTCATCAACGCCGACAGCCCTGTGTCCGAGCCGCCGAACCGGTCCAGGCCCGCGTAGTCGGGTTGGCCGATCTGTCCCGTCTCCGACCAGGTCGCACCGTCCGGGGAGCTGACGAGCACCGCGGAGCGCACGGTGTTCTGATGCTTCTTGGGGCCGATGGCGCGCGCCACTTCCCAGACGCTGTAGAACCCGCCGGGGCCTGAGACCAGCCGGACCGGAGTGGCGAGGGCGCCCGGCGGCTGGGGGAGGTCGACGGCGCTCCAGGTGCGTCCGCCATCGGCGGACCGCCAGAACGCGCCCGACAGGGCCGTGCTGGAGACCTTGCCCTTCTTGCCCTTCTTCTTGACCGCCCGGGTTACGGTCCGCGCGGCCGTACCGCGCGCGATCAGGGTGTTCCCGCTGGCCGCGACCCGGTCGATCGCGGTCACGGTACCGAGCCCGAGTTGGTCCGCCCCGCTGCGCTGCCAGGCCCCGCCGTCGGCGGTGGTCCAGACGATCCCCTGGGTCTTGCCCGCCGCGCCGGTGACCCCGACCGCCACGAATCCCGAGGCGGTACGCGCCAACCCGTACACCTGGTCGGACGGCCCGAAGATCGACACCGGGGCATCGTGCTTGCGGACCCAGGCGCGGCCGTCGTGGCTGGTCCAGACGGCCGTCCCCCCGATGGCCAGCCAGCCACCGTAGCCGCCGGCGATCCGGGTGGGCACCTGTCCGGGCGTCGGCTCGTCGCCGTTCGTCGCGCGAACCTGCCCGACCCGCCAGCTCCGCCCGCCGTCCACCGAGGTGACGAACCGGCTCCGCGGGGATTCACCCTGTTCGGAACCGATCGCGACGACGGTCGATCCGGCCGCCGCGACGCCGGTGAGTTCCTGCACCCGGCCATCGGTGGTCGCGGCCGGGTCGAGAGCGAACATCCGGTCTGCGGCGACCGCGGCCGGTGCCTCCGGCGCGTGCTTCCCGTCGCCGCTCAGCACGGCGTACGTCCCGGCGGCCGCCGCCAGCAGTACGGCGAGAGCGATCGGCACCGCCCGCCCGGTGCGCGAGCCCCGGCGCCGTCCCCCGGGAGGCAGCCGGGGCGCGGCGGCCGAACCGGCGTCAGTGCCGGTATCGGCGCCGGCCTCGGTGTCCGCACCGGCAGCGCCGGCACGGGAGTGGTCATCGACGCCGGTCACGGGGTCGCCCCTGAGGTCGGTGTCGGCCGTGATCTGGGCGTCGGTACTTGTGTCGGTATCGACGACGACGACGGCACCCGCCCTGATGTCGGCACCGGTACCGGCAGGGCTACCGGCGCCGGGCTGGGTCCAGTCGATGCCGGCCGCCTGCCAGACCGCGAGAGAGCGCTGCCAGGGCGAGGCGTTGCGCAGCAGCGGCGCCCTGGTCTCGGTGACCTGCGAGGGCACCGGTGACCTGCGGAGGGCGGCCGACGCGGCCTGCGCGGGCTCTACCTGAGCGCCGCGCCGCGCTGGAGGACTCAGTCCCTCCGGTTGCTCTGTCACGCTCACGCTTACGCCGCCCTCCCCACCGCACCTCCCCGCGAGGAGGCCTTTGCGTCCATGAAAGCGCGCCGGCCCTGATCGCCGTCGCATGTCTGCTTGATCAACGGCAAATCGTCTCGCAGACCAGCCCATACCGCCACAAAAACCGGCTGTCAGGGTACGACAATTAGGGAAAGCGGCTGTCAGGAATCCGCGGGGCTGGTCCGCGCGTCGACGGAACCCTTGTAGGCGAAACCGTGCACGACGATGACGGGCCCGTTCGGGGCGGGGTCCGTGTGGACCTCGGCGAATCACTGCGCGTCATCCGGCGCGCCTCCGGCTGAGTCGTCAACGGACGGCCGACCGCACCGGCGCGGCGCGGAACCGCCGGATGCGGCGCAGGCGGACGGCGAACTCCCCGGCCTCCGGCCACGTCATAGCTCCACGGAGGATGTCTGGACAGGACGACCGGTTCATCCTTTGATAACGACTACAAGCCGTATCTGCGGCTTGTAGCGACTGCCAGACTGAAAGCCGCGACAATGCGGTCGAATCAGCTGGCGTGGAGAGGTGACCTGCGGGTGGACAGTCAGCGGCGTACGGGGTCGGCGGGACCCCTGCTGCCCCAGGATCCCGAGCGCGTGGGGTCGTACACGATCGTCGGGCGGATCGGCGAGGGTGGCATGGGCGCCGTCTATCTCGGCCGCGCACCGGACGGCCGCAACGTCGCGGTGAAGGTGGTCCGGCCGGAGCTCGCGCGGGACGCGGGGTTCGTCGCGCGCTTCCAGGACGAGGTGGCCAACGCCCAGCGGGTGGCCTCCTTCTGCACCGCGCAGGTGCTCGACCATGGCGAGTCCGACGGCCGTGCCTACATGGTGACCGAGTTCATCGACGGGGTCTCACTGCTGGAGTACGTCAACGAGAACGGCGGGCTGTCCCCGGGCATGCTGCAGGGGGTCGCGGTCGGGGTGGCTGCCGGCCTGGTCGCCATCCACTCGGCGGGGCTGATCCACCGCGATCTCAAGCCCGCCAACGTGCTGCTGTCCTTCTCCGGGCCCCGGGTCATAGACTTCGGCATCGCCCGGGCACTGGACGCGGCCTCCAGCCACACGATGACCGGGCAGCTGGTCGGCAGTCCCGGCTGGATGGCGCCGGAGCAGATCCTGCAGCAGCCGGTGACCACCGGCGTGGACATCTTCGCGTGGGGGTGCCTGGTCGCGTACGCCGCGAACGGCATCAACCCGTTCGGCCGTGGCGATCTCTCGATCATGGCGGCCCGGCTGGTGCACGGCGATCCCCAGGTGGGCGCGTTGCCCGCCCCGCTGGACCGGCTGGTGCGGGCCGCACTGGACAAGACCCCGCGCAACCGTCCCAGCGCCAAGGATCTGCTGCTCACCATGGTCGGCGGTGAGAGTGCCGAAGCCGCGGTGCTGGGCACGCTCACTCCCTCCTGGCAGCCGCCGATGTCACCCGCGCCGCGGGATGAGAGGCATCCCGCCCAGGAGCCGACTCAGGAACGACGCCCCTCCCCCGGCGGCCCGGCGCCGTACCCGGTGCCCGCCTCGGCGCCGACGCCGGCTCCGGGGCCGGCTCCGGGGCCGGCCGGCTACGGATCCGCGCGCACCGATCCGGTCCAGGGCTCTCCGGGCCACGAGGCCGCCGCGACCAACCTCGTCGAGGCGCCCACCCTGCCGGCCGGACCGCCTCATGGACGCCCACCGGCGGCTCCGCCCTTCAGGCCACCGGGCCGGGGCAGGCGGCGGGCGCTGCTGGCGGCCGCGGTGGCGGCCATCCTCGCGGCCGGGGCGGTCACCGGCGGACTGATCCTCAGCTCGGGCAGCACGCCCAAGACCACGACGTCGGCGGGACCGGCTGCGCCCGCGGCATCGGCTGCGCCCGCGGCCCTGCCGGGCGACCCGCTTCTGGTACGCGTCGACAGGCAGCCGGGCTGGCCCCAGGACTGTCACGGGAACATCGGCCTGCTGACGCCGAAGGCGAGCGTGGCCACGGTGCTGCTCGACGCCCCGGGCAAGTGCGACATCCTCCCCCAGTGGTCACCGGATCACCAGCACATCGCCTTCACCCGCTACACCGGCAACGGCGCCGAACTCCGGGTGATGAACGCGAACGGCTCCGGCGATGTCCTGGTCACCGACCAGCTGGCCGGCAAGAACCGGGTGGCCTGGTCGCCGAAGGGCGACCAGATCGCGGGGGTGGGCAAACAAGGCTCGGTGAACCAGATCTATGTGGTCACCCTCGGCGACCCCAAGTCCTCGAAGCAGCTCACCACGGACGGCTTCCAGAAGGACGACCCGGCCTGGTGCGGGAACCGGCTGGCGTTCTGGAGCGACAAGGGCGGCACCCAGCAGATCTACACGACGGACGCCGCGACGGCGGGCGGCGAGTGGACCCAGGTGACCCACGAGAACCACAGCGTCAACGACCCCGCGTGGTCGCCGGACTGTTCCAAGATCGCCTACACCGACCAGCCGAACCAGACCGACAGGCACATCTGGGTCATCGGTGCCGACGGCAAGGGCAAGACGCAGCTCACGCCGGACTCCACCCGCGACATGGACCCCAACTGGTCGAAGAACGGGGACTGGATCGCCTTCGTACGGGGCAACACCGAGCACCCGCGGATCTGGGCGATACGAGCCGACCGCAAGGACGAGCAGGCCATCGCCCCCGCGGGCAAGGACATCGGTCATCCGGACTGGTACTGAGCGCCGGCCGAACGGAGTGCCGCGGCCCGCCCGGCAAGATCGGCACGGCTAGGCTGGGTGAATGCTGCTGCTCACCACCCTCGACGCCTGGCAGACCCGGCCCGAGGCGCGGTTCGTGCTCGGCGACGAGTCCGCCTGGGCACCCGACGACACGTCGGCGCTCGCCATCGCCGATGAGATGTTCGCCGGCGGCGGCCAGGCCGTCGTGCTGACCCTGGATCCGGTGCCGGTCCCCGCCGGCGTCATCGACCGCGGGCAGGTCGCCGAGGTGCGGTACGCCCGCCGGAGTCCCGAGGGGCGACACGTCGCGCTACTGCGCCGGCCCGCCGTTGCCGCGAACCTGGATCTGCTGCCGCATCCCGAGGGCGGCTGGTTCCGTGAGACCTGGGCGACCCATCCCCGGTTCACCCCGCCGGGCTTTCCGGGCGAGCGGGTCAGTGCCACCGGCATCTATTTCCTGCTGCCGCCCGGCGAAGAGTCGGTCTGGCATCTGGTCCGCTCCGACGAGATGTGGTTCTGGCATCGCGGCGGCCCGCTGACGCTTCTGCTCGGAGGCGACGGTGAGACCCCGGCACGGCCGGGCGACGACGCCCTGCGGACCATCACGCTCGGCCCCGAGCTCGAGCGCGGCCATCACCCGCAGGCCTTGGTCCCGGCGGGGGTCTGGCAGGCCGCCCGGCCCGCAGCCGACGAGGAGGTCCTCGTCAGCTGCGTCGTCTCACCCGGCTTCGACTTCGCCGACTTCCGGGTGGTCTAGGACACCGGGGCCGATCGGCGGCTGATCGAGCTCATGACGTGCTCGACCAGCGAGATGAGGGCCTGCTTGGCCGACTCCTTCTGCCGCACGTCGCACAGCACGATCGGCACGTCGGGCTCCAGGTCCAGCGCGATGCGCACATCACGGGGGTCGACGCGGGCCGCACCGTCAAAGCAGTTCACCGCGATGATGAATGGCAGCCCGCGCCGTTCGAAGTAGTCGATGGACGCGAAGCAATCGCCCAGCCGCCGGGTGTCCACCAGCACGATCGCGCCGAGGGCCCCCTGGGCGAGTTCGTCCCACATGAACCAGAACCGGTCCTGTCCCGGCGTGCCGAACAGGTACAGGCTGAGGCCGGTGCGCAGCGAGGCCCGGCCGAAGTCCATCGCCACAGTGGTGGTCGTCTTCTGTTCGACGAACGCCGTGTCGTCGACGCCGATGCTCTTCTCGGTGAGCCGCTCCTCGGTACGGAGCGGACGGATGTCGCTGACGGAGCCGACGAAGGTGGTCTTGCCGACACCGAAGCCGCCGGCGATCAGAATCTTGACCGCAAGCGAGGCGCCCGGGTCAGAGCGCATGGAGTCCATCGATCACTTCCTTGAGCACGCCCACGCTGGGGAACTGAGCCACCGGCGCGGGCTGACGTACGAGGATGAGTCCGTGGTCGAGCAGGTCGGCGAGCAGAACCCGGACGACGCCTACGGCGAGGTCCGTTTCCGCCGCGACCTCGGCCACCGACAGGGGAGCCAGGCAGAGCACCAGGATGCGCTCCTGTTCCGGTCCGAGCGCCAGGGAGTCCGGCAGCGCGACGTCGGCGGTCTCGACGATTGCGATCAGGTCGAAGTCACTGGCGCCATGCTCGGTCCGGCCGCCGGTCACCGCGTACGGACGAACGACCGGGCCGGCCGCCTCGTCTATCCACTCGTGCTCCGGCGACTCCATCCTCACTCACCGCCACGCTCGGCGGTCCGCGGGTGTGCCGACAGATGGCGGCCGACTCGGGTGACGAGCATGGCCATCTCGTAGGCGATGACCCCGACGTCCGCCTCCGCGCCGGCCAGGACCGCGAGACAGGCGCCCTGGCCCGCCGCCGTCACGAACAGGAAGGCCGACTCCATCTCCACGATCGTCTGACGGACCGATCCGCCACCGAACTGCTGGCCGGCACCCCGGGCGAGGCTCTGGAAACCCGAGGCGACCGCCGCCAGGTGTTCGGCGTCCTCGCGGCTCAGCGCGCGGGAAGAGGCGATCCGCAGGCCGTCGCTGGAGAGCACCACCCCATGGCGTACGTGCGCCACCCGGTCGACCAGCCCGTCGAGCAGCCAGTTGAGCTCACCGGTCGGGCTCGATACCTCTGTCATGGGGTGTCCTCCTCTTTCGCCGACCGCACCGCTGGTCCCACCGGGACCTCCGACGATCGGCCGGCCGGCTGCTCGGCCACCGGGCCGGTCGCCGGTTCGGCGACGATGCGTCCTCGCTGCCAGCCGCTCTGCATGGCCGCCATTCTCGCGCGTAGGTCTTCGGGTGATCGGTCAGACCCCGAATCGTTTTTCACTTCATCTTCCGTAGGCTCCCATGAGTCACTGCGCAGCTGTGGGGCGAGACTGGCCTGACGAGTACGTTTCGGCATCCCCAGATGGGTGTCCTGGCCGTCCGCCGGGGTGCCGGACCCGGCGGGGGCTCCGGCCCCCGGTCCGGTGCCGGCCGTGGCCGGCTGCCCGTCCGGCTCGGCCGCCTTGCGTCTGCGCCGGGGCATTCCCAGATGGGTGCCGGCCTCGGCCCCGGATCCGTCCGCCGGGACCCCCCCAGCGGGCTTACGGCTCACCGGCGGGCGCTCCGCGAGCCCACCGGCAGCCGCGGTACGGCCCGCAGCCGCACGGTCCTGTCGCGCACGGTCCTGTCGCGCACGGTCCTGTGGCGCACGGTCCTGTGGCGCACGGTTCTGTGGCGCACGGTCCTGTGGCGCCCGGGCCGCGGCCGTGCGGTCCGGAAGCGCACGGTCCTGTGGCGCGCCCTCCTCGGGCTTGCGGGCGGCGTCGATGATGAAGGACGGCACCGTGGAGTCGACCGCGTCGATGACCTCCACCGGGTCGGGCGCCACCGAGATGGTCTTCAGGCCCTCCGTGCCGTCGGCCACCTCGGCCACCTCGGCCACCGGCGCCGGGATGACCAGGTTCTCGCTCACGATCAGCGTGGCGGGGATGAACACGATGGCCGTGGTCCCGCCGTACGGGGAAGGACGCAGGGCGACCTTGACGTCATGCCGGTGAGCCAGCCGCGCGACGACGAACACGCCGAGCCGGGCACTGTCGAACAGGTCGAACTCGGCCGCTTCGGCGAGCCGCCCGTTGAGATCCGCCAGGAGGTTCGCGTTCATCCCCAGCCCGCGGTCCTCGACCTCAACGACGAACCCGTTGGGCACGGCGTGCCCGGTGACCTGGACGGGCGCCTGGGGCGGGGAGAACATCGCGGCGTTCTCGATGAGCTCGGCGAGCAGGTGGATGGTGTCGGCCACGGCCGTACCGGTCAGGGCGGCGCGCGGCATGGGCAGCACCTGCACCCGGGTGTAGTCCTCGACCTCGGCGACCGCGCCTCGGACCACGTCGATGAGCGGCACCGGGGTACGCCAGGTCCGGCCCGCGGTCCGGCCGGCCAGGATGACCAGTCCTTCCGCGTGCCGTCGCATGCAGGTCGCGAGGTGGTCCAGCCGGAACAGCTCGTCGAGTTCCTGCGGGTCCTCGACCCGCCGCTCCATGGCGTCCAGCAGCCCGAGCTGGCGGTGCAGCAGTGCCTGGTTCCTGCGGGCCAGGTTGACGAAGACCTCGCTGACGCCCTTACGGGCGGCGGCCTCACTGCGGGCCCCGGCCACGACGGCCTGCCGGGCGTCGTCGAAGGCTCCGGAGAGCCGGTCGATCTCGCGGACGGTGTAGGCCTGTTGCGTGGCCGTCTCGTCCTCCTCGATCGGCTCACCCTGCCGCACCCGCTCAGCGAGCGCCGGCAGTCGATCAGTGGTGAACTCCTCGACCGCACCGGACAGGGTCCTGACCTCACCGATCACCTTGCGGGCGATCCGCACGGCGATGACGACCGAGGCGATGAGCGCGATGAGCCCCAGCCCCCCGGTCAGGGCGAGCCGCACCAGCACGCTGATCGCGATGCTGCGCGCACGCTCGGCGGTGTGGTCGGTCGCCCGCAGCCCGAGCTCGTTGAACCTGTCGAGGATCTGAGGGGCCGCCGCGTCCCACGCGGCCGCCTTCACGGGCGGGCGCTCGGACTTGCCGCCGCGCACGAGCACGTCCTCGAGCGCCCGGAACCGCAGGAACTCCGGGGAGGCGATGAACTGCTGGAAGGGTCCCCGGTCGGCCGGGTCCAGCTCGGGAACGGTCTCGTCGTACTCGAACCGCTGGGAACCCACGAGCTCGGCGATCGCGTCGCGTTCGGCGGGCGTGATCCGGCGGGACGCCAGCGCGCCGGTGACCATCGCGTCCTCCCGGGAGAGCACCTCCCGGGCTCGGCCGAGCGAGGTCAGGGTCCGTGCCTCCCGCGCGATCTGGGCATTGCCGGTCGACACCGCGTTGTAGATCCCGAAGGCCGTGTCGATGAGCGAGTCGAACTCGCTGAGCACGTTCGACCGGGCGATCGCCGTCATGTCCACCGCTCCGCGCAGAGCGTCGAGCTCACCGAGGCGGCCGGACAGGCCGTCCATCTGCCGCGTCAGGTCGGCCGAGAGGCCGTTCCGCAGACCGCCGTCCACGACGTTGTGCTGGAGGGTGGCCCGGGCCGCGTTGGTCCGGACTCGCTGCGCGGTCAGAGCCGAACGATCCGCCTCGTGGCCGGCGCCCAATGCTGCGATGGACAGACGTCGTTCCTGCTGGAGCGCGGTGATCAGCGTCTGGGTGGGCCGGATGACCTTGGTGTCCATGCTCTTGGCCTTCAGCAGGACCATGGTGTCACTGAAGCTGCCGCTCGCCGCGAACACCCACAGCACCAGGAGAGCTGCCAGTGGCACGACCAGCAACAGGATGATCTTTACTTTGATCGACTGCTGGCGGGACGCCATCACACCTCGCGGGACGGATACGGGGGAACTCCCGAGTGGGCTGCCGTAGCGGGAGTGAGCTGGATCGTACTACCCAACAACTCGATTACGGTGATCTTCTTCCGATATCGGGTACTTATCGTTGCGCTCGCGTTACCGTCCCCGGCGGCCACCTGCCGGTTTGCCCAGAGGTGTCCGAGAGACGCCAGCGGACGGGGTTACGATCTCCCTCGTGACCCCCGACAACGATGTTCCCCAGCCACTACCGGCCCGACGGCGCCGCACCCGCCCCGGCGGTCGCCATCGCGGCGCAGACTCGTTCGCCGTGCCGTCGGACGCACCGGCTCTCATCCTGGCCGCGCACGGTGTTTCCGGCGCCCTCGGGGCTCAGGTGGTCGCCGACCTCGCCTCGATGACCGAGGCGGCGCACCCCGGGCTCGCCGTCCGCACCGCCCAGCTGAGAGACGACACCGAGGGGCTGATGACCGTTCTCGGCGCCCTCGGCACGGAGTCCCTGCCGGGCCAGGAGATCGGCGTCAACGCCGTGGTGGTGCCCCTGGTGACCGGTCCGTATCCGGAGTTCGAGGAGGTTCTGCGCAAAGCGGTGGCCGGGACCCCCGCCAACGTCTCGGCGGTGGTCGCCCAACCGCTGGGCCCGCATCCGGTGATCGCGCAGGCCCTGCACACGCGGCTCGCCGAGGCGGGCCTGGCACGAGCCGACCGGGTTCGGCTGCTGACCATGGTCACCGCCGCGGACGGCGTCATCGTCGGCGTCACGGGCGGGGACACCGCGGTCGGCGACGCCGAGGTCACCAGTGTGCTGCTCGCCTCCCGGCTGGCCGTTCCGGTGCTCCCCGTCCTGCTCGACGGCGGGAGCAGTGTCGCCGCGGCGGCCGCCCAGTTGCGCAACGCGGGCTCGGCCAGAGTCGCTCTCGCGCCCTGCGTCATCGGACCCGAGGCCGACCCTGTGCTGATCGCTCGCGCGGCCGCCGAAGCCGGTACGGAGTGCGCGGAGCCGATCGGCGCCCACCCGGCGCTCGTCCAGCTCATCGCCGTCCGCTATGCCGAAGCCCTCGAGCGCGCCTGGGCCGCCGAGTAACACTCCTGCGCCGTGACGAGGCGATCGGGATCGCGCCCCGCCCGGCCGGTGGTCAGGGACGGGCCCGGACCAGCACGGCGCGCAGCCGGTCCAGCACGTCATCGGTGACGCCCGCGTCCCGCAGCAGCGCGCTCATGGTGCCGTGCCGCGCCCGCAGGTGGGCGATCAGGTCGCGCATCGTCTCATCGTCCGCGGTCATCGCGTCGCGAGGCACGTACTGGTAGGCGTTCTCATACGCCGCGTGGCGCCGCAGCCGGGCGTCGATGGCCGGGAGGTTCCGGCCGGTCATCGCGTAGTCGGCGATGATGTCCTCATCGGAGACGCCGAGCGCGCCGAGCACGACGGCGCTCACCATGCCGGTCCGGTCCTTACCGGCCGCGCAGTGGAACACCACCGCACCGGGAGCGTCCGCGATCGCGGTCACGGTGTCGGCCAGTGCGGTCCCCGTGGCCTCGAGGATCTTGGCGTAGCGCTGTGCCAGCGTCAGCTCGCGATCGACCATGAAGGCGCCGTTGACCTCGTTGATGATCGGCGCGTGCACGAAGGTCACCCCGGGACGTCCGGCAGCCGGCCCGGAGCCTCCGCCGGCCGCGGCGAGCGGGTGCGCCTCCGCCCCGTCATGGCCCCGTTCGAACTGCGAGCGCAGATCGATCACCGTGGTGAGGCCGAGCTCGCTCAGCCGGGCCACGTCGGCCGGGGTCAGCTCGTGCAGCGCGTCGCTGCGGAACAGCCGCCGCCAGGCGACATGTCCGCCGTCCGCCGGATAGCCCCCGACATCACGGAAGTTCGCACATCCCTCGAGAGCGATCTCCCGCTCCACGGTCTCCCCCTCATGCCGTCATCGGCTCGTGGCGTGTCCCGGCGCCCGGCACCTCCGGGATGGGACACGGCACGAGTCAACAGCATGGCTCAGCGGTTCTTGAACTTGGGGGCGCGCTTCTCGGCGGCTGCCATCAGCCCCTCGGCGAAGTCCTCGGTGAAGAAGGCCATCGCCTGGGTCCGGTTCTCGACCGCCAGGTGCTGCCGCAGGCCAGGAGCGCCCAGCGACAGGTTGAGCAGTTCCTTGGTGTGCCGCAGCCCGTACGGCGATTTGGTGAGCAGTTCATCGGCCAGCCGCAGCGCGCCGTCCAGATCGGTGCCCTCGTCGGCCATCTCGGTGACCAGGCCGAGGGTATAGAGCTGTTCGGCCCGCAGGGTCTGCGACCGGTAGAGGATCTCGGCGGCCTTCGCCGGGCCGATCAACCGTGGCAGCAGCCAGGACAGCCCCACGTCGCCGCCGGACAGGCCCAGGTCGGTGAACGGCGAGACGAACTTGGTCGTCGGGTCGGCCACCCGGAGGTCGCAGGCCAGGGCGATGGACATGCCCATCCCGGCGACCGGGCCGTGCAGGGCGCCGATCACGGGCTGGGGGATCTCCCGCAGTTTGGCCACCACCTCACCGCCACGGGAGATCCCGCGGAAGATCCGCTGCATCCGTCCCTCGGACGACTCGGCGGAGGAGGGCTCACCGCCCTGGACGTCCATCCCGGCGCAGAAACCCCGGCCCGCGCCGGTCAGCACGACGAGCCTGATCTCGGTGTCGACCGCCAGTTCGTCGAGGACCGTGTGCAGTTCCTCGACCAGCGCGGGGGTCACCGCGTTGAGCCGCTCCGGGCGGGACAGGGTGACGACCGCCACCCCGTCCCGCCGCTGGAAGAGGAGGTTCTGCATTACTTGAGGGCCTCGAACAGCGGGCCCATCTGCTCGCCCGGGTTGGCCGGCACGATGTACGGAGCCTCGGCGTTGATGGCCGTCCAGTTCTCCGCGACGTCCTCGACGCTGAGCTCGTCCTTCTTGACCCAGCCGGGCCCCTCGGCGACGAAGGCACGGGCGATCCGGCCGCCGCCCACGGTGTAGGTCTCGCCGGTGGACTGATTGCTCTCGTGGGCGAGGAAGACCACCAGCGGGGTGACCTTCTCGACGCCCAGCTTGTCGGCGAACTCGGCCGGGAACAGGTCGGAGGTCATCCGGGTGTAGGCCACCGGTGCGATCGCGTTGGCCTTGATGCCGTACTTGGCGCCCTCGATGCCGAGTGTCTTAGTGAAGCCGACCAGGCCCATCTTGGCGGTGGAGTAGTTCGCCTGGCCGAAGTTGCCGAACAGCCCGGCAGGCGACGAGGTGTTGATGATCCGGCCGTACGACTGGTTGCGCAGGTGCTCCCACGCGGCCTGGGCGACCAGGAACGAGCCGCGCAGGTGGACGGCGATGACCCCGTCGAACTCGGCGGCGCTCATGTTCCTGAACGACTTGTCACGCAGGATGCCGGCGTTGTTGATCACGATGTCGATCTTGCCGAAGCTGTCGAGGGCGCTCTGCACGATGGACCGCGCACCCTCCTCGGTCGCCACGTTGCCACCGTTGGCGATGGCCTCGCCGCCGTTCTTCTTGATCTCCTCGACGACCTCCTGCGCGGGGCCGCTGGACGCGCCCTCGCCCGTGACGTCGCCGCCCAGGTCGTTGACGACCACCTTCGCGCCGCGCGCGGCGAGCTCGAGCGCGTGCTGCCGGCCCAGGCCGTGGCCCGCACCGGTGACGATCGCGACCCGCCCGTCGAACCGCAGTTCCGTCATGCCCTGTCTCCTCATCGTCACGTCGACCGGCTCAAGGGCATCATGCCCCACAGCACCGGCCAGGCCGCCAGGCAGCGACCCTCGATTTGTTACCCAGTGGTACCACCTACCGAATGTCGCTCGGTATCGGCCCCCGCGCAACCGGCGGATCCGTACCGGCGGGGTGCGCCCCCGAGCGGCCGAACGCGGCGGAAAGCGCCTGCAAGCGGCCGGGCGGGTTTTCCCAGGGCGGAGAGGGGACGGCGAGAGGGCGGATATGCGCCAGATCAGGCGTCGGGGCTGGCCACGGCCGGCTCGGAGGTGAGCGTCTCGTTCAGTGCCCGGCCGATCGCCGGGTCCGCGGCGGGGTCGTCGCCCGCGGGGTCGTCGCCCGCGGGGTCGTCGCCGAGGCGCTCCTCGGCGGCCGGGCCGGCACCGGTGGTCTCGCCTCGGTGCTTGCGGATGCTCCAGACGACCAGGGCGATCACGATCACGATCGCCACCGCGATCGCCGCCCAGCGGCCGACCAGCTTGGCGGTGTGCTCGAACGCCTGTCCCGCGTAGTAGCCGCCCAGGGTGAACACGGTGCCCCAGAGGACGCCACCGATCATGTTGAAGATCAGGAAGCGGTGGTAGGGCATCTTCGAACTGCCCACCAGTGCGGGCATCAGAGCCCGCAACAGGGCGGTGAAGCGGCCGATGAAGACCGCCAAGGGGCCGCGGCGCCGGATCATGTCCTGGGCCCTGCCGACCTTGCCCTGGTATTTGCGCATGGCCCGCGTCTCCAGCAGCCGGGGCCCATACCGCCGTCCGATCTCGTAGCCGACCGAATCGCCGACGACCGCGGCGACCACCACGATGGTCAGCAGCAGGGGCAGCGACACCCGTCCCTGGCTGGCCAGCACCCCGCCGACGACGATCGCGGTCTCACCGGGCAGCACGAACCCGAAGAACAGCGCCGCCTCACCGAAGACCAGCGCGGCCACGATCACGTAGATCACCGGGCCGTGGAGTCCCAGCAGGAAGTGGGTGATTCCAGACACCTGTTCAACACCCCCAGGACTCGGCTACGTGTCTCCGATCGTATCCGTGCGGCCGGACCGCCCACATCAGACCTCCGATGGGTCTCCTGTCGACCCTGCGGGGCAGGGACGACGTTTCCCTCGGCTTCGGCGGCAGGAACTCTACGATCTTGGCGAAATGTGGAAAAGATCCTCGATAATCGGGGGTAGATGACCCTTGTGACGGAGGCGTGCCTCAGTGGCCTGGGTCAGCGAGTAGCCTTGACTGGTTCCAGAAACCCTTAGCGAGCTGCGGAAGAGGGCGATCTCCGCCGTGTCGACAGAGTCGTCGCGTAGAAGTGCCGACCCCAAGCACCCAGATTTCGGCGCCAACGAGTGGCTGGTCGACGAGCTGTACCAGAAGTACCTCGAAGACCCGAACTCCGTTGACCAGGCCTGGTGGAATTTCTTCGCCGACTACCAGCCGGACTCCCGGCCGGTCGCGAAGTCCACCAAGGCCGCGCCGAAGCCGGCCAACAATGGTGCCGCCCCGGCGGCGGCTCCCCCGACAGCCGCGCCGGCGGCGCCTGCCGTGCCGCCGCAGCAGGCGGCACCGGCCAAGGCGCCGGCCAAGGCGCCGGCCAAGGAGGCTCCCAAGCCGGCCGCGCCGGCGGTTCCGCCGGGTGCGCAGGAGGTACGCCTCAGGGGCGTGGCCGCCCGCACCGTGGCGAACATGGAGGCCAGCCTGAGCGTGCCGACCGCGACGAGCGTGCGCGCGGTGCCGGCCAAACTGCTGATCGACAACCGCATCGTCATCAACAACCACCTCAAGCGTGGCCGCGGTGGCAAGGTGTCGTTCACCCACCTGCTCGGGTACGCGATCGTGCGGGCGCTGCGGGCGATGCCGGACATGAACGCCGGCTACACCGAGGTGGACGGCAAGCCCGTGCTGGTCCGGCCGGAGCACGTCAACCTGGGCCTGGCCATCGATGTCAAGAAGGACGACGGCCAGCGGCAGCTCGTCGTGCCCAGCATCAAGGCGGCCGAGACCCTCGACTTCCGCCAGTTCTGGGCGGCGTACGAGGAGATCGTGCGCAAGGCGCGCAACAACAAGCTGACCCTGGAGGACTTCCAGGGCACCACGATCAGCCTGACCAATCCGGGCACCATCGGCACGGTCCATTCCGTGCCTCGGCTGATGCCCGGGCAGGGCTGCATCATCGGCGCCGGGGCCATGGACTACCCGGCGGAGTACTCCGGCGCCAACCCCGAGACGCTGGCCCGGCTCGGCATCAGCAAGACCATGACGCTGACGTCGACCTATGACCACCGGATCATCCAAGGCGCCCAGTCGGGCGACTTCCTGCGCCGGATCCACCAGCTGCTGCTCGGCGAGGATCGCTTCTACGACGAGATCTTCGAGGCGCTGCGCATTCCGTACGAGCCCGTACGCTGGGTTCAGGACATCACGGCGTCCCATGACGACGACGTCGCCAAGATCGCCCGCGTGCACGAGCTGATCCACGCCTACCGGGTGCGCGGGCACCTGATGGCCGACACCGATCCGCTGGAGTACAAGCAGCGCCGCCACCCCGATCTCGACATCCTCCAGCACGGCCTCACCCTGTGGGACCTGGAGCGCGAGTTCGCCACCGGTGGCTTCGGCGGCAAGCCGACCATGAAGCTGCGCGACATTCTCGGGGTGCTGCGCGCCTCCTACTGCCGCACGGTCGGCATCGAGTACATGCACATCCAGGACCCGGAGGAACGGGCCTGGATCCAGGAGCGCATCGAGATCCCGCACGCCAAGCCGGACCGCGAGGAGCAACTGCACATCCTGCGCCGGCTCAACAGCGCCGAGGCCTTCGAGACGTTCCTGCAGACCAAGTTCGTCGGGCAGAAGCGGTTCTCGCTGGAGGGCGGCGAGTCGTTGATCCCGCTGCTCGACTCCGTGATCACCAGTGCCGCCGAATGGCACCTCGACGAGGTCGTCATCGGCATGGCCCACCGCGGCCGGCTCAACGTGCTGGCCAACATCGTCGGCAAGTCCTACGGCCAGATCTTCGGCGAGTTCGAGGGCAACCTCGACCCCCGCAGCGCCCAGGGCTCCGGTGACGTGAAGTACCACCTGGGCGCCGAGGGCGACTTCGTCGCTCCGGACGGCGCGAAGATCCGTACCTCCCTGGTGGCCAACCCATCGCACCTGGAGGCCGTCGACCCGGTCGCCGAAGGCGTCGTCCGCGCCAAGCAGGACCTCCTGGACGTCGGTGAGGCGGGCTTCACGGTCCTGCCGATCCTGATCCACGGTGACGCGGCGTTCGCTGGCCAGGGGGTGGTCGCCGAGACCCTCAACCTGTCCCAGCTGCGGGGCTACCGCACCGGTGGCACCGTGCACGTCGTGGTCAACAACCAGGTCGGCTTCACCACCGCACCGGAGTACTCGCGTTCCAGCGTGTACTGCACCGATGTGGCCCGGATGATCCAGGCGCCGATCTTCCACGTCAACGGCGACGACCCCGAGCAGTGCGCCTGGATCGCGCGGTTCGCGTTCGAATACCGGCAGGCCTTCAAGAAGGACGTCGTCATCGACCTGGTCTGCTACCGGCGGCGCGGGCACAACGAGGCCGACAACCCCTCGTTCACCCAGCCGCTGATGTACGACCTGATCGACGCCAAGCGCTCGGTCCGCAAGCTCTACACCGAAGCCCTGATCGGCCGGGGTGACATCACGGTCGAGGAGGCCGAGCAGGCCCTGCGCGACTACCAGGAGCAGCTCGAGCGGGCCTTCACCGAGACCCGCGAGGCGGTCAAGCGGCCGCTGGAGCCCGGCTCGGTGGTGCGCCCGGCCGACGAGGAGCGGATTCCGGTCGACCACGGCACGGCCGGTTCGGCGATCCCGCAGGAGACGGTGAAGCGGGTCATCGAGTCCCAGCTCAACCTGCCCGAGGGCTTCACCGTGCATCCGCGGCTGCAGCCGATGCTGACGCGCCGCGCGCAGATGATCGAGGACGACGCGATCGACTGGGCCACCGGCGAACTGCTCGCCTTCGGCTCCCTGCTGATCGACGGCCACCCCGTACGACTCGTCGGGCAGGACAGCCGGCGCGGCACCTTCGGCCAGCGGCACGCGGTGCTGGTGGACCGTAAGACCGGCGAGGAGCACTCCCCGCTCCGCCAGTTCGGCCAGGGAGTGTCGAAGTTCTACGCCTACGACTCGCTGCTCAGCGAGTTCGCCGCGATGGGCTTCGAGTACGGCTACTCGCTGACCAGGCCGGACGCGCTGGTGCTCTGGGAGGCCCAGTTCGGCGACTTCGCCGACGGCGCTCAGACGATCATGGACGAGTTCATCTCGTCCGGCGAGCAGAAGTGGGGCCAGCGCTCCTCGCTCGTCCTGCTGCTGCCGCACGGGTACGAGGGGCAGGGCCCGGACCACTCCTCGGCGCGGATCGAGCGTTACCTGCAGATGTGCGCCCAGGACAACATGACGGTCGCCTACCCGACGTCCCCGTCGAACTACTTCCACCTGCTGCGGTGGCAGATTCGGTCGGGACGCCGCAAGCCACTGATCGTGTTCACGCCGAAGTCGCTGCTGCGGCACAAGGCGGCGACCTCGTCGTCATCGGAGTTCACCACGGGGCAGTTCCAGCCCGTGATCCCCGACTCCCGCTCGCTCGATCCGGCCGGCGTGCGGAAGGTCCTGCTCACGACAGGCAAGATCTACTACGACATCGTGGCCCGCCGGGAGGCCGTGCTGGCCGGGGGTGGAACCCCCAACACCGCGGTGGTCCGGGTCGAGCGGCTCTACCCGCCGCCGATCGACGAGATCAAGGCCGAGCTGGCGAAGTACCCGTCCGACGCCGAGGTCGTCTGGGTGCAGGACGAGCCGACGAACATGGGGGCCTGGCCGTTCTTCGGGCTCGTGCTGCCGCAGCACCTGGAGGGCAGGGTGCTCAGCAAGGTGACCCGTCCCGCCTCCTCGTCACCCGCGGTGGGCTCGGCGAAGCTGCATCAGGCCGAGCAGGAGAGCATGCTCGTCCGCCTCTTCGGCGAGGTCTGACGCTCCATCACCGCCGTGATCTTGCGCTCCGCCTCCGCGCGAAGTGCGAGGTCACGGCGGTTTCGTCTGCGGAGAGAGAACATGTACTTCACTGATCGGGGTATCGAGGAGCTGACCGAACGGCGCGGCGCCGAGGAGGTCACCCTGACCTGGGTGGCGGAGCGGCTGCGCGAGTTCGTCGACCTCAACCCGGAGTTCGAGACGCCCGTCGAACGACTGGCCACCTGGCTGGCCAGGCTGGACGACGACGAAGAGGACTGACCCGCGAACGCCGGGCGGAGCCGCCGGCCTCGATCCGAGGACACGCGATACATCTTGACTTTCCACAAACGCGATATATCGTCTTTAGAGGGGACTATATTTCGCCTCCCCCATGGACAGTGGCACGCAGGAAAGGTCGAATGTGATGTCGCGTTGGACGATCGACGAGCCGACCACTCTCGACTTCGACGGCGTGGTCATGCTGAAGGCCACCCTGGTGGCGGGGAACATCTCCGTGCTCGCCACCGACGACAGACCATCGGTGCACGTCGGTGACGTGACCGGTCGCCCGCTGCTGGTCAGTCACGACGCGGGCATGCTCACGATCTCCCACGAGATGCTGGAGGGCGTGCTCGGCTGGCTGCGTCATGAGCGGACCAGCGTCACCGTGACCGTGATGGTGCCCCGCGAATGCCCGGTCCAGCTCAATCTGGTGAGCGCCGACGCGGTGATCACGGGCCTGTCGGCGCGCACGTCCATCAAGACCGGCTCGGGTGACGTCACCCTCGACGGGGTCACCGGGCAGATCGACGCGAACACCGTCTCGGGAGTCATCGAGACGCAGGGGCTCGACGGCACGGTGAGCTTCAACTCCGTCTCCGGCGACCTCGCCTTGGCCGGCGGCTCGCTGGACCGGCTGGCGGCGAAGTCGGTGAGCGGGAAGATCGCCGCAGACATCCGGCTGAGCCCGGGCAGCCAGGTCCAGGTCAACACGGTCTCGGGAGAGGTGGCGCTGCGGCTGCCCGCGTCGACCTCGGCCGAGGTCGACCTGAACTCGGTGGCCGGCCGGGTTGAGACCGCCTTCCCCGAACTGCACCGCTCCGAACGGCCGGTGGCCAGAGGCGTGACCGGCACCCTGGGCGACGGTTCGGGGCGTTTGTCCGTCAACACGGTCTCTGGCAGCGTCACACTGCTCAGAAGACCCGATCCCGCACCCCTCGCGGGCGCGCCCGATGTGGAGGATTGATGGCCCCCGTCTTCGGCCATGGCCGGCTCCGGCTTTATCTGCTGAAGCTGCTGGAGGAGAGCCCCCGGCACGGCTACGAGGTGATCCGGCTGCTCCAGGACCGGTTCCTCGGGATCTACTCCCCGTCCCCGGGCACGATCTACCCCAGGCTGGCCCGCCTCGAAGAGGAGGGGCTGGTCACCCACGAGGTGGTCAAGGGCAAGAAGGTCTACTCGATCACCGACAAGGGCCGCGCCGAGCTGGAACGCCGGATGGACGAGCTCGCCGAGCTCGAGGACGAGATCTCCGCCTCCGCCCAGTCGTTCGCCCGTGAGGTCCAGGAGGACGTCCGGCACACCGTACGTTCACTGCGCGAGGAGCTCACCCAGGCGGCCAAGGACATCCGCGGCAAGGGCCGTGCGACGTCCAAGGAGGCCTGGAAGGAGAGCGCCGAGCGGCCGAAGGAGGAGTGGCGGCGGCAGAAGGAGTACTGGCAGGAGCAGAGCCGCTCCTGGAAGGAGGAGTGGCGGCACACCTGGGAGGACGCCTGGAAGACCGCGATCGGCTCCCAGGAGGAGGTCTCCGCCCTCAAGCTGGACCGGACGCTGCGCCAGTTCGTCGAGGACGTGCGCCGTGCCGCGCAGGGCGCCGACTTCGACCGGGAGAAGCTGGCCGCCGCTCAGGCCGTGCTGGAGGAGACCACCGAGCGGCTGCGCAAAGAGGTCTTCCGCCGGAAGGCTACGGAGTAAAGACGATCTTCCCGAAGAGGTCGCCCCCGGCCATGGCGGCGAAACCCTCACGTGCCTGAGCCAGCTGGAGCGTACGGTCGATCACCGGACGCACCCCCGTGGTCGCACAGAAGCGGGCGAGCCGTACCAGCTGGTCGCGGGTGCCCATCGTCGAGCCTACGACCGACAGTTGCAGAAAGAACACCCGGGTGAGCTCGGCCGGCGGCATCGGTCCGCTGGTCGCCCCGCAGACGACGATGCGCCCACCGGGCCGCAGTGACTTCACCGAGTGAGCCCAGGTCGCCTCACCGACGGTCTCCATGACCGCGTCGACCCGCTCCGGCAGGCGTGCCCCCGCCTCGAACGCCGCGGCCGCACCGAGCTTGCGAGCCTGTTCCCGCTTGGCCTCGGTGCGGCTGGTCGCCCACACCCGGTACCCGGCGGCGCTGCCGAGGACGATAAGGGCGGTCGCGACCCCGCCGCCCGCACCCTGCACCAGGATGGTCGAGCCGGGCTGCAGGCCGGACTTGTCGAACAGCATCCGGTAGGCCGTGAGCCAGGCGGTCGGCAGGCAGGACGCCTCCGCGAACGACAGCTCCGCGGGCTTGGGCACCAGATTGCGCCGGGGCACCGTCAGCCGCTGCGCGAACGTGCCGTCGTGAACCTCCGACAGCAGTGAGCGCTTGGGGTCCAGGGTCTCATCGCCACCGCCCCGGTCGGGATCGCCGAGCACCGAGTGCACGATGACCTCGTTGCCGTCCTCGTCGACGCCGGCCGCGTCGCAGCCGAGCACCAGCGGCAGCTGCTCCGGCCGGATCCCCACGCCCTTGAGCGTCCACAGGTCGTGGTGGTTGAGCGAGGTGGCCTTCACCGTGACGGTGGTCCACCCGTCCCGGACGGCCGGTTCGGGGCGCTCCCCCAGCTCCAGCCCGTTGAGGGGGTCGTCTGCGTCGATACGTGCGGCGGTGACGGCGAACATGCCGTCACCTTAGAGCAGTACGGCCCCGCGCCCGTTCGCGGGGGTACGGGCCGTACTGCTCTCAAGGTGACGGGCTAACGGCTAGAGGACCAACGGCTAGAGGACTTTGGACAGGAAGTCCTGGGTGCGTGGGTGCTGCGGGTTGGCGAGCACCTCGCGCGGCAGGCCCTTCTCCACGACGACGCCGTAGTCCATGAAGACCAGCGAATCGCCGACCTCCCGGGCGAAGCCCATCTCGTGCGTGACCACCACCATGGTCATGCCGTCGAGCGCCAGCTGCTTCATGACCTCCAGCACCTCGCCGACCAGTTCCGGATCGAGCGCGGAGGTGGGCTCGTCGAAGAGCATCAGCTTGGGCTCCATGGCCAGCGCCCGGGCTATCGCGACCCGCTGCTGCTGACCGCCGGACAGCTGGTTCGGGTAGCCGTCGGCCTTGTCAGCCAGCCCCACCCGGTCGAGCAGCTTCAGCGCCCGGCCCCGTACGACCGCCTTGGACTCCTTTTTCACCCGGAGCGGCGCCTCCATGACGTTGGCCAGCGCCGTCATGTGCGGGAAGAGGTTGAACCGCTGGAAGACCATGCCGATGTCGCTGCGCTGGGCCGCCACTTCCTTCTCGTGCAACTCGTAGATCTTGCCGCCCTTCTGCCGGTAGCCGACCAGATGGCCGTCCACCCAGAGCCGGCCGCCGTTGACCTTCTCCAGGTGGTTGATACACCGCAGGAAGGTCGACTTGCCCGAGCCCGAGGGCCCGACGATGCACATGACCTCTCCTGGCCTGACCTCGAGGTCGATGCCCTTGAGCACCTCCAGCCGGCCGAAGCTCTTGTGCACCCCCTCGGCCTTGACCATGTAGTCCTGCGCGCTGTTACCCGGCTCGCTCATCGAGCATCACTCCTGGGCGTGCGGAGCGTACGCAGGTTGCCCCATAGCCGCTCGACCATGGTCTGGCGCTGGGCGGTGCCCCGGCCGAAGTAGCGCTCGAGATAGAACTGGCCGACGGTCAGCACCGAGGTCATGAGCAGATACCAGATGCAGGCGACGAACAGCAACGGGATCGTCTGGTAAGTGCGGCCGTAGATGATCTGCACCGAGTACAGCAGGTCCGGCACCGCTATCACGCTGACCAGGGACGACGTCTTGAGCATGGAGATCGTCTCGTTGCCGGTCGGCGGGATGATCACCCTCATGGCCTGCGGAAGCACGATCCGGCGCATGGTCTGCGTTCGGCTCATGCCGAGCGCTCCGGACGCCTCCGCCTGGCCGGGATCGACGGACAGGATTCCGGCCCGGACGATCTCCGACATGTAGGCGGCTTCGTTGAGGCCGAGCCCCAGGCAGCCCGCGGCGAACGGGGTGATGAGGGAGTTGGCACTGAAGCCGGCGAACGTCGGGCCGAACGGGATCCCGATCGAGATTTTCGGGAGCAGCACGCTGATGAAGCCCCAGAGCAGGATCTGCACCAGCACCGGGGTACCGCGGAACAGGCAGATGTACAGCCAGGAGCTGCCGGAGATCAGGGGGTTGGGCGACAGCCGCATGACGGCAAGGATCACTCCGCCCACGACCCCCATGACCATGGCGATGCCGGTCAGCTCGAGCGTCGTCACGATGCCCGACATGACCGCATCGACGGTCAGGTACTGCCCGATGACGTCCCAGCCGAACCGCTGGTTGTTGGCGACGCTGTAGACCGCCCACACGCCGAGATAGGCGATGACCACGGCGGCGACCCATCGGCCGTAATGGCGCACGGGGACGGCCCGGATGTCATCGGGACGTCCCTTCGCCACCACCTCGTCGTTGAGGGTCATGCACTCAGCCCTGCGCGCCGTTGACCACAGGAGTGGTGAGCGCACCGCTCTCGATGCCCCACTTCTGCAGCACCTTGGTGTAGCTCCCGTCGGCCTGCAGACCCTTGAGCGCCCCGAGGACCGCTTCCTTGGTCTGGCCGAGACTCTTGGCGATCGCGATGCCGTACGGCGCGGTGTCATAGGTGGCACCGGAGACCTCGAACTGGCCGTTGGACTGCTTGGCCGCGTAGTCGATGACCGGGGAGTCGGCCAGTACCGCGTCGGCGCGGTTGCTCGACAGGGCCAGGTTGGCGCCGTTCTGGTCCGGGTAGGGCTGGCCGATCGGCGCGGGCTTTCCACCGTCCTTGCACTTCTTCGTCCGGGCGCCGAGGCCCTTCGCGGCGTCGACGGTCGGCGAGAGCTCGTCCAGCTGCACGGTGCCCTTCTCGACCGCGACCTTCTTGCCGCACAGCGAGAGGTCGTCCGGCTTGAGGCCCTGGGGGTTGCCCTTCTTGACCATCAGGGAGGAGCCCGCAGTGAAGTAGGTCACGAAGTCGACCGTCTTCTCCCGCTCCTTGTTGTCGGTGAACGACGACATGCCGAGCTGGTACTGCCCGCCCTTGAGACCCGGGATGATCGCGTCGAATCCGGCCTTCTGGAAGCTGAAGTCGACTCCCAGCTTCTTGCCGAGCGCCTTGCCGAGGTCGAGGTCGAACCCGATGATCGTCTTGTTGTCGGTGTCGTAGAACTCGTTGGGCGCGTAGGACGGGTCCGTGGCGACGGTGAGCTTGCCTGCCGTCTTGACGGCGGCGGGCAGCATGTCGTGCAGCTTCGGGTCCTGCTGGATCCCGGTGAAGATGTCCCCTACGCTCTTGCCGCCCTGCGGGGTCCCGCCGCTGGTGTCCGACTTCTTCGAACCGCAGGCGGAGAGCGCGAGGGCGCCCGTGAGTGCTACAGCGCAGATCCCTACAGCGCGACGACGCGGCTGACCAGTGGTCACGGCGTCCCCCTTCCGGTAGTCGAGTGAATCGAAATATATGCGGATGACTGGTGGCCATCTTGGCGTACACCTGGTGTGATCTCGATTAAGGGTGCGACACGATCGGACAACAGGTGCCCCAAGTGCCTGGCATCGTCACCATCCGTTATGATTAGGTGACTATGTGTTCTATCCGAGGTGACTACCCGCACTCACGGTGGCGCGGAGCTGGCGGCAAGGTGTGGCACAATCGGACAACGGGTGACCCCCGTACGTCGAGAGACGACCACCTGATGCCACCACCTAGACCGGCGTCGCCGAGTGGCGTCTGCCCGAATGCCTCCTCGCGCCCAAGGCGCGCCTAGACGCACTACATATCACTGGGGTCGCTGTGACTACTGAGTCCGTTTCCCACCATTTCGACTACGAGAACGACCCTGCGTTCATCCTGCACCAGGGCGGCAAGCTCGAGGTCCGATCGACGATTCCGGTCCGCAACAAGGAAGACCTGGCGCTTGCCTATACGCCCGGCGTGGCCCGGGTCTGCAGCGCGATCGCGGAGAATCCGGAACTCGCCTACGAGTACACCTGGACCTCCAAGGTGGTCGCGGTCGTCACCGACGGCACCGCCGTGCTCGGCCTGGGCGACATCGGCCCGGCCGCCTCCATGCCCGTCATGGAGGGCAAGGCGCTGCTGTTCAAGGAGTTCGCCGGGGTCGACTCCGTGCCGATCGCCCTCGCCACCACCGATACCGACGAGATCGTCGAGACCGTGATCCGGCTCGCACCGAGCTTCGGCGGCATCAACCTGGAGGACATCAGCGCGCCGCGCTGCTTCGAGATCGAGGATCGGCTGCGCGCCGCCCTGGACATCCCGGTGTTCCACGACGACCAGCACGGCACCGCCATCGTGGTGCTCGCCGCGCTGCGCAACGCGGCCAGGCTGGTCGGCAAGGACCTGTCCGAGCTGCGCGCCGTCGTGGCCGGTGCCGGTGCGTCCGGCATCGCCGTGTCGAGGATCCTGATCAACGCGGGGATCGGCGACATCGCGGTGTCCGACAGCAAGGGCCTCATCTACGACGGCCGCGACGGACTCAACCCGATCAAGCAGGCGCTCGCCGCCGACTCCAACAAGACCGGCCTCAAGGGGTCGACCGAGGAGGCGCTCCGCGGCGCCGACGTGTTCATCGGCCTGTCCGGCAGCACGGTCACCGAAGCGGCGATCGCCTCGATGGCCGACGACGCCATCGTGTTCGCACTGTCCAACCCGACCCCGGAGGTCCACCCGGAAATCGCCCGGCAGCATGCCCGGGTGGTCGCCACCGGCCGCAGCGACTTCCCCAACCAGATCAACAACGTGCTGGCGTTCCCGGGCATCTTCCGCGGCGCGCTGGACGTCCGGGCGCACTCGATCACCGAGGGCATGAAGCTCGCCGCCGCGGAGGCGCTCGCCGCCGTCGTCGGGGACGACCTGACCGCCGACTACGTGATCCCGAGCCCCTTCGACGAGCGGGTCGCACCGGCCGTCATCAAGGCCGTCTCCGAGCAGGCCCGCGCGGAGGGCGTCAACCGGATCTGAGCTCCGTTCGCTGCCGGCAGGCGCTGTCCGGCAGGCGCCGTGCGGCCGATGGGACGACGCGCCCGTCCCCTGACCGGGGACCCGCACCGTACGACGGAACGGCCCATATCCCCTGACCCGGGGTACGGGCCGTTTCGTCATATTCACGCCGCTCGCTCGATCATTGGAACAGTGAAAAGATTCGCCATCCGGACACATCCGCGGCCAAAGTGTCAGGTGTGGAGTGGGAAGTGCAGGAAAATCAATAGGCCACTCGGCTGTGAAACCGGCTCGGGGAACGCCCATCGTGTAATACTCGATGCGGGGGAATGACTCTTACGTGCGGTCGATTCCGTGAGGAGCGCATGTGGACCTCGCCTCTTATGCAGACCTGGTGATCGAGCTTGTGAACACCCAGGATCCTGCAGAGGATTCGCTCCGTGATCTCGACGCGCTCCGGGAACTGCTCACCATCAGGCCCCATCTGAGCGGCCGGGTGACCCGCGAGACGCTCGAGGCCATGCGCGACCTGCGCACCGAGTTGCGCGCCATCTTCGTCGCGGCGGCCACCGGTGACGAGGACGGCGCGATCGAGCGGCTGAACACGCTGCTCATCCAGCATCCGGTGCATCCGCAGATCGCCAACCACGACGGCCAGCGCTGGCATCTGCATCTCACCGAGAGCGGCTCAGTGCCGGATCGCTACGCGGCCGGTGCCGCGATGGGGCTGGCGGTGAAGATCAGCGATCAGGGCATCGACCGGCTGGGGATCTGCCGGGCAGAGTCGTGCAGCAACATCTACTTCGACACGACCACCAACAAGTCCCGGCGCTATTGCTCGGACCGCTGCGCCAGCCGTGCCAACGTGGCCGCCTACCGCAGCCGCCGCCGGGCGAGCGCGGACGCCGACATCGACGGCCAGTAGCGCACCACGGCGCGGCCCACGATCAGCCGGTCGGGGACCGCGCCGAAGTCCCAGCTGTCCTGCCGCCCGGGTGCACGCTGGTTGTCGCTCTCCAGCCACCAGCCGTCCCCGTCCCGGTGCGTGACCCGCTTGACGATGAGTGTCCCGGGCCGGAGAGGGTGACCGGCGATCACGATGTCGCCCGCCCCGATGCGCGCACCCGGCCGTACGAGCAGCCGGTCACCGGGCCGTAGCCAGGGCAGCATCGACTCTCCCGCCACCTGCACGGCCATCAGCGGTCTGCGCACACGCATACCTCTCCGTTCGCTGGATAAGTCAGCAAGAGTAATGTCGGTTCCTGAGAGCATGATCCGATACGAAGGAAGGGACCATGCAGGTGCTCGCTAACCTTCTGCGTCCGAAGACCACGGTGTCCGCTCACTGCGACCTGCCCTGTGGCGTGTACGACCCGGCCCAGGCCCGTATCGAGGCCGAGTCGGTCAAGGCCATCATCGAGAAGTACGCGGCCAATGAGGACCCGGTCTTCCGTGCCCGGGCCCTCGTGATCAAGGAGCAGCGGTCCGACCTCGTCAAGCACCATCTGTGGGTGCTGTGGACGGACTACTTCAAGCCGCCGCACTTCGAGCGGTACCCGCAACTGCACGAACTGTTCAACGAGGCGACCAAGCTCGCTGGAGGCGGTGGCACGAAGGGCAGCGTCAACGTCAAGGTGGCGGACGACCTTCTTGGCAAGATCGCGGAGATCGACAAGATCTTCTGGGAGACCAAGCAGGCCTGAGGCCCGCCCGATCGCCTACGGCAGGGTCATCCCGGCCCGACCGCTCCGCCCCGGCCCTTAACCTGTGAGGGTGATCCGTTCTGCCACCCCCGACGACGTGCCGGCCATCCACCGCTTCATCAGTGAGCTCGCGGAGTACGAGCACGCCTCCCACGAGGTGGTGGCCACCGAGGAGGATCTGCGCCGCGACCTCTTCGGCGAGCGTCCGGCGATCTTCGCGCACCTGGCCGTGGACGACGGCGGCGAGGCCGTCGGATTCGCCCTCTGGTTCCTCAACTACTCGACCTGGCGCGGTCGGCACGGCATCTACCTCGAGGATCTGTACGTCACCCCTGCGGCCCGCGGCGGCGGACACGGCAAGGCCCTGCTGACGGAGCTGGCCAAGATCGCCGAGGAACGCGGATACGGTCGGTTCGAATGGTCGGTCCTCGACTGGAACACCCCCGCAATCGGCTTCTACACTTCGATCGGCGCCCGGCCCCAGGACGAGTGGACGGTGTACCGGATGAGCGGGGACACGCTGCGCGAGCTGAGCCGCGCGTGAGCTTTTCCTCTTCTTGACCGTGTTTGATCGATGACACCCCTTGTCATGGTTGCCCGTGTCCGGATCCATGCGCGGCGAACGCACGAAAGAGTCCCGGCACGCGGTACGTTCAAATCAGCGGGCTGACCCGAAAAGGGAGTGACGTGACTGAGGAGACCGCTGCTATGCCGGCCAGTACGAAGCTGACTCTGCGCGATGTGGTGACCGTGAGGCTGCCCGCCGCGAGTGCCTACCTGTCCGTGCTGAGGACGGCCACCGCCGGCTTGGCGGCACGGCTGGACTTCACCCTCGACGAGATCGAGGATCTTCGCATCGCGGTGGACGAGGCGTGTGCGATGCTGCTCGCCCAGGCGGTTCCGGGGACCGATTTGGAGTGCGAGTTCGAGCTGACCGGCGACGCCATGCGCATTGCCGTGTCGGTGCTCACCGTGGACGGCCTCGAGCCGAGCCGCGACACCTTCGCCTGGACCGTCCTGTCATCGCTTGCCGGTGACGTGGACTCCAAGGTCGGTGCCGACGACCGGGTGACCGTTGTGCTGCAGAAGCGGCGGGGCGCGGCGGGGGCTCCGTGACCGAGAAGACCACGGTGGAGGAGGACAACCAGCCGCCCGAGAGCACGGGCATGGCTGATCTCGTCGATCGTCCGCAGCGCTCCGGTGTGCCGGATCGCAGCCGCGCGCGGCGGTTGTTCGAACGCCTGCACGAGCTGCCCGAGGGCGACCTGGAGCGGCAGCGCATCCGTGACCAGCTGGTGGAGATGCACCTGCCGCTGGTGGAGTACCTCGCGCGCCGGTTCCGCAATCGCGGCGAATGGCTCGACGACCTCATCCAGGTCGCGACGATCGGTCTGATCAAGTCGATCGACCGTTTCGATCTGGAGCGCGGCGTCGAGTTCTCGACCTACGCCACTCCGACGATCGTCGGTGAGATCAAGCGGCACTTCCGGGACAAGGGCTGGGCGGTCCGCGTACCACGACGGCTCCAGGAGCTCAAGCTCTCGCTCACCAAGGCGATCAGTGAGCTGGCCCAGCGGAACGGCCGCGCGCCGACGGTGGGCGAGCTGGCGGCCCATCTGCAGATGACCGAGGAAGAGGTGCTCGAGGGCCTGGAGTCGGCGAACGCCTATTCCACGGTGTCACTCGACGCGCCCGACTCCGGTGACGAGGACGCTCCCGCGGTCGCCGACTCGCTGGGCATCATCGACGAGGCGCTGGAGGGCGTGGAATACCGCGAGTCCCTCAAGCCGCTGCTGGAGAAACTGCCACCCCGGGAGAAGAAGATCCTGCTCCTGCGGTTCTTCGGGAACATGACGCAGTCACAGATCGCCACGGAGCTCGGCATCTCGCAGATGCACGTGTCCCGGCTGCTCGCCCGGACGCTCACCCAGCTCCGTGAGGGCCTGACCAGCGAGGAGTGACCGGGCCTCCGCGATCAGTCGTCCCGGCGGCGGGACACGTGATCACGGAGGTCCGGTCTCCCCGCTCGAGTCCTCCTTGAACAGTGCCGTCGTCGTCGGGCCGCTGAGCAGGGCGATCAGGGCGATGACGGCACCGGCGGCCAGCGGCACTCCGTACCCCGGCTGCTCGGACTGGATCATGTTCCAGGCGAGGAAGAGGGCGAAGAGCTGGGTCACCACCGCCGGGGAGCGGCTCCACCGCTCGACCCGCAGGAGTCCTCTGGCCACCGCCAGCATGCCCAGACCGCCCAGGAGGGCCAGCACGGCCACGCCGATGGCGCTGGCCAGATCGAGCGGCTTGCCCACGATCGTCTCCCAGCCGATGAAAAGACCGAACACGAGCCCGGCCAATCCCTCGGCGGCCTCGACGACTGCGCTGATGACCAAAGTGAGCGGTCGGCGACGGGAAGACATGGCTTGCAACCTATCGCCTCACCAGCCCCTCACCAGCCCCTCACCAGCCCGTCACCAGCGCCGCCTCGCTCCGGTCCCGGCGGACGTCACCGGGTGAGCCGACTCTGGGTACTCTGACGCCGTGCGCGCGATGCTCATCGCCAACCCCAAGGCGACCTCCACCTCCCGACGAGTCCGTGATCTTCTGATCCGGACCTTCTCCGGCGACCTCGATCTGGAGCTCTCGGAGACCGAGCACCGCGACCACGCCACCCAGCTGGCCAGGCGTGCCGCCGACGAGTACTACGACGTCGTGGTGGCGCTCGGTGGAGACGGCACCGTCAACGAGGTGGTCAACGGGCTGCTCACGCACGGGCCTTCCGAGGGGGTGCCCGCGCTGGCGGTCCTGCCCTGCGGGAGCGCCAACGTCTTCGCCCGGGCACTGGGGCTGTCCAACGATCCGGTCCAGGCGACCCGCATGATCCTCGACGCCCTGCGGGCCGGCCGGCACCGCACCGTCGGCCTGGGCCAAGCCGACGAACGCTATTTCACCTTCTGCTCGGGGCTCGGGCTGGACGCCGAGGTCGTGCGCATCGTCGAGGAGCTGCGCCATTCCGGGTCCCGCGCCAACCCCGTCCTCTACATACGCGCCGCGCTCCGGCAATTCTTCTCGATAAGCGATCGCCGTGTACCCGCGCTCACTCTGGAGCGCCCGGGGCTCGCGCCGGTGCGGGACTTGTTCCTCGCAATCGTGTCGAATACCTCGCCGTGGACCTATGTCGGCAAGCGCCCGGTGTTCCCCAGCCCGCGGGCGGATTTCAATTCAGGACTGGATCTGTTCGGCACTCACCGTCTCGACACCGTGAACACCGTGGTCATGCTCGGGCAGATGCTGTTTCCTCTCAACGACCGGCTGCGCGGAGGGCACGTGGTCAACGTGCACGATGCGACGGAGATCACGCTCAGCTCGTCGCGCCCCATCGCCTTTCAACTCGATGGTGACTACCTTGGAGAACGCGAGAGCGTTACGTTTCGCTCCGTGCCCAAAGCGATACGGATTGTCATATAGCAGTGTCGGCAAGCACTGTTAACGGACAAGTAACGCGCCCGAACCACTGATGTGACACATACGACACTCATACTTTGGGAAACTTTTCTCAAAGCTCTTGCGTCGGCCTGGGCGGCCCTGACACGCTCAAAGTGCGCCCAGCGAGGAGCCAGGCACCGCCGCCTCCAGCCACAGCGCAGAACAACTCCCTGGACTCGTCACCGTCTGGTCCAAGTTGTTCGCGACATCGTGAAACCGTTCACAAGTGGAGCCACCGCTCCACGCTGACGAAGGAGTGGACCGCATGGACTGGCGCCACCGCGCAGCCTGCCGTGACGTGGACCCTGAGCTGTTCTTTCCGATCGGCAACACAGGACCGGCACTGCTGCAGATCGAAGAGGCCAAGCAGGTCTGCCGTCGTTGCACCGTGACCGAAGGGTGTCTGCGCTGGGCCCTCGAGTCTGGTCAGGACGCCGGCGTATGGGGTGGCATGAGCGAGGACGAGCGACGCGCGCTCAAGCGGCGCAACGCCCGCGCCCGGACCAGGGCCAACGCCTGAGGCTTCCGCCGAAGCCGATCGACGCACCAAGGTCCGACACCGCCGAGCCCCCGGGTCGGCAGGCATGACGGACCGCACCGGATTTCGAACGCCCGCGGCCACGCCGCGGGCGTTCCGCATTCCAGCCGTATACCGGCCACCCGACGTCGGACCGGCCCGGACCGGCGACGGACCGTTATAGCCAGTGACGTGTATAGCCAGTGACGTGCCGGGACGCCCTACTTGGCGTCGCCGGGTGCCTCCCGACGACGTTCGCCCGGGGGCGCACCGGGGAGGCGCCCGTCGACGGGCACGTCCACGATCACCTCGGTGCCGCCCCCCGCACGCGCCCTGAACTCCAGCCGCCCGTTCAGCTCCCCGACAACGAGCGTCCGTACGATCTGTAGCCCGAGACTCGTGGAGGACTCCACTTCGAAGTCCGCCGGCAGCCCCACCCCGTCGTCCGCGACGACCACGACCAGCCGGTCATCACCGCGCGTGGCGGTCACCTCCAGCAGCCCGAACCGGTCGGGCAGCCCGTGCTGGAGGGCGTTCTGCAACAGCTCGGTCAGCACCATCGCGACCGGGGTGGCGATGGCGGCCGGCAGTACCCCGAAGCTTCCGGTGCGCTTGGGGACGATGCGGGTCTCCGCCGTCGACACCTCCCCCACCATCATGATCACACGATCCACGATGTCATCGAAGTCGATCAGCTCCTCGGGAGTGTGCGACAGCGTCTCGTGGACGATCGCGATGGACCCGACCCGGCGTACGGCCTCGTCCAGCGCAGCCCGTGCCTCGGGGATCCGCAGCCGCCGCGACTGCAATCGGAGCAGCGCCGCCACGGTCTGCAGATTGTTCTTCACCCGGTGATGGATCTCCCTGATCGTGGCATCCTTGGTCATCAGCTCGCGGTCCCGCCAGCGCAGCTCGGTGACGTCCCTGAGCAGCACGACCGCGCCGACCCGTGCGGCGTCGACGATCAGCGGGATGGTGCGCAGCTGGACGACCGAGCCGTTCGACTCGACCTCCGCCTCCCGGGGCGCGCGGCCGCTCAGGATGCTGATCAGCGACTCGTCGACCGGCTCTCCGGTGTCGCGTAGCCGCGCGGTGGTCTCGCCGAGATGCGTGTCGGCCAGGTCGGTCGCCAGCCCCAGCCGGCGGAAGGCCGACTGCGCGTTGGGGCTGGCGTAGATGACCCGGCCGGCCCGGTCCAGCCGCAGCAAACCGTCGCCGACCCGTGGCGATCGCACGAGGTTGGGTTCCCCGCCCGGAAACGGGAACCGGCCCCGGCAGATCATCTGGGCCAGCACACTCGCGATGTCGAGATAGGTGAGCTCCAGCCGTGAGGGTGTGCGCACGGAACTGAGGTTGGTGCTGCGCTGGATGATCCCCAGCATCTTGCTCCCCCGCATGACCGGGATCGACTCCTCCCGGACGGGGATGCCGCTACCCCATTCAGGGTCGCCCTCCCGGACGATGCGCCGCTCCCGCCAGGCGACGTCGATCAGGCCTCGGCGCCCGCTCCGCACGACCGATCCGACCAGGTCGTGCGGGTACGCCGTCGGGCCGGTGGTCGGCCGCATCTGCGCGATCGCCACCCAGGCCTCCACCGCGGTGCCGCCCTCCGGCTCGCCAAGCCCGTCCGGCGACGGCTCCTCCCCCGTGGCCGGCCGGCCCAAGGCGAGCGGAACCCACAGGATCAGGTCGGCGAAGGACAGATCGGCCAGCAGCAGCCAGTCGGAGACCAGCGCATGCAGCCACTCCAGATCGGCGTCGTCCAGGTCGGTCCGGGTTCGTACCAGATCAGTCAACGTGGGCACCCGACCATCATCGCAGGCCGGACCCCCTGCAAAGATGCGGCGTAGAACGGACCGGAGCGAAGCGGAGGCCACGACCGCGTGGACACGAGCAGAGAAGATCCCCTGGAGCGGCTGCGGGCGGCGACCCTGGAGCGGGACGCGGCGGGACTGCGACGCCGGCTCCGCTCCCGGACCGCCGAGCACGACGATCTGATCGATCTCGCCTCCAACGACTATCTCGGGCTGTCCCGGGATCCCCGGCTGGTCGAGGGCGCGATCCGGGCCGCCCGCGAGTGGGGGGTCGGTTCCGGCGGCTCCCGCCTGGTCACCGGCACCACCGGGCTGCACGCGGCGCTGGACGCGCGGCTGGCCGAGTTCGTCGGCACCCCGGCCGGGCTGGTCTTCTCCTCCGGCTATCTCGCCAATCTGGGCGCGATCACCGCGCTGTCCGGTCCCGACACCCTCGTGATCTCTGATCAGGTGAACCACGCGTCGATCGTGGACGCCTGCCGGCTGTCCCGGTCACGCGTGGTGATCACTGCTCATCGTGACGTCGGCGCGGTGGAGGTGGCGCTGGCCGAACGTGATGAGGACCACGCCCTGGTCGTGACGGACGCGGTGTTCTCGGTGGACGGCGATCTCGCGCCGCTCAGCGAGCTGCACGCGGTCGTCCGGCGGTACAGGGCGCTGCTGGTCATCGACGAGGCCCACGCGCTGGGCGTGGTCGGGCCCCTCGGCCAGGGCGGCGCCCAGCAGGCGGGGATCGCGGGCGAGCCCGACGTCGTGCTCACGCTCACCCTGTCGAAGTCGCTGGCGGCCCAGGGCGGCGCGGTCCTGGGCGCGCCCGAGGTCATCGACACCCTGATCGACACCGGCCGCGCGTTCATCTTCGACACGGGCCTGGCCCCGCCGTCGGCCGGAGCGGCGCTGGCGGCCCTGGACGTCATCGCCGCCGAGCCCGGGCTGCCGGCCAGGGCACGGGAGCGGGCCCGCCGGATCGCTGGGCTGGCGGGCGACCTGGGTCTGGAGACCACCGTGCCCGCCGCGGCGGTGGTGCCGGTCGTCCTCGGCGAGCCGCGTGCCGCACTGCGCGCCGCCGAGATCTGCCGGGAACACGGTGCGCGGGTCGGCTGCTTCCGGCCGCCCTCCGTGCCCAAGGGACGGGCATGCCTGCGTATCACCGCCCGCGCCTCACTCACCGAGTCCGAACTCACAACTCTTGGCAAGGCCTTGAAGGCCGTTGCGGAGGAAACCAACCCGTACCCTGCTTGCGTAACATCAAGGCCAACCGGCAGTGAACGTGAGGAGAGCGCGCGTGACGGCTGAGCGGGCGCCTTCGGGGGCGGCGGGGCGGATTCGTGCGGGTGAAATGCTGGGAGACCACCGGCGTCCCTCCCCTGTCGGGGGACCACGGATCCCGAAGTACTACAAGTTGAAAGAGCTCCTGGTGGAGCTCACGCAGTCACTGACCCCGGGCAGCCCACTGCCCCCAGAACGCACCCTCGCCGAGCGCTACGGCACCTCCCGCACGACGGTACGGCAGGCACTCGCCGAGCTGGTGGTGGAAGGACGCCTGAACCGCATCCAGGGCAAGGGCACCTTCGTCGCCAAGCCCAAGGTGGCCCATGAGCTTCAGCTGATGGGTTACACCGAGGACATGCGCCACCACGGGCTGCACCCCGAGACCAAGATCCTCGACATCGACTACGTCAGCGCCGACGAGCGGCTCGCCGGTCTGCTCGCCATTCGGCCGGGCGGCCGGGTGCTCCGTATCCACCGGCTGAGGTTCGCCGACGGTGAGACCATGTCCGTCGACACCTCGCACCTTCCGGCCCGCAGATTTCCCGGGCTGCGCAAGGAACTGCCGCGCCATCTGTCGCTTTACCAGACCCTCGCCACGGCGTATGACGTGCATCTGCACGAGGCCGAGGAGACGATCGAAACGGTGCTCGCCACTCCCCACGACGCCCAGCTGCTCGGCATGGACGTCGGGCTGCCGATGCTCCTGCTGTCCCGGCACTCCTTCGACGCCTCCGGAGCGCCGGTCGAGTGGGCGCAGTCGCTCTACCGGGGCGACCGCTACAAGTTCGTCACCCGCCTCCGCCGTCCCTCCCCGCCCACCCGCTGAAGCCTTCCCGGCCGGAGATCACTACCTCCGGGTCGACCGGGATCCGTAGATCGCGCAAGCCATCCTCTTCTCCATCCCCGACCAGAGCACGGGGCGCCTACCTCCATCAGGAGTCCTGGAAGTTCGGCGAGACGATCCGGCTGCCGGACCCGTTCGGCCTGGAGACTCCGGCCGTCGAGTGGCAGCCCTGGGACTGAACGAAACACTCCCCGTACAAAAACAGCACCGCGAACACTGTCGGAATCCTTGCCCGTGGCTGTAGCGGGCCCACGCTAACCTGCGGAACGTGAGTGTGCTCGTGGTCACCGGGACCGACACCGGTGTGGGGAAAACCGTAGTGACCGCCGCGCTGGCGACCCTGGCGCGCGCCCGCGGCTCTTCCGTCGCGGTGGTCAAACCCGGGCAGACCGGGGTCGGGCCCGACGAAGCCGGAGATCTCCAGGACATAGGGCGACTGGCGGGTATCGACGATCTCCATGAGTTCGCTCGCTTTCCGGACCCGCTGTCCCCCGCCGCCGCCGCTCGCCACGCCGAACTGCCCCCGGTCGGACTGGCGCATGCCGCCGAGCGGATCCGGGAGCTCACCGAGGACCACCGGCTGGTGCTCGTCGAGGGTGCCGGTGGCCTGCTGGTGCGCTTCGACGAGGAGGGCGCCACGATCGCCGATCTGGCCCGCTGGCTGGGGGCGGCGGTGGTGGTGGTGACCCGGCCCGATCTCGGCACGCTCAACCACACCGCGCTGACCCTGGAGGCCATGGCGCACCGGGGGGTACAGCTCGCCGGAGTGGTGATCGGTTCCTGGCCGGACGACCCCGGGCTGGCCATGCTCAGCAACGTCAGGGACCTGGAGACCGTGGCCGCCCGGCCCTTGGCCGGAGTGCTGCCGACCGGATCGGGTGCCATCGACCCCGCGGAGTTCCTGGTCGTGGCACGCCAGGGCCTGTCCCCGGCGCTGGGCGGGACCTTCGACGCTGGTACGTTCCGTGAGGCCTGTGCCCTGGCCACCTCCCACCACAATTCAGCCTCTGACAAGGAGAAATCGTGACCGACATCCTCGACGTCGCCCGCCGCCAGGTGCTCGACGAGGGCAAGGGGCTCTCCGCGGAGCAGGCCCTGGAGTGCCTCACGCTGCCCGACGACCAGGTCGAGGACCTGCTCGCATTGGCCCACGAGGTACGGATGCGCTGGTGCGGCCCGGAGGTCGAGGTCGAGGGCATCGTCTCGCTGAAGACCGGCGGCTGCCCGGAGGACTGCCACTTCTGCTCCCAGTCCGGGACATTCGAGTCGCCGGTGCGATCGGTCTGGCTGAACATCCCCGAGCTGGTCCAGGCGGCCAAGGAGACCGCCGCCAGCGGTGCCACAGAGTTCTGCATCGTCGCGGCCGTGCGCGGCCCCGACGAGCGGCTCATGTCCCAGGTACGCGAGGGCATCAAGGCGATCAACGACGCCATCGACATCAACATCGCGCTGTCTCTGGGCATGCTCACCCAGGATCTGGTGGACGAGATGGCCTCCCTGGGCGTGCACCGCTACAACCACAACCTCGAGACGGCCAAGTCCCACTTCGGCAACGTCGTCACCACGCACACGTGGGAGGAGCGCTGGGAGACCTGCCTGATGGTCCGCGAGGCCGGCATGGAGCTGTGCTGCGGCGGCCTCATCGGCATGGGCGAGACGATCGAGCAGCGGGCCGAGTTCGCCGGGCAGCTGTCCGAACTGCAGCCCGACGAGGTGCCGCTGAACTTCCTCAACCCGCGTCCGGGCACGCCGTTCGGGACGTTCCCCCTGGTGGAGGGCGTGGAGGCGCTCAAGACGATCGGCACCTTCCGGCTGGCGCTGCCCCGGACCATCCTGCGATACGCGGGCGGCCGGGAGCTGACCCTCGGTGACCTGGGCACCCGTTCGGGCATGCTCGGTGGCATCAACGCCATCATCGTCGGCAACTACCTCACCACCCTCGGCCGCCCGGCCCAGCAGGACCTCGACCTGCTCATCGAGCTCCAGATGCCGATCAGAGCCCTCTCGCAGACCCTCTGAGGAACCCGGTGCCGTCCGAGGGCGGACCGTCCCGCACCATGGAGGGAGGGGCGGCCCAGGTGGCGGAACGCGACGCCGAGCAGAAGGGCACCGCGCGTCAATCCGGCGCGTCTAAGACGCAGCCGAGCCGGTAGCGGCTTGGATGGTCTCCGTGAGGATCACCATGCGGAACGTGACGGGCGTGACACTGATCACCGGGTTCGTGCTGCTGACCGGGTGCGGCTCGGCGTCCGGCACGCCGGGCGACAGCCACTCCCGGCCACCGGCGACGGCCGGCGGCTCGGCACCGGGGAGCTCGGCGGGCTCCGCCCCGGCCGGGCAGGATGGCCATCGGCTGGTGCTGCGCGGGTGGATCAGCGGCGGTATCGCGGGGCGTGGTGGCGCCGGCACGTTCCCTGAGTTCTCGCTGTACGACGACGGAAGCGCGATCGCGCCCCAGGGCGGGCTCAGTGGTCCGGTGCGGCCGACGGAGTACCGGCTGACCCCGACGGCCCTGCAGGGACTCCTCAGCGAGGCCCACGCGGCCGGGCTGGCCCGATCACGGACCGTCGACCGGCCGGGCGTCGCGGACGCGACCTACCTGACACTGATGTTCAGGGCGGGCGGCAGGATCGCGACCACGCGGATCATCGAGGTCGGGACCGAGAACGATCCCGCCGAGCGCTTCTGGAGGCAGCAGCTCCACGTACAGGGCACCGGAAACGGCATCGAGTTCCCGGCTGCCGACCTGGCGCGCGATCCGGCTCCGTACCGGCCCGCGCGGCTGGCGGTGCTCGCCTCGGACATCGGGCAGGACACGGCAGAGCCGGCCAAGGACTGGCCGCTCGCCCCACTGAACCGGGGAGAGCGCGTCGGCGGCCGGTCCTGCACCGTGCTGACCGGCGTTGAGCTGGCCAAGGCCACCCAGGTCCTCGCCGCCGACCCCAGGGCGCGGTGGCGCAGCGGCGGCCAGACCTATCTCGTGAGTTCCCGGCCGCTCCTTCCCGACGAGGCCGGATGCAGGTCGCTCAACTCACGCTGACGGCCGGTCCACCCGGGCGGGCCCGGGCATCACCGTCGCTCACACAACCAAGTGACCGCTTGGTTTGCCTCGGCGTTTGTCATGCTGCTTGACCGGCGTTGTACGCTCCCATCCATGCCGATCCGAGATAGCGCCTGGTCCGCCGAGGATCAGAGCGCCATGGGGCCCGTGACGGTCAGGCCTGCCCGGCCGGAGGAGTACGACGCGGTCGGTGATCTCACGGTCGACGCGTACCTCAAGGACGGCCTGCTCTCCCCGGAGTCGTCCTACATCAGCATCCTGCGGGACGCCGCCGATCGCGCGGCCGAGGCGGAACTACTGGTGGCCGAACTGGCGGGTGAGCTCATGGGGGCCGTGTTGTACTGCCCGCCGGACAGCATCTACGTCGAGATCGCGGCCCCGCACGAGGCCGAGTTCCGGATGCTGGCCGTCCTCGCGGCCGCACGCGGCAAGGGAGTGGGCGGGGCGCTCGTGCGGGCCTGCATCGACCGCGCCAGGGACGCCGGCCTGACCGGACTACGGCTGTCCACCCAGCGCAACATGCGCGCGGCGCACCGGATCTACGAACGCATCGGTTTCGAGCGCACCCCGGATCGCGACTGGTCACCCGTGCCCGGCGTGGACCTGATCACTTACGCTCTGGTCTTCTGAGCACCACGGTCCGCGTCGGCGCCTGCACGATCAGGCACCATCGGGCACGCTCAGGAGGGCGTCGAGGTGAGGACCCCGTGTTCGACGCAGCGGGCGGTCCAGCCGGTGGGAGTGACCTGGACGATCATCCGGCGCCGGCATCCGGCACAGTAGCGCGGCGGTTCCATCCGCAGGGCGTGCCGGCAGGCCTCGTGGCCCGCCTCATCGGCGGCGTCCCCGCAATGCTCGCAGTACGTCTCGCTCACGGCTGAAGACTACTCCCCGGTCCGGCCATCTCCCCGAGCCTGGCTATTCGATGACGGCGATCAGGTCGCCCTCCTGGATGACGTCGCCCTCCGCCACCTTGAGCTGAGCGATCAGCCCGGAATCCTCGGCGAGGACGGGAATCTCCATCTTCATCGACTCCAGGATGACAAGGGTGTCCCCGTCCTCCACCCGCTCACCCTCGGCGACGACGACCTTCCACACGTTCGCCACCATCTCCGCGCGGACCTCGGCCACGACGACCCCTCTCTAGAATCGGCCGGACCGCCGCCCGGACCACACTCGGCAACCCTCAGGAGTAACTCTGGCAGCTCAGGACGCGCGCATCCGGTCCACGAGGCCCGTGTCGTACGCCCCGGTCTCGAACTCGGCGTTGCCGAGCAGTTCGGTGAAGAACGGCAGGTTGGTCTTGAGCCCCTCGATACGGAAGGCGGCGACCGCCTCACGGGCGAGGCCGAGCGCCGCCCCCCGGTCCGCGGCGCGCACGCAGAGCTTGGCGAGCAGCGGGTCGTAGAACGGAGTGACCTTGTTGCCCTCGGCGTAGCCGGCGTCGATGCGGATGCGCGGCGTCACGCCCTCCTCGTCACTGGCCGTGCCCTCCACCACGGGCTCCTCCCAGACGGTGATGTCGCCGGGGCTGGGCAGGAAGCGCTTGGGGTCCTCGGCGTACACGCGGAACTCGATCGCGTGCCCTTCGGCCCGGTGCTGGTCGAAGGACACCGGCTTCCCTGCGGCGATCAGCAGTTGCTGCTCGACCAGGTCGATGCCCGTGACCAACTCGGTGATCGGGTGCTCGACCTGCAGCCGGGTGTTCATCTCGAGGAACACGAAGTCCTGGGTGTCGGCGTCGACGAGGCACTCCACCGTCCCGGCACCGCGGTAGCCGACCGCCTCCCCGGCCCGTACGGCGGCGGCGAGCATGCGCGCCCGGAGTTCGGGTGTGATCCCCGGCGACGGGGTCTCCTCGACGACCTTCTGGTGCCGTCGCTGGACCGAGCAGTCCCGCTCGCCGAGTGCGATCACGGTGCCGTCGGCCAGCCCGAGGATCTGCACCTCCACGTGGCGAGCCCGCTCCACGTAGCGCTCGAGCAGGATGTCGGGGTTGCCGAAGAAGCGCTCGGCCCGCGTGCGCGCGGTCTCGTACGCTCTGCGCAGCGCCGCCTCGTCGCGGGCCACGCTCATGCCGATGCCACCACCGCCACCGGCCGCCTTGACCATCACCGGGTAGCCGATCTCCGCGACCGCGGCAACGGCCTCGTCGGTGGTCGCCACCGGCTCCCGGGTGCCTCCGGCGACGGGTACGCCCGCCTTGTCCATCAGGTTCCGGGCGTTGATCTTGTCGCCCATCTGCACGATGGCCTGCGGAGGGGGGCCGATCCAGACCAGGCCGGCGTCGATGACCCGCTGGGCGAAGGCCGCGTTCTCGGCCAGGAAACCGTAGCCCGGATGGACTGCCTGGGCGTTGGTGCGCTCGGCCGCCTCCATGATCGCGTCCGCGTCCAGGTAGCTCTGGGCCGGCTGGGCCGGTCCGATGAGGATGGCCTCGTCGGCCTCGGTCACGAAGGGCAGGCCGGCATCCGCCTCGGAATGCACGGCGATGGCCTTGAGGCCCATCGCCCGCACGGTACGGATGACCCGGCTGGCGATCTCCCCGCGGTTCGCGATGAGGACGGACTCGAACACCCGACAACCCCTTTCGTACCAGCGACAGCCACCGAATGTCGCTGACACTAGTGTGCGAATCGGTGGGCCACTGATGGCGTGACCAACAAATACCCACCCGTAGATTTGTCCGGCGGGTACGGATGCCGGATCAGCGGATGATCTCTCAACGGCGGATGAGCGCGCCCCGGCCGATGACGCGGGCGAGGGACTCGACCACGGCCGGGTCGTACTCGGAGGCCGAATCGAGCCGCAGCCGCTCCAGTACGGCGGCGGCACGGTCCCGGTCCGCGGAGTCCCCGACCAGGTCGTCATAGGCGTTGGCGACCTTGATGATTCTGCTGCCCAGCGGCGGCGCGGTCAGCACGGGAGCGGGCTTCCCGTCCGGCGTCTCCTGACCCGCCGCCTCCCGGCTCGGCTTCGGGACCCGGTAGGGGTCGGACTGACGGCGCACGATCTCGACCACCTGAGAAAGCACACCGGTCTGCTCGATCACCGAGGCGCCGAGCTCGGCGATGCGGCGCTGCTCGCTCGGCGATGCCAGCACGGTGGCGCCGCCGGGGATGGGGTCGCCCAGAGAGAGCTGGCCGATGTCGTGCATGAGCGCGGCGTATTCCAGGTCCAGCAGCTCGGGCTCGGACATGCCCAGCTCCCGGCCCATCGCCACCGACAGCTGGGAGACCCGTCTGGAGTGGCCGGCCTCGACGTAGCCACCGACCTCGGTGACCCGCGACAGCGCACGTACCGTCTGCAGATAGGTGCCCAGAATGCCGGCGTAACGGCGGAACGCGAACTGGGTCACCAGGATGGGCGCGGTGAACACCAGCAGCGCCGTGAGCCCCATGACCGAGGTGGCGACCGCGATGAGCATGCCCGTGGTGCCGGTCGCCGCGCACAGGGCCGTCTTGACCCGCACCTCGTCGGCCAGCGCGATGCCGAAGCGCGCCCGGACCGCCTCCGCCCGGATCACCGCGGCGATCACCACGTCGGCGGAGCACGCGATGGTGACGACGACGGCCATCAAGGACAGCACCATCGGCCAGTCGTCCCGGTCCGGCGGGCTGTGGTCGATCAGCCGGAAGACGAACGCGGCCAGGGACACGGTGAGCAGCCGCCGGGCCATCGCGTCCACATGCGGTGACCGGCCGACGGCGATGTGCGGCAGCGAGCCGATGAGCATTCCGGCCGCGGTGACGGCGACCACCTGCGACGGCGAGTGCGCGGCAGGCTGGTCCCCGACCTTCAGCAGCAGCGCGTACCCGAGCGCCCCGGCGGTGCCGATCGGGGCGACCTCACGGTCGCCCGGCATCACCATCCGGGCGAGCTCCCCCAGGGCGACGAGCACACCGAAGATGACGGCGGTGTCCGGACGGACCAGCCCGACCGCCGCCACCTGGGTGACGGCGCCGATCACGACCAGCCCGGCGACCGAGATCAGCAGCAGCTGCCCGGAGTCGATGGTCTGCCAGGCGGGTCGCTGCGCGGTGCTCACCATCAGCGGGCACCCTCACCGAACACCTTGAGCGGAACGGTCGGATCGTCGTGGTCCTGCTGGGTGGTCTCGACGACGTCGTCATCGGGAAGGGTCACCGGCTCGGGGGGCTCCCAGCCCACCGTCTCCAGCGCCTTGACGAAGGCGTCGACCATCTGTGGGTCGAAATCGCTGCCGGCGCACTTGCGCAGCTCGGCCACCGCCTCCTCGCGCGACCGCGCCCCGCGATACGACCGGTCGGAGGTCATGGAGTCGAACGCGTCGGCCACTGAGATGGCCCGCGCGAACTCGGGGATCTCGTCTCCGGCCAGGCCCATCGGATAGCCACGGCCGTTCATCTTCTCGTGGTGGTGCATGATCCCGTTGAGCGCCTCGTCGAGAAAGCCGATCTCCCGTACGATCTCGAGCCCGCGCATCGGGTGCAGCTGGATCGCGGCGTACTCCTCCTCGGTGAGGCCGCCGGACTTCTGCAGCACCTTGGTGGGGACGCCGAGCTTGCCCACGTCGTGCAGCATTCCCGCGTACCGGATGGCGGTGATCCGCTCGGCCCGCATCCCGATCTCCTCCGCGATCATCACCGAGCCCCGGCTGACCCGCTCGCTGTGCCCGCGGGTGTAGTAGTCCTTGGTCTCCACCGCCTGGCAGAGTGCGGCGATGGTCGCGTCGTAGGCCTTCTGCTGGGCCCGGGTCAGCGCGAACGCCCAGCGGGCGATGAACAGGGGCAGCAGGACCAGGAGCGCGGAGGACACCCCTACCTGGGACCAGAGCGCCGCGATGAGCAGGCCGAACATCCCGTAGCCCAGGCAGCCGAAGGCCAGCGTCGCGATCGGGCCCCACCGGAGGTCGTGCACCGAGCCCTGCTTGGCGGTCACCAGGATGCCGCCGATCAGCAGCAGGTTCACCGCCACGAACGTCACGTCGGCCGCGATGAAGGGCCCCAGAGTCCTGGAGACCGAGTTGTGCGACGCCACGGATGCCCAGGGAGTCCCGCCGGTATGGACGAAGACCTGGCCCGCGACGTAGCCGCACAGGGCGAACTGGGCGGCGTTGAACAGGCGTTTCTCCGGCCCCAGATGACGCTGCCCGGTCACGACCGCGCAGGCGCCGACGAGCGCGGCGCCAGCGGGCCCGAGCAGGACCACCGATGCCAGGGTGGCCGAGAAGCTCACCGAGACCCTGACCCGCTCACTGTTGAGCAGGGCGGGTGCGGAGTCGCACACCAGGAACAGCACCGCGAGCACACCGAAGGTTCTGTACTGAAACCCCGCGAAGGACGCAGTGGCGACCAGACCGGCCGCCAAGGCGACCACCCCGACGACATACGCCCAGGCAGCGAGGGGAAGTCCACGCATTGCCGCCCCCTCAGGAGTCGACGATGAGCGGGCCACTGCCCGGCTCAATCTGGCCCTGGCCAGCCTCAAGCCCAGGAGATGCCCGAAGGTTGTGGTAGCAGCGCCATGACGACAATGGCTATCAGAAAGAGTGCCATCATTACACGATTGAGCATTTCTTCCCCCCTGATGTCCGATCACTCGGACCAGCAATGCTCCTGCCGCTGAATTACGGCACCACACTAACGCGGGAGTCCCTGATCACATAGGAAAGAAGGGAATCGTGAGCAAAGCGTGAACAAATCGTCACCTTGCGCGACCGCCCGGGCAAGCGCTCAGCGGTTGCGCGCCCACGCCACGGTGGCGGCCAGCCCCTCACGCAGGCCTGTCGCGGGCTCCCAGCCGAGCCCGTCGCGAGCGGGCCCCGGGTCGACCGACATGGCGGGCAGGTCTCCCAAGCGGGGCGGCGCGAAGCCGGGATCGTCCGCGACTCCGACGACCTCCGCGACCAAACTGTGCAGGTCACGGTCGGTGGTCTGCACGCCGGTGCCGATGTTGAACCGCCGGCCACCGCCCTGCTCCCCGCAGGCTTTGGCGAAGCCGTCGACGACATCCCCGACGTAGACGTAGTCCCGGGTCTGCTTGCCCTCCCCGTACACCTGGGTCGGCTTACCGGTGAGCAGCCCCGCGGAGAAGATCGAGACGACACCGGCCTCACCCTCGGGGGTCTGCCGCGGGCCGTAGACGTTGGCCAGGGCGAGCGTCGTGAAGTCGAGGCCGTGCAGGGCACGGTACATCTGGAGGTAGACCTCGCCGCCGACCTTGGAGGCCGCGTACGGGGACCGCGGATCCAGGGGCGCGTCAACCGGCACCGGGAGTTCGGCGGGCACCCCGTACACCGCGCAACTGGAGGTGAACACCACCTTGCGGGTCCCGGCGGCCCGGGCCGCCTCCAGCACGTTGACGGTGCCGAGCACGTTGACCCGGGCGTCGTGCAGGGGGTCGGCGACGCTGGCCCGCACGCTCACCTGGGCGGCCAGATGGCAGATCACCTCGGGACGGCGGCCGGCGACGAGGGCGCGCAGCGCGGCATCGGCCACGTCCATCTCGATCAGTTCGGCGCCCTCCCTGAGGTTGACGCCGGAGGACAGGTCGTCGACGCCCACGACCTCGTGGCCATCGGCGATCAGTCTGTCGACGAGATGGGACCCGATGAAGCCGGCCGCGCCGGTGACCAATACGAGCACAACGGAACCATACCGACCGGAAGGGGAGTGGGTTCAGGCGGTCTCGGAGGTTTCCGTCTCCACGATCTCGGCGCGGAGCGCCTGGATCCGGCCCAGCACCTTGGAACGCAGATCACCGGGAACAGGGTCGCAGCCGCAGGACTTGCCGACGAGCTTCTTCACGACCTCTTCCAGGCCGTACTCCCGCAGGCAGGGACCACACTCGTCCAGATGCTGCCTCACCTCGGCGCAGGCGCCCTGATCCAGCTCACCGTCGAGATAGGTGTAGATCCGGTCGAGCACCTCGACGCATGGCGTGTCGTGGTGGTTGCCGCAGCTCATGCCGAGTCCTCCCTGGGCTGAGCCCCCGTACGCGAAAGGCCGCGGTCCTGAGCGTAGTCCTCGAGCATGGTCCGCAACTGCCGTCTGCCACGATGCAGCCGGGACATCACCGTGCCGATCGGCGTGCCCATGATCTCGGCGATCTCCTTGTACGCGAAGCCCTCGACATCGGCCAGGTAGACGGCGATCCGGAACTCCTCGGGGAGTTCCTGCAGAGCCCTCTTGACGTCGGAGTCCGGCAGGTGCTCCAGGGCCTCCGCCTCGGCGGACTTCAGCCCGCTGGAGGTATGCGACTCGGCCCTGGCCAACTGCCAGTCCTCGACCTCCTCGGAGGCGGACTGCTTGGGCTCGCGCTGCTTCTTGCGGTAGGAGTTGATGAAGGTGTTGGTCAGGATGCGGTACAGCCAGGCCTTGAGGTTGGTGCCTTCCTTGAACTGGTGGAAGGACGCGAACGCCTTAGCGAAGGTCTCCTGGACCAGGTCCTCCGCATCGGCCGGGTTGCGCGTCATCCTCAGCGCGGCCGAATACAGCTGGTCCAGGAAGGGGAGCACGTCGCGCTGGAACCTGTCATCACGCTGCTCCGCCGTCTCCACGGTGCCCGGGACCGGACCCACCCCCTCGCTCAACGCGGTACCCGTGGTACCGCTACTGAACGACGATATAGGGCCGCGCTGACGGATCACGACAGCGCCCCTCGTATCATCTGCGGCCATCCGCGGACTGGGAGCGAAGCCAGGCGGGCGAAGCGCTGTGGTCATCGGCTGCACCTCGTTCTTTCGCAGAGCGTTACAGGACGCTGCAACGCCGTGGCCGCCCGTAGGATTCCCTGATCGGGAAAGACGGAGTGAGGTAAATGTTCGCAAGGTCCACGCCACTTGGACCCATCCTGTACGGACGGTGATACGGGGTCGCTAACGGGGAAAGATGTCACGTACACGGCGAGAACAGGAGCCACGACCCTTGCTGCCGGCGAGACCCTCGACCCCTTCCGTGGTCAGCCTGCGCCATGATTCAGGCGACGTTGAATCCCTGGCGAGCTACTGGACCTTCTACTGGGCCGTGGCCGCTGCCCAGCTGGGCCGCTGGCTGCCCCGCAAGCCCGCCCGGATACTCGACATCTCCGGCCTGCGGGCCCGCTGCGCACCGCAGGCGGCCGCGGCCGGGCACACCGTCATCGAACTGCTCGCCCGGCCTCCCGAAGATCCCCCGCAGTCCGGCATCCACCCCGTCGTGGGGGACGCCGCCTCCCTGAGCTTCCTCATGGACGGCTGCCTGGACGGGGTGATCGCCGAAGATCGGGTGCTGTCCCGGCACCTGGTCACCGAGGCCACGGTCGCCGAGATCGCCCGGGTGCTGCGGCCCGGCGGCCGGGTGCTGCTCTGCGTGGACTCACTGATGCTCGGCATGGCGATCCTGGCCGAGCAGAACTGCTGGGCCCAGCTGTCCGACGTGCCCAGCGCCGAGGTCGTCCTGGTGCCCTGGCCGGACGGCACGATCACCCGCTGCTTCTGGTCCGAGCAGCTCCGCGAGCTGCTGGCCGAGGCGGGCCTGGAGGTCGAGTGGATCCGGCCCCGTACAACGCTGTCCCCCTCGACGGTGGACCACATCCTCGCCAACGACCCCCGGGGCCTGGCCCGGCTGGTGCGCACCGAGATGGCCGCCCCGGTCGGCGACGAGTCCGTGGGCATCCACCTGATCGCCAGCGCCCGCCGCCCCATGTGATCGTTCTGATCGGGTGCGTCAGCGGAGGCATACACATTCAGCGCGGGGATTCAACGCAGGGACTTGTCGTACTGGGCCTGGCAGGCGACGCAGCGAGCGGCGTCCGGGCGTGCCTCCAGCCGGCCCTCCGGCACGGGCTCCCCGCAGTCGACGCACTGCCCGTACCGGCCCTCGTCGAGTCTTCCCACCGCCGCCAGCACCGCCGACCGCTGCCGCTCCATCGCCTGCAGCGCCGCCTCGCTGCGGTCGGCGTCGGAGAGGCTGGTGCCCGCGTCCGCCGGGTGGTGGTCGTAGTCCGGCGCAGCGGGTTCCGGGGACTCACCCTTGAGGATCGAGATGGAGCGATCCAGGTCGGCGAGCATTCCCTCCAGGCGCTTGCGAGCGGTGGCGGTGTCCACGATGGTCGGCGCTCCTCTCCCCCGAGCCCGAGGGGCCGGGCCCGCCGGGCACCGGCGGGTCAGAACAAGGTTTCAGAATCTTTTGAAACATCCCCATTCGGCAACGGTTGTACGAGCTCCCGACCGTTGTTTCTGACATTCCCCACGGACTTGGACACCGGATAGGCCTCCATCGTTCCCGCCATGGCCGGTACGAGGAGCTTCCGCACCTCATCGGGCTCCGTACGGGCCGGATCCAGCCAGGCGTCCCAGCGATCAGGTTCGACGACCATCGGCATCCGGTCATGGATCCGGCCCAGATCGTCGGAGGCCTCGGTGGTGATCACGGTGCAGGTCGGGACCCACTCCCCGTCCGGCGAGCGCCAGAATTCGTACAGGCCCGCCATCGCCATGACCTTCTCGTCCCGGGGGCGGATGAAGAACGGCTGCTTGGGGGGCTTTCCCTCGGCGTCTTCGAGCGCGTACCACTCGAAGTAACCATCCGCGGGCAGCAGACAGCGGCGCTGGGCGAACGCCTTGCGGAACGCCGGCTTCTCATGGACGGTCTCCACCCGAGCGTTGATCATCTTGCTGCCGATGGACAGGTCCTTGGCCCAGGAGGGGACCAGGCCCCAGCGGAGCATGCGCAGCTGGCGCACGACCTCCTCCTTCGGAGCTCCCTGGGGGGCGCGTTCGAGGACGACGGGCACCGGCTTGGTGGGGGCGACGTTGTAGTCGGGCTCGAGAGCCTCCTCGGTGGCGTCCAAGCCGATCTCGAATTCGTCCAGTAGTTCCTGGCGCTGGCGCGCCGTGGCATAGCGACCGCACATCTTCGTGTTCCTCCCTGGCCCTGCAGGGGCCGACCCACGGGTACATACTGCCGAATGCGGCGAGCGTGCGTGACCCGTCGATCCGTGGGCAAGTAGACCTGCATGCGACCCTTCAGTACCCTTGCCCGTTCCCTCGTCGCGGCCCCGTTCGTGGTCACCGGCATCGAGAACCTGCGCAACCCCGGCCCGCGGGCCGACCAGGTCGGGCCGACCATGAAGCCGATCGTCGACCGGCTGGACTGGCTGCCGACCAAAGACCCGGAAAGCCTGGTCCGGCTGCAGGGCGCGCTCAGCCTCGGCGCTGGGGCGCTTCTGACACTCGGCAGGTTCAAGCGGCTGAGCACGCTCGTGCTCGCCGCCCAGATGGTGCCGGTGCTTCTCACCGAGCACCACTACTGGACCGAGGACGATCCCGAGCGCCGCGCCGACCAGCGGTCCCAGCTGCTCAAGAGCGCGAGCCTGTTCGGCGCCCTGCTGCTGATGGCCACCGAGCCGCGCAAGCACCCCCGGGTGCAGGCCCTGCGCCGTCAGGCCCACGACACCCGGGTCAAGGCCGGCGCCGAGGCCCGGCATCTGCGCAGGCAGGCGGCCTCGGAGATCAAGCACTCCCGCAAGGAGGCCGCCCTCCAGGTGCGGGAGGCCCGCAGGGAGGCGGCCCAGAAAGCCCGCAAGGCCGTACGCCGCTAGCCGACGTCCCCCTCCTGTCCTCCTGTGGCAGATGCCGGGCTCCGGAGACCGGGCCTCGGAGACCGGGCTCCGGAGACCGGGCTCCGGAGACACCGGCTTTGGGGGGCCGGCCCCCACCGTCTCGGCTCGATGGGCGGGTGCTCAGCCGGGCGGAGCCGGTGCGCCCGGCGGACCGTCCGCGTCGTCGGGTTCCAATGATGGTGAACGTCCGGATCTTGAGCGGGTCCGCGTGGGGTCCTCCCCGGTGAGCCCGACGAGCACCCACATCAGCGCGGCACGCTCCTGCACCTTCATGTGCTGGTGGTCCTCTGTGGTGAAGGTGACAGGATCCTGTCTGCCGGTCAGGAAGATCACAGTGTGCCGGGAGCCGGTAACCTGCGGTACATGGAATCCGCCGCCTTCTGGTCCGCTCCGAACGCCGACGGCCCGGTCGACGCCGACGTCACGCTGCCCGGCTCCAAGTCGATGACCAACCGGGCCCTGATCCTGGCCGCGCTGGCCACCGGCCCCACCGTGATCGAGCGGCCACTGCGCAGCCGCGACACCCTGCTCATGGCCGAGGCGCTGCGCAGGCTCGGCGTACCGGTCGGCGAGAGCGGGCAGGACTGGGAGGTCGTGCCCGGCGGCCTCGGTGGCCCGGCCCGGATCGATGTCGGCCTCGCGGGCACGGTCATGCGGTTCCTGCCCCCGGTGGCGGCGCTGGCGGGCGGCGACATCTCGTTCGACGGCGATCCACGGGCCCGGGAACGGCCGATGCGCCCCCTGCTGATCGCCCTGCGCACCCTCGGAGTGGAGATCGACGACGGGGGTCGTGGCGGGCTGCCCTTCGTGGTGCGGGCCCGGTCCGCGGTGACCGGAGGGGCGGTCACCATCGACGCGTCCGGGTCGTCCCAGCTGCTGTCGGGCCTGCTACTGGCCGCCCCGCGTTTCGACAAGGGCATCGAGGTCCGGCACGAGGGTCCGAGGGTGCCCTCGGCCCCGCACCTCGCGATGACGGTCGAGATGCTGCGCGCGGTCGGCGCCACCGTCGAGACCGGTGACAACACCTGGCGGGTGGCGCCCGGGCCGATCGGTGGCGGGGTGTCGCCCATCGAGCCCGACCTGTCCAACGCCGCGCCGTTCGTTGCGGCCGCACTGGTGGCGGGCGGCCGGGTGACCGTACGCGACTGGCCGGCCGAGACGACGCAGCCGGGCGACGGCCTGCGCGAGCTGGTGCCCGCGCTCGGCGGTACGGTCTCCCGCGGCGACGACGGGGTCACCGTCCGGGGCGGTGGAATCATCCATGGCATCGACGCGGACCTGGGCGACGTCAACGAGCTCACCTGTGTCATCGCCGCGCTGGCGGCCATCGCCGACGGCCCGTCGCGGCTGACCGGGATCGCGCACATGCGCGGGCACGAGACTGATCGGCTGGCCGCCCTGGCCGCCGAGATCAACGCGCTCGGCGGGGACGTCCGTGAGCTGGAGGACGGGCTGGAGATCCGTCCGCGGCCGCTGCACGGCGGGGTGTTCCACACCTACCACGACCACCGGATGGTGATGGCCGGGGCCACGCTGGGCCTCGCCGTTCCGGGAATCGACGTGGAGAACGTGGCCACAGTGGGCAAAACCATGCCAGAGTTCACCGAACTGTGGACCGGCATGCTGGCCGGCGCGTAAGGGGACGGGTCGTGCCGGAGGGTCGTGATTGGAAGCGCCTGGACGAGGACGACGTCCGGGTACGTCCCGGGCGCCGCGGTTCTCGGCCGCGTACCCGTAAGCGCCCGGCGCATGAGGGTGCCATCGCCGGCTTCGTGACCGCCGTGGACCGCGGCCGTTACCGCTGCCTGGTGGACGACACGATGGTCACTGCCATGCGCGCCCGTGAGCTGGGCCGCAAGGGCGTGGTGGTCGGCGACCGGGTCGCGCTCGTGGGCGATGTCTCCGGAGAGCCCGACGCCCTCGCCCGGGTGGTACGGGTCGAGCCGCGCTCGTCCACCCTGCGCCGTACCGCCGACGACACCGATCCGGTCGAGAGGATCCTCGTCTCCAACGCCGACCAGCTGGTGATCGTCACCGCGCTGGCCGACCCCGAGCCCCGGCCCCGGATGATCGACCGCTGCCTGGTGGCCGCATACGACGCCGGTCTCGAACCGCTGCTCTGCCTGACCAAGGCCGACCTGGCCGCACCGGACGATCTGATGGCCGCGTACGCCCCGATGGGCGTCCCGTACGTCGTCACCGAGCGCGGCGGTCCGCTGGACGAGGTGCGGGAGCGGCTCACCGGCATGATGAGCGTGCTCGTCGGCCACTCCGGCGTGGGCAAATCCACCCTGGTCAACGCACTGGTCCCGGACGCGGGCCGAGCGGTCAGCCATGTGAACGCGGTGACCGGGCGAGGACGGCACACTTCCTCCTCGGCGATCGCCCTGGCGCTGCCGGAGGGCGGCTGGATCATCGACACTCCAGGGGTGCGCAGCTTCGGGCTGGCCCATGTCCACCCGGCCGACCTGGTCGGTTACTTCCCCGATCTCGCCGAGGGCGCCGCCGAATGCCCGCGTGGCTGCTCCCATCTGCAGCCCGACTGCGCGCTGGAGGCCTGGGTCGCGGCCGGGCACGCCGATGAGGCCCGGCTGGACTCCCTGCGCCGCCTGCTCACCGCTCGCGAGGAGCCGGACGACACCTGATCAGGTGTGGTTCACGGTCTGGCAGCCGGTGCCGGGGTCCTGGTTCAGGTCGTACGGGTCCACGGGCGCGCCGGTGCGACCGGTCAGATCCGGCTGCGAGCCGGCGTAGAACGGATGGACGTAACCGTCCTCGACATCGCACCGGGCATTGGCGTTGGAAGATCCCCAGCGATAGATCCAGGTCCACTCACCCCGTGCGTCCCGGGAGTGGAACACCTCTCCCCTGAGGTGGGCGATGACCCGGATCGTGGTGCCGGGGAGGCCTGGCCGGTGCACCGGGTAGACGAAGATGTAGTTCACCTTCACCAGAGCGCCTCGATGTCCCTGCCGGGCCGCCTGGGCGAGCGTCGTGACGCCGTGCACCTTGATGAGGGACCCGGTGAGCTCGGAGGTCTTGGGCGCGAAGTTCATCAGCCAGGACCGCAGGTTCTTGGTCGAGTCCCGGTTCTGGAGACTGCCGGTAAAGGCCCTGCGCTGATCCGGATCGAGCTGGCGGGCGAACCTGTCGGTGCCGCTGTTGAACAGGGTGCCGGCATCCAGGTGCGAGGCCGTCAGCAGGGCCCGGGCCCTGGCGAAGAGGACCTGGACCTCCTTCGCGGAGAAGCCCGCCGTCGCCCGGGCCACGGGGAAGGTGATGCCCGCCGCTCCGTCGGCGTACAACTCGGCGGGTGAGCCCGCGAACGGGTCACCGGCTCCGGAGGGCGCGTCGGTGGGCACGGGGGACACGACCGGGGCCGGTATGAGGGTCAGTGGAGGCGTGCCGGGCCGGCGTCCCGGTCTCATGCCCAGGGGATCGGTCTCGGCCAGCACCGCGGCCACCGCGACCAGCCCCACGGCGAGGACGACCGTGAGAGTCCGTGCGCCGGGCCTGCGGCCTCTGCCGGACCGCGGGGCCCGCCACTGCTTGATCATTTCCTTGCGCCGCCGCCGCTCCGCGAGCCGGCGGGTGAGCGGATTTCCCGTCCGCTCCCGCGCGGACGGCTCCTTGATACCGGCCGAGGCTACGAAAGCCTCGTCAAAGACAAAGCGCCCCTCCGGGTCCTCCGATGACGTGCCCATGCCATCCCGCCCATGCTTGATCGAATCGGGACAACATAGAGCATCACGGTGAACGTCGGCCTGCCGGGTAGGCCATCGTTCTTGTCCATGGACGGTGCATGGAGGCCGATCTCCAGGGCTCTGGCTCTTACCAGAGCTCTGGTTATAGGCAACCCATGGGTCGTTGTTCGTGGTAGCGCTATGCTCAGGCCCATGACCATGGACCCCCAGGATCGCGTCGGTCACCACGTCAAACGCGTGGAGCAGGAGCTGACGGCCGTCAAGAACGCGGTGGTCAAGCCTTCGGGGCTGACCATTCCGCAGTACGCGGCGCTGCTCTACCTGGCCGGCAATCCCGGGATGTCGGCTGCGGCGCTGGCCCGTGCCTGCCTGGTCACCCCGCAGTCGATGGCCACGGTCCTCACCAACCTGGAGGCCAAGGGCCTGGTGGAGCGACGCCGCCATCCCTGGCACAAGAACGTGCTGGAGATCCGGCTGACCGAGACGGGGGCGAAGGCACTGAAGATCGCCGACGAGGCCGCCGTCACGGTCGAGCGGCGCATGTCCGCCGCGCTGAGCGACGAGCAACGGATCCAGCTCATCGGGCTACTGCGCCGGATGTCGGAGAGCCTGCACAGCCAGGCCGCCGAGATCGAGGACGCCGGCGACAACACGGTGCTGCACCCCTTCCACACCTGACGGTGTCCACCGGGCGGGTCCACGCTCCGGTCTCTACCCGGCGATGGCCTCGTCCACGAGGGTCATCGCCAATGACTCGGCGTCGTTGAGCACCTTGATGTGGGACGGCGCGAGCGCTTCGACACACTCGGTCATCTCAGCCGTGACCTGACTGAACGCGGTCTCCTCGGCGGCCCGCAGCGCGGCCCGTACGATGGCGGCCCGCGACCCCAGCGTGGCCCACTCCAGCTCCAGCCGGGCGACCGTGCTGTGGTACGAGTCGGCGGTTCCGGAGGCCGCCTCGCGCAACGGCTCGGGCACCTCCAGCCGCCCGTCACGCAACTCCCGTACCTTGGCCGACAGCCCGGAGATCCGGCCGGCCAGGCCGAGCCCCTCGTGCGCGAGGGGCAGCACGTCGTGGATCAGGTTCGTCACCGCCACGGCCAGTTGCTCGACCCGGGTCAGGAGGGTCTGCGTCGCGACTTCGAGGGCCACCGCGGTGCGCTCGCCGACCTCCTCGGCGATGGTCCGCTCCTGCTTGCGCAGCGCGGGAATCACGTCGGCCTCCAGCCGCCGCCGCAGCGCGCCTTCCGGCTCGCCCGCGGACCGGTCCTGCCAAGCGGCCCAGACCCGGTCCAGCCGTTGCTGCCCGGAGGCCACGATCTCGCGAGTGACCTCACCGAAGGCCTCGTCCGCGCGATTCTTGAGTCGCTCCACGCGGTCGTACACCGCTTCGCGTTTGAACGGCTCGTTCAGCTCGTTGAGCAGAGCCTGCAATCGCCGGGACACGTCGATGGAGTGTTCGGCGAGAGGTACGAGGCGGTCCGCGAGCTCATCGAGCGTGGTCGCCCGACGGGGATCGGTGAGCTCGGCCACCCAGGCAGGCAGGTCTTGAGACATGGGGCCATGCTCCCACCATGCGATCGTCTAGAAGCCCGTAACACCACGACCGGACGGGGAGTGTGCGCCCTGTCGTGCCGGTTCGCCGCAGGCCCTGCACACCATCACCGGGTCGAGGAACTCTCCGCAGGAATGCTGCCACCGCACCGGCGGGTCGCCGTCCACGAGATGCCGGTCCCCCCACTTGAGCAGCGAGATCAGGACGTCGCCGAGTTCGTTGCCGGCCTCGGTCAGGTGATACTCGTAGCGGACCGGCCGGTCGCTGTACGGGCGGCGCTCGATGATTCCGTGGTCCTCCAGCTTGCGCAGCCGGGTGGTCAGAATATCCCGCGAGGCCCCGGTGTTCGAGGCGATCTGATCGAACCGGCGCACGCCATGGAACAGCTCGCGGATCGCCAGCAGCGACCAGCGCTCCCCGACCACATCGAGCGTCATGGCGATCGAACACTCACGCGGTCTCGCGTCCCTCGGCATGAACTCCACACTACGACTCTGGGTTGTGTTTTCAGACCGTATCCTCTTAGGTTGGGTATTCCAACCCGCTCATGGTGCCTGGAGCGGAAGCCAGGGGCCGAGCTAGAGGAGTTCGAGGATGGTGGCGTTGGCGAGCCCGCCTGCCTCGCACATGGTCTGCAGGCCCAGCCGGGCACCGCGGTCCTCCATGGCGTGCAGGAGAGTGGTCATGATGCGGGCCCCGCTGCCGCCGAGCGGATGGCCGATGGCGATGGCTCCGCCGCGTACGTTGACCTTGTCCAGCGAAGCACCGGTCTCGCGCTGCCAGGCGAGGACGACCGAGGCGAAGGCCTCGTTGACCTCGAAGAGGTCGATGTCCTCCAGCCGCAATCCGGAACGCGCCAGTACCTTGGCGGTCGCGGGCACGATCGCGGTGAGCATCAGCAGCGGATCGTCACCGACGACCGCGAAGGAGCGGAACCGGGCCCGCGGCCGTAGTCCGAGGCGGGCGGCCACCGCCGCCTCCATGATCAGCACTGCGGCGGCGCCGTCGTTGATCGGGGAGCTGTTGCCGGCGGTCACCTGCCAGCCGATCTCGGGGAACCGCTCTTCGAGGGCCGGGTCGTAGTAGGCGGGCTTCAGCCCGGCGAGTACCTCCAAGGACGTACCGGGCCGTATGGTCTCGTCGCGCGCGGGCCAGACCAGCTCACGGGCGAACTCACCGCGATCCCAGGCAGCGGCGGCGCGCCGGTGGGATTCCAGCGCGAAGCCATCCAGCTCCTCCCGGGTGATCTTCCATCGGGCGGCGATGAGCTCGGCGCTGATGCCCTGCCCGATCAACCCCTCCGGGTAGCGCGCGGCCAGCGGAGCGAACGGGTTCGAACCGGGGAGCACGGAAGAGCCCATCGGCACCCGTGACATCGACTCCACGCCGCAGGCGATCGCGATGTCGTAGGCCCCGCTGAGCACCCCCTGTCCGGCGATGTGCGCGGCCTGCTGGGAGGAGCCGCACTGCCGGTCCACGGTCATGGCGGGCACGCTCTCCGGGAACCCCGCCGCGAGGACCGCCGTCCGGGTGAGGTTGAGCGCCTGGTCCCCCGCCTGAGTGACGCAACCACCGACGACGTCGTCCACGAGCGCCGGGTCCAGGCCGGTGCGCTCGATGAGCGCCTCGAGCGTACGGGCGAGCAGATCCACCGGGTGCTCCCCCGCCAGGGCACCGTTCGCCTTGCCCTTGCCGACCGGTGTGCGCACCGCCTCGACGATCACCGCGTCCCGCATGATCCCTCCTAGTGCATTGGATTCTCCAACCCACTATCCCAGTGGAAAGTTGGAAATCACAACCCACTGGCGCTCGGTCCGCGGTGACATGCGTCTCACTCGGCGTCCTCATGACCCGGCAGGCGCCGACCGCGGGATCACGGCAGGACCACGGCCTGGACGGTCGGCCGGATCACCGCGGAAGGCTCAGAGGGCGAGACGGAGCCCGAGTTCGTCGAGGCGGGTCAGCATGTCCAGCGGGTCCCGGTAGACGCGGAAGGCACCCGCGCGTTCCAGCTCCTCCCGGCCGTAACCGCCGGACATCATCCCGACGCCGAGCGAGCCGGCCCGCCGCGCGGCCAGCAGGTCCCAGACGCTGTCCCCGACGACCAGGGCGTGCCGAGGGTCGGTGTCCAGCCGGGCCGCCGCGGCCAGGAACAGGTCCGGATCCGGTTTGGCGTGCTTCACCTGATCACGAGTGATCATCGGAGTGTCCTCCGGCAGGCCGAGCAATCCCAGCGCGGAGCGCGCCGTCTCCGCGCGGCCGCTGGTGGCGATCGCCCAGGGCACGCCCACGTCGGTGAGGAGGGCCAGCAGGTCCTCCGAGCCGGGCAGCGGGCGCACAGTGTCGAGCTGGGCGAGATAGGCCTTGGCATGGATCTTCTGCAGCTCGTCGACCTCGTCCTCGGTCAGCGATACGCCGGTCTCCCGCAGCAACGCCGAGACGAACAGGCCGCCGCTCATCCCGATCCGGCGATGGATCCGCCATACCGAAAGGTCGATGCCCACGCTGGAGAGCGCGGATCGCCACGCGATCACGTGCTGATAAACGCTGTCGATCAAGGTGCCGTCAAGATCAAAAAGGAGGGCCGGGGTCGGCAGCTCCGGATATGTCGATTCGTCCATACTTCACAGTCTGTCGCTGTACGCCGTGATCGCGGTAGCGTGGCCCGTCGTGGCGGGCTACTCCGATGATCTGCGTCTCGCGCATGTGCTGGCGGACGCGGCCGATGACATCACGAGCCGGCGGTTCCGTGCTCTCGATCTGCGGATCGAGACCAAACCGGATCTGACGCCGGTGAGCGATGCCGACCGGATGGTCGAGGACCAGATCCGGGGGACGCTCAAGCGCGCCCGGCCCCGTGACGCCGTGCTGGGCGAGGAGTACGGCAGGACCGGTTACGGTGCCCGCTGCTGGGTGATCGACCCGATCGACGCCACCAAGAACTTCGTACGGGGCGTGCCCGTATGGGCCACCCTCATCGCGCTGATGGACGAGGACCGCGTCGTCGTCGGCCTGGTCTCGGCCCCCGCTCTCGGCCGTCGCTGGTGGGCGGCGCGGGACGGCGGCGCCTGGACGGGCCGGAGCCTGGCCAAGGCCAGCCGGCTGCAGGTCTCCTCGGTCACCGAGCTCTCCGACGCCTCAATGTCCTTCTCCAGCCTGGGGGGCTGGGAGGAGCAGGGCAGGCTGGACGACTTCATGAGCCTGACGCGTTCGGTGTGGCGCACCCGTGCCTTCGGTGACTTCTGGTCGCACATGATGGTCGCCGAGGGCGCCATCGACATCTCCACCGAGCTCGAGGTCAACCTCTGGGATCTGGCGGCCCTGCAGGTCATCGTGGAGGAGGCCGGTGGGATCTTCACCGACCTGTCCGGTGTGCCCGGGCCCGACGGCGGCAGCGTCGTGTGCACGAACGCGCATCTGCACGGCGAGGTATTGCGCCTGCTCGGCGGCGGCCCGCTGACCCTGTCGACGTGATCTCTCCCGACTCCGTCCTCACGACGAAGACATCGAGAGATTCGCGATATATCGTGGAACCGCCATCAGGTCGCAGCCGTTCTCTGGGTAGCAGCTCTCGCGGAAGGTTGGGCGCACATGTCGTCGCGTACAAAGGTCGTCATCGGCGGGGTGGCCATCGGGCTGCTCGCCTATCTGATCCTGCCCTGGTGGATCTCGGCGTTGATCATCCTGGGCGCCATCGTGTTGCCGGTCGGCAGCTATCTCATGCTCGACCCGTCCCAGCGCAGACGCGTCAGGGCGCAGGGCCGCAAACGCCTCGGCCGCTGATCCGGTCCCGGAGGCCTCGGCCGGGTTCGCCACGGGTTAGGTTCGTGGCGTGACCGAACCTCGTATCGGCGTCGTGGGCGCCGGCATCCTCGGCTTGGCGGTGGCCCACCGGCTCGGCCGGCTTGGGGCGCAGGTCACCGTCCTGGACAAGGAGGATCGGGTCGCCGCCCATCAGACCGGCCACAACAGCGGGGTGGCGCACGCCGGCCTGTACTACCAGCCCGGCTCGCTGAAGGCCCGGCTCTGCCGCCGTGGGATCGGGCTGCTGGAGAGATTCTGCGCCGAGCACGACCTGCCCTACGACGAGTGCGGCAAGCTCGTGGTGGCCCGGACGGAGGCCGAACTGCCGCCACTGCGAGAGATCCGGCGCCGGGCCACCGAGAACGGAGTGCCGGATCTGCGCTGGCTTTCGGCCGCCGGACTGCACGAGGTCGAACCGCACGCCACCGGAGTCGCCGCGCTGCACTCGCCCCGTAGCGCGATCGTCGACTTCCCTGCCGTGACCCGGGCCCTGGCCGCCGAGGTGGCGGCCGCGGGCGGTTCGGTGCGGCTGGGTTTCGAGGTCGTACGCATCGTGCCCACCGACTCGGAGGTCGTCGTAACCTCCTCCCGGCAGGAGGCGCTCACCTTCGACCTCCTGGTGGTCTGTGCCGGGTTGCAGTCCGACCGGGTGGCACGGCTGGCCGGCGACACCGACGGTCCGGCGATCGTGCCGTTCCGCGGTGAGTACTACCGTCTCGTACCCGCCCGCACCTCGCTGGTACGGGGGCTGATCTATCCGGTTCCGGACCCGCGCTACCCCTTTCTCGGCGTGCACTTCACCCGCCGGGTGGACGGTGGTGTCGACATCGGGCCCAACGCGGTGCTCGCACTGGCCCGCGAGGGCTACCGGCGCCGCGACCTGCGTCCCCGCGACGTATGGGAGACGCTGAGCTGGCCCGGCTTCCGGCCGCTCATGCGGCGCCACTGGCGGACCGGCCTGAAGGAGCTGTACGGCTCGGTCTCCAAGCGCGCCTTCGTCGCCGAGGCCCGATCGTTCGTGCCCGATCTGACGGTCGCCGACGTGGTGCCCGCTCCCGCGGGAGTGCGCGCGCAGGCCGTCGACCGGGACGGCTCCCTGGTGGACGACTTCCGCATCGGCAGGGTCGGCCGGGTCGTGACCGTCCGCAACGCGCCCTCTCCCGGCGCGACCTCCGCACTGGCCATCGCCGAGTACGTGGCCGACCGGGTCCTCACGGAGTGATGGGCACCCGCCTTCCCTGATCCGCCGTGCGGCGGGGTCAGCGGCCGGCGGCCCAGAGCATGCGCTCGGCGGCTTTGGGGTCGTTGGCGATCTTGTCGTCGACGCCGTCGAAGATTTTCACCGGACGGGTCTCCGGGTCGAAGCGCGGCCAGCCGGGGTCCCCGTGGGTGGCGAAGTCGATCCAGGCGCGGTGCATCGTGGTCGCGAGGTCCTGCGGCGGCTTGGGCCCGGCGAGCGCGAACCCCTCGGGCATGTGCAGGTTGTCGAAGACGAATCCCAGTTCCAGCGCGTGGCAGGCACCCATGTCCCGCTCCGGCGTCCGCCAGGCGAACTCGTACATGTAGGTCGGTGCTCCCTGCGGGGACGCGGTGCGGCGCTCGGCGACCCGGTGCGCCGGTATCCGGAAGAAGCCGTCAGTGATGATCGCGCACAACGCGTCTCCAGGAGTGCCGCCCGGAAGCGCGGCCTGGTAGGCGGCGGCCAGTGCCGGGTCCATGCCCATGCCGTTGAGAATCGCCGCGGCGATGTCGGCGTTCACGACCTTGGTCAGCCCGGTCGGCACCAGGAAGAGGCGGAACTCCTCGGAGGTGTAACCGGTCAGCAGGTCGACCTCGCTCCCCGCACCGGCGGCGATGGCGTCCACCGGCCGGCGGGTCAGCAACTCACCGTCCAGGATCGGCATCAGGGACATCCCGCTGGCGGCCGTGGTCCTCCCCCACCTGCCTGGGTCGGGCAGCGCGGTGACCTCGGCGGCGACCGCGGCCTGGACGTTCAGGATCTCCGCGGGTTCGAGGGTGGCGAACGCCTCGGCGGTCGGGTCGATGCCGAGGCGCTGAGCGATCTCCCTGGTGACGAGCATCGCGTCCTCAGGGTCCTGAGCGATCTCCCCCGCCCCGCTCTGCGAGATCGCCCGCCGGAACAGCCCCTGCTCCCGGGCCAGGTCCAGGGAGAGCAGGGTGGTGACGCTCATGGCGCCCGCCGACTCACCGAAGACGGTGATGTTGCCCGGGTCACCACCGAACGCGGCGATGTTGTCGCGTACCCAGGTCAGCGCGGCGATCTGGTCGAGCAGCCCGCGGTTGGACGGCGCCCCCGTGAGGTTGGCGAAGCCCTCCACCCCGAGCCGGTAGTTGAGGGTCACGCACACCACACCGTCGCGCGCGAAGTGCGTGCCGTCGTAGATCGGCACCGCCCCGGAGCCGTTACGGAAGGCCCCGCCATGGATCCACACCATCACCGGCAGCCCGGAACCACCCGCGTCCGGCGTCCAGACGTTGAGGTTCAGGCAGTCCTCGCCGGGGATCTCCGGGTCCGGCAGCAGCACGTCGAACGGCCGCACGTAGCCCGGCTTGGGCGCGGTCGGCCCGAACTCCACGGCGTCACGGACTCCGTCCCAGGGCTGTACGGGCTGCGGCGGGGCGAACCGATGGGCGCCGAAGGGCGGCGCCGCGTAGGGGATGCCGAGAAACGCCGCGACGCCGTCGCGCACGCGGCCTCGTACTCTGCCCTGGGCGGTCCCGACGATCGCTTCCATGTGCACCCTTTGATCAGAACGAGGTTCGGTCTCCTAGAGCCTATGACCGGTCGATGGCGGTGTCTTTATCAGATCCGCACAGCGTCTTTATCGGCTCAGGACATGGACACTGAGCCGATGGCTGCGGCACGGTGTGACTTCGGAGCGTTGATGGACCGTAACAACAGAACCGGAGGGCGACAGGCCGATGAGAGAGCCGCTGACCGGCAAGGTCGTTTTCATCACCGGGGCGGCCCGCGGCATCGGCGCCGAGACCGCGCGGGCGGCCGCCGCGCGCGGGGCGCGCCTCACCGACGCCTACATGCGGGTGGCGATGCCCGGCGTGGTGCCGAACATCGAGAGCGAGGTCCAGGCGCTGGGCCGCAGGTTCTCCGAGCGCACGCTGACCGGGCACGCACTCACCGCCCCGCGCCCCGCGGACGAGCCCCTGGGCGCCGAGCCGGGCGGCCCCTCAGCGCTGGACCGGAGCGGGACCGAAGCGGGCGAGCACGGCCGCCTCGACGACCCCGACCAGGGCATAGGCGAGCAGTGACACGACGGTCACCAGCACGACGGCGGTCCACAGGGCGTCGTAGTGGAAGGTGCTGCCGTCCCTGAGCATGGCGTAGCCGAGCCCCTTGCCGGTGGCCAGCCACTCCGCGAGCAACGCGCCGACCAGCGAGCCGGGCGCCGAGATCCGGACCGAGGCGAAGAACGCCGGCAGCGCGCTGGGCACCATGACCTTGCGCATCGTCGTCCACCCGGACCCGCCGTACGCCCGGACCAGGTCGGCCGCCTGTGGTGAGGCCGACCGGAGACCGAACACGATGTTCACCAGTGCCGGGAAGAACACCACGATCCCGGAGATCACGGTGGTCGCCAGCAGGTCGCGACCGAAGATCAAGGTCAGCACGGGGGTCATGGCGATCAGCGGCACGGATCGTACGACCATGGCGATGGGCATGAACGAGCGCTCCACCGACCGGGACAGCACGAACAGCATGGCGACCACCGAGGCCGCGACCAGGCCGGCGATCAGGCCGAGCCCCGCGTCCTGCAGGGTCGTCCACAGCCCGTCCAGGACGGAGTTCCGCTGCTCGGGCACCGTGAGGTAGTGCCAGACCGCCTGCGGGTCCTTGGCGACCATCGGATTGATATTCATGATCTTGATGAAGCCGATCCAGGCGGAGATGACGACGACGGCCGACACGGCTGCCGAGAGCAGGGTGCCGGCGAGGCGCTTCACGGCCGGCCCTCCGATCGGGGTGCCCATGGAGCCGCGAACCGGGCGATGACCCCGATCAGGGCGTAGCCGAGTCCGGCGATCGCACCCGAGACCAGGGCGACACCCCAGGTTCGTTCGACGTCGAGCTGCTGCTGGGAGACGACCATCGCCAGACCGAGCCCGTACTGCACGCGTCCGAGGAACTCTCCGATGATCGCCCCGAGGACCGCCGCGGGGGCTGCGATCTTCAACGCGGCGAAGGTGCTGGGCAGCGCCGCCGCGAGCCGCACCCTGCGGAGCTGCTGCCAGCGTCCACCCCCGTACGCCCTGACCAGGTCCAGGCTGGTCTGGTCCGCCGCCCGCAGCCCGGCCAGCGCACCGATCAGCGTGGTGAAGAAGACCGACAAGGCGGCTAGGGCGACCATCGGGGTGTCGCCGTCGAAGACGACGGTGAGGATCGGCCCGACCGCGATGATGGGCAGGCAGTAGCTCGTTACCGCCAGCTGGGTGACCAGCCGTTCGACCGGCGGGATCAGGATGACGACCACGGCCATCGCCAGCGCGAGCGCGTTGCCCCAGAAGTAGCCGCGCAGTGCCTCCCAGCCGGTGCCCTTCAGATGCGGCCAGTAGAACGACCAGCCGTCGTGCCCGAAGCCGGTGAGGACGGCCGGCGGGGTCGGCACCGCCCTGCCGTCATGGAACACGGTCGCGGCGAGCAGCCACCAGAGCGCGATGACGACGGCCAGCCCGGCGGCTCCGCTTAGCCCGCCCTTCAGCCGGCTCATTCCCTGGCCCCGTTGCCGTTGCCGGTGCCGGCGCCGCCGAAAAGGATCTCCGAGAGCCGGTCCTGCAGGGCGTGGAACTCCGGGGTGCGCAGCATCTGCGGAGTACGCGGCCGGGGCAGGTCGATCGGCACGATGGCGGCGATACTGCCCGGCCGCGGAGTCATCACCGCGACGGTGTCGGACAGGAACACCGCCTCGGAGATGGCGTGCGTGACCAGCAGGGTGGTCGTGGCGCGCTCGGTCCAGATCCGCAGCAGTTCCAGGTTGAGCCGCTGGCGGGTCATGTCGTCGAGCGCCCCGAAGGGCTCGTCGAGCAGCAGCACACGCGGCTCGACGACGAGTGAGCGGGCGATGGCGACCCGCTGCCGCATGCCCCCGGACAGCTGCGCCGGCCGGGCCTTCTCGAAGCCCTCCAGGCCGACCAGCGCGATGAGGTCCTGGACCTTGACCCGGTCCGGCTTGATCCCGGCCACCTCCAGCGGCAGCCGGATGTTGGCCTCGACCGAGCGCCACGGGAGCAGGGCCGAGTCCTGGAACGCGATCCCGAGGTGGTGGCCGGCCCTGGCCTGCTCCGGGGCTTCGCCGTGCAGCAGGGCCTCGCCGGCCGTGGGGGTCTCCAGGCCGGCGAGGATGCGCAGCACGGTCGACTTGCCGCACCCGGACGGGCCGAGCAGCGACAGGAACGATCCTTCCGGGGTGCGCAGGTCCACCCCGTCCAGCGCGGTGACCGACCTGCGGCCCAGCCGGAAGTCCTTGCACAGCCCGGTCAGGCTGATGCCGGTGCCCTCCTGGGCGGCCGGCGGGGTGGCGGGGTGGGAGAGTGCGCTCTCAGACAAGAGACGGATCTTCCTTGTAGATCTCACTGATGATGGAAAGATCGAAAAGCTGCTCCGCGGTGACGTTCACATTGGCGAACTTGAGTGTCTTGATATTGGCCTCGACCAGAGCCGGTGAGATGGTGAAGATCCCGTTCTTCTTGGTCTCGTCGGTGAGTATCAGCTTGTTCTGGTCCTTGGACTCCAGGGTCTGCTCATCGGCCTTGAGCCCCAGGCCCTTGCCGTAGACCTCGGCGGCCAGTTTGGCGCCCGCCGCCGGATCGGCGACGCTGTCCTTCCATCCTTTGATCTCCGCCCGGAGAAGTGCCTTGACCTTGGCACGGTCCTTCTTGAGTGCCTGGTCGGTGACGATGTAGGACTCGCCGACGAGCGGGTAGCCCTGGTCGGCCAGCAAGAACGTCTCGACCTTGAAGCCCTTGAGCCGCAGGTCGTTGGGCTCGTTGGTGATATAGCTCATCCAGCCGTCCACCGTGCCGGTGGTCAGCGGGAGCGGGTCGAACTGCACCGGGACCTTGGTGATGCTCTTCGGGTCCAGGTTGTTGGCCTTGAGGAAGGCCTCCCAGACGGCCTCGTTGGTGGCCTGCACGCCGATCTTCTTCCCGACCATGTCCTTGGCGGACTTGCTGGTTAGCTTGGCCATCGACATGATCGCGAACGGGTTCTTCTGGTACTTCGTCTCCACGATCTTGATCGGGGCCCCCTGCTGGATGGCCTGCCCGACCCGGTCGTGGGAGGTGAG
>JAOPYK010000206.1 GCA_025964695.1 Streptosporangiaceae bacterium | reverse complement strand
TCCCGTTGTTCATCGGTGAAGGAGAAATCCATGGGTGCCTCCTGACGTAGATGATCGGTGCGGCGGGTCAACGTGCGGAGCGGGGCATGCCGAGGCCCATGGTCGCGATGATGTCGCGCTGGATCTCATTGGTGCCGCCGCCGAAGGTGAGGATGAGTGCGCCGCGGTGGGCCCGTTCGAGTCGGCCGTGGATGATCGCCCCGGGCGAGCCGCCACGGACGCAGGCTTCGTCGCCGACGCACTCCATCAACAGCCGGTAGGCCTCGGTGGCGAGTTCGGTGCCGAACACCTTGGTCGCGGAGGCGTCCGCGGGGCCGACACCCTTGTCGACACCCCAGGCGATCTTCCAGTTGATCAGTTTCAGGAACTCGACCTTGGCGTGAACCCGGCCGAGATTGTGCCGCACCCACTCCTGGTCGATGACCCGCCGACCATCTGGCAGTTTCGTCGACTGCGCCCAGGCCCGGGTCTCGGCGAGGGCCACCTGGATGCCGGCCGGAGAGCACAACGCCACGCGTTCACGGTTGAGCTGGTTGGTGATGAGCCGCCAGCCGTCGTTGAGCCCCCCGACGATCGCCGAGGCCGGCACCCGGACGTCGTCATAGAACGTCTGGCTCGTCGTCGCCCCGCTCAGCGTGTGCACGGGGGTGTAGCTGAACCCGGGCGTGTTGGTCGGCACGAGGAACATGGACAAGCCCCTGTGCCGGGCCGCCGCCGGGTCGGTGCGCGCCGCGAGCCAGACATAGTCGGCGTGCTCGATGACACTCGTCCACATCTTCGAGCCGTTGATGATGTAGCCGTCGCCGTCGCGTACGGCCCGGGTGGTGAGCGCGGCGAGGTCGGTACCGGCATCGGGCTCGGAGTATCCGATGGCGAAGTGCATGTCGCCGCTGAGGATCCGTGGCAGGAAGAAGTTCTTCTGTTCTTCGCTGCCGCAATCCATGATCGTCGGGCCGACGGTGTTCATCGTGAGGAGCGGGAGGGGAACGCCTGCCTTGGTGGCCTCGTCGACGAAGATGGACTGCTCGATCATGGTGCGGTCCTGGCCGCCGTACTTCACCGGCCAGCCGATGCCGAGCCACCCGTCGGTGCCCAGCTGCTTGATGATGTCGCGGTAAACCGTCCCCGAGCCGTACTCGGCCGTCGGGTCGTCGAGCGACTGACGGCGTTGCGGTGTCATGAGCTCCGCGAAGTACGTCTGGAGCTCCTCACGGAGGCGCTCCTGCGCGGGCGTGAACGCGATGTGCATGCCGATCCTTCCGAGTGCTGGCCGGGGCGGCCGGCCTGCGGTGCCTGGTGTGGGTGGGCGCCGAAGGGTGAAGGCCGGAATCCGATCCGATCCCGGCCTTCACCCGTCCGGGTCCCTTAGACCGGACGTCGCCGAGTCAGACTCAGACCGTTGTCGCGCATGATGAGCTTCGCCTCGTCGTCAGTGAACTTGAAGTTCTGCAGATCCTTGATGTACGACGACGGGTCCGCGAGCCCTTCGGCATGCGGGTAGTCCGACCCCATCAGCATCCGGTCGGCGCCGATCAGGTCGCGCAGCTGGTCGAGCTGGTCTTCGTAATACGGCGAGACGTACGCGTGCCGCAGGAAGGTCTGGCGTGGGTCCTCGCGGTACAGATGCGGTGTCTGACCGTAGGACTTCTTCAGCTTCTCGAACAGGTGGAACACCCAGTCCGACCCGGTCTCGATCGCCGCGATGCGGATGTTGGGGAAGCGGTGGAAGTGGTGGTGCGCCAGCAGGTTCGCGAACAGGTCCTGTGTCGCGTTGTAGGAGACCAGCGACTTGAATGCGTTCTGGCGGAACGCCTGGGTCTGTGAACTCTCGCCCCAGTCCTTGGGATAGCCGCTGTACCAGCTATCGCCGCCGTGGACGAGCACGGTCACGCCGGAGTCGTTCACGAGCTGCCAGAACGCCTCGTAAACCGGGTCCGACGGCGAGCGGCCGCCCGAGGGGGTGATGACCGGGCCGGGGACCATCAGGATGAACCGCGCGTCGTGCTCGAGCGCCCACCGTAGTTGCGTGACGGCCGCGTCGGCATCGATCAGAGTGAAGATCGGGGCCGCGAAGATCCGCTCCTGGTACGCGAAGCCCCAGTCCTCCTCCATCCACTTGTTGAAGGCTCGGAAGGCGGCGAGCAGCGCCTCGGGGTCGTGCAGCAGAGGCTGTTCCATACCGACGCCCAGGGTGGGCAGCATAATCGCGCCGCCCATGCCCTGGCCGTCCATGAAGGCCAGGCGTGCGTCCCGGTTGCCGTACTCGGGGTGGTCGGCGAGGCTGTCCAGCTCGCCGAAGAGTTCGCGGGTGTCCTGTCCCTTCGGATTGCGGCCGCGGAAGTACTCGTCCAGTTGACCGGGCTTGCTGATCGGGTCGAAGGTCGGGTTGGGGATGAAGCGGTTGATCTTCTCGCCGACCATCAGGCGGGTCTTGCCGTTAACCTCCACCCACTGGATCGCCCGCGACTTGAACTCGGGCTCGATGTGGCGGGTGAACGCGTCCCGTGATTCGTAGAAGTGGTTGTCGCAGTCGAAGTAGCTGAAATCCACTTGTGACACGATGCCTCCTCGCAGGTAAAGATCAAGTGTAATTAGATTCTAAATCTATTTATTGCCGACCGGGTGTGCCAGTCCCTGGTCACAGGGACAGTTCGAGTGGTGGTTCAGGGACGAGGAGCGGAGCGTCGGTCACCTGCTGGACCTCATCGGCCGACCAGCCGGCGAGCACCTCCCGCAGGACCGCACCCGAGGGTGTGATGTCGACGACGGCGATGTCGGTGATGATCCGGCTGACACACCTGGGCGCGGTCAGTGGCAGGTTGGCCGCCGAGAGGATCTTCGGTGAGCCGTCCTTGGCCTGGTGGGACATGAGCGCGACCACCTTCTTCGCGCAGAACGCAAGGTCCTGGGCGCCGCCGAGGCTGCCGATGATCTTTCCTGGCGGCTGGAAGTTCGCCAGGTCGCCGTTCACGCTCACTTCGAGCGCCCCCAGGATGGTGACGTCGATCCAGCCACCGCGGATAAGGGCGAACGACTCGTCATGTGACAAGAAGGACATACCGGGCGCGCGCTCGACCGGCTGGCCGCCGGCGTTGATGCAGTTCGGGTCCACGAGGTCGGGGTCGTCGATGCTCCGTCCGAAACCGAGGACGCCGTTCTCGGAATGGAACATGACCTCCCGTTCGGGCTCGACGAAGGTGGACACCAGCATGGGGATGCCCATGCCAAGGTTCACCACCGTCCCCTCGTGGAGATCCTGGGCGGCACGCATCGCCATCGCCCATTGGTCCAGACGCGGTTTGTCCGCGAAAGTGGTCACGGCAGGCCTCCCGGTCGGTCGCGTGCACTGCGCTCGGTGGATGGAGTCAGCACGGGTCGCGCCACGACGTGCTTGGGACGGGCGGGCGGACCACGATCCGTTGTACATACGGTGCGGGCGTGATGATCGCCTCTGGGTCCAGCTCGCCGAGCTCGACGACCTCGTCCACCTCGGCGATCGTGACCGTGGCGGCGCCGGCCATCGTGGCGTTGAAGGTACGGCTGGTACCTCGGTAGACGAGGTTGCCCCACCGGTCGGCCTGGTGAGCCCGGATGATGGCCACATCAGCTTTGAGCGCGTGCTCGAGCAGGTGCGGACGGCCGTCGAACCAGCGGACCTCCTTGTCCTTGGCGACGACCGTGTCGGCCCCGACCGGCGTGTAGAAGGCGGCGATGCCGGCTCGGGCGGCACGGATGCGCTCGGCGAGCGAGCCCTGTCCGATCAGCTCGACCTCGACCTCGCCCTTCTTGAGCAAGGTCTCGAAAGGGACCTCCAGACCGCGGTTGAGCACGGGGAAGGCGAGGATGCCCTTGCGAACCTGCCCGCGCTCCACGAGCAGGCCGGGCGATACGTAGTCCTGCGGATACTTGATGAGGCCCTGGTTGGCGGCGCTCATCATCTCCATCTGCTTCTCGCTGAAGCCGGAGTGGTTGCCGGTGATCGTCAGGCCGGTGACGTGCTTGCGCGCGAGTGCACCGATCAAGTAGCTCGGGTACTCGGCGGCCGTGCCGAACCCACC
>JAOPYK010000166.1 GCA_025964695.1 Streptosporangiaceae bacterium | reverse complement strand
GGCACGGTCTTGTTCCAGATCGTCTGCGACGGGTCGACCGTGTACTGCCCCGGATACTTCGCCGGGTAGTCGGCGAGCGACTGGTCCGGAGCGATGTTGTTGTAGACGGCGAAGTGGCTGGCCTTACGGACGTGCGTCCCGTTGTTGCTGAACGACAGCTTCGCCTCGACCGCCCCGTTGCTGCCGAACGTGAACCCGAGCAGGTTCGCGTTGGGCTGGTACGGCAGCGACCGCGCCCGCTTGGTGCCCGGCTCCTGCTTCGGCATCGCGTTGGTCGTGACGGGCGGGTGGTACGAGCCGCCCGCGGGATCGCCGATGACGGTGGTCTTCGGCAGGTTCGGCAGGCCGAAGACCGGTGAGGTGAAGTCGAAAGCGCCGGTCAGATCGCCGCATACGCTGCGGCGCCAAGCGCTGATGTTCGGGCAAATCACAGGCTTGCCGAGCGCCTCGGTCCACTTCTCCAGGAACTGGATTACCGAGGTGTGGTCGGAAACCTCCGAGGTCACCCAGCCGCCCCGCGTCCAGGGCGAGATCAGGACCAGCGGAACGCGGAAGCCGAGGCCGACCGGCAGCGGCTGGGTAACGCCGGCGCTCGCGAGGGCGCCGGATGCCTCGTAGTAAAACTCGTCCTTCGTCCCGGGCGCGGGCACCGGCGGCGGCACGTGGTCGAACTGGCCGTCGTTCTCATCGTAGTTGATGATCACGAGGGTCGAGTTGAAGACGTCCGGGTCGGAATTGAGCGCATCGAGGACCCGGTTCACGTAGTACGCACCATCGTTCGGCGCGCCGTCCGGGTGTTCGGAGAACGCCTGGTTGGTGACGACCCAGGACACCTGCGGCAGCGTGCCCGCCGCCACGTCGGCCTTGATCGCGTTGGTGAGGTTGTCGGCGTTGGCGCTGAGGCCGGTGAGCGGCTCTGTGACGTTGGCGACACCATTGTCGTAGAGGACGTTGCCGGGAGCTGGCGTGCCGCCCTGAGTAGGGTCGTACCGGGCGAAGTTGGCGAAGTACTCCAGGGCGTTGTCTCCGTAGTTGTCCGCACCCTGGTAGACCTTCCACGTGAAGCCGGCCTTCTGCAGCGTCTCCGCGTACGTCTCCCACAGAAGGTGCTTGCCCAGCTCGGAACCGCCGTTGTAGGCGACGAAACTGCTGTACTTCTGCTGGGCGTCGATCGTGCCGCTCCACAGGTACGTGCGGTTCGGGCCGGTCGCGCTGAGCACGGAGCAGTGGTACGCGTCACCGATCGTGTAAGCGTCGGCGAGAGCGTAGTGGAACGGGATGTCCGTCCGGTTGAGGTAGCCGAGCGTGGTCAGGCCGCCTTTGGCGAACACCCAGCCGTTCATCAGGCCGCCGGACCAGGCACCATGCTGGTCGTCCCAGCTGTGTGGCGTCCCGCCGTAACCCTGCGCGCCGACCTCCGAACTGGGCGGCTGGTGACCGGCCGGGTAGCCCGAAGCGGGGCCGTCGCTCAGCTGCCACGGGTACTGGGTGGTCGTTACGGGGGTGCCGGGCCGCGTCGTCGGCTGTTGGAACACCGACAGGCCGCCGGGCAGCGTGATGGTCGAGCGGTCGCCGAAGCCGCGGACACCCTTGAGGGAGCCAAAGTAGTGGTCGAAACTGCGGTTCTCCTGCGTCAAGATCACCACGTGCTTGATGTCCCGGATGTCCCCGCGCAGACGAGGGGAAGCCTGCGCGTTGGCGGGCATTGCCGCACCGACCACTGCGGCTCCGCTGACCGCTGCGGCTGCGCCGAGGAAGCCTCTACGAGAAAGATCGGACATGTACAAAGCCTCCGTAACGGTACATACATATACAGACCGCCAGAAGATATGGTCGCGGAACACTATTCGGGCGAAATCGAACTGAACGCTGGTCGAGGCGACCAAGAATCATGGGTCGGACTCACGTTGACGACAGGACCTGACAGGGAGGGCATCTCCGGCGGGGGGCTCTGACTCCGGGATGGAGGTCAGCTCCGTCCGTCAGTGGTTGAGGCGGAAGCTGGTCACCCCGTCCACCGACGTCCCAGGACAAGCCGAGCAGACCAGGACCAGGGCGCCGGCCCGCCTCCCGTACGGGTGGGACGACGGCGGCCGGGATGACCAGGCCGGGGGAGCCGTGCGCGATGCGCAGACAAATGCGCAGGCCAGCGCCTCCCACTGGGCAATCAACGGCAATTAGCCAGGGCGATCAAGGGTCAACAGCGGTCACTTGGAGATCATGGGTTGCCGAGGTCAGCGGCTCCATCTGGCGTGATCCGTTGGATTCCCAAGCTGGTAGCGCGATCGACGGGCTGTCCGCCAAGCTTCTGCGCCACGTCACGGATGCGGAGCGGGCGGGACGTTGCGGGTCAGTTAGCCTAGTCGCCTATGACACGTATACTCCCTTGTGCACCATTGGTGTGCTTTGTCGCGTTGGCAGCTGGCTGCTCAGGAGCCACTCACGCGGCGGAGCAACCCCCGCCGCCGGCGACATCGCCGAGCACGAGGGCCACGACACCCGCTGCCCGCGCTGCGATCCGCAACCTGCCCCCGGTTGCGAAGCTGACCGCCGCCTGCACACTCCTCTCGGCCGCTGAACTGAAGACGCTATTTTTCAGCGGCACCAGCAAGACAAAGGTGACAGCGGCCGAGGGCAACCCACCCACACCACATGGCCACATGTGCAAGTACGGCAGTCAAGGGAAGGACCCCTTCGGACTTGTCGTCGCCGGCTTCACGCCGCAGAAGGGCTCCACACCGAAGATGGCGATCGACGCCATCGTTAAGCAGCATCTCCAGGACAAGACACGGATACGCAGCGTGTCCGGCGTGGGTCAGGTCGCGGTCTTCCTTACCTTCAAGGACGGGATCTCGGAGCTCATGGGGAGTAAGCGATCTCACGGTGAGATTCGCTTGGTGGGCTTCGAGGCGCCGGCCGTGGTGCCCGAGCGGAAGTTCGTCGACGTGGCAAAACTGGTGATCAGCCGAGTCTGAAAACGGCCGCAGGTGCAGAGATTCGCCTTGGGACTTCCCACCCCACCTCACGATGACGCAGTTGCCTCTGGCTTGGAGTTGGCACCACCTCTTCCTCCAGGGGACTTCCATCCCCAAGCGATCGCCCATGCCGGGCATACACCAAGGGCGGCGGCGCTTCG
>JAOPYK010000150.1 GCA_025964695.1 Streptosporangiaceae bacterium | reverse complement strand
CGGTGATCCGCGATCTGGTGACCGACGTGTCGTTCAACTACCAGAAGGCCCGGGAGGTCCCCAGCTTCACCCCGTCGCCGGACGTCAAGCCCGGCGAGTTCCGGATGAAGCAGATCGACGTGGAGCGCTCACAGGAGTTCCGCAAGTGCATCGAGTGCTTCCTGTGCAACAACGTCTGCCACGTCGTCCGTGACCACGAGGAGAACAAGCAGTCCTTCGCCGGGCCGCGCTTCCTCATGCGGGTGGCCGAGCTGGAGATGCACCCGGCCGACACCGCCGACCGGCGTGAGATCGCCCAGGAGGAGTTCGGGCTGGGCCTGTGCAACATCACCAAGTGCTGCACAGAGGTCTGCCCCGAGCACATCAAGATCACTGACAACGCGCTGATCCCCATGAAGGAGCGCATCGTCGGCAAGCGGTACGACCCGCTGGTGTGGCTCGGTTCCAAGCTCGGCATCGTCCGGAAGGGTGAGGACACCCCCAAGGCCTGACGCACACACAACGCGACAGCGGGGCGCTCCAATACGGAGCGCCCCGCTGTGCGTTTCCCGGGTCTACTTGTTCTTGCCCCCGACCGTGGCGGCGAGGTAGTCGTGGTTGAGGCGGCCGATCGTGTCGAGCGGGATGCCCTTGGGGCAGACCACCGTGCACTCACCGGTGTTGGTGCAACCACCGAAGCCCAGCTCATCGTGGGCGTCGACCATCTCGACGACCCGCGAGTAGCGCTCGGGCTGGCCCTGGGGCAGCAGCCCCAGATGGGTGACCTTCGCCGCGGTGAACAGCATGCCGGAGCCGTTCGGGCAGGCGGCGACGCAGGCTCCGCAGCCGATGCACTCGGCCGCGACGAAGGACTCGTCCGCGTCGGGCTTGGGCACCGGCACCGCGTGGGCGTCCGGGGCCGTGCCGGTCGGCGCGGAGATGTAGCCGCCCGCCTCGATGATCCGGTCGAACGCCGAACGGTCCACGACCAGGTCCTTGACCACCGGGAACGGCTTGGCTCGCCAGGGCTCGATGTTGATGGTCTCGCCGTCGGAGAACTTCCGCATGTGGAGCTGGCACGTGGTGGTGTTCCGCTCCGGGCCGTGCGGCTGGCCATTGATGACCAGCGAGCACATGCCGCAGATGCCCTCACGGCAGTCGTGGTCGAACGCGATCGGCTCCTCGCCCTCGAGGATGAGCCGCTCGTTGAGGACGTCGAGCATCTCCAGGAAGGACATGTCCGGGGAGACGTCGTCCAGGGAGTAGGGGACCATCCGGCCCTTGTCGCCGGGGCCGTTCTGGCGCCAGATGCGCAGGGTGAGCTTCATTACTTGTACGACCTCGTGCTCGGCTTGACGTATTCGAACTCGAGAGCTTCCTTGTGCAGGATGGGCTCCTCGCCCGCCCCGGCCCACTCCCAGGCGCCTACGTAGGAGAAGTTGACGTCGTCGCGGAGGGCCTCGCCGTCGGCGTCCTGCGACTCGGCCCGGAAGTGGCCGCCGCACGACTCCGTACGGTGCAGCGCGTCGATGACCATCAGTTCGGCGAGCTCGAAGAAGTCGGCCACCCGGCCGGCCTTCTCCAGCGACTGGTTCAGGTCGTCGCCGGAGCCCGGCACCTTGACCCGCTGCCAGAACTCCTCGCGCAGTGCGGGGATGAGGCCGAGTGCCTTGCGCAGGCCCTCTTCCGTACGCTCCATCCCGCAGTACTCCCACATGATCTGGCCCAGTTCCCGGTGGAACGAGTCGACCGTGCGGTCTCCGTCGATCGACAGCAGCTTCTCGACCTGCTCACGCACCCGGCCCTCGGCCTCGTCGATCGCCTCCTGGGGCACCGAACCCGCCGGGCCGCGCGCCAGGTAGTCGCCGATGGTGTTCGGCAGGACGAAGTAGCCGTCGGCCAGCCCCTGCATCAGCGCGGAGGCGCCGAGCCGGTTCGCGCCGTGGTCGGAGAAGTTGGCCTCACCGATCACGAACATGCCCGGAATGGTGGACTCGAGGTCGTAGTCGACCCACAGGCCGCCCATCGTGTAGTGGACGGCCGGGTAGATGCGCATCGGGGTCTCGTACGGGTTCTCGCCCGTGATGCGCTCGTACATCTGGAAAAGGTTGTCGTACTTGGCCTTGACCGAGTCCAGCCCGAGCCGGGCGATGGCGTCGGTGAAGTCCAGGTAGACGCCCAAACCACCGGGACCGACTCCGCGGCCCTCGTCGCACACGTTCTTGGCGGCCCGGGAAGCGATGTCACGGGGCACCAGGTTGCCGAACGCCGGGTAGATCCGCTCGAGGTAGTAGTCGCGCTCGTCCTCCGGGATGTCGGCCGGCCTGCGGTTGTCGCCGCGCTCCAGCGGCACCCAGACCCGGCCGTCGTTGCGGAGCGATTCCGACATCAGCGTCAGCTTCGACTGGTGGTCACCACTGACCGGGATGCAGGTCGGGTGGATCTGGGTGTAGCACGGGTTGGCGAACAGCGCGCCGTGCTTGTGCGCCCGCCAGGCGGCGGTGACGTTGGAGCCCATGGCGTTGGTCGACAGGAAGTAGACGTTTCCGTAGCCGCCGGTGGCCAGCACGACCGCGTCCGCGGTGTACGACTTGATCTCGCCGGAGATCAGGTCCCGGACGACCACGCCGCGGGCCTTGCCGTCCACCATGATCAGGTCCAGCATCTCGTGCCGGGCGTGCAACTCGATGTTGCCCGCGTCCACCTGGCGCATCAGCGCCTGGTAGGCGCCGAGCAGCAGCTGCTGACCGGTCTGGCCACGCGCGTAGAACGTACGGGAGACCTGGGCGCCGCCGAAGGACCGGTTGTCCAGCAGGCCGCCGTACTCGCGGGCGAAGGGGACGCCCTGGGCCACGCATTGGTCGATGATGGCCGAGCTGACCTCGGCGAGCCGATACACGTTGGCCTCGCGAGAGCGGAAGTCGCCGCCCTTGAGCGTGTCGTAGAAGAGCCGTTGGACCGAATCGCCGTCGTTCTGGTAATTCTTGGCCGCATTGATGCCGCCTTGGGCCGCGATGGAGTGCGCGCGGCGCGGCGAATCCTGGTAGCAGAAGCACTTCACCTTGTAGCCCATCTCGCCGAGCGCCGCGGCGGCACTCGCGCCGGCCAGTCCGCTGCCGACGATGATCACCGTCTTCTTGCGTTTGTGGG
>JAOPYK010000043.1 GCA_025964695.1 Streptosporangiaceae bacterium | reverse complement strand
GGCACCGGCTCGGGCGGTGCCGCCGGAGCGCGGCACGCCACCCGCGACCCCGCCTTCTTCGCCGCCCTGGCGGCGATCTCCGAGGGCCGCGTCGCCTCCTCCCGGGGCGGCGTGCTCATCCGGAACCAGGACGGCGAACTGCTCGGCTCGGTGGGCGTCAGCGGTGAGCGCCCCGAGAACGACGAGACCGTCGCCGTCTTCGGAGTGGAGAAGGTCGGCCTGATCGCCGACGTGGGCTGACCGCAGCCCTGCGGCCGGGACCGGCGCTCAGGACGGTCCCGGCCACCACCACGGAAGCGGATGCAGCTCAACCCCAGGAGCCGCATTCCCCGGCGGGGCGCACCACGCGCCCCCCACAGCAGAACTCCCCGCTCGCACAGCCGATGGGAAACAGAGGGGCACCATGGCAAAGGCGCGTGACGACCTCACAGAAACACCCGAACCTCCGCCAACACCACATCCGCCCGGGGAACCGGGAACACCCGACCCGCTCCCACTGACCCCCAGGCGACGCGCGCAGGCCCTGGCCGTCTGTATCGCCGCCGCTTTCCTGACCCTGCTCGACGTGAGCATCGTGACCGTGGCGCTGCCCTCGATGCAGCACCACCTGCACCTGACGTCCGCCGAATCGACCTGGTCGATCGCCGGATACACGCTGACCTTCGGCCTGATCCTGGTCCCCAGCGGCCGACTCGGGGACGAGTTCGGCCGCAGGAAGGTCTTCCTCATAGGGATGGTGCTGTTCATCGTCACGGGCGTGCTGTGCGGGGTCGCACCGAACGCCACCTGGCTGGTCGCGGCCAGGCTCGCCAGAGGCATCGCGGCCGGCCTGATCGCCCCCCAGGTCATCGGACTGATGCACCAGATGTACCCGCCGCGCGAACGAGGCCGGGCGTTCGGCTACTACGGCGCCACGGTCGCCCTGTCCACGACCATCGGCCCGCTGCTCGGCGGCATCATCCTCAAGTCCTTCGGCCCGGCCGACGGCTGGCACTGGATCTTCTACCTGTTCATACCGCTGGACGTGCTCGCCCTCTTCCTCAGCATGCGCATCCTGCCCGCAGGGCGGCGCAGCGAGCGGCGCAGCAGCCTCGACCTGGCCGGCGCCCTCGTACTCGGACTCGCCGTCACAGCGGTCATGCTGCCCCTGCTGCAGAACGGCGGCTGGGCGCAGCGCCGGTGGTGGCTGCTGGTGGTCGGCATCGCCCTGCTGGTCGTCTTCGTCCTGCGGGAGCGCAGCCTCCCGGGCCGCGGCCGGCAGCCGCTGGTCGACCTGAGCCTGTTCCGGGTGCGCGACTACTGGGTCGGCGGGCTCGTCGCCGCGGCCCTGTACGGCGGGTTCACCGGCATCTTCCTCGTCCTCTCCCAGTTCCTCCAGGTGGGACTGCACTACACGGCGTTGCAGGCATCCCTGTGCACCGTGGTCTTCACCATCGGTTCGGCGATCTGCGGGATCATCAGTGGCCGTGTCGTGCACCGCGTCGGCCACCGGCTGGTGGTCGGCGGCACCGCCGCCACCGCCGTCGGGCTTGCCGCCACGGCGCTGGTGGTGGGCACGTCCTCTGGCGTCAACATGGGGCTGGTCCTGGCCGTACCGCTGCTGGTGGCCGGTTGCGGCACTGGCTGTGTCATCGCCGCCAACCAGACGCTCGCCCTGCACCGCGTACCCCGCAAGGAGGGAAGCACCGCGGCCGGTGTATACCAGACCGGCATGAAGATCGGCACTACGCTCGGGGTCGCCCTGTGCAGCTCCTTGTACTTCAGTGAACTCGTCGCCTCGCACCACGACTTCGCCGCCGCGGCGCAGATCGGCCTCGCGGGCGCGGCCGCACTGGCCGTGGTCGCCTTCCTCATCGCGCTGCCGGGCTTCACCCTCCGCGTGCGCGACACCACCGCGTCCATCGTGGCAGTGGAGGAGGTGGAGCCGGCCAGGTGAGGCACGAAGGGGCGCCCACCGCGACCGGTGGGCGCCCCACCCGAGACCATCTCACCGCCCACGGACTCATCCTGGAGATGCTCGCCGGCCCCCTGGCCGGGATCTATGACCCACCGCCGGCCGCATGCTGTTCGGCTTCTTCGCCGCCATGGCCGAAACCGAACGCGAGAACATCCGCGAAGCCAGCCGTCGGATCCGGCGGCACCGTGATCATTACGGATTCCGGGGACGACCTGTGATCGTGAAGTTCTATGACCCGGTGACGATAAGCGACAATCGGGGCATGAGCGACGCGATCACCACCACAGGGCAGGATCTGGCAGCCGAGACCCGGGCCTTCAACGAGGCGCTCGCGGAGCTTCTCGCCAAGGAGCCGCAGATCCATGAGGTCGACGACCCAGCCGCGACCCGTGCCGCCCGGGAGAGCGGCGCGGGCCCGTTCCCGGCGCCCGTCCGGCTGCCCGAGGGCATCAACCGGACGGTGCCCGGACGGGCGGGCGGCATCCCGGTCCGGGTGTTCACCCCGCCGCAGGTCGACGGGGTGTACCTGCACCTGCACGGAGGCGGCTGGACGCTCGGCTCCGCCGACGCCCAGGACCCTCTCCTGTGGGCACTGGCCCGCGCCGCACGGCTGGCCGTGGTCAGTGTCGACTACCGACTGGCCCCCGAGCACCCGTACCCGGCCGGGCCGGACGACTGCGAGGACGCGGCCCGCTGGCTGACCGGCCATGCCTCGGCGGAGTTCGGCACCGACCGGCTCAGCATCGGAGGCGAGTCGGCCGGAGCGCACCTGGCCGTGCTGACCCTGCTCCGGCTACGTGACAACGGCGGGCTGCAGCGCGCGTTCCGCGCTGCGCACCTGGCGTTCGGCGCCTACGACGCGTCGCTCACGCCCAGCAGCCGCCTGTGGGGCGACCGCAACCTCGTCCTGTCGACCCCCATCATGGCCTGGTTCTGGGACCAGTTCCTGCCCGGCCTGGACCCGGAGCAGCGGCGCGACCCGGGCATCTCCCCGCTCTACGCGGACCTGCGCGACCTGCCCGCCGCCCGGTTCATGGTCGGGACCCAGGACCCCCTCCTCGACGACACCCTGTTCATGGCCGCCCGCTGGCGGGCCGCCGGCAACACCGCCGACCTCGAGGTGGTGGCCGAGGCCGCCCACGGATTCCAGATGTCCCCGATCACGATCGCCGAACAGGAACGCGCCCGCCACATCGCCTATCTTGCCGCGGCCGTGGCCTGACGGACCCTGCGCCACCCTGGTGGTCATTCGCTGAAGAGGTGTTGTTGGGGCGCTTTGGTTCGGGATGATCGTGGTGCGGTCGGTTCCTGTCTGTTCCCGGTCGTGGGGTGGGTCGGGGTGTCGATGGATCCGCGGTCGTGGCCGGAGCCCGCGACGGAGGTCGTGCGGCCTGTTCGTTCGCAGCGCTCGTGGGCGGCGGCATCGGTTGAAGATCAACGATAATCCCTTGCGGGGACGGCGCCCGGCCGTCGTGATCGCGTTACGGGGTGAGGCTGCGCGCTGCGAGGGTGATGCTGCCCTGTCCGCGAAGGTCACGTGAGGAACTGCCGACCAGGATCTGGTACGTGCCGTTGTCGATGACCCAGGTGTGCTTGGTGGTGTCCCAGTGGGCGAAGGCCCGCCCGTCCAGCGGGATGGTGACGGTGGTGCTCTGACCGGGGTCGAGGACCAGCTTCTGGTAGCCCTTGAGCTGCTTGGGCGGCTCACCGGCCGCCGTCGTCGCGGCCACGTACACCTGGGCCGCCTCGGCGCCGGCCCGATGGCCGGTGTTGGTCACGGTGAAATTCACCCGGGCACCGTCGGTGGTGCGGGCGACCGACACGCCCGAGTAGCCGAAGGTGGTGTAGGACAAGCCGTGGCCGAACGGGAACAGCGGGGTGATGCCCTTGGCATCGAACCAGCGATAGCCCACCTGCACACCTTCGGAGTAGACGGCGTGGCCGTTCACGCCCGGGTACTGTGCGGCTGTCTGGGTGGGCAGGTCGTTTTCGGAGGTGGGGAAGGTCTGCGGTAGCTTCCCGGACGGATTGACGTCGCCGAACAGGACCGAGGCCGCGGCGTTGCCGTCCTCCTGCCCGGGGTACCACGCCTCGAGCACACCCTTCACCTGCCCCAGCCACGGCATGCGCACCGGGCCGCCCGTATTCAGCACCACGATCGTATTCGGATTCGCTGCGGCGACCGCACCGATCAGCTGATCCTGACTGACCGGCACCTGCGCACAGGAAAAGTTGCCGCAGGCACCGTAGTTCAGGCCCAGGTCACGCCGGTCGGTGCCCTCGGTCTCGGCGTCGTTGGCGTACACGATGGCAACATCGGACGCTTTGGCCGCGGCGACCGCGTCGGCGATAACGGTGCCGTCCGCATAGACCACAGTGTCCCCGTTGGCCGCGCCGCGGCGGGTGATGCCCTGCTGCGGGCTGACCACCGGCACCGAACCCGCCAATGGGACGTGCGAGCTGCCGCCACCGCCGTACGCCTGCTCGGCGCCGGCCTGACCGGCTGCCTGACCGATCAGCGCGATCTTCTTGCCGGTCCCGTCCAGCGGCAGGATGCCGTCGTTGTTCTTCAGCAGCACCGCGCCGTCTTCGGCGATCTTCCGGGCCAATGCGATTTCACCTGGGGTGTTCACCACCGCCTCCGAGCCCTGGGGCTCGGACACCGGCGGGTGCTCGAAGGTACCGACCTGGAACATCGCCCGCACGATACGCGTGACCATGTCGTCCAACCGCGACATCGACACCTGCCCGTTGGCAACGGCGGTCTTGAGCGCGTCACCGAAGTACTGGCCGTTGTTAACGGCTGCCATCTCCATGTCCAGACCGGCGTTGGCGGCCGGGGCGGTGGAGTGGGTGGCGTTCCAGTCGGACATGACGAAACCGCCGAACCCGATTTGCTTCTTGAGGACGTCGGTCAGCAGCGTGGGGTTCTCGCACGCGTACACGCTGTTGAGCTGGTTGTAGGAGCACATCACCGAGCCCACGTGCCCCTGCTTGACCGCGGTCTCGAACGCCGGCAGGTAGATTTCGTGCAACGTCCGCTCGTTGACGTCGGAGGAGATCGTCATCCGGTTGGTTTCCTGG
>JAOPYK010000285.1 GCA_025964695.1 Streptosporangiaceae bacterium | reverse complement strand
TCTTCGTCACAGGTCAGATGCCGACCGACCCCGCCACCGGCGAACTGGTGGCGGGCGGGGTGGTCGCGCAGGCCGAGCAGGTGCGCCGCAACCTGGAGGCGGTGCTCGCCCAGTTCGGTCTCACCCTTGATGACGTGCTGATGGTGCGGGTTTACCTCACCTCATTCGAGGACTTCGACGTTTTCAACACCACCTACACCACATGGTTTCGCGGCCCTCTGCCGAGCCGTACCTGCGTGGGCGTCTCCGGGCTCGCCGTGGGCGCCACCGTGGAAATCGACCTCATCGCCGGTATCCCGGAAGCCGGTACACCCGAAGGGAGTGACGCGTGATTCTGCCTCTGCTGCAGCCCCATGAGGGTCCCATCGGCGGGGAACAGTACCTGGCCTCGACGGTCGAGACGGTGACCTGGGGATATCTTCCCGACGAAGGCATCCCCTCGGTGGCGCAGATGCGCTCCGGTGAGACGCTCACCATTGATACCGTCTCGCACGAGGGCATCCAGGAGGACCAGGGCCGAGACCCCCGCACCTATTTCGGCGGGTTCGGTGTCGCCGCCGGCGACGTGCTGCGTGACGCCGCCGACATCGCCGCCGAGTACCCGGTTCGAGATGCGATCCTCGACGGGCCGCACGTCGTCACCGGTCCGGTCACGGTGGCCGGCGCCAAGCCGGGTGACATCCTCAAAATCGAGTTCTTGGAACTGCTCCCCCGGGCTCGGTACGGAATCATCTCGAGCAGGCACGGGTACGGTGCGCTGGCGGGTGAGTTGCCGCCGCTGCCCTACCCGGACTTCATGCCGGATCCGAGCGACCCGGCGAAGGCGGGCAATGTCTCGCTGTTCTGTCAGACATCCGACGGTCTCACCGGGAGCCTGCGGTCCGAGGGCGGCCGGGAGCTACGGTTCCCCCTTGCGCCGTTCCTCGGCCTGGTCGGCGTAACGCCCAGTGGAGAAACGCCGCTGAACTCGGTGCCGCCCGGACCGTTCGGCGGGAACCTGGACATCAAAGACCTGGTCGCCGGCACCTCCCTCTATCTACCGGTCCAGGTCGACGGCGCCGGCTTCTTCGCCGGAGACCCGCATTACGCCCAGGGCCACGGCGAGGTATCCCTCACCGCCTTGGAGGCGCCACTGCGGGCGACTTTGCGGGTCACGGTGCTGCCGGGCTCCGAGAGCCGCAAGCTGCTCGGACCACTGGACCGTCCGTTCGGCGAGACCGCCACGCACTGGCTGGCAGTGGGGCTGCACCGTGACCTCAACGAGGCGATGCGGGCGGCCGTCCGTGAGGCGCTCCGCCTTCTCGCGGACATGTACCAGGTGCCGACGGATGTGGGGTACGCCTACCTGAGCGCAGCCGCTGACTTTGTCATCTCCCAGGTCGTGGACGATGTGAAAGGCGTCCACTGCCTGATCCGCAAGAGTGATTTCAACGCCTGGGTGTAACGAGCCGCGAGCTCGTCCCGGACGAAGGACCGCGCCACCCCCTCACGCAGGGCGACGAACTCCATCTCGGCGGTGATCTCGCCACGCCGCGCGTACGCCCTCTGGGTAACCGCGCCGCCGGTGGCCCGGCGTGGTGACCACGCGGGCAGCCCGCGTTCCACGTCGACCTCGTAGGCGGGGTCGGTGTACGGCCCGGAGGTGTCATTACTCGTACCGAGTCCTGCACGAGGCTCGGATGCGCTCGGCCATCGTGCTACCAGCGGTCGTGGTGGATTGCGGTGTCCAGCGGGCGACGGTGGCGCCAGCCGTGCCGTTCGAGATCCGGTGTGGCTTCCAGATGAGTGACCGGGCCCAGACACAGCCAGGCGACCGGGCGAATCCCCGCCGGAATACCGAGCAGCTGACGCAGATGCGGCTCCCGGTAGAACGACACCCAGCCGACACCCAGTTTCTCGGCGGTCGCGGCCAGCCACAGATTCTGGATCGCCAGGCAGACCGAGTACAGCCCCGCGTCAGCGATGGCATGCCGGCCCAGCACCGCCGGGCTGCCCCGCTCTGGATCGTAGGTGACCACGATCGACAGGCTGGACTCCAGCACACCATCGATCTTTATCCGGGCGAAGCCGGCGGCGGCGGTCCCGGTGAGGGTGGCGGCGAAAGCAGCGCGTTCGTACTGGACGTGCTCGTAGAAGGCGCGCCGGACGGTCAGGTCGCTCACAATGATGAAGTCCCAGGGCTGGGACAGCCCAACACTGGGCGCGGCGTGCGCAGCCGTCAGGATCCGATGGAGAACGTCCGCCGGGATCGGCGCGCCGGTGAACTGCGCGCGCACGTCGCGGCGACGGTGGATGACGTCATAGATGTCGGCGTTCATGGGCAGGCTCCCGCTGCGTCATGCCACCATTACGGTGGACGATGGAGCGAGGCCGGTCTTCGGACTCCCGGATCGACACCTGACCACCCGCCTTCCCGGCCTCACGGCCAGTGGCTGCGCGTACGCGCGTGGATGGCAGCTCCCCGGTTACCGCGGCGGGCCCGTGCCGGACTCACACCGGCTTCCCGATTCTCCCCACATGGGGGCACCTCGCGTCAGTTCATGCCAGCCGCGACTGTACCTGTGCGGCAATGAGCCCCGACGCATGGGCAGGCGTTTCGCCACACTGCCCTGCCCACGAAGACGTTCTCGTATTTTAAGGAACACCGCCCACACCGGGCACTGAACCAGGCCAGCCCGCTGCTGACACTTCCCGATCCCATCAACGCCGACATCAAGGTCATGCGAACGAGACCGGCTCGGCGGCCTGCTGCCCGAATACTCCCAGGTCGCTAAGGTGACCGAGTTTTCGGCACCGACACGGTCGCCGATCGCTTCGATGGTCCGGACCTCGTCGTCATCAGCCCGGGGGCGGTGGTCCGGCAGATGAGTGATGTGGCATTTTTGAAGTACGCCAGGCACTTCGCCTTGCCCGACAAGCGCAACAGTATCCCCTCAGAGTCGTACAACTCCGTCGATCTCGCGCTGCCAGCCGTCGGCCAGTCAGCGTCTACGTCCAGGGTCGACGGGGCCGCCGTCGAAGGAGCCTCTTTTGGCCTACGAGCATCTCGTCCTCCCGTGCACCCCGGACGCCCGGCTGGCCCCGCTGATCGAGTCGCTGCGGAACTCGCCGCCCGGCCGGGCCGAGGACTACCTGGGCACGCGTGAGGCAGCCGAG
>JAOPYK010000324.1 GCA_025964695.1 Streptosporangiaceae bacterium | reverse complement strand
ACTCGATCTCGATGGCGATCTCGATGGTGTCGGCGACCACGACGTTGCCGGCGCCGAAGCCGAGTTGGATGTCGACGCCGAACGCGGCACGGCTGATGGTGGTGGTCGCCGAGAACCCGGTGCGCTCATCGCGCGCTGGAGATCGTTGCCTGCGGCCAGGCCGGGCACCATGCGTCGGAGGACCAGCCGGTCGGCCCACGCGGAGATCTCCGCGTGGGCCGACCGGCACAGGCTGGGTTCGGCCAAAGCGGTCAGCCTTGAGTGATCACCTTGTAGGACAAGTGTTCCGTGGCCGGCGCGGACACTGACTCCACCAGCTCCAGCCGTATCCGCTTCGACTCCTCGGCAGGGAACAATCGGGTGCCCGCGCCGAGGACCAAGGGAGCGAGGTGGATGTTCAGCAGATCCACCAAGCCAGCGGTCAGGACCGCGTGGCACGTCTCGCCGCCGCCCATGACCACGACGTCCTTGTCTCCTGCCGCGGCACGGGCTTTGTCCACCGCGCTGTGCACGCCGTCGGTGACGAATGTGAACCGGTCGCCGAGGCGCCATGTCTCCGGTGCCGAGTGGGTCAACACGAACACCGGTGGCGGCGCCACGGTCTGGTCGCGTTCCGCGCCATAGCCGACGTCGTCGCTCCAGCCGCCGGGGGCGTCCACGACATCGAAGGTACGGCGGCCCATGATCACGGCACCGCTTCGGGCGAACATGTCGTCCAGCACCTTACGGTTGGGCGGCGCGTCGTTGAACACCCACTCGTGCAACGGTTCGCCGCCCACGCCCAGCCCGTGCTCCGCGTCCGCGCCGGGCGCCGTCACGTATCCGTCGAGGGACATAGTGATGTCCACGATCACTTGGCCGGTCATCGGGCCAGCACCTTCTCCAGCCGCGCCATCGAGTCACGCAGGCCGTTCTCCATGCCGCTGGCGATCATCCCGTCCCGGCTCTCCACGGATAGGAAGACGGAGTGGGTGCGCACGCGGGTACGTCCACCGAGGTCCTCGAAGGTCAGCGTCTCGAGGCTGACGTCGTTCGGCCAACCGTCGTACTGGAAGGTCTGCACGATCTGCTTGTTCGCCACAACCGTGTGGAACACGCCGCGGAAGCCGTACTCGCCGTCGGCGTCGCGGTGGACGTAGCGGTAACGACCGCCGGGGGCCGCGTCGTACTCGATCAGTTCCACCGTGACCCCGTTGGGGCCCATCCACTGGGGAATGAGGTCCGGGTCGGTCCACGCCCGGTACACCTGCGCCGGGGGCGCGTCGAACTCGCGGACGACGTCGATGAACGGCGTGTTCGGCTGGGCGGTGATCGTGGTCTCGTTCATGTCTCCTGCTCCTTCATGGTGTCCAGAACCGCGTCGAGGCGGCGGTGCCGCTGCTCGACCGCCAGCCGGTACTTGTCGATCCAACTGGTCAACTCCTCCAGGGCGGCCGCGTTCAGGTGACAGGGGCGGCGCTGGGCGTCCCGGCTGCGGGTGATCAGCCCGGCCGCCTCGAGCACCTGGATGTGCCGTGAGACTGCCTGTTTGGTGATGGGGAACGGTTCGGCGAGTTCGTTGACGGTCGCCTCGCCACGGGACAGCCGGGCGATCATCGCCCGCCGGACAGGGTCGCCCAACGCCGTGAACGCCCGGTCCAGTCTCTCCTCCACCTCGTCAACAGCCATATTGGTCAACTCATCTCTTTATCAATCGACACGTTGACTATAAGAGGTCGGTGCGGACGGGTCAAGCGTCAGCCGAGGATGGGGTGCTTGAGCGGCTACGAGGTAAGGCTGGGATCACTCGGCCGAACGGCCGGACCGCAGTTCCAGGCAGCACTTCCCCGCCACGGGCGCCAGCACAGCCTCCACCGTCGACGCTGTGGGTGCCGAGAACCTCATCCAACTCCTGTGACCTGCAGTGATGCGGATCTGTTCGTTGAGGACGGGTGTCTGGGCGCGGTGCCGCATGATGGATGGTCATGTGTCTGCGGTTCGTCTACCTCCTCGTCGTCAGCGTTTTCTCCTGGATGCGGTTGGCTCGCCGGCAGCGTGCGTGGAAAGATGCGGAGATTCTGCTGTTGCGTCACCAGCTCGCCGTACTGCAGCGCCAGCAGCGGCACAGGCCGAGGCTGACCTGGGCCGACCGGGCGCTCGTCGCTGCGCTGGCGGGTGTAATCCCTAAGGCGCGACGGGTGGGATTGCGGTTGCTGGTGACCCCGGAAACGGTGTTGCGGTGGCATCGTGACCTGCTGCGCCGCCGGTGGGCCGCCAAGTCCCGGGCGTGCCGCTCTGGTCGGCCCTGTGGGGTGCCAGAACCCGCGCAGGGCGTTGACCTGGGCGTCTACCCTCGGCGGTCATGGCCTCTCGACTCCCTTACTTGATCTTCGTCCGTCTGATCGGCTGGCTGATGTTGCTCGCCCGAACTTCGGCCTCCAAAGATGTGGAGATTTTGGTGTTGCGCCATGAGGTCTCCGTGCTGCGGCGTCAAGTCTCCCGGCCGCAACCGGATTGGGCTGATCGGGCGATCCTGGCTGCGCTTACACGTGTTCTGCCGGCCTGGCTGCGCGGTCATCGGATCGTGACGCCGGGCACGCTGCTGGCCTGGCACCGCCGTTTGGTCAAACAGCATTGGACGTACCCGGCCACGATCGGACGCCACCGATCCCCGCCGAGGTCCGCGACCTGGTCGTACGGCTGGCGCGGGAGAATCCCCGCTGGGGCCATCGTCGCATCCAAGGAGAACTGGCCGGCCTGGGCTACCGGATCGGCGAAGGCACGATCCGCCGGATCCTGGCCGCGGCCGGGCTGGGCCCTGCGCCCCGCCGGAACTCCCCGACCTGGCGGCAGTTCCTGACCTCACAGGCTTCCGGGCTGCTGGCATGCGACTTTCTGCACGTCGACACAGTGTTCCTGAGTCGCCTGTACGTGTTCTTCGTCATGGAGATCGAGACACGCCGAGTCCACATCCTCGGCGTCACCGCAAACCCGACCGGGGCCTGGACCGCCCAGCAGGCGAGGAACCTGCTCATGCACCTGGGGGAGCGCGCCGCCCGGTTCACCTTTCTGATCAGGGACCGTGACGGCAAGTTCTCGAGGGCATTCGATGAGGTGTTTACCAGCAGAGGCATACGGATCATCAAGACGCCAGTCCGATCGCCTCGCGCGAACTCTTACGCCGAACGATTCGTAGGCACCCTGCGGCGCGAGTGTCTCGACCACCTGCTGATCCACGGGGAGCGGCATCTGCGGCGGGTGCTTGCCGAGTATGAACGGCACTATAACTCCCATCGTCCTCACCAGTCGCGCGGCCGAAGACCACCGCTGCACGACCCCGAACGACCGATCGACCTCATGGCTGTGATCGAGCGCCGCAGCACCGTCACAGGTCTGATCCACGAGTATCGAAGGGCTGCCTAGCGATCATGTGAAACCCCAGGTGAGAGTCCGACGATAGGTTTTGGCACCGCACAGGACCCGCCGCACGCGGCAGACAGTAGGAGCAGCGCGGAGCAGGCGGCGGTGAGAAGCGAGATACGAGGCGTCATGCGCACACGGTGGGTGCTCGTGAGATAGGCGTCAGGTGAACTGGCCGGTAGTTATGGGTGGTGTCCGCATCCGGCCGGGCAGTGAACCGGTCCGGGCCCTGCGACGTCAGAGGTCGAGGGAGTCTCATAGGCGTGACGTTGTGACCTGTGGCAAGCCGGGGTCGCTCACCGGCGGCAAGCGGTCAGCGCAGTCAGAGGCCCTCGATCCCCAGTTCTGCGCGTGCTGCCTGCATGAACTGGTGGCGCTGCTTGTCAATGTATTCCCAGACGCTGGCGTCCTCGGGTATGCCGTGCCAGAGCGCTTGATTGAGGCGATCTGCGTACAGCTGGGAAGCGTCCCTGAGCTGTTGAGCAGCCACAAGGGTGAGGCACTTTTGCATGTGCCACATCTCGTCGGAGATGGCCTCTGAGTCCGCTGGCCGACGCCCGCTCTCCTTGAACAGCGCCGCAGTTCGCTCGGCACGGCGAGTGGACAGCAGGAACTCAATGATCGCGTCTTTGCGCTCAGCCCTGAGCGCGGCGCGGCGGTCGGCGATGTCCTTCTCCCGAGTCGATCGGTTAGTGAGGTACTGACCGACAAGGATGCCGCCAGTTCCGAGCATCACGCCGACAAGGGGAAGAAGAGCAGTCTCTACTGTTGACCAGCTCATGGTGATCCTCATATGGGGCAAGGGAGGGTTGCCGATTCACCGGCAGCCCCCTCACGAGGGCACCAAATGAAACATGGCTCTCATGTTGCCACTCCTCACAACAAAGCGGGCGGGATTTGCCGCTGCCGAACGGTTGGGCACCGCCAGGTGCCCCCCAGAAATCGCCTTCTGGTATTGTGGAGGCTTTCGAGCGGGACGGCTGCAAGCGGTACCCGACCGGTTCACCGCGGTCCATGACGCCCGCTTGTACCAGAGCTCAACGGCCACGATCAACAGGTCGAGCTCGCGGCCGGACTGCCGACGGTTTCTCCAGTCTCTTAGATCATCAGGCAGTCCCGCCCGGCTGGTTGCCGTACTGCCACTGTCGACCAGCTCCTTTGTACTCGGCCAACGTGATAGTGCTCCTGTCGACAGGCCTGCGTGCGAGATACAGCACTCCGTTCAGATGATCGATCTCGTGGGCGACCAGCCTGGGCCAATCCATACGGAACTGGACGCAAGATCCGGCGGCGAGGGACCAAGCCGCGCACATCGAAGAAACTCTGGAACGGGGGACGCATCCCAGTTCCCGCCCGTTTTAGCTTGAACACTAACCTCTGCTGGTGGTCGGTTGTTTTGGCTGGCGGTGGGGTGTTGGATTCGCCGGACAGCCGGACAGCCGGACAGCCGGACAGCCGGACGGCCCTTGCGTGATCATTTGTTGGGGTTTCACGGGTGTAGGTGCCGAATATTGTGTCACCTCATGCGACCTGGGCGTATTCGTGGAGGAGACCGCCGAGTCGATCGCGCCGGGTGACCTTGATGTCGGCGTTGACGGGATCCGGGAGCGCCCGTAGGGGGT
>JAOPYK010000332.1 GCA_025964695.1 Streptosporangiaceae bacterium | reverse complement strand
CCTTCGTCCAGAACGGGGCGTTGTCCGGGTGGTCGAGGTACCGGCCGGTGTCCTGGTCACCGATGTTGGTGTAGCCGTTCACCAGCGCGCCCTTCGCGCCGAGCTCGCGCACCGCCCGCTCGAGTTCGTCCGCCGCCGCCTGCGGGTCCTGCAACGCAACCGCGGCGAAGAACTCCAGACGCCCAGGGTAGGCGTCGACGAAATCCCGCCTGGCGGCGTCGTTGGTTTCCCGAGCCAACTCCACCGCCTGCCGCGAGTCAAGCACCGCCTGCACACCCGGCGAGGTCAGTGACACGATCGTCGTCGCGATGCCGGATCGATCCATCAACGCGATCCGTTGCTCGGCATCCACCAGCTTGGCCTCAACATCGGCCATGTAAGCCCGGCCGTTTCGCACAGCCTCACCGGCCGCATCCCACAGCTCATTATTGCGCGGAGTCGACAGGTGCTCCTCCAACGCGATTAGTCCCTGCATGCCGTACCTCTCATGCTCTCCGGCCAGCGGAGGAGATCTCCGGGGTATGGCTGCCCCGATCAGGGCCGTGGAAACCCCGTGAAGTGGCTGCTCAAGCTCAGCGGCGACCAGGTCATCATCGGTTCGTGATCTACGGCGCGGCGTCGGTGACCCGTAGCGGCCCTCCTGGCTCCGGCTCAGAAGAACGAGCGTAACGTTGGATTTGGGCGGTGTTCGCCGATCTGCCATCGGGATTCTCCCGGGCGCTGGTCGACGACATGGTGGCCCGCCGCAGCGACCCTCAGCGACGGTCCGGCGCTGGAGGGGGCGACCGGCCCGGCGAGCACCGATCCGTCCTGGCGGGTCCGCGGGGGTGGGCGCCCCGACTCGGGTGACGCTGCCGGCTGCCGAGGTCGCGGCCTGGCTCACCGGCCAGATCGTCCGCACCGACCTCCCTGAACTCCCCCGCTGGTTGTAGGAGACGCTGGCTATAGGAGACGACGATGGCAGTGCAGACATCGAAGACCGACGTGGTGATCGTGGGCGGCGGCATCGGTGGAGTGGCTAGTGCGCTCGCACTCACCCACGCCGGCCTGCGGGTCCGGGTACTGGAACAGGCCGCCGAGTTCGGCGAGATCGGATTCGGGCTGCAGCTGGCCCCCAATGCCACCCGCATCCTGCGATCGTGGGGGCTGCTCGGCGAGGTCGTCGAGCAAGGGGTGCTGCCCGGCAGGCTGGTCATGCGGGACGCACTCGACGGAACCGACCTGACCTATCTCGATCTGGCCGCCACCGAGCGTCGTTACGGCGCCCCGTACGTGGTGATCTACCGCAGCGACCTGCACGCGATCCTGGTCCGGGCGTGCGACGCGGCCGGTGTGGACCTGGTGACCGACACCACCGTCACGGACGTCGAGATCGGCGATCACGATGCGGTCGCGGTCAGCGCAGTACGCCGCGACGCCGCAGCGCTGGTACTGGCGGCCGACGGGCTGAAGTCGCTGCTGCGCGCGCGAGTGCACCGAGACGAACCGGTCAGCTCGGCCTACGTCGCCTATCGGGGCGCCGTCCCGATGGCCGATGTCGGCGGTGTCGGCGGTGATCCCCGGATCGCGGCCGAGGACGTCGTGGTCTACGTGGGCCCGCACTGCCACCTGGTGCAGTACCCGTTGCGCCACGGCGAGATGTTCAACCAGATCGCCGTGTTCCGCTCGCCCAAGGCGCTGGCCGGTGAACTGGACTGGGGAACGCCGGACGAACTCGACGCGGCGTTCGCGCAAACCTGCGAGGCGGTACGGGCCGGCCTGCCACACCTGTCGCGGGAACGCTGGTGGCGGATGTACGACCGGGAACCGATCGGCACCTGGACCCGAGGCAGGCTGGCGCTGACCGGCGACGCGGCCCATCCGGTGCTGCAGTACCTCGCCCAGGGTGCCTGTCAGGCGATCGAGGACGCGGACAGCCTGGCCACACTGGTCGGCAAGCACAGCGGCGCCGACGGCCCCGACTGGGACGGGGCGCTCGCGGACTACACCGAGCTGCGCACGGCGCGCACCGCACGGGTCCAGCGCACCGCCCGCAGCTGGGGCGAGCTGTGGCACTGCGACGGGCTGTTCCGCACGGTCCGCAACGCCCTGCTGACCGATCGCGATCCAGCCGACTACCAGCACATCGACTGGCTCTACGGCGGATGAGGCCCGCTCTGTGCGCAGCGAGCAGACGATCTATGAGGGCAGCCGTGCGTCTTGGCGGTTGAGTTCCGCGCGGATGGCTGCGGTCCGGGCGTCCCCAGTGTCTGCGGTGAGTGCTGCGGCGATGCCGGCAGCATGGCCGGTCGCGAATGCGGTGCCCATGACGCGCAGTGAGGCACCGGCGCCACGGTCGCCATCGACGGTGCGGCCGGCGGCGAGCAGGTTGTCGGTGTTGCGGCTGCGCAGGACGTCCAACGGGATGCCGTAGTAGCCGGGATCGCCAATGAATTTCCATGTCGACGACAGGCCGGGGCCGGGGTGGTACTCCATGGGCCAGGCGCCGAGGGCGACCGCGTCGTCTGGCGGCCTTGGTCCGAGCACTTCCTCTTCGGTGAGTTGGTACCGCGCGGTCAGGTGCCGGGATTCGCGGTGCCCAACTCTGGGCCGGTGGCGACGATGTAGGCGTCGGCGCAGCCGGGCAGTGTGCGGATGGCGGTCAGGTATGCCTGTGCCTGTGCCCGCGCGCTCGCCTCGGCGCGGCGGTGTCGGCCGCGTCGCGTGCGTCGTAGCCCTCGTCAACGATGTAGGTGATCAGGTCGCCGGAGATCGGCACGCGTGCGACGAGGCCGCTATCGGAGATCAGCGGTCCCACACCGGCGAGCCTGGCCGCTCGCACGGCCCTACCCACGGCCTGCCGAGTGATGTCGGCCCCGGCCGGTATGCCGCCGAAGCGCACACCGAGACTTCCGTTCTGCACCCAGCCGTCGTTGCCGTGAGCATGGTGATTCCGCTATGCAGGCGCATCGATCGTATCCTGATGCGCTGGGCAAGGAAAAAGTATAAGCGACTGAAACGTAGCAACAGGCGTGCAAAGAACTGGCTGCAAAGGGTGAGGGATAGTACCCCGAAGCTGTTCGTGCACTGGGCACTGCGGTACTGACCTGACAGTAGAGACGGCACGAGCCGGATGACGGGAGACTGTCACGTCCGGATCTGTGAGGGCCGGGGGCTGAGATGCCAGCTGAGATGCCCCCGGCTACTCGGCCAAGCGCAACCTCGGAGCGAGTCGCTGGAGCCGCCGTTTGCCCGGACTTGGGCCTTTGCGGGCCAGGCCGGCCTTGTGTTGGGCTCCTTTCAAGGTCATACCCGGAGAAAGCAACGCGCGAGCGGGGGGCGGTTCTAGGGACCGCCCCCCGCTCGCGGCATATTTCTTGTCGTGTTGCCTCAGGCGGGTCCTAGCTAGCGGGCGCCACTTCGAGGATCTTGAATCCGTAGGCGGGCAGGGTGATGGTGTAGCTGGTTCCGTTGATGGCGGGGCCACGGCCGCCGTTGTACAGGTCCTTGGGCATCTGGTGGGGGTTGATGCCCGTGCCGGTCAGGTCGAGGGTGGTGGTTTTGGTGGTGCTGTCGAAGTTGTAGATGAGCAGGGCGATCTTCTTGCCGTCCTCGCTGGTCCGCCGCATGGCGTAGGCCTTGGGGTCGGTTCCGGCGGGGACGCGGGTGCGGCTGGCGGCGGGGAGGAGTTCCTTGTTGGCGTTGACGGTCCGGAGGACCTTCTCCCAGTTGGTCTTGAGGGTGCGGGACCAGCGGATGTACTGGTCGTACATTCCGGCGCCGTAGAGGATTCCGGATCCGGCGAGGAGCGCGGCTTCCTGGACTCGCATGACGTCGTCGTTGGGGTAGGTCGGGTAGACGTGGGGGTCCAGGTTGGTCTCGGCTTCGTCGCCCCAGATGCTCCAGGTGTGGGTGGTGGCTCCGGCGTTGCGGGCGGTGTCGGTGTTGCTGAGCGCGGTTTCGAGGCCGTTGGCGTCGATGGTGCCGTCGATGATGCGGCTGTAGTCGTTCACGGTGTCGTCGTCCTGGTAGTTGAACCAGGCGTTCAGCCCGAACTGGAGGAAGCTGGCGTATCCCGCGCCGGTGGTCCGTTCGAAGGTCAGCCACTTGTCGTTGCTGGTGTAGGTGGTGGGGATGTCGACCGCGAAGGGCTTGAAGCGGGGGTCGGTCCGGCCGACATCCCACATGAAGCCGTCGAGCCCGGTGTCCAGCCAGAACTTCTCGATCCGTTCGACTTCGGCCCGGTTGCCGGGCAGGTCGAAGTCGAATCCGGGGCCGAACCACAGCCGGTAGTAGTAGGCGCCGGCGGTGGCGCTGTAGCGCCAGGAGGCCTGGCTCGGGGGGCCCATCCGCAGGGTGGGGAGGGGCTCGGTGGGGTCGGTGGTCCAGTGGAAGGAGCTGACCTCGCGCGAGGTGCGGTCGCCCGCCGCGTACTGCTTCTCGGCGGTCTTGAAGTACTCGGACTTCTCGTCCATGTAGATGTTGACGAAGTAGGCGACGATCTTCATGCCCTTGCGGTGCGCCGCGGCGATGAGTTTCCGCCAGTCCTTCATGGTGCCGTTCTGCGGCGGGACGGCGTAGAAGTCGAGGGGGGAGCACCCGTCGCAGGTGTTCTTGTCGCCGTAGTAGGGGTTGAAGAAGCCGAGGACCCGGATTCCCCGGTGCTTCAGGTTGTCGAGGTCCTTCTCGATGTCCTTGAACTTGTAGCCGAAGTAGGTGTTGTAGTACCACATGAACCCGTTGAGGTTCTGGAAGTCGCTGCTCGACCGCGGCTTGGCCGCGTTGGCCGCCGAGGCAGCGGGCTTGGCCGCGCTGGCTGGGAGTTCGCCCGTCGCGACCGTCAGGGAGAGCGCCAGCGTGAGGCCGAGGGCCCCGCACAGGGCGGTCTTCCGTCTGAAATCTGGCATGCCGAACTTCTCCTTGGGGTGGGGGTGGGGTGGGGTGTTGCGGGAGACGGGTCAGCCCGTCATCCCCGACGAGGTGTAGCCCTCGACGAATCGGCGTTGCAGGAGGAGGAAGGCGATCAGGACGGGGATGACCATGATCAGGCCGCCCGCGCTGATGAGCGTGTAGTTCTGCGTGTAGCCGGACTTGAACGCGAAGAACGAGGTCGAAACCGGCATCTTGTCGGGCGACTGGATGAAGGTCACGGTGAGCAGGAACTCGTTGTAGGCCGACAGGCCCGCGACGAGCGCGGCGCTCAGGAGACCGGGCCAGACCATCGGCAGGACCACGCGGGTGAACACCTTCCATTCGCCCGCCCCGTCGATCCGGGCGGCTTCCTCGTATTCCTTGGGGAGGCCGACCATGAACGAGCGGATGAGGAGGGTGGCGAACGGGCTGAAGATGGCCCAGAAGATGATGATCAGGCCGAGCAGGCTGTCGTAGAGGCCGAGGTTGGTCCACAGGTAGAACAGCGGGACCAGGAAGAGCTGGATGGGCAGCGCAGTGGTGACCAGCAGGTAGTAGATGAAGAAGTTGCTGCCGGGCACTCGCAGGCGGCTCATGGCGTAGGCCGCGCATCCTGCGATCGCGCACACGCCGACCGCTGTGGAGATCACGATGATGGCGCTGTTACGCAGGCCGACGCCCATTGAGGCCTGCTGCCACGCGTCGATGAAGTTGTGCCATTGCGGGTCGGATGGCAGGCCGAGCGGGGAGGAGGCGAGCCCCGAGGGGGTCTTGAGCGCGTTGAACCCGAACAGCAGCATCGGGCCGATGGCGTAGAGCGCGAGCAGCAGCAGGATGCCGTATACCGCGTACCGTTGCGGAGACATCTTCTTGGCGCGTGGTCGCTGGATTGCCGTGGTGCTCAAATGTCCCACCCCCGACGTCGCAGGTAGAGGAATCCGGAGACCGAGATCATGCTGATTACGGCCATGACGACGCCGATCGACGCGGCGTAGCCCGCCTGTTGGTTGGCGAAGGCGTCGCGGTAGAGCAGGGTGCCGAGCACGTCGGTGGAGCCCGCGGGGCCGCCCTGGGTGAGGATGTAGATGTAGTCGAAGATCAGGAACGACCAGATGACGGTCATCAGGCTGAGGAACATCACGGTCGGTCGGATGCCGGGCAGCGTGATGTGCCAGAACTCCTGCCAGGCGTTCGCGCCGTCCAGACGTGCGGCCTCATACAGTGACGGGTTCACCGACTGCATGGCGGCCAGGAAGATCACGACGAGGAAGCCCCACCACTGCCAGGTGTTGACGAACGCCACCGTGCCCAGGGCGAGGTGCTGGTCGCCGAGGAAGTTGACGTCCTTCAGCCAGGGAATTCCCAGGTTGGCGAGCCCGTTGCCGATGCCCTCGTCGGGGCTGAGGAGGCTCTCCCAGATCGAGCCGGACACGACTGTCGCGACGACGTAGGGGATGAAGTACGCGACGCGGAAGATCATCTGGAAGCGCTTGATCCTGGACAGGAGGAACGCTCCGAACAACCCCATCGAGATGGGTACGGTCAGGAAGTACACCGTCCACATGACGTTGTGCAGGAACGCGTTGCGGAACTCCGGGTCGCCGAACAGATGCCGGTAGTTGTCTAGGCCGATGAAGTTGGCCTGGCCCAGCCCGGTCCAGTCGGTGAAGGAGTACCAGATCGACAGGCTCGCGGGCACGGCGATGACGAGGAGGTTCACCACGAGCAGCGGCGCCATGAAGACGAACCCGATGGCCTTGCGGCGCAGCTTGGGGTGGCGGGATGGCCGGGCCGGCGGCGCGGGCGGCGGCGTCGGCCGTTCTACTTGCAGGGTGTGCATGGCTCAGGCGCCCTTCGGGGCGGGCACCGGAGGCCGCTTTCCGGCCTTCAGTTCCTGCTGGAACAGCGCGTCGAGACCGGCGCAGTAGTCCTTCGGCGTGAGCTTGCCGACCAGCACCTTCTCCAGCTGCTCGTAGATGTAGGTGTCGGACTTGGGCGGCCAGAAGGTCCAGGTCGTGTAGCCGAAGTCCTGGCTCGCGCTGAGCTGGACGTACTGGCGCTTGACCCTAGGGTCGATGTCGGCGGGGAAGTCGCTCTCGGCCACCTTGATGGGCGAGGGGGCGCGGCCCGTCGCGGCGAGGGCGCCCAGCTGGCGGTCCGGGCCGGTGAGGATGTAGTCGAGCATCGCGGCGGCCTTCTCGGGGTGCTTGCATGCCTTGTTGACCGAGTCGGCCGTCCCGATCGACAGCGGCATCACACCCGCGGGCACGCCGGTGTTCAGGGACGGCAGCGGTGCCCAGTCCCAGGTCGCGTTGTTACCGGCCTTCTTGCCGAAGTACGGGCCGACCTCGGCAAACGTCCAGGAGCCGTTGACGAGGAGTGCCGCCTTGCTGGATGCCAGCTGCTGGTAGACGGTGGGGAACTTGTTGGTGAAGTAGCGGTCGGTGCTGCCGCCGAACCAGCCCTTGTCGAACCAGGACTTGAGCATGTCGATCCCGTCGACGAAGACGGGGTCGTTCCAGGTGCGCTTCCCGGTGAGTGCTTCGTAGATGGCCTGGGGCCCGGCGAAGGCGTTCCAGACCCAGGTCACGTGCCACTCGGAGGCGGGCTTCCAGTCCGCGTTGCCCGCGCCGACCGGAATGATGCCCTTGTCCTTGGCGTCGGCGCAGAGGGCCTCGAACTCGGCGCGGCTCGTCGGCAGGCTCCACCCGTGCTGCGACAGCGTGGCCGGGTTGTAGTAGATGGACAGGGTTTCGAGGTTGCTCGGCAGCGAGTAGAGCTTGCCGTTGACCCGTCCGGCTTCCAGCGCCCACGGCAGGAAGTCGTTCTTCCAGCCGAGCTTGTCGATGTAGTCGTCCAGCGGCAGCAGGTTGCCGTTGTCGATGTAGCTCAGGGCCTGGGCCGGGCCGTTGGTGGCGATAATGTCGGGTCCGTTGCCCGCGGCCACGGCGGTCTGGGTGAGCCGGTCGATGGTGTCGGGCTGCTTGACCGTCATGCGCGCCTTGAACGCGTCCGCGCCGGTCGCGGTCTTGTTGTAGGCGTCGATGAAGTGCTCCTGGAAGTACTTCTCGCTGGGCTTGTCCGGGAAGGCTCCCCAGAAACTGATCTCGCCGCCGCCGCTGCTGCTGGTACCGCTCCCGGAGGAGCCGCCGCAGGCGGACAGGGCCGATGTGCTCAGGGCGGCCGCGCCGGTCAGTTGCAGGAATCTGCGGCGCGAGAATGATGCGGTCATGGGGTGGACTCCGAATTCTTGTCGATCTGGTGTTGGGGACGGAGTTATCTACTGGTCGCCAGCCGAAGGGTTCGGTCGGCGAGGTCGGAGATACGAGAGCGGTCGAACCCGCGGATGGCGCTGCGGGTGAGGTCGTTGAGAGGCCCGGTCCAGTGCGGTGGCAGTCCCTTCGCGCCGGTGATGATCCCGGCGACGCTGCCGGCGGTGGCGCCGTTGGAGTCGGTGTCCCAGCCGCCTTGGACGGTGAGCCCGATCGTGGCGGTGAAGTCGCCGTCGCCCCACAGGAGGCCGGCCGCGACGACGGCCGCGTTGTTGATCGTGTGGACCCAGGAGTAGTGGCCGTAGCGGTCCTCGATGGCCGTCCGGGCTTCGTCCCAGGTGGCCCCGGAGGCGTGCCAGTCGATGACCTGCCTGATCGCCTCGGCCAGCCTGCTGCCGGGCGGGATGCAGGTCATCGATGCTTCGACCGTCTGCCGGGCGGTGCCGGTGAACGCGGCGGCCACCAGGGCGGCCGCCCACATCGCTCCGTACACGCCGTTGGCGGAGTGGGACAGGACGGCGTCGCCGTAGGCGAGTTCGGCGGCGGCTCGCGGATCGCCCGGGCGGACGTAACCGAAGATGTCGGCGCGGATCTGCGCTCCGATCCATTCCCGGTAGGGGTTGTCGACCTTGCCCGCCCGGCCTGGTTCGAGACCGATCACGAGGTTGCGGTAGGCGACCCGTTCGGCGGTGAAGGTTTGGGTATAGGGGAGTCGGTCGAGCCATTCCGCGGCCACGTCAGCGGTGGTGAAGCCGAACCCGAACTCCTCAAGGATGTGCAGGCCGAGGATCGTGTAGTCGATGTCGTCGTCGCGGGCGCTCTCGGTGATCAGGCCACGGGTGGTGTAGGGCCAGAACTCGCGGAGCTCGAAGCCCTCGGGCATCGGCGTCAGCGCGGGGATGTAGTCGCGCAGCGGGTAGGCGTCCGCAAGCTCCAGGTAGCTGCGCAGATGCGCCACGGTCCAATGGTCGCCGTTCTCGACCGGCTTGCCCAGGTTGCAGCCCGCGCAGCGGCCAAGCCAGGCGCCGAGCGTCCGGTCCCGGAGCTCCGCCTCGCCCACCGTGGTCACGGGAGCGGCCTCAGGCAGCGTCGCGAGGATGCCGACGAGGTCCTCCGGCTCCTCGTAGGGCCAGCTCTGCCCGCGGGTCACGGTGTCCAGCTCGTCGAGCATCCTGCGGGCCTCGGCGGCGTCGCCGCTTTCCACCACCTGGTGCGCGGCCGCGGCGTAGGCGCCGAGGTCGAATCCACTCTCCTGGCGCTGCGCGAGTTCCCAGCGCAGCAGCTCACACGGATCGTGGGGCTGGTGGTCGTCCACGGTGGACTGCTCCTGTCGGATCATGTTCGGGGGACTCTGAAGAGTGGTCATGCCGACTCCCTACGGACGAGGGAGTTGGCGATGACCAGCTCCCGGGCGGGTTCGGACTCGTTGGCCGCCAGCTGGCGCAGCAGAGCTTCACCGCAGGCGCGGCCCACCTCGCGGGCCGGGTTCACCACGGTGGTGAGCGCCGGGTGTACCAGGGACGCGGCGTCTATGTCGTCGTAACCGGTGACAGCGAGCTCGTCGGGCACGCTCAGGCCGAGCTTGCGGGCGGCGTCGAGCACACCGATGGCGATGAGGTCGTTGGCGCAGGCGATGGCATCCGGCCGGTCCGCGCGGGCCAGGAGGCTCTCGGCCGCTTCCCGCCCGGCGTTCCGGGTGAAGTCGCCCCGGACGATCAGGTCCTCGTCGACCTCCCGGTCGGCCTCGGCCAGGGCCCGGCGGTAACCCGACTCGCGCAGGTCGCTGGGACCGGCGTGCGCGGCGCCGCCGATGTAGGCCACCCGGCCGCTGCCCTGTTCGATCAGGTAGCGGACCGCCTGGGTCATGCCTCCCTCGTCGTCGCTTCGCACCAGGTCGCCGAGGTCTGCGTCGAACGGCCCGCCGCCGAGCCGGACCAACGGCATGGTCTGGGCAAACCCCAGAAGATCTTTCCTGGTGAGCTGGAACGGGGCGATGACCACGCCGTCGACGCGTCGCGACGCCATGGTCTTGAGGAAGTCGTTCTCCTGCTCACGGGTCCCATCGGTGTTGCAGACCAGTGAGTGGTATCCCGCCGGCGCCAGCACGTCCTCCAAACCACGCAAAACCATTGGGTAGAAGGGGTTGGTCAGGTCGGGGACCAGCAGCCCGACGGTCATCGTCCGCTGGGTCCGCAGCCCCTGAGCCAGGGCGTTGGGCTGGTAGCCGAGCCGCTCAATCACCTGGAGCACACGGGCCCGCGTCTCTTCGGCCACCGGACGGCGACCGGACAGCACATGGGAAACCGTGGTGACCGAAACACCGGCCTTGGCGGCAACCTCTGTCATCCCTACCCGCATCTAACCCGACCTCCGCGCAAAACGTTTGGTATGGCGTGGCCGCCACCTTGGTCCCAATGCAGCTCTGTTGTCAAGAGGTAAACTACGCATTAAGCAGCCATTTCATGGATTGCTCAAGACCCAGAGGTTCGCCACTTGACGAGGGACAAGACCATCAGCTTGAGTTGACGCAAAACGTCTTGCAAGGAAGGTGTCAATGATTTCTTCGTTCGAGCGCGTGTACGGCGCGCTCATCGGACTGGCCGTGGGTGACGCACTGGGCGCGCCGACCGAGGGCCTCACCCGGGCGCAGATCGTCGAGCGATACGGGTGGGTGTCCGATTTCGTCGACGACGACCCGGCCGGAACTGACGACACCGAGTACGCGGTGCTGACCGCCCGGGTGGTGCTGGCCCACGGAACGGGCCTCACACCGGACCAGATGGGAACCGCCTGGACGGAGAACCTGGTCGACCAGGTGGGCGGCTTCTTCGGCGGCGGGTTCAGCGAGATGACCGCGATCAACAACCTCCGTGACGGCCTTGCCCCGCCGGTCACGGGAAGCGACAACCACGAGATGTGGAGCGACGGCGCGGCCATGCGGATCGCGCCGGTCGGCATCCTGTGCGCGGGCGATCCGGTGGAGGCCGCCAGGCTCGCCGCGATCGAGGCTCAGGTATCGCACGCCAGGGACGGGATCTACTGCGCGCAGGTCATCGCCGCAGGGGTCGCCGCGGCGATGACCGCCAGTTCCTGGGAGGCGGTGGCGCAGGCGGCGCTCGACGCCGCGCCCGCGGACTCCTGGACGGGGCGGACCATCCGGCGAGCGGTCGATATCGGCTCCGCCCACTCGGACCTGTCCGCCGCCCTGGACGAGCTGTACAAGCGGATCTCGATCTTCCACTATCCGTTCGCCGATGTCGGCCCAGAGGCGACGGCACTGGCGATGGGCGTCTTCGTGGCCGCCCGGGGCGAGTACATCCCGGCGGTTCTCGGCGGCGCAAACATCGGCCGCGACGCCGACACCATCGCGGCGATGGCCGGATCCATGTCCGGTGCCCTGCACGGCGCCGGAGCCGTCCCCGAGCAGTGGAGGAGGCGCATCAACGTCGTCCGCGGCCACTGCATCGCCTCGACCGCGGGGACGGACCTGGCCGAACTCGCCCGCGATCTGCACACGGCCCTGCTCGCGAAGGAAGCTGCCGAATGACCACGCTCACCACCACCACCACCGCCCGCGCCCTGCACCGGCGCGATCGTGCTCGTGGGGCCTTGCTGGGCCTGGCGATCGGCGACGCGGCCGGGATGCCTGCCCTCTACCACCGGGGTTCCCGCCTCGGCGAACCCCGCGAGTGGCTCTGGCACTTCAGCGCCGAAGCCGACACCAACCAGGTGCTGCGGTTCCTGCTGCCGTTCACGCAGGGCCGCCCGGATGCGCTGGAACTCTCCGGAACCGACGACACCGAGTTCGCTGTGGCCGCGGCGCTCATCCTTCTCGGCGCGGGTGAAGACGCCACATCGGAGGACCTGTTCGCAGGCTGGCGCAAGCTGGTCGTCGACCGGGCCGACGACATCCGCAGCGGCATCGCCGAACGCTCCTCGATCGTCAACGCTCTGGCAGGCCTGGTTCCTCCAGCGACCGGCAACGACAATCCGGCGCACTTCGACGACGGAGCCGTGGCGCGGGCCGTTCCTGTGGGGATCCGCTACGCCGGCCGTCCCGGTCTGGCGGCCGAGGTCGCCACCCGCGTCGCCGAGATCACGCACGCCGAAGACGGGGTGTGGGCGGCGGCAGCGATGGCGGCGAGCGTCGCCGCGGCCCTGTCGGGCGCGCACGCCGCCGACGCCGTCACCGCCGGGCTCGACCAGATTCCGCCCGGCAGTTGGCTCTCCCGGCAGATGAAGCGGGCGCTCGACGTCGCCGCAGCGGCGGCCACACCGCTCGACCTCGTGGCCGACCTCAACGACCAGGTGGCGAACGCCTCCTACAGCTTCGGCACGATCGCTCCGGAGACACTCGCGTCGGCGTTCGCGATCGTCCTGGCGACCGGCGGAGACCCGATCACCGCTGTGCCGTTGGCCGGCATGGTCGCCAAGCAGAGCGACAGCATGCCCGCCATGGTGGGCGCACTCACCGGCGCCCTGCACGGTGCCAACGCCCTGCCGCACAGATGGCGGGAGAAGGTCGACCGGGTGCGGGGCCACTGCCTGCCGCACCTCGCCGGCACCTCGCTCATCGAGCTCGCCGACGACCTGGTCAAGGCGTGCGAGCAGGACGCCCCCGCCGTCTCCGGCTCCCCCGCCGCACCGGAAGGCGGCGAGATCCGTGACTGAGGTGGTCGTCATCGGCAGTCTCAACCTCGACCTCGTGGTCACGGTCCCGCGGCTACCGCGACCAGGGGAGACCGTCGCCGGACCGTCCGCCGAGCAATCGCCGGGCGGCAAGGGGGCCAACCAGGCCGTCGCCGCCGCCCGCCTCGGCGCGCGCGTCCGTCTTGCCGGGCTGGTCGGGGACGACGCCTTCGGAGCCGACCTGCGCTCTTCCGTCGCAGAACATGGCGTGGACGTGACCCGTGTCGTGGTCCTCAAGGGCTCTTCGACCGGAACGGCGTTCATCCTGGTCGAGGAGAGCGGCGAGAATATGATCGCTATCGCGGCCGGAGCCAACGGCGCCCTCACGCCCGAGACCCTCGGAGGCCCCGAAGGACTGCGGGCGTTGCTCGACGGCGCCGGGACGCTGCTGCTCCAGCTGGAGATCCCGGTTGCCACCTGCGTGACGGCAGCCCAGGCCGCCCACGACCTGGGCATCCCCGTCGTGCTCAACGCCGCGCCCTGCCCGGCGGAGGTCACCCCCGAGTTGGCCCGGCTGCTACGGCTTACCGACGTGCTAATCGTCAACGAGACCGAGGCGCTCGCGCTGGCGGGCAGCGCCGACCCGGCCGCCCTGCGCTCGCTGGGGCCCTCGGTCGCGGTGGTGACCCTCGGATGCTACGGCGCCAGCGCTGACGGCGGGACCGGCCGCATCGACATACCCGGCTTCACCGTCCGCGCCGTGGACACCGTCGGCGCGGGCGACACCTTCTGCGGGCAGTTCGTCGTCGCCCATGCGACCAAGGTGCCGCTGGCCGAGGCCGTTCGCCGCGCCTGCGCAGCGGGCGCGATCGCCACGACGGCACACGGCACACAGGCCGCCGGGCTCACCCCCACCGAGGTCGAGGAACTGCTGGCCCGCACGGGCTGACCATCCCCCGCCCCCGGGCGGTGCACAAGGAATTTCAGAACGCCGCACGCGGCGGTGACCAAGGAGGAGACAGACGATGCCGAGCGTGCTTCTGATCGGGACGCTCGACACGAAGGGCGGCGAGTACGCGTTCGTCCGGGATCGCCTTCACCAGTCCGGGGTGGACACGCTCGTCCTCGACGCGGGCGTGCTGGGGAGCTTCTCGGGCTGGCCGATATCGACAACGACACGGTCGCCCGTGCGGGGGGCAGCACCCTGGCCGCGCTGCGCGAGGCACACGACCGCGGGGACGCGGTCGCCACGATGGCGCGCGGCGCGACCGTGATCGCCCAGCGGCTTCTCGATGAGCACCGCATCGATGGCGTCTTCGCGCTGGGCGGGACCGGCGGAACGACGCTCGCCAGCCAGGTGATGCGCACCCTGCCGGTGGGGTTCCCCAAGCTGATCCTGTCCACCGTGGCCGCGGGAGACACCCGTCCTTACGTCGGCGGCAAGGACATCGCCCTGATGTACTCGGTCGTCGACGTCGCCGGGATCAACTCGGTGTCGCGTCCCATCCTCGCCAACGCCGCCGCCGCGATCGCCGGGATGGTCTCGGCCACGCTCCCGCCGCCCGCACCGGGCAGGCCGATCGTGGCGGCCACGATGTTCGGCGTGACGACACCGGCAGTCGAGGCCGCCCGCGCCCGGCTGGAGGAACTCGGGTACGAGGTCCTCGTGTTCCACTGCACGGGCGTCGGCGGGATGTCGATGGAGGGGCTGGTCGAAGCCGGGTTCATCGCCGGGGTCCTGGACCTCACGACGACCGAGCTCGCCGACGAACTGGTGGGCGGGGTCTTCTCCGCCGGACCGACCCGGCTCACCGCCGCCGGGCGCGCCGGTATCCCCCAGGCGGTGAGCTTCGGAGCGCTCGACATGGTCAACTTCGGTCCCCGCGAGACGGTCCCGCCGGCCTTCGCCGAGCGGCGGCTGCACGTCCACAACGCGACGGTCACGCTCATGCGGACCACCCCGGACGAGAACGCCGAGCTCGGACGGAGGCTCGCCGAACGGGTCAACGCGGCGACGGGACCGGTGAGCGTGCACGTCCCGCTGCTCGGCGTCTCGGCCATCGACTGCGCCGGCGAACCCTTCCACGACCCGGCAGCGGACGACGCCCTGTTCTCGGCCTTTGATCAAGCGATCGCCGAGCACGTCACTGTCCTGCGCCGCCACAAAACGATCAACGATCCGGAGTTCGCCATTGAGATGGCGAACTCGCTTCACAGCAACATCCAGACGTCCAGGAGGAAGAGCTCATGACGCGCACTGAGATCATCGCGGGGCTGCACTCGCAGACGAGCAAGGCCGGGCCGTGATCGGTGCAGGCGCAGGTACCGGACTGTCGGTCAAATGCGCCGAGAGCGGCGGCGCCGACCTCATCATCATCTACAACTCCGGCCGGTACCGGATGGCCGGCCGGGGTTCTCTCGCCGGCCTCATGCCCTACGGAGACGCCAACGCCATCGTCGTGGAGATGGCCTCCGAGGTCCTCACCATCGTCAAGCAGACCCCGGTTCTGGCCGGAGTATGCGGCACCGACCCGTTCCGCGACATCCCGCGCTTCCTTCGGCAGCTCGCGGATCTCGGCTTCGCCGGTGTGCAGAACTTCCCGACTGTAGGCCTGATCGACGGGACGTTCCGGCAGAACCTGGAGGAGACCGGTATGGGCTACGGGCTTGAGGTCGAGATGGTCCGCGAGGCCCATCAGCTCGACCTGGTCACCTCGCCCTACGTCTTCGACGTGCAGCAGGCCGAAGCGATGACCGAGGCCGGGGCCGACGTCATCGTCGCGCACATGGGGCTGACCACCTCCGGGACCATTGGCGCGCAGACCGCCGCCTCCCTGGACGACTGCGTCACTCGGGTCCAGGCCATCCGGGACGCCGCGGCGGCCACGCGAGGCGACGTCATCGTCCTATGCCATGGCGGCCCGATCGCCGACGCCGAGGACGCCCAGTACGTCCTGTCCCGCACCAAGGGGGTGGCGGGATTCTTCGGCGCATCCAGTGTGGAGCGGCTGCCGACCGAGGTCGCCATCACCGGAAACCTCCGCAGGCTGAAGGAGATCCATGTCTGACCTGGAGCGGGAAGTCGAACTCACCGCGCTGAACTTCATGGCCGGGCGCGACTTCGACGCTGCCGCAGCCCAGTTCGCCCAGTGGGGGCTGCGCTGGATGGACGTGTGGGGCGAGGTCTACGGCAAATCGATCGCTGAACTGGACGCCCAGACCGCCACCCGGGCCGCCGCCGCGCTGGAGCGCACCGGGCTGCGCGCCTACTGCCTGTCCACCAAGGTCTTCGACGACTACGTCGAGCGCGGCGAGGAGGCCTTCCGCGCCGAGCACCTCACCACGCTCGACCGGATCCTGGAATCGGCCGCGATCCTCAAACCCCGGTTCGTCCGCCTGATCGCCGGAAAGCTCTCCGGCGCCGGTGCCGGACCCACCATGCCCCGCCTCACCCGCGAACACCCGTGGGTCGCCGAAGTCTACCGGGAGGCCGCGCAGCGCATCGTCGCGGCGGGGTTCATCCCGACCCTGGAGAACGAGGTCAACGACTGCTTCCTCGCCCTGCCCCGCGACTTCGTGGACTTCGTGGAGTGGGTCCAGCCCCCGGCGGAGTTCACCGTCACCTGGGACATCCAGAACGCCTGGCAGATGGGGGTCTTCCCCACGATCGAGGCGTACCGCACCCTGCGTCCCCTCCTCGGGTACGTCCACACCAAGGGCGGACGCGCCGCGGACGACGAACCGACCCGGATGCAGTGGAACGTCGGACTCGACGCCGCCAGCTGGCCGGTCGTCGACATCATCCAGGAAGTCGTCGACGACGGCGTGTCACCAGTGATCTGCCTCAATCCCTCACACGGCGAGTTCCGAGCGGACTACGACTACGGCTCGCCCGGGTCGTTCAACCCCGAAGTGCCGGTCGAGCAGTGGTCCATCGCCGGGATCACCGCGAAGGACCTGCACTTCCTCCGCACCCACATCAAGGGAGTCCGGTAATGGGCTATCAGCGAAACTTCACGGACCGTGTCCGCATCGGCATGGTCGGGGTCGGGAGCCATGCCTACCGCAATATCCTGCCCGCCCTCACCTTCCTCCCGGTCGAGCTCGTCGCCATCGCCGACCTCGACCAGAAGCCGGCCAAGCGCACAGCCGAGCAATACGGCGTCAAGCGCTGCTACGAGTCCGCGACGCAGATGTACGCCAGCGAGGACCTCGACGCCGTCCTGATCTGCGTCTCACCGCAGTTGCACCCGAGCCTGGCGATCGAGGCGTTCGAAGCCGGGCTGAACGTCTGGCTCGAAAAACCCGCCTCCACGACCGTCGGCGAGGTCGACCAGATGATCGCGGCTCGGGGCGACCTGATCTCCGCGGTGGGTTACAAGAAGGTCTTCATGCCCGCCACCGTCAAGGTCCGCGAGCTGATCGCCGACACCTCCCTCGGCGAACTCCGCACCATCCTCGCGCAGTACCCGCTGACCGTGCCCCTGGGCGGCCAGGACCAGGCGCGGGAGACGACCATGTGGCTGGCCAACGGCTGCCACCCGGTCTCGCTTCTGCTGAGCCTCGCCGGCCCGCCGGTCGGCGTCACCACGCACCGCGCCAAGGACGACTCGGGAGCCGTCCTGATCCGCCACGACAACGGCGTGCTGAGCAACCTCCACCTCTCTCACGGCTCACCCTTCGGCCAGCCCTTCGAGCGGTACACCGTCTTCGGCGACCAGGCGACCGCCGAGATCGACAACACCCGTCGCGTGACCTTCCAGAGGGGCATGCCGTTCGACTACGGAGGCACCACCAGCTTCGCACCGCAAGGACTCGACTCCGGGGCGATCGTGTGGGAGCCGCAAGACTCGTTCAACACCCTCGAAAACCGGTCGGAGTTCACCCAGGGACTCTACGGAGAACTGCGCTACTTCCTCGACTGCGTACTGAGCAAGACGCAGCCACGACTCGCGAACCTGGAATTCGCCCGGCAAATCGCAGCCATCCACGAGGCGGCCATTCTCTCGGACAGCAACGAAATCGAAATCAAGGACATCGCATGAGCGACTTCACCACACACCTCCGCCCAGCCGCCGACCACGTCATCGAACCCAAGCCGTGGGGACGGCTCGAATGGTATGTCTCGGCGAGCATCGGCAACTCGACCACGATGACCGTCGGCAAGTGCGTGCTCAACCCCGGCGAAGACAACGGTCGCCACTACCACCCCAACTGCGACGAGATCCTCACCGTCCTCAAGGGCCGCATCATCCAGACCTGGAACGACGAGTCACACGTGATGGAAGAAGGCGACGTCATCTCCATTCCCAGCGGCGTCTGGCACAGCGCCCAGAACATCGGAGACGAACCCGCCGAACTCGCCATCTCCTTCTCCAGCGCCCACCGACAGACAGTCGGCTCAGAAGACTACTAACCGAAAACGCCGTTCGCGGACGACACAAAGGCCCCTCTATGGCCTGAGCGTTCCGCCAAACAACGCGCACCGACACCGACCTCACGCTCGACAAGGCCGGAGAGCACCACACAACCGGGCTGTCCCTCGCGTGCTCGATCTCGAACGTCCTGCTGTCGCAGAGGGGGCGCAGCAGGATCAAGCTCTACCACCAAGTCTCATTCCGACCCTGTGGGTGCCGAGAACCTCATCCAACTTGTGTGACCTGCAGTGATGCGGATCTGTTCGTTGAGGTTCGGTGTCCATGTGTGGTGCCGCATGATGGACGGTCATGTGCCTGCGGTTCATGTATCTCCTGTCGTCAACGCGTTTTCCTGGATGCGCGTGGCCCGCCGGCAGTGCGTGTGGAAGGACGCCGAGATCATGCTGTTGCGGCACCAGGTCGTGGCGCTTCAGCGGCAGCAGGCGCGCGGGCCGAGGCTGACCTGGGCCGACCGGGCGCTGATCGCGACGCTGGCCAGTGTGATCCCAAGGGCGCGTCGGGCGGGATTGCGGTTGCTGGTGAGGCTGGACACGGTATTGCGGTGGCATCGTGACCTGCTGCGCCGCCGATGGGCTGCCACATCCCGGGCGGGCCGCTCCGGACGGCCCGCCACACGGCGCGACGTCCGGGGTCTGGTCCTGCGGCTGGCCGGCGAGAATCCGGGCTGGGGCTATAGGCGTATCCAGGGCGAGCTCGCCGGCCTCGGCATCCGCATCGCCCCCTCCACGGTGTGGGAGATCTTGACCAAGGCCGGGATCGATCCCGTGCCGCGGCGGACTGGGCCGACCTGGGCACAGTTCCTGCGCTCAGGCCGAGGCGATCATTGCCACCGACTTCTTCACCGTCGATCTGCTGGGCGGCGCCCAGGTGTACTGCCTGGCCGTCATCGATCACGCGACCCGGCGTGTCCATGTCCTGGGCCTCACCGACCACCCGACAGCTGGGTGGGTGACCCGGCAGGCCCGGAATCTGCTGATGGACCTCGACGCACATGCTGAGAAGATCAAATTTCTCATCCGCGATCGGGACAGCAAGTTCGTAGCCGCCTTCGATGAGGTGTTCCACAGCGCAGG
>JAOPYK010000262.1 GCA_025964695.1 Streptosporangiaceae bacterium | reverse complement strand
GGAGCCGGCGGCTCAGTCTCCGGTCGAGGCTGTGGCCGCGCCCGTGTCGGCGCCTTCGGTCGAGCCGGCGCCCGCGCCTGTAGCGACCGCCGAACACGTAACGGCCGCCGAGCACGTAACGGCCGCCGCGCCGGTGGCGGACGCCGGGGCCGAATCCACGGGCGCGCAACCGCAGCCGGTCGCCGAGGTGAGCCCGGAACCCACCGCGAAGAGGCCGGCCCGCACCCGCGCGGCCCGTACCCGTAAGCGTGCCGAGGCCCCCGTGCCGGAGCCCGTCGAGGTCAAAACGGCCGGAACAGCCGTGCCGGCCGAGCCCGAGGACGAAGACGAGGACGCCGTGCAGCTCGAGCAGGAGCCTGCCGGGGGCATCCCCGCGGTGACCTTCCAGCCACCCATGGTCGTTTTCCAGCCGCCGCAGCCCGCGGCGACGTCGACCCCGAAGTCGGCGGGCAAGGCGGCGGCCAAGCCGGCCGTGACGGAGCCCGTGACCGAGGAACCGGCCGAGCAGGCGGATCTCTCGGACGAGTCCGAGGATGAGGACGAGTCGGATCGGCCGTCGCGCCGCCGTCGCCGCCGCGGTGGCCGCGGCCGCGGCAAGGTCCGGGACTCCGACGAGGACGAGCAGTCGTCCGACGACAACGCCGCGGAGGAGTCCGCCGTGGCCGCCCGGACCACCGAAGCCGCCCGTGGCGAGGGTGCGGGTGAGGACGCATACGACGAGGACGACGACTCGGGCTACGGCTCGACCCGCCGCCGCCGTCGCCGGCGCCGGCGCACCGGGGGGCAGCAGGCCGGCGGTGAGGAGCAGGAGCAGGACGACCCGCCGAACACGGTGGTCCATGTCCGTACCGCCCGTGCCGTCGCGGACGAGGTCCAGTCGGTTCGCGGCTCGACCCGGCTGGAGGCGAAGAAGCAGCGGCGTCGTGAAGGGCGCGAGCAGGGCCGCCGCCGTCCGCCGATCATCACCGAGGCGGAGTTCCTGGCCCGCCGTGAGGCCGTCGACCGGGTCATGGTCGTCCGGCAGGACGGTGAGCGCACCCAGATCGCCGTGCTTGAGGACGACATCCTGGTCGAGCACCATGTGGACCGCGCCAGTCACCAGTCGTACGTCGGCAACGTGTACCTGGGCAAGGTCCAGAACGTGCTGCCCTCGATGGAAGCGGCCTTCGTCGACGTCGGCAAGGGCCGCAACGCGGTGCTCTACGCGGGCGAGGTCAACTGGGACATCGCCGGCCTGGAGGGGCAGCCGCGCCGGATCGAGTCGGCGCTCAAGTCCGGCCAGTCGGTGCTCGTGCAGGTCACCAAGGACCCGCTCGGTCACAAGGGCGCCCGGCTGACCAGCCAGATCTCGCTGCCCGGCCGTTACCTGGTCTACGTGCCGGACGGCTCGATGACCGGCATCAGCCGCAAGCTGCCCGACAAGGAGCGCACCCGGCTCAAGCAGATCCTCAAGAAGATCATGCCGGAGAACGCCGGGGTCATCGTCCGTACCGCCGCGGAGGGGGCCACGGAGGAGGAACTGTCGCGCGATGTGTCCCGGCTGTCGGCCCAGTGGGAGGACATCCAGCGCCAGGCGAAGATCGCCAGCGCGCCCGCACTGCTGTACGGCGAGCCGGACCTGACCGTCCGGGTGGTCCGCGACATCTTCAACGAGGACTTCGCCAGCCTGGTCGTCTCCGGTTCCGAGGCCTGGGACACCGTCGAGGACTACGTCAGCTACGTCGCACCGCATCTGGCCGGACGGGTGTCCAACTGGAACGGCCCCGAGGACGTCTTCGCCGCATACCGCGTCGATGAGCAGATCGTCAAGGCGCTGGACCGGAAGGTCTGGCTGCCCAGCGGCGGTTCACTGGTCATCGACCGCACCGAGGCCATGACGGTCATCGATGTGAACACCGGGAAGTTCACCGGTCACGGCGGCAACCTGGAAGAGACGGTCACCCGTAACAACCTCGAGGCCGCCGAGGAGATCGTGCGCCAGCTCCGGCTGCGTGACATCGGCGGCATCATCGTCGTCGACTTCATCGACATGGTGCTGGAGAGCAACCGCGATCTCGTGATGCGCAGGCTGCTCGAATGCCTGTCCCGTGACCGCACCAAGCACCAGGTGGCCGAGGTCACCTCGCTGGGCCTGGTGCAGATGACGCGTAAGCGCGTCGGTTCGGGCCTGCTGGAGAACTTCTCCGAGACGTGCGAGTGCTGCAACGGCCGTGGCATCCATGTCTCGCTGACCGTGGCCGACGGCAAGGGGGAGAAGGTCGCGGGCACTCCGGCCTCGGCCCTGACCGCGGCGTCCGGTGGCCGGCGGCGCAAGCGCAAGGGCGAGGTCGAGAAGGCGGTCGAGGAGAAGCTGGCCCAGCACGAGGCGGAGCAGACCGACGACGTGGAAGAGCCGGACGCCGCGGCCGAGGTGGCCCTGGCGGTGCTAGAGCCGGTCGACGCCGAGGAACTGAGCGTCCCGGCCATCGGCGAGGACGAGGTCACCGAGCCCGCGGTGACGGCCGGCGGCCGCCGCCGGCGGCCTCGCAGGGTCAGGACCAAGGCCGAGGTCGACGCCGAGAGCTGATCTCGCCCTCGGGACCGTCCGGCGCGGGACCATGCCCCTCCTCCGTGATCACGCATCACGGGGTGAGAAGGGGGCTGGTCCCGCGGCCGTCCGGGCGAGGCGTCGGGTGGGAGCGGCCCAGGGGCTCGGTTCGCCTTCGGTGCTCCCGATCCGGTACGCTAGGCAATCGGCGCGTGCAGAGCGCGCCTGTTGCTCATTGTTCGAGGCCGTCGCCGGGATCTCTCCCCACGGCCCGGACGTAACCCCACTCGTGGGGATGGTCCATCAGCCCTCGCATCTGCAGGGATGATCTCCGAGCATCATCAGGATTTTCAGCTCCGCATGTGCGGGGATGAACCGGAAGGGTTCCGCGTGTACGCGATTGTCCGTTGCGGCGGCAGGCAGGAGAAGGTGGCCGTCGATGACGTGCTCACCGTCGACAAGCTGGCCGGGAAGACCGGCGAGACGGTGACGTTCCCGGCGCTGCTGGTCGTCGACGGCGAAAGCGTCGTGAGCGCGCCCGCCGAGCTGGCCAAGTACGAGATCACCGCCGAGATCCTCGGCGCTCTCAAGGGCCCCAAGATCGACATCATGCACTACCGGAACAAGACCGGGTACAAGCGGCGGATGGGTCACCGTCAGCCGTACACCCAGGTCAAGGTCACCGGTATCACGGCCGAAAAGTAGTTGTTCGCCCCGTGTTGCGGGGTTGGTCCAGGAGGGGCAGAACATGGCACATAAGAAGGGCGCCTCGTCCAGCCGGAACGGCCGTGACTCGAACGCGCAGCGCCTTGGTGTGAAGCGGTTCGGAGGCCAGGTGGTGAACGCCGGCGAGATCATCGTGCGCCAGCGTGGCACCCACTTCCACCCCGGCCTCAACGTCGGCCGTGGCGGCGACGACACGCTGTTCGCCTTGGTGGACGGCGCGGTCGAGTTCGGCCGCTACCGCGGCCGCCGGGCCGTGAGCATCGTGCCGGCGGCGGAGTAATCCGCCACCGGAAGAGTCTTGACCCAGGGGGGCCGACCCCCTGGAACCCCGCGAGGGGTCGGGCAAGGGGCGGACCTGTTCGGTCCGCCCCTTGTCGGTGTCTGAGCACGAAACTCTGAGCACGAAACTCTGAGCAGGAAAGTCTGAGCGGGAAGCCGAGGGGAAGACATGGCCGGAAGTGCGCATGGCGCGCAGTTCGTGGACCGCGTCGTCCTGCATGTAGGGGCGGGCAGCGGCGGGCACGGTTGTGCCTCCGTACACCGGGAGAAGTTCAGGCCCCTCGGCGGCCCCGACGGGGCCAACGGCGGCAACGGCGGGAACGTGATCCTCGAAGTCGAGACCAACACCGCCAGCCTGCTCGACTATCACAAGCGCCCGCATCGCAGGGCGGGCAATGGGCGTCCGGGGCAGGGCTCGCACCGCAACGGCGCCGACGGCGCTGATCTGCTGCTGCAGGTGCCCAACGGGACGGTCGTGAAGACGCCGGAGGGCGAGGTACTGGCCGACCTGGTCGGGGCGGGCACCCGGTACGTCCTGGCCGAAGGCGGCCGCGGCGGCCTCGGCAATGCCGCGCTGGCCTCGGCCAAGCGCAAGGCCCCGGGGTTCGCGCTGCTCGGTGAGCCCGGCAGCGAGTTCGACATCGTCCTGGAGCTCAAGACGGTCGCGGACGTGGCGCTGGTGGGGTTCCCCAGCGCGGGTAAGTCCTCGCTGATCGCCGCGCTCTCGGCGGCCCGACCCAAGATCGCCGACTATCCGTTCACCACTCTGGTGCCCAACCTCGGGGTGGTCAGCGCCGGCGAACATGTCTTCACCGTCGCCGACGTGCCCGGCCTGATCGAGGGTGCCAGCGAGGGCAAGGGCCTGGGCCTGGAGTTCCTGCGGCACATCGAACGCTCCGCGACGCTGGCGCACGTGCTCGACTGCGCCACCCCCGAGCCCGGCCGGGACCCGGTGAGCGACTTTGAGGTGATCGAGCGTGAGCTCGAGGCGTACGACAGCGATCTGGGCGACCGGCCGCTGTCCGACCGGCCCCGGATCGTGGTGCTGAACAAGATCGACGTCCCGGACGGCCGGGAGCTGGCCGACCTCGTGCGCGCGGAGTTCACCAAGCGCGGCCTTCAGGTGTTCGAGGTCTCGGCCGCCTCTCACGAGGGGCTGCGCGAGCTGTCCTTCGCGCTCGCCGAGATGGTCGAGGCCTACCGCGCCTCGCTGCCGCCGGAGGAGCCGACCCGGCTGGTCATCCGGCCCAAGCCGCTCGGTGGCGTGGAGTTCGAGATCAGGCGTCTCGGGGGGAACACCTACCTGGTCACCGGTGAGAAGCCGCTGCGCTGGCTGCGCCAGACCGACTTCCAGAACGAGGAGGCCGTGGGCTTCCTCGCCGACCGCCTGGCCAAGATCGGCATCGAGGAGAAGCTGCTCGAGGCCGGTGCCGAGGCGGGCGCCACCGTAATGATCGGCACCACGGACGAGTCGGTCGTCTTCGACTGGGAGCCGGAGATCGCCGCCGGTGGTGAAGTCGGCTTCGGTCCTCGTGGCACCGACAGACGACTCGGACACCTTTAGCACCCGCCGGGGTGGCATCAGCCGGCGGCACCGGCGAAGTTGGGGAGGAATCGTGCGCTCGGCCGTCACGAAGGCCCGTCGCATCGTGGTCAAGGTGGGGTCCTCGTCGCTGACGACGACCCAGGGCGCCATCGACGGCGATCGCATCGACGCGCTCGTGGACGTGCTCGCGGAGCGGCGCGCGTCCGGCGGTGAGATCATCTTCGTCTCCTCGGGGGCCATCGCCGCGGGACTGGGGCCGCTCGGGCTGCCCCGGCGGCCCGGTGATCTGGCCACCCAGCAGGCGGCGGCCAGCGTCGGGCAGGGCCTGCTGATGGCGCGCTATACGGCCGCCTTCGCCCGGCACGGCCTGACCGTGGGCCAGGTGCTGCTCACCGCCGACGACATGATGCGCCGCGCTCACCACCGCAACGCGCAGCGCACCCTCAGCCAGCTGCTGGCACTCGGGGTGGTGCCGATCGTCAACGAGAACGACACGGTGGCCACCGACGAGATCCGTTTCGGTGACAACGACCGGCTGGCCGCGCTCGTCGCACATCTGACCAGGGCCGATGCGCTGGTGTTGCTCTCCGACGTGGACGCGCTCTACGACGGTGACCCGCGCAGGCCAGGCGCCCGGCGGCTGGAGGACGTACGAGATGCCGCCGACCTCGACGGGGTCGTGTTCGGCAGGGCCGGCAGCAAGGTCGGCACCGGCGGCATGGTCACCAAGGTCGAGGCGGCCAGGATCGCCACCGGCGCCGGTGTGCCGGTCGTGCTGACCAACGCCGCGTCCGCCGCCGCCGCGCTCGGCGGCGAGCCGGTCGGCACCTTCTTCCACCCGGTCGACCACCGTCCCTCGACCCGGCTGCTCTGGCTGGCGTACGCGACCACCGGCCACGGCCGGCTGTCGCTGGATCCGGGAGCGGTCGACGCTGTCGTACGGCGCCGTAAGTCGCTGCTGCCCGCGGGGATCACCGGCGTGCGGGGCGACTTCGTGGCCGGTGACCCGGTGGACCTGTGCGACCCCGAGGACCGGGTCGTGGCGCGCGGGCTGGTCAACTATGACGCGGGGGAGATCCCCGAACTGATGGGCCGGTCGACTCGGTGGCTCGCTCGCGAGCTCGGTCCCGAGTACGAACGCGAGATAATTCACCGTGACGACCTCGTACTGCTGAGTCACAAGGACACACTCACCCACCGGTCATGAGGGTGACGCGACACTCCCACGACCGTGGGGCGAAAGGAGCCGGCGATGGGCGAGAACACGTTGCCGCAGGTGGAGGAACAGTCGGATTTCCTCCGCGTGGCCAACCGAGCCAGGGAGGCGGCGGCGACGCTGGCTCCGCTGCCGCGTGCGGTCAAGGACGCGGCGCTGGCGCGCATCGCCGACGCCCTGGTCGCCAGGGTTACCGAGATCGTCAAGGCGAACGAGCGTGACGTCGCCGGGGCCCGTGAGGCCGGGACCGCCGACTACATGATCGACCGGCTGAGCCTGTCCGAGCAGCGGGTGGTCGCGATCGCCGACGCCGTGCGGGCGGTCGCCGCGCTGCCCGATCCTGTCGGGGAGGTCGTCCGTGGCTACACGCTGCCCAACGCCCTGGAGGTACGGCAGGTACGCGTTCCGCTCGGCGTCGTGGGCATCATCTACGAGGGCCGTCCCAACGTCACCGTCGACGCCGCCGCCCTCACTCTCAAGAGCGGCAACGCCGTGCTGCTGCGGGGCTCGTCCTCGGCGTACGACTCCAACCACGCCCTCGTCGAGATCATGCGCGACGCGCTGCGGGGGACGGAGGTGCCCGCCAATGCCGTGCAGCTTGTGCCGGGCCGCAGCCGCGACTCGGTCAAGCACCTCATGCGCGCCCGGGGGCTGGTCGACGTGCTGATCCCGCGCGGTGGCGCCTCCCTGATCAACTCGGTGGTCGAGGAATCGATGGTGCCGGTGATCGAGACCGGTGTGGGCAACTGCTGCGTCTACGTGGACGCCACCGCCGATCTGGACATGGCGGTGGACATCCTGATCAACGCCAAGACCCAGCGGCCGTCGGTGTGCAACGCGGCCGAGACCCTGCTGGTCCACCGCGACCTCGCCGGGGCCTTCCTGCCCCGCGCGCTGACGGCCCTCGGGGACAAGGGCGTCACCGTGCACGGCGACGCCACGGTCAGGTCGTACGACTCGGACGTGGTGGAGGCGACCGAGGAGGACTACTTCGCGGAGTACCTCTCCCTGGACATAGCCGCGGCCGTGGTCGACTCGCTGGAGGACGCGGTCGCGCACATCAGGAAATACGGATCCGGGCACACCGAGGCGATCGTCACGACCTCCCAGCAGGCGGCCAGGCGTTTCGTCAGCCTGGTCGACTCGGCCGCGGTCATGGTCAACGCCTCGACCCGGTTCACCGACGGTGAGGAGCTCGGTTTCGGCGCGGAGATCGGCATCTCCACCCAGAAGCTGCACGCCCGCGGCCCGATGGGACTGCCCGAGCTGACCTCCACCAAGTACGTCATCACCGGCGAGGGCCACCTCAGGGAGTGATCCCGGGATTCAGGCAACATCGACTGGCCACAGCAGAGCCGGGTCATGGAGATCGCGGACAACCTCGACGGAACCCTGTCGATCTTCGCGACGGTGGTCGACTCGGCGGCTCTGTAGTCGTACGCCGGGAAGCTCGGCGACCCGCTGCACCTCGCGTCGCTCTCGCGGGAGCTCGCCGGCAACGACTGGCCGGAGGACAACGATCTGCGCCGCGGCAAGGCCGAGGACCGTAACGTCGAACTCCTCGTCCCCGCCCCCCTTCTAGCAGGACTCCGCTGGCAAGGCTCTGATCGTGTGGCCGGTGGCGGCACCGGCCACACGATCGCGGGTGCGGCTCCGCCGGTCAGTTGTTGCTGCTCTGCGAGCCGCTGCCACCGCCACCTCGGCGGCTGAAACGGTCGAAGAGGCCTTCGGCCGCACTGGCCGCACCCTCGGCGACGTCGCGGATCTTGCCCATGAACGGGTCGGCGCTCTGGCTCCAGGACTCGCGGTACGAATTCGCGGCGTTCTTGATCTCGTCGGAGATCGAGGCGCTGCCGTCGTCGGCCCGCCGCGGGTAGTCACCCGCCAGGATCCGCTCGTACTCGCCATCGCGCGCCCACTTGTCGATCTCGGAGAACCGGATCACCGCGAACGGGTGCGACTGACGCAGCAGGTTGAGGAACTTCAGCAGGCCGTCCCGCACGTCGCCGGCGGCCTCGTACTCCTGGGCCTGCGCGAGGAAGGCCTCGGTGTTCATCTCGGTGAGCGTGGCGCCACCGGCCATCTTCATCAGGCCGCGCTTGACGGCCTCGGGGTCCTGCGAGCCGAGCAGCCCGGCGCGGTCCGCGGACAGCTCGGACTTGCGCTGCCACTCCTGCAGGCCCATCAGGATCGCGGCGATCCCGATGTTGCCCAGCGGCAGCCAGGCCAGCCGGGAGCCGAGCGAGGCGAGGATGAGCGCGAGCGTGCGGTAGACCGCGTGACCGGACAGGATGTGGCCGACCTCGTGCGCGACGACGTAGCGCATCTCCTCGTCGTCGAGCAGTTCGATCAGGCCGGTATTGATCACGATGAAGGGATGGTCGACGCCGATGGCCATCGCGTTGGGCGTCGGCTCCTGGATGACGTACAGCTCGGGGACTTCCGGGAGATCCAGGATGTACGAGGCGTCGCGCACCATGTCGTGCAGGTTGCGGAACTGATCCTCGCTCACCCGGACGCTGCCGCCCAGGTACATGAGCCGGATGGCGCGCTCACTGAACAGCCCCGACATCTTCCGGAGCACGGTGTCGAAACCCGTGAGCGACCGGAGCGCGACGAGCGCGGAACGATCGGCGGGGTGTTCGTAGGCCCGGGAGCTGATCCCGGGGAAGCGAGTGCGGTTTCGATCGGGGGTGTTCGACGTCATATCCGACATGCTATTTCCGACGAACCGCTCAGGCCCAGGGTTCCCTGAACGGTTCGCCGCACGGATACCCGAATCCTCGGCTCAAAGCGCGTTGAATCGACGTGGCATTTCCGCGGAGGTACGCAGGGGGTTGCGTGTGGGTCCTGCGGCGAGGCTCGTTAAGGTCATGGCATGCCACAAAAGCGTCGATTGGGTGTTATGGGGGGGACCTTCGACCCGATTCACCATGGTCACCTGGTCGCGGCCAGCGAGGTCGCGCACCTCTTCGACCTCGACGAGGTCGTGTTCGTGCCGACCGGTGAGCCGTGGCAGAAGAACGGCCGGAAGGTCGCCGAGGCCGAAGACCGCTATCTGATGACGGTGATCGCCACTGCTTCCAACCCGCGTTTCCGGGTGAGCCGGGTCGATGTGGAGCGCCCTGGTGCGACGTACACGATCGACACGCTCCGGGAGATGCGCGCGCTGTACGGCCCGGACACCGAGCTGTTCTTCATCACCGGAGCCGATGCCCTCGCCAAGATGCTGACCTGGCACAACGCCGACGAGATGTTCACCCTCGCGCATTTCATCGGCTGCACCCGGCCAGGTCACCACCTGGAGGACCCGGGACTGCCGGAGGGCAAGGTCAGCCTGGTCGAGGTGCCCGCCCTGTCCATCTCCTCCAGCGAGGTACGGGAGCGGGTGCGCGCCGGGGAGCCCATCTGGTATCTGGTGCCGGACGGCATCGTCCAGTACATCAACAAAAGAAACCTTTACCGGGATTAAGCTCACCGATCACGGGATTGATGTGAAGCCGTAGAGCCCCTCGACGAGGGCCGTGGTCTGCTCTCGGTGGAGTTGCCTTGATTGTGAGTAAGGCAGCTCATCGGCCATGCCCAGCCGTGCAGCGCTGTCCGTAGCTGCTTGACGAGGAGAACGGGGCTAGGCGGCGAGGGGAAGGCGGAGGACGAAGCGGGCGCCGGTGGGGTGGTCGGCGGCGTACAGGTGACCGCCGTAGGCCTGGGCGATCTGACGTGCGATGGGCAGGCCGAGCCCGGAGCCGCCGGGGTCCTGGCGGCGGGCGTCATCGAGGCGGCGGAGGCGTTCGAAGATTCTTTCGCGGTCGGCCGGGGCGATGCCGGGTCCGTCGTCGATGACTTCCAGGACCGCGTCGGGCGGGTCGGTTGTGACGATGATCTCGATCTTGGTGGTGGTGTGCCGTTCGGCGTTGGCGACCAGGTTGTTCAGGAGCCGGGCCAGCCGGATCTTGGAGGCGCGCACCATCACCTGCTGATCGAGGCGGGTCAGGACGTCGGCGGTCATGGTGCCGTGTTCCAGTTCGTCCACGACGAGATGGGCCAGATCGACCGGTTCGGTGGCGGCGGGCGTCGCGGTGTCGAGGCGGGAGAGTTCGAGCAGGTCGGCGACGAGGTCGTTGAGCCGCTCGGCGTCTCGCAGCAATTTGCGCAGGATTTGCTGCAGGTCGGTGTCGGGGTCGGCACCGGGTTGTGAGAGTGCGACCTCGAGTTCGGTCAGCAGCCCGGTGATCGGGTTGCGCAGGTCGTGGGAGGCGTCGAAGACGAACCGCCGCTGCCGTTCGATGGCCTCCCGCAGCGCCGACATGCTCTGACTTTGTTGTCTGTACCCCTGCTTGAGCCGTTCGTTGAGGTCCAGGAGCTCGTAGGCGCGAGCGTAGACGCCGGTCTCCATCTCCTCTTGCTCCGCCCGGGCGCCGGTGACGCCGCGTCCGCGGGACCGCTTCAGCTGCTTGAGGAAGCCGGTGACCTCCTCGGCACGGTGAATGATCAGCTTGACTTCACCGTCGGGGCCAAGGACGGGCGCGTTGACCGAACTCCAGTACCGCTCCTCGAACCCCCCCGATCCGCCGGTCGCCTCGACGTCGTACCTTTGCAGCGCCATGGTGTCCAGCCGGCCGGTGGCCACTACCCGTGACAGCGAGGCACGCAAGGCCTCCACTCCCTGCGCGTGGGGGTCGTTGGCAGCGTCGGGGTTGGGAGGAAAGACAGTGAAGACGTGCTGGCCGAGCAGGTCCGCCCGGGTCCGTCCGGTCACCCTCAGGTAGGAGTCATTGGCCGCCACGATGACGAAGTCCGGTGTCAGCACCAGCAACGGCGCCACGGTGGCATTGAATACGGCCTTGTAGTCGACCCCTGACCCCATCACCCCGCACCTCACTCGACACCTATATGCCCAGGTTAGGCGGTGAGAGCGGGCTCCCGTGACGAGGGGGACCTTCCGCCGCAGCACGATCCCCAGGGACCGTGTGGCAGCGTCAAGGTCAAGGGCTTGGTGGCTCACCCATGGCAAACGGGAAGGACAGGCAGATGGGGAGCCTTGACGTTTAAGTGAGGGCACATTCAGGGCACATTCAGGGCACATGACGATGTCATCAAGCGCGCAACAACGAGTAGCGTCGAGATGCCCAGGCCCACGTCAGAACATGATCGACGGGTCGGCCGCAGGTCAACGCTGTATCGCGGCAGTACATCAACAGATCCGCCCGATGAGGGATGACTCTTTACCGCACCGGGCGATTGGCCACCGGGCCGGCATCCACCGGGCCCTCGTACCGGATTCTCATTCGGTTCTGATGGCCAGTGCGGATATCCTCGTTGGAGAACGTCAACAGTGGGGTCGCCGACGACGTCATGAGAAGGTGGACGTGGCAGCACCCCTAACGAGGAGGACCACGACCGCATCGTGACCGCATCCGAAAAGGCCACCCAGTTGGTCCAGCTCGCCGCTGAGGCGGCCTCTGACAAGCTGGCAGACGGCATCATCGCCTACGACGTGAGCGAGCAACTCGTCATCACCGACGCGTTCGTGCTCTGCTCCGCACCCAACGACCGGCAAGTCCGCGCCATCGTCGATGAAGTCGAGAAGCGACTGCGCGAAGACGCCGGTGCCAAACCCGTACGCCGCGAGGGCGAGCGTGAGGGACGGTGGGTGCTGCTGGACTTCATCGACATCATCGTCCACATCCAGAGCCAAGAGGACCGGATCTTCTACGCCCTGGAGCGCCTGTGGAAGGACTGTCCGCAGATAGAACTCCCGGATGAAGTGAACGCGCACGCCGCGCAGCGCGTCCGGGCGGGCGAGGTTCAGTAGGCAAGCCGTGCGCACGGGCCCTTTTCCACCGAGGGCCGTGCGAAGCGAGTCAGCAAGCGACGAGAGATTCGTGCGCCAGAAGGCGCCCGTGAGGCGAGCGGGGCAATTACAGTGAGTGATTCTTCGGTCCAAGGCGGTCACCGCCGGGTCGTGCTCTGGCGGCATGGTCAGACCACCTGGAACGTCGAGCGGCGCTTCCAAGGCAAGACCGATATCCCGCTGGACGAGACCGGTGTCGGCCAAGCGGAGCGGGCGGCCCGGCTGCTCGCCGGGCTGAAGCCCACCGCGATCACGGCCTCACCTCTGCAGCGGGCCGCCAAGACCGCGGCGGCACTGGCCGCGGTCACCGGACTACCGGTCAGCTACGACCAGGATCTCGTCGAACGAGACGGCGGCAAATGGGAGGGCCTCACCTCCACCGAGATCCGCGAGCAGTACCCGGCCGAGCACGCGATCTGGCAGCCGCCCGGCGGCGAGACCAGCGAGCAGGTCGCTGAACGGGTCGGGGCCGCACTGAAACGAGCCATTGACCGGCTGCCCAGGGACGGGTTGCTGGTGGTGGCCTCGCACGGCGCCGCGCTGCGGCTCGGCATGGCCCACCTGCTCGGCTTTCCGGAGCAGATCTGGGAACGGCTCGGCGGGCTGTCCAACTGCTGCTGGTCGGTCCTCGCCGAGATGCGGGACGGCGGATGGCGGCTGATCGAGCACAACGCCGGCACCCTGCCCGAGCCGGTGCTCAGCGACGACCGCTCGGACAATGGCACCTGACCCGGATATGAATTCGAACCAGGGTCCGGTGTCCTATACACTGGCGACGCGCTGCGGGATGAAAGTCCACGCAGTCGCGCGGGGCTATGGCGCAGCTGGTAGCGCGCCTCCATGGCATGGAGGAGGTCTGGGGTTCGAATCCCCATAGCTCCACGTCGGACCTGGGGGCCAGTGGTGGAAAGTCAAACTTTCCGCCCTGGCCCTTAGTCACGTCCCACGACTGTGATCACTCCTTGAGCTTGCGCCAGATTCCGGTCAGCGCGGCCAATTCGTCCTGGTCCAGCCGATCGGTGAACACCTCGGCCAGGCAGGCGCGCCGCGTCGCGTCGGCCTGCTCGAACAGCACGCGGCCCTCCGGGGTGAGCGCCACGCCCACGGAGCGCGCGTCGGTGGGCGATTGGGTACGGACGATGAGCCCGCGCTCCCGCAGGGCGTCGAGGACCCGGGAGACCTGGCTGCGGCTGAGCATGGTGCAGGAGCCAAGGTCGGAGACCGATACCGAGGCATCCTGGTGATAGAGCCAGAGCAACACCTCGAACCATGAGACCGGCAGATCGTGGGCGCGCTTCAAGTGCTGCTCGACTCGGGCGCTGAGCGTGTTCCCGGCCCAGAACAGGCCGTAGAAGGCGAGGTCCTCCAGGGCCAGCTTGCCCTGTTTGAGGGGAACGGGGGACATGCCCGCATTATAGCAACTTGTGTGTACACACACAGGTGCGTAACGTGTGTATGTACACACACATCTGGAGGTTCGCATCGTGTCCATTCCGCGCAGCGGCCGTGAAGTGCGACTGGCCGCGCGTCCCGCCGGCGAGCCGAAACCAAGCGATTTCAAGATGGTGGAGGCACCGGTCGCAGAACCGGGTCCCGGCGAGATCCTGGTCCGCAACGACTGGATGTCGGTCGACCCCTACATGCGCGGCCGGATGAACGACGTCAAGTCCTATGTGCCGCCGTTCCAGCTGGGCGTGCCGATGGACGGTGGCGCGCTCGGCACCGTGATCGCTTCTCGGTCGGCGGATGTGCCCGAGGGCACCACCGTGCTGCACGGTCTCGGCTGGCGTGAGTACGCGACCCTGGACGCCCGGAAGGCCCGCACGGTGGATCCGTCACTGGCCCCCGTGCAGAGCTATCTGGGCGCGCTCGGGGTCACCGGTCTGACCGCCTATGCGGGGCTCAAGGAGGTGGCGCCGGTCAAGGACGGCGATGTGGTCTTCGTCTCCGGCGCGGCGGGGGCGGTCGGCAGCGTCGCCGGACAGCTGGCCAAGCGGCTCGGCGCATCCCGGGTCATCGGCTCCGCCGGCGGTCCGGAGAAGGCCGCCCGCCTGGTGGAGGAGTTCGGGTACGACGCGGCCATCGACTACCGCGAGGGCTCGCTCGAGAGGCAGCTGGCCGAGGCGGCGCCGGACGGGATCGATGTCTATTTCGACAATGTCGGCGGTGACCACCTGCGCGCCGCCATCTCCGCGATGCGCCCGCACGGCAGAATCGCACTGTGCGGCGCCATCGCACAGTACAACGCCACCGGTCCCGTACCCGGGCCGGACAATCTCGCGCTCGCCATCGGCAGACGGCTGACTCTGCGGGGCTTCATCGTCACTGACCACGCACATCTCGCCGGGGAGTACATCTCGCAGGCCGCGGGCTGGCTGCGCGACGGTTCCCTCCGTAGCGAGGAGACGGTCGTGGACGGGATCGAGAACGCCGTGGAGGCCTTCCTCGGCATGTTGCGCGGCGCCAACACCGGCAAGATGCTCGTCCGGCTCTGACACTTCCGTCTTCTTGTCCAGCACTCTCGTCCACCGGTCGTCCACCACAGGGAGAGCCGTATGTCCGTTGTCCTCATCACCGGTACGTCATCGGGAATCGGCATGGCCGTCGCCTTCTCCCTGGCCAAGACCGGCCATCAGGTCGTCGCCACCATGCGGGACCTGGAGAAGGCCGCACCGTTGCGGGACGCGGGGATGGACGTACGGCGGCTGGACGTCACCTCCGACACCTCCATCGCGGACTGCGTGGGGGCGACGGTCGCCGCGCACGGCCGGCTGGACGCCGTCATCAACAACGCGGGAGCCGGCCACCTCGGCACGATCGACCTGGAAACCTTGGCCGACGTCCGCCGGGTGATGGAGGTCAACTTCTTCGGTGTCGTCGCGGTGACCAAGGCCGCGATGCCACACCTGCGGAGAAGCGGCGGCCGGCTGCTGACCGTGACCAGCGTCGGGGGAGTCATCGGCCAGCCCTTCAATGAGGCCTACTGCGCGGCCAAGTTCGCGGCCGAGGGCTTCATGGAGGCGCTCGCACCGGTCGCAGGCGCCGTTGGAGTACGGGTGTCGGTCATTGAGCCCGGCGCGGTGGCCAGTGAGTTCGTGGCCAATATCGGTGTGGACCGGAGTGCGCTGATCACGGCCGCCGGACCGTACGGGCCCGCATTGGAGTCGTACCTGTCTCGTTCGGCCGACGCCTTCGCGAACGCACAGACCCCCGACGAGGTCGCGGAGGTCGTGAGGTCGGTGCTCTCCGCCGACGAGCCGCACTTCCGCTATCAGACCTCGGATTGGGCGCGGCGGTTCGCCGGGATCAAGCTGGCCGACCTCGACGGCATGGCCGTGCAGCGCCTGACCCGCGAATGGATCACCTGATTCCGGTGGCTCCTCGAGTCCGGAATCGGGGTGTCACCTTCCCTCTTGGCCAGGTCACCGATCCTTGTTGGTGACGGCAACGTGGCTCGTGCCACCCGCCACCCGCTGTGCTTCATCAGAGCAGGAGCACTGGCCGCAACCGGGCTGGGTTTCCATATCTCCGCCTTCTCTGGACGACTGTACCGAGCGTAAGCCGTGTAGTCAGATCAGATACCTGTCTCGACGGCGATGTTGCAGCTACCACCAGGGTGTAAGGCTCCGGAGCGAGTGACCAATGGGGTGGTTGTGGTCGTAGGACCGTATGCGGACCGGTAGGATCAACTCTCGTTGTCGGGACGGGTTCTCGGCGCGGGGCTATGGCGCAGCTGGTAGCGCGCCTCCATGGCATGGAGGAGGTCTGGGGTTCGAATCCCCATAGCTCCACTTGGTTTCCACGAAAAGGGCCGCGTTCGCGTGGCCCTTTTGCTCGTCGACATCCCTCTCGGTGCAACGTTTCCTCGGTGGCTCTCCGCCGCTCTTCGGGCAGATGGCGCCGACGGTAGTGATTCTTTCGCCGGAGACCGAGACCGGCGAGTTGGCAGGCACACCTGACGGCGGCTCAACGCCACGCGGTGTTGACCGCCTGCAACCTGTTGATCAGCTGGTTTGTGACAGCAGAGACAGGGGTACGGCTCTGAGTTTGACGTGACTGCGGTGACTGCGTAATGTTCTCCATGCCCCGAGGGGATGCGGAACGCCGAGAGGCGGACGGCCCCGGGGACGCACTGGTCTGGACATAATCGGTTGGGACTCGCTCCCAACCGGTGTAAGCTGGACTAAATAGCGCAAAACGGGATGCAGGACACTTGAGGTGGCCGGCCCGTGGGAATCCCTCCACTGATCATCTATGGGTAGTCGCATGGCTGCCCGAGCAACGTTCGGTGGGCTAGGTCTCTGGTTGGTTCCGGTGTGGTTGGTCGGGTTGACAGGGGCTGGGGTTCTGGTAAGTTAGAAGGGTTGCCCCGGATGGGACCTGGTGTGGTTCCTGGTGGTGTGTGTCCGTTTCTTGAGAACTCAACAGCGTGTTAAAAGCCAGTGCC
>JAOPYK010000247.1 GCA_025964695.1 Streptosporangiaceae bacterium | reverse complement strand
GGGCTGGTGCAGAGGATCAAGCAACACGACTTGGACCTGTAGCCGGGGCGGCCAGGCGCACCGAGGTAGGTCTCGTCACCGTCCCGGCGATGACCAGATCGCCCACCGGTGGAGGGGCCGATAACCGCGGGAAGTGTCGGGCCTATCCCCTATTGTCATGAGTCATGAGCACTACGACTCCTGACACCCGCACGATGAGCCCGGTCGCGTGGTCGGCACTGCTCATCGTCTACGTCGTCTGGGGCTCGACCTATCTCGGCATCGGGATCGTGATCGAGACCATCCCGCCGCTGCTCGGTGGCGCGATCCGGTTCGTGATCGCCGCTGTCCTGCTGGCCGCCTACGTCGCCGTACGGCACGGCCCCGGCGCGCTTCGCGTTCCCCTTCGGCGGCTGGGCTCGGCGGCCCTGGTGGGGATTCTGCTGCTCACCGGCGGCAATGGCATGGTGGCCGTCGCCGAGCAGCACATCTCCACCGGGCTGGCCGCGCTGATGGTCGCGTCGGTGCCCCTGTGGCTCGTGGTCTTCCGGCTGGCGACCGGCGACCGCCCGGCCGTGGCCACCATGATCGGGGTGATCACCGGCTTCGCGGGGGTCGCGCTGCTGTCCCTGCTGCACCATGGCGGGTCGGGCAGCGCGCTGGGCATCGCCATCATCCTGGTGGCGTCGCTGTCGTGGGCGCTCGGCTCGTTCCTGTCCGGCCGGCTGCCGCTGCCCGCGAACTCTCTGACCACCAGCGTGTACGAGATGGCCGCCGGGGGGCTGGCGCTCATCGTCGTCGCGTCCGCCCGGGGCGAGACGATGGACCCCGGCCAGGTCTCCGCCAGGTCCTGGCTGGCCCTCGGCTATCTCGTCGTCTTCGGGTCGCTGGTGGCGTTCACCGCGTACTCCTGGCTGCTCGGCAACGCCCCGATCTCCCTGGTCGGCACCTACGCCTACGTCAACCCCGCCGTCGCGGTGCTGCTCGGGGCGCTGATCCTCAGCGAGACCGTGACCTGGCCGATGCTCGTCGGCGGGCTGATCATCATGGCCGGAGTCGGCATCGTGGTCTCCACCGAACGCCGTGCCCGCCCGGCCGCCGTGCCCCGGGCGGACACCGTCTCGGTCGGCGCCGGCGAACCCGGCTGACAGGCTTCGGCGCAGGCCGGCGGGTCAGTTGCGGGTGGGGTACGACTCCGCGACGGCGAGGAAGGCGTCGTTGTCGTCGGGTGAGCCGATCGAGACGCGGACCCCGTCACCGGCGAACGGCCGCACGCTCACCCCTGCCGCGTCGCAGGCGGCGGAGAAGGCCATGGTGTCCTCGCCGAGCCGCAGCCAGACGAAGTTGGCCTCGCTGGCCGGCACGGTCCACCCCTGCACGAGAAGAGCACCGCGGACCCGCTCGCGCTCCTTGACGGTGAGTTCCACCCGCTCCAGCAGCTCGTCCTCGGCCCGCAGCGAGGCGATCCCGGCGGCCTGCGCGACGCTGTTGACGGTGAACGGCAGATAGGTCTTGCGCACCGCCGCGGCCACCAGCGGATGCCCGACCAGATAGCCGATGCGCAACCCGGCCAGCCCGTACGCCTTCGAGAACGTCCGCAGGACCACCAGGTTGGGCCGCTGCGGGTAGAGCATCAGCCCGTCGGAGACGTCGGTGTCCCGGACGTACTCGCGGTAGGCCTCGTCCAGCACGACCAGGCAGTCCGCCGGCACCCGGTCCAGGAACGCCTCCAGCTCGGCCGCGCCCACGACCGTACCGGTCGGGTTGTTGGGGTTGCAGACGAAGATCAGACGGGTCTGCGCGGTGATGGCGTCGGCCATCGCGGCCAAGTCGTGCCGCTCGTCGCGGAGGGGTACCTGCACGGCGGCGGCCCCCGACAGCGAGACCAGAAGCGGGTAGGCCTCGAAGGACCGCCAGGCGTACATGACCTCCGAGCCGGGCTCGCCGACGGCTTCGAGCAGCATCTGGGTGACCCCGACCGAGCCGCAGCCGACCGTCACCTGCTCCTCGGGCACCCGATGGTGCCGGGCGATCTCCGCGATCAGCTCGGAGCAGCTGTTGTCGGGGTAGCGGTTGACCTGGCGCCCGGCCTCGGTGATGGCCTCCAGCACCGAGGGCAGCGGGCCGTACGGCGACTCGTTCGAGGAGAGCTTGAACGACCTGCCGCCGGGGCCGGTCACCGTCTTGCCGGGCTTGTACGCCACGAACCGATCGAGCACGGAACGGAAACGAGGAGTGGCAGACACGGTCGTCCTCCGGGTTGAGCGTGGGGTGGTCCGCCCCACATTAGTGTGCGGCCCGGCCTGCCGTTTCCCGGTCGCCCCCAGCCCGACCCCCACCCGGGCATCGCACACCATAAACCGATATTGCCAGGTCAGGCGCTTGATAGCAGAAAGTCACGGGTACGGCCTCGGAGAGTATCAATAGCGACGGATGTACTTGGGGGGAGCCTTCTATGAACATCAGGCAGAGCCTTCAGAACATGTTCAACTCGATCGCCCATACCGTGCCGAAGATCCTGGTGTTCCTGATCATTCTGGTGGTCGGATGGGTCATCGCACGGGCGCTGCGCAAACTGGTGGACATGGTGCTCGAGAGGGTGGGCTTCGACCGCATGGTCGAGCGAGGGTTGATCGGCGACACCCTGCGGCGCAGTGAATACGACGCCAGCAGCCTGGTGGCCGCGCTGGTCTACTACGCGATCTTGCTGATCACCCTGCAGATGGCGTTCGGGGTGTTCGGCCCCAATCCGGTGACCGCACTACTCGCCAGCGTGGTCGCGTGGCTGCCCAGGGCGATCGTGGCCGTCATTCTGATCGTGGTGGCCTCGGCGATCGCCAAGGTGGTCAAGGACCTTGTCAGCACCGCGCTGGGCCGGCTGTCATATGGCCCGCTCATCGGCGACGTCGCGGCCATCTTCATCATGGCGCTCGGCGTGATCGCGGCGCTCAACCAGATAGGCATCGCGACCACCGTCACCGAGCCCGTCCTCATCACGGTACTGGCCACGATCGGCGCGGTGATCGCGATCGGTGCCGGCGGTGGTCTCATCCGCCCGATGCAGGCTCGGTGGGAACGCATTCTGTCGTCCGCCGAGAGCGAGACCGGCAAGCTCCGGGGAGCGTCCTACCAGCGGGGCCGCGAGGACGCCATCCGCGGCAGCGGGGTACCGACCGAGCAGACGACCCAGCAGACGACCCACCCCAACATGCCGGGATCAGGCGCTGGAGGACCCACGTACCAATGAGCACACGGCGATGACCCGGACGAGCTGCCAGTCGTACTCCTCACCGGGCCACCACCCCTGCTCCAGCGCCGTGTCGGTGAAGCCGTGCAGATACTCCATCAGCGCGGCCTCGTGCAGCTCACCACCGGACCCGGTGATCACATCCCGGACGGCCGCCGCGTGCTGGTCCACCGCGGCGGCCAGACCGGGATCGGCTTCCATCTTGGCCACACCGGCTTCGCCGATGTCCCTGATGAGGCGCCGCAAGATTCCCGACAAGTCTCCAGACATAACTTCAAAAGGTAGCAACGAGCTGGTCATGCATCTGCCGCTAGGTGCGCTGGCGCAACATCGGGGGGCGCAGTTGCTCGGCGCCGCCACGCCGGTAGAGCTGGGCCGGCCGACCTCCGTCGCGAGTGGTCGTGCACCCGGTCGGGACCAGGAAATGATCGGCGCCGGTGACCTTCCGGTGGAAGTTGCGGGGGTCCAGCGGGGTGCCCCAGACGATCTCGTACACCCGGCGCAGCTCGGCCACGGTGAACTCGGGCGGGCAGAAGGCCGCGGCCAGTGACGTGTACTCCAGCTTGGCCCGGGCCCGCTCCACCCCGTCCAGCAGGATCCGGCGGTGGTCGAAGGCGGCCTGGTCCCTCTTCACCAGATCGTCCACCGAGGTCCACAGCACCTGCGCGCGGCTGGAGGCCGGCAGATCCGGTGCCAGCCCGAGATAGGCGACGCTGACCACCCGCTGGCGAGGATCGCGGTCCGGGTAGCCGTAGGTCGCCAGTTGCTCGAGATGGATGCGTACGTCCGCCAGCCCGGCGCGCTCGGCCATCAGCCGGGACGCGGCCACCGGCAGGTCCTCGTCGAGCTGGACGAAGCCCCCGGGCAGCGACCAGCAGCCGGCGTACGGGTGCCGGTCGCGGCGCCACACCAGGGCCGACAGCCGCTGCTCCCGGACGGTCAGCACGACGAGGTCGACGGTGACGGCGACCCGGGGAACTGACATGTGTTGAACGTTATCCGCCCTGGCCGCCTCGTACGGCCACAAACCGCAGGGGGG
>JAOPYK010000181.1 GCA_025964695.1 Streptosporangiaceae bacterium | reverse complement strand
GCTTCGAGAAGCTCTGGGAGTGGTACGGCTCGCCCGAGCGGGGCGGGGACCTGGTCGCCCATCTGCTCCTCATGGCGGTCCACCGCGCCGAACTGGTCGGGCTGAGCCCCGAGGAACTGGTGGCCTTTGTGACCCGGGTGTCCGGCGCGTCCGGTCCGGACCACTGACCGGCGCCGGCCGGGTGATTCCCCGCCGGACGGTTCCCGCGCGGCGTGGTTCCCCGCGGCGTGGTTCCCCGCCAGGCGGGTTCTCTGAGGCGCGGATCCCCCAGGGCGCGGTTCACCGGTCTCCCTGCAGACCTCGGCCCAGGCGGGGGACGGGATCCCGCGGCGCGGGCCCGGGTGACTGGACAGCGGATCTTCGGCAGACTGGTCCCAGGGCCCGGGACGTACCCGCCGGGTCGGCTGAGAACACGTGACGGAGCGGAGCACACCCATGTCCGACATCGAGCTGAAGCACGCGGGTGGACGGATGCCCATCGAGGTGACGCAGGCGACCGAGGGGCCGGCGGGTCTCGGCGTCGCCGACCTTCTCAAAGAGACCGGGTACGTCACCCTCGACCCAGGCTTCGTCAACACCGCGTCCTGCGCGTCCGCGATCACCTACATCGACGGCGACGCCGGCATCCTGCGCTACCGCGGCTACCCGATCGACGTGCTCGCCGAACGCTCCTCCTTCATCGAGGTCGCCTACCTGCTGATCCACGGAGAGCTGCCGACCACCGCCCAGCTCGAGGAGTTCGTCGAATCGATCCGCAGGCACACCCTGCTGCACGAGGACTTCAAGGCGTTCTTCTCCGGCTTCCCCCGCGACGCCCACCCGATGGCGGTGCTCTCCTCGGCGGTGAGCGCCCTGTCGACCTTCTACCAGGACAGCCTCGATCCGTTCGACCACGAGCAGGTCGAGATCTCCAGCATCCGGCTCATCTCCAAGCTGCCGACCATCGCGGCGTACGCCTACAAGACCTCCATCGGGCAGCCACTGCTCTATCCCGACAACTCCCTCGGCTACGTCGAGAACTTCCTGCGCATGACCTTCGGCCTGCCGACCCAGCCGTACGAGGCAGACCCGGAGATCGCGCGGGTCCTGGACATGCTGTTCGTCCTGCACGCCGACCACGAGCAGAACTGCTCGACCTCGACGGTGCGTCTGGTCGGCTCCAGCCAGGCCAACCTGTTCTCGTCCGTCTCCGCCGGGGTCAACGCACTGTTCGGCCCGCTGCACGGCGGCGCCAACCAGGCGGTGCTGGAGATGCTGGAGCGGATCAGGGCGGACGGCGGCGACGTCGACGCGTTCGTGACCCGGGTCAAGGCGAAGGAGCCCGGTCTCAAGCTGATGGGCTTCGGGCACCGCGTGTACCACAGCTACGACCCGCGGGCGTCGGTGGTGAAGAAGGCCACCGGGCGGGTGCTGGAGCTGATGGGCAAGTCCGACCCGCTGCTCGACATCGCGATGCGGCTCGAGGAGGTCGCCCTGGCCGACGAGTACTTCATCGAGCGCAAGCTCTACCCGAACGTCGACTTCTACACCGGCGTCATCTACAAGGCGCTGGGGTTCCCCACCAACGCCTTCACCGTGCTCTTCGCGATCGGACGGCTGCCCGGCTGGATCGCGCAGTGGCGGGAGATGATGACCGACCCGGCCACCAAGATCGGCCGGCCGCGCCAGGTCTACATCGGCCCCAACGAGCGCGAGTACACCGACATCGATCGTCGCTGACCCTGGTCGGTCCTTCTAGCCAGAGTTCTTCTGGTCAGCCCTTTTTCAGCCCTTTTCAGCCCGTCGGGGAGGCGTTGGGCGCGGGCTGGGCGGTTTGCGCGGGCTGGGAGGAGGCGGCCGGGCCCAGTGCGCTCCCGGTCTGCCACTCCTGCCAGGACTTCGCCCAGGGGGTGGGGCCGTTGCCGAATTGCAGCTTGCGGGAGGTCCCGCTGACCTCGATGACGTCACCCCGCTGGGTGAAGGAGAAGAACCAGTGGGCGTTCTCCGGGCTGGCGTTGACGCAGCCGTGGCTGACGTTGGAGTTGCCCTGCGCGCCGGTCGACCATGGTGCGGCGTGGAAGAAGGTCCCGCTGTAGGTCATCCGGACGTTCCACTTGGTGGGGATGCGGTATTCGCCGGGGTGACCGGTGGTCGCCGAGTCCATGACGATGTCGGCGGCCTTCTCCTGCGCGATCATGATGCCTGAGTAGCTGTCGTCGCCGGGCTTGCCCAGGCTGACCGGGATGGTCCGGACCACCTTCCCGCCGCTGGTGACCGTGGCCTCGTGGGTTCGGGCGTCGACCTTGGTGATGTGCCGGGGGCCGACGGTGAAGTCGACCGTGCGGTCCTTGCCGCCCCACAGCCCGTCGCCGGCCCTTACTCCGGCCAGGTGGGCCGTGACCTTGACCTTCTCCCCGGTCGGCCAGTAGTCGCGCGGGCGGAACTGAAGTTCCTGGTCGCTGACCCAGCTCCAGCCTCCCTCGACGGGCTGGGACATCCGCACGTCGAGGGAGCGTTCGACCGCGGCCTTGCCCTGCTTGGTGCCCACGGTTCGCGACAGCAGGAGCTGCACGGGCATGCCCACGCCGACGGTCTCGCCCGACAGCGGTGACATCCCGCTGTCGAGCGTGTGCTGCGGGGTGAGCGTGGTGAAGGTCGCCTTGCCGGTGACCTGCTTGCCGTCGTCGCCGGTCGCCTGGGCGCTGACCGTGTAGGTGCTGGCCGGGCGCAGGGACCACCTCGTCTGCCACGAGCCGCGGTCAGGAGCCAGCCGTCCCTCGGCCTGGCTTCCGCCGGGGCCGGTCACGACCACCCGCGTGAGCTTTCCATGGGCGGCTTTGACCGATACCCCCGCATCCGGGGTGACCTGCCGGGCTCCCGTCGCCGGACTGATCACCAGCTGCGCCGGCTTGCCACCTTTACCACCGAGCCCGGACGAACACCCGGCGGCCGCCAGGACCGCCATGGCCCCTATCACCGCAACACCCTGCCGTCGCATTCTTCGTAGCCGTCTTCCTCGTATCGGTCGTGTCGGCATCCCGAACCCCTCGCCATTCGGCGCTTTCCGCGCCCAAGCCCCTTCCCTTCCCGTTGAGCGCCCGGTAATCCTCGGCCCGAGATGAACGATCGCCGCCGGCGCCGCGCAGGCGCTATTGGTGCCAGGCGAGCAGGAAGGACTCCACCAGGTCCTGGGCGCGGGCACCGACGTCGAGTTTGTGCGCCGCGCGGCGCCGCCCGAGCGAGGCGAGCGAATCGGCCGCCTCGTTGAGCAGATGTCCGGAGTGGCTCCGGACATGTTCCAGCCGCAGACCCGGCATCCTGGCCACGCGTTCGGCGAGCCGCACCAGCGTCGGCTTGGCGCCGGTCGTACGCGGCCGCAGGTCATAGCCCTCGGGCAGGGAGGTGACGGCGCCGCGCTGCCACCGGCGCAGGAACGCCAGCGCCGAGGTGTTGTCGACCAGCAGGGTGAGCTCGGCGCCCGGCTCCTCGATCGTCGCGACGAGCAGATCCACCGCCCGTAGCTCGTTGATGAGCACCTTCGAGGGACCGCTCGGATCCGTACGGCCGCTGTTCCAGCCGCGCAGTCCCCACCGGCCGTCCGTGGCGAGATAGCCATAGCCGGTGCTGTGCCGCTTCCAGCTGGCATCGGTGGCGGCGACCAGCGGGCGGTGACCGGCCCAGCGGGCGACTTGGCCGTGGACGCCCCCGCGCGAGCGCTTCGTGCGCATCCGTGCGGTCGGCTTCGGGAGAGCCGGGGTGGGCCGGCAGCCGCCGGCATGGTCGTTCTCACCGAGCCGGCGCTCGGCGAGGGAAAGCAGCCGCTCCGCCGCATGGAGGTCATCGAAGCGAGCGGCGGTGAGGGCGAGTTTGGCGGCCTCGCCCACCTCCCGGCAGGCCACGCACTCAACGCTGCGGAGCACATAGCGCTGCAGCCGCACAGCGCGGTTCACGAGTTCGAGGGGGAGCAGGGACAGGGCGGCCTTGTACTCGCCAGGACGCATCGCCGGGGAGGTCAAGGCATCACCTCCGTTCACAGCCGAGCCTGATGTCTATGAGACGCCGGAGATGAGGCTCAGTCCACCTGTTTCAGTGGGTCTTCCCGGGTTCTTTCCCGGCTCCTGTGCTCATGCGGTGGCCGGGGGAGGCGGGCAACGGCCGTTCCGCGGGGCCGCGCCTGGTTGCGCTTAACGCCGATTCGCGGTGCTGACCAGGAGAAATGCAGCAGCAATACGCCGGATTTGACGCTTTTCCACGATCACCCTAATGTTCTCTATGCCTGGGGGACGCGGGACATCGCGAGATGGCCGAACTCCGGGTGACTGTTTCAGCGGATACGGACCGAGCACCACGAGGTCTGGGGTAAGCTGGAACACCTGGCCTGAGTGGGATGCAGAACACCGCATGGTGGTCGGCCCCGGGCACTTCTCAAATCCTAAGGTTGGCGGGTTTTGTCCTGTCCATCGCGAGATTGTGAGAAGGGGATGTCATTCTTGCTGATTGGATCTTGTAAAGATCTGGTTGACAGGCGGTGAACATCTGGTAAGTTTGAAGGGTTGCCCCGGATGGGACCTGGTGTGGTTCCTGGTGGTGTGTGTCCGTTTCTTGAGAACTCAACAGCGTGTTAAAAGCCAGTGCCTTATACAGGTGCCCTTTTGTTTTGTTGGGGTGTCTGCCCTGTGCTCTGCTTGTGCCGTGTTCTGCGGTGTGGGTGGGGTGTGGGTTTCTTTGAGGCAGATGATGATCGGCCTTCCCTTTTTGTGGGGTGGGTTGGTTGTTTTTGCTGGGTTTGGATTCTCGAGGTTTGGCCGGTTCGCTCTGTTTGGGGTGGGTTGGTCGTGTGGCCTTTATGGAGAGTTTGATCCTGGCTCAGGACGAACGCTGGCGGCGTGCTTAACACATGCAAGTCGAGCGGAAAGGCCCTTCGGGGTACTCGAGCGGCGAACGGGTGAGTAACACGTGAGTAACCTGCCCTTGGTTCTGGGATAAGCCTGGGAAACTAGGTCTAATACCGGATATGACCTGCCCTCGCATGGGGGTGGGTGGAAAGTTTTTTCGACTGGGGATGGACTCGCGGCCTATCAGCTTGTTGGTGGGGTGATGGCCTACCAAGGCGACGACGGGTAGCCGGCCTGAGAGGGCGACCGGCCACACTGGGACTGAGACACGGCCCAGACTCCTACGGGAGGCAGCAGTGGG
>JAOPYK010000178.1 GCA_025964695.1 Streptosporangiaceae bacterium | reverse complement strand
GCAGGACACGCCCGGCTCGTACGCAGGCGTGACAGGAGCCCCACCCCAAGCCCAAGAAGATCCAGATCCACACGCCCAGCAGACACACCACCCTGCCGTGTACCTCCAGTGCCCATCGAGGATGTGGAAGGCGGGTCCCAGTCCGGTAGAGCCCTCGGGCCGAGCAGTGCGTGGCGGATGCGGGACACTGGCGCGTCCACCTGCCGTCTTTCGGTAAGGGCCTTGGCCGCGGGTGCCAGGCGCGCGACCGCTCCCGGATCATGGGCCGCAAGGATCACCAGGCCCGGGTTCTGCTCCCGCAGCACGTTAATCGCCTGGTCGTGTCGTCCAACTGCCGCCGCTCTCCGGGTTCCGGGTGTAACCCGCCGGGCTATCTCACAGTGTCGACGCTGATCCGTGCTGAGCGGATCGGCACTCCACCCACCGAGAGAGAAATGAGCATGAGTCACGACATTCATTCGCGCATACGGCGCGCACCGGCCCTGATCGGCACCTTCGGTCTGATCGGCACCCTTGGTCTGATCGCTGCTTGCGGCGGCTCGCCCCACCGCGCCGCGACCGGCATCCACCCGGGTGCCGGCCAGAGTCTGGCCGGGAGGCCTGGCGCCACCGGCGCGGCGTCTTCCATGGCGGGGATGCCCGGCATGGCCACGACCAAGCCCGCGGGCGGCGTGCCGGCCGCGCCGGTGGGCGCGAACTCCGTGGCGATCAAGAATTTCGCCTTCGCCCCGGCTGCGCTGACCGTCAAGGCGGGCGCTACGGTGACCTGGATCAATCAGGACACTGAGGCTCACACCGTGACAAGCCAAGGCCGGGGTCCGCTCCGCTCCTCCGCGCTGCCGGCCGGTGCCCGCTACTCCTACAGGTTCACCACGCCGGGCACCTTCAGGTACCTGTGCACCGTCCACCCGTTCATGACCGCCACTGTGACGGTGACCCAGTGACCGGCCACCTCGATCCGCGTGGATCCGAGCCGGCGCCGGAGCTCGGGATGTCCCGCCGCCAGTTGCTGCGGCACGCCGGCTGGTTCGGCTCCGCTGTCGTCTTGGCGACGGTCGGCGGCGAAGTGATCAGTCACGTCGCAGACAGCCATGAGGGCGCCGCGGCCGCAAGTGTCGCCGGGAACTCTGGCGCGCTGCGGTTCGTGCAGGTTTCCGACAGCCACATCGGCTTCACGGGCGCCGCCAACACCGACGTGGCCCGATCATTCACCGAAGCGATCGATCAGGTCAACAGCCTGGGCTTTCGGCCCGACTTCGTCATGCACACCGGCGACCTCACCCACCTGTCCACCCCGGGCCAGTTCGACCAGGTCCAGCAGATGTTGACCGGTCTGCGTACCGAGCGCGTCTTCACGGTGCCCGGGGAACACGATTCGCTCGGCGACGCCGGACGTGCTTACCGGCAGCGGTTCGGCGCTGGCACCCTCGGCGAGGGCTGGTACAGCTTCGACACCCATGGCGTCCACTTCATCGCTCTGGTCAACACCCTGAGCCTGGAGAAACTCGGGCACCTGGGCACCGAGCAGATCGATTTCGTCCGCACAGACGTCGCCGGTCTGTCGGCTGACACCCCCATCGTGGTGTTCAGTCATATCCCGCTGTTCGCCATGTACCCCGCCTGGGGGTGGAGCACCGACGACGCCGTCCAGGTCCTAGCCCTGCTCCGCCGGTTCTCCTCCGTGACCTGCCTCAACGGCCACGTGCACCAACTGTTCACCAAAACCGAAGGCAACGTCACCTTTCACAGCGCCACGACCACCGCCTACCCACTGCCCAAACCGGGCACCGCGCCGGCACCCGTCCCGCAGGTGCTGCCAGCCGGACGCCTCAAAGACGCGCTCGGCATCCGCAGTGTCACCTACCGTAAAGGCGCCGGGAGCCTGGCCGTCACCGACGACAAGCTCGCATGAACGCGCCCGCGGCCCTCGCCGCCCGCCTGACCACGGCGGCAGCCATCGCCGTCAGCGGCTACATCCACGCCGACCTCTACCTCAACGGCGGCTACCGGCACATCCACACCGTCGGCACGGCGTTCCTGCTCCAAGCCGGCGGCGCTTTCGCCGTCACCCTGCTGCTGCTCGTCAGCGGCTCGGCCATCGTCAGGCTCGGCGCTGCAGCCGTGGCCCTGGGCGCGCTGGGCGGCTTCACACTGTCCCGCACCGTGGGGGTTTTCGGGTTCACCGAGCACGGATTCACCCCCTCTCCACAGGCCGCGATCAGCGTGACCGTCGAAGTGGCCGCGCTGCTGCTGCTCGTGGCCTGGCAGCTGGCCTTGCGAGAGCGGGCGGGGGGCCTGCCTTCGCCGACCGGGCGGCCACAGAACTAAGCGGCGTGTACGACCCGTACAGGCAGGTGTTGGCTGCCGAGAGGGTTCGGTGAGGCGGTGGGAGTCGCCGCCGGGCTATCCGCCCGCAGCCGTGTACGGCGAACGGGATCGCGGTCGGTAGGGCCGTGCCGCGGTGGGCGAGGAACCTTGCGGGTGACAAACCCTAGGTAGTACTCATTAAAGTATTTCCGGGAATTTCAGTGCAAAGCAAAGTCTGACATTCTGCGGTTTCGTGAGATTGACCGCCGGGGACGGCTGACCAAGCGGGACATACGAAATCAGAAAATAGCCGCATCTCCGCGGTGTTAATGGCAACATCGCACTTCTCACGGTGCTGTCACATGGCTTCAGTCGGTTCAGGGCAAATAGCTCCCGACTGGGTTCGGCACAGCCGGGCCCAGTCGCGTGTCGGCCACGATCGGCGCTGGTTCGGCGTGCCGGAGCGGGCCTATCACTTTTCGTCCCGCTACCTGATCAGGAGGATGCTCGTGAGTGTATTCGTGCTTCCAGAACTGTGGAGAACCCGGCGGTGGCGTGAGCTCGCGCTCGTGGCGTCTGTCTTGACGCTCGGCGCTCAGGGTGCCGCAGTACCTGCGGCCCAGGCCGTCCCGGTCGGGACCGCGAACGTCGCCGCGGGGCCGGCGCAGGGCGTCGGCCGCTACGCGCTCGGCCAACTGAAGCTCGCCCCAGCCGCGCCGGGTTCGCCGACCGCCAACGCCCCGGCCGGCAGCGGCACTCCCGCGGGCGTCACCGTCGCGGTCCGGGACTCCAAGCTCGGCAAGATCCTCGTCGATGGCAAGGGGCGCACGCTGTACCTGTTCGAGGCGGACAAGGGCACCAACTCCACCTGCTACGGCGCGTGCGCGAAAGCTTGGCCGCCGCTGACAACCACGGGCAAGCCGCGGGCCGGCAGCGGCGTATCACCCGCCCTGCTCGGCACCACCGCCAGGACCGACCACACCACCGAGGTCACCTACAAAGGCCACCCGCTGTACTACTTCGTCAGCGACACCAAGCCCGGCGACATAACCGGGCAGGGCCTCAACTCCTTCGGCGGCAAGTGGTACGTGCTGAACCCGAAGGGCGACAAGATCGACAAGGGCTGAGCGCTGTCGGCCGCAACGAGTCACCAAAGCGGAACGGTGCGGGGGCTGTTGCGACTGCGCCGACGGCCGAGATCACGGAGGGACCAGACAAACGTGGGAGCAACGCGGACGACGTCAGCCCGCCCTGCCAGGCTGCGGCTGACAGCAGCCGCCGCCCTCGCCCTCGCCGTCGCGGCAGTCCTGTACGCGTTCGGCCGGACACATACGCCGGACTACGCCAGCAGCCTGTTCGGACTCCGCGGCGACGACGCGAACCTTCTGAAGGCTCAGGCCGGCACCGTCCTGCTGGGCCTGGCGCTCTACCAGCTCATATTGGCGCTGTGGATGTACCGACGACTACCCGGGGCCGGCGCCGCCCCCCGCCCGGTACCCTTCGCCCACCGCATCGGCGGAGCCGTGCTGTTCGCGCTCTCCCTACCCATCGCCTACCACTGCGTCACCGCCTACGGAGTACAGACGCACAGCGCCCGGGTCGCCCTGCACTCCCTCGCAGGCTGCTTTTTTTACGGCGCATTCGCCGCAAAGGTCCTCGTCGTCCGCAGCCGGCACCTACCCGCCTGGGCGTTGCCACTCACCGGCGGCACCCTGATCACCCTCATCGCAATCCTGTGGGCCTCAGCGGCGCTCTGGCAGCTGGTCCACCCCTAGCAGCCAGCAACATATACGGCCTGTGACGATGGCCCGGATGACCTCGGTCTCTCGTTCGGAGAGCGGCACCGCGGGTTTGGTAACTCTTGGGGTCTTGGTATGCGCGAGGTGCTTGAGCAGCCGCAGGGTGATCGGGGGGAGATCAGGGCGTCTCCGGTGCTGGCGGCCCGGACGGCTTCGGCGAGCAGGGCGGGGCCGGCGTTCTCGAGGATGAATCCGACGGCCCCGGCTCGTAGGGCGCCGTAGACGTACTCGTCGAGGTCGAAGCGCTGGCCGGGATCGGGTCGGCTACGGGATGGGTAGCAGCTGACCGGCGGCGTCCAGGCGCTTGGTGCCGAGGGTGTCGATGAGGTGGATGGTGGTGGTGTTTCGGGTCGGGTCGTAGGTCTGGATCGCGAGGGAGGGGACTCCCGGGGCGGTGGCGGCGGCGTTGAACATGCTGGTGATCTGCCAGATGACACGGCCGTCGATGGCTCGCAGGACTTCGACGACGTCTCCGATGCCGGTGGGTCCATGCCTGGCCCAGGTGATGAGTCGGCTACCGTCGCCTGACCAGCCGACGATACCCTTCCCGGCTATCCGTCCGATGGGACGGGGCGTGGGTATGAGCGTGTACAGATCGGCTCGGGTGGGTGTCGGCGGCGGCATGGCCGGAGGGACGGGGAGCGCGCACATCGTGAACGGCCGGCCGGCTTTCCTGCTCGGTGAGCAGGAAACGGGGGAGGGGGAGGATTTGGGGGGTGGGGGGTGGTCGGCGTGCTGGATCGCCATGTCCAGTCCGTTGGGGGCCACTGCCACCTCGGTGACCGGGCCGGCCGCGGTGCCGGTGAAGTCCCGCTGGAAGAGTATTTTCCGCTTCGCCAGGCTCACGACCGCCACGGCATCCACATTCGGCGAGTTCGATTCGGCCGTCACGACCGCCCGGTCGGCGGTGATATCGCACGACCGGAGGTTGTAGCTGGATGTTGGCAGGTGGCCGAACAGGCTGGGGAACATGCTGATGTGCAGGTGCTGTGGCGCCCGCACGTCGAACCATCCGACCCGGATCGGGCGCACGTAGCCGTTGAGGAATCCGCACATCCGCCGGCTGTCGGGAGCCCAGATCGCTGACACCAGCGCGCTGGGCTTGGTAGGTGCACTGGGCACCGACCCGTCGGGTGCGATGGCGGGCTTGCTGCATGCCTCGACGCAGGGCGGAAAGATCAACCGGCCGACCGTGCGTTCGCCGGTGTAGGTGTAGGCCTGGGCACTGCAGCCGCCTGGGTTGGTCACGAAGAACACCGGCCCCTCCTGAGCCGATCCACGAATCAGGCCGGGACCGCTGGTGGCCGGGCAGCCGTTCCCAGGCACCCGAGGGCCCCCCTGGCTGCACGCCGAGGCGCCCGCGACCAGCACGAGCACCACGAAGACCCGCAGAATCCGCCGGCGGGCCCAGTACGACCGCCCGGCCTGGGCGCGCCGTCGGGAGATAAGGATCATGATCGGTGTGCTCTGGGGTGAGTGGCGCTCGGTTGGCTGGTGGCCTTCCGGCCAGAGCGAGCAGGCACCGCCGGGTCGGATGGGATCGCGGCCGGCGTCCTCGCGCCCGTCAGCAACGCACGGCGCTCGTTCACGGCCGACCTATAGATGAGCCCATGTCCTGTTGGACGTGGCTCGTCGGGCTGCGGTTGCATCCGTTGCTCATGGGTTGGAAGTGGGCGCCATGTCGGCCGCTCCTGATCTGGAACGGTTGGTGATGCACTGCGCGCACTTACCACCAAGAGCCGCCCTCGGTATCACGCCAATCGATCACGCCATCCCGGATACTCGCCGCCGCGCTGGTGCCGGCGTCGCAGGCTCATGGCGACGCTCGATCTCCACCGGCCCGAACGGGCGATCGCCGAACCGACGCCGTCCGTGCCCAGCGTGTGGTGGCTTCCTGGGATGTCCGCGACTCCGGCGTGATCGGTGCGACCGCGGCCGGGCACGGGGCCAGGCTCCCAGCCTGCGGTCGACGACGCGATTGTCAGGGGGCGCTCGCCAAGGCCTCAGCTGGTGGGAGGTTGTTCCGCCGCTCCTGGATGTGGGCGTAGCCCATGAGACCGAGGAGGATGACGAGGAGGACGGTCGACGATCCTGCCGTGCCGAGGTCGAGGCCGCCCTTGGCGATCGGCTTGGTGAGGAAGTCGCCGGCGGTGGCGCCGAGCGGGCGGGTGAGCACGAAGGCGAGCCAGAACAGCAGCACGTTCGGCACGACAGGGACGTACTTGAGGGCGAGGAGCACTGCAAGTAGTCCGGTGATGAGGAGGGCGCCGCCGGCGTAACCGAGTCCGGAGCTGTCGGACAGGAAGTCTCCCATGGAGGTGCCGAGGGTGTTGGAGACGAGGATCGCCGACCAGAAGAGGGTCTCTCCGCGGAAGGTGTCGATGTCACGGATGGAGAACGTCAGCCCGGTGAGCTTCCAGATGGCGAAGACGGCGATCAGCAGCGAGATCAGGATCGCGGCGCCGCTGGGATAACCCAGTCCCAGTCCCTGGGGGCCCCAGCCGAGCGAGCCGGCTCCTTTGGGGAGGAACTTGGCGGTGGCGTCGCGGTTCATGAAGTCGGACATTGTGGTGCCGGCCATGCTGGTGGACAGGATGACCGTCCAGTAGAAGAACGGGTTGTAGCGCCTGGAGATGAGCTGTATGACCAGCGTGGCCACGAAGACCAGGAAGAGCGCGATTGTTGTCAGGAAATAGCCCAATTTCAGGGTTTGGGCAAAAAGGTCGCCTGCCGTCTCACCAAGAGTCGTCGCGGCGATTTTCATGATCCAGAAAGCCAGGGTTACCTCTGGTAATTTCTTCACCACGTACTCGCGGACGCCGGCGATGTCCGCCTCGGTGAGGATTTCCGGGTTTGCCATTTGTTGCTCTCCACAGATCGACGACTCGCGCAGCACACCCTACAAAGGGGTAACCTGCGCGGTGCTCAGGGCGTCCACAGGTTGCTTATCGGCGGGCGCGGATTGACCTGGTCGGAGCCTGAAGCCGACCCTTGCGAACTGAATAGCAGGTGGCCTGGCAAGATGGCAAATCCAGCACACCACATGCCGGCATTTAATGGTTAATGCCGAAAATTAAGTTTTATCTAGAACATGGTAATGCTCTTTGATGTGCCCATTCGCAAGCTGTAGGGCACCCTCGAACTCGGGCTGGGTGCGGGGGGAGCCACAGCGTTCGTCCCAGGTTCCTGAGGGGACGAGCCAGGTGCTGCGGCGTGGGATTCCAGGTCGGCGGCACGGACCGTTGGACCGCTACTAGCCCGTCCTCAACGGCCGGCCACGCAGGCGGTGGGTCGGGAAAGGGAGCAGAGATGCGCTTGCGGCACCTGTCAGGCCGACGCGAGACGCCTTGACGGAGCGGGCCGGACACTCATCAGGCTTGAGCGAAGATCTGGTGCTGGCGGCCGAGCCCGTCGATGGTCAGTTCGACGGTGTCGCCGGCACGCAGGTACGGCTTGGGGTCCGGCATGCCGAGCGCCACGCCGGCCGGGGTTCCGGTGTTGATGACATCGCCTGGATACAGCGTCATGAACTGGCTCAAATACCACACGATGTAGTCGACGTCGAAGATCATGTCGCTGGTGCGGCCACGCTGCCTCGCGACGCCGTTCACGCTCAGTCGCAGTTCCAGCACCTGCGGATCGGGGACCTCGTCGGTGGTGACCAGCCAGGGACCCAGCGGATTGAACGTCTCGGAGTTCTTGCCCTTGTCCCACTGGCCGCCGCGTTCGAGCTGGAATTCCCGTTCGGAAACATCGTGGGAGATCGTGTACCCCGCGATAGTCGCACGGGATTCGCGCGGTGAGGCCAGGTAGCGCGCGGTGCGGCCGATCACGACGGCGAGTTCGACCTCCCAGTCGGTCTTGGTGCTGCCACGCGGAATGAGAACCCCGTCGTCGGGTCCCACGACGGTGTCCGGCGCCTTCATGAAGATGATGGGTTCCGGAGGTACGGCCGCGCCGGTCTCGGCTGCATGGTCGTGGTAGTTCAGTCCGATACAGACGATCTTGCCGGGCCTGGCCAGTGGCGGGCCCATCCGCAGGCCGGAGGGATCGATCTCCGGCAGGCTGTCCGCCGCCAGGCCCCGCAGGCGTTCCAGTCCGTGGGGGTCAGCGAGCAGAGCCGCGTCGATGTCCGGTACCAGAGAGGACAGATTCCGGATGGCGCCGTCACCGTCGAGCAGGCAAGGGATCTCTTGGCCGGCCGGGCCGACTCGTAGAAGCTTCATGATGGTGCTCGCTTTCGACCTGAGTGCCAAGGGAGTGGCGCAGGAGCGCCGAGGGTCAGTGGGCGCCGGGCGGGCCGGTGAGATCATCGTCGCCCAGGCCGATGACCAGACGCGCGCGGGACCGGCGAATATGGCTGCGCATCGCCGACTCGGCCCTGTCGATGTCCTTCTCACGCAGCGCCTCCAGGATCCACGCATGCTCCCGGCAGGTCTCGGCGGCGAGGCCGCCACGGAAATGGAGCCGGTAGAGGTGCGCGTGAGCGTGCAGCCGGTCGAGCATCTCACGCATCAGTGAGCTGCCGCAGACCTGGGCGATCCGGTCGTGGAAGAGCGCGTCGTGGTCGAGGAATGTGCGACGAGTGTCCCGGTCGGTGTGGACCTGTGTGTTGCGCATCTCGGCGAGGTGTGTGGCGAGCTCCACCAGATCGGCCTCCTCGATCCGCTCTGCGGCCTTGGCCGCCGCAGCGGGCTCCAGCAGGAGCCGCATCTCGAACAGCTCGTTGAACTCCTTGCCGCTCAACAAGGGAGCCGCCGCGTAGCCGGCGAGGGAGCGCCGCATGAGCAGCCCCTCGGCCTCCAGCCGGGCCAGCGCCTCGCGGACCGGTGTGGGCGAGACGTCGAGTTCCTGGGCCAGTGCGTTGATGTTGACCTTGCCGCCGGGCTCGATGTCGTTGTCGACGAGCCGCTGCCGGACCACGTTGTAGACCCTGTCGGTGAGCATCTGCCTCGGCGATGCGAGGTGGACGGCTTTACCCGACTGGTGTGCGGCGGTCCGTGGACCATCACGCATGCTCAACCCTCGCCCTCGCCCTCGCCCTCGCTTGCATCGCCTGCCGATGACAGATCCTACACGATTCGTCGAATCGTCTCTAAATCGAGGCAGGCCGAGGAGCGCTCCGCAGGATGAGGAAGCGGCTACGCAACGCAGTCGCAGCCCGCGTTTTCCCGTAAGCATGCACCTGAGCACTACCACCCTCGGCTGCACAGCGACACCAGCTTATGTTTCGTCTTGGTAACGAGCCTTGACCTCGACGGTTAAGCTGATGCACGTTTCTATCGGAAAATATATGATCCTCAACCTTCGGGTAGGCAGCATGAAACGTTCGTACGCCAGGCATCGCCTGTTCGCCGCCGGACTCACCCTCCTGCTGATGGCGACGGCCGGGTGCAGCACCAAGGGGTCGGCCGCCGGTGGTCCGGCGACACACGGCGCGGCCAAGCCGCTGTCGGCGATCAAGGTCGCGCTCGTCCCCGGAGGCGCCCACCCGTACTTCCAGCCGTGGAAGACCGCCGGCGCCAAGGCTCAGAGCGACTTCGGTCTCGGCGGCGTGACGTTCAACGAGACCTCCGAGTGGGACCAGGCCAAGCAGAACGATCTGCTGGCGTCACTCGCCGCTCAGGGCTACACCGCGTTCGGCGTGTTCGGCGTCTCACCGACCGCTGTCAACAGCAGTTTCACCGACCTCAAGGCCAAGGGCTATGCGGTGGCGGCCCTCGGCTCGTGTCCGGCCGGCGGCACCGACAACGCCGACTTCTGCCTGTCGACGGACGTCGAAGTGGCCGCCTACAACGCGGCGAAGGCGGACATCACTGCGATGGGCGGGCACGGCACGCTGGTTCACCTGACCGGGCTGAACGCCGACTCCAACACCCAGCGCCGGATCGCGGGTGTGAAGAAGGCGGTAGATGAGACGGGCGGCAAGGTCAAGCTGCTGACCACTGTGACCGACATCGACACCGATCTACAGACCGCGCAGAAGGCCGTGGCGGATCTGCTGACCGCCCACGGCTCGCAGATCAATGGGATCGTCGCGACCGCGTACAACCCGGCGGTGGCCGCGGCCGCGGCGGTCAAGAGCACCAAGCTGCCGATCAAGATCGTCGCGATCGACGACGACCCCAAGATCCTCGCAGGCATCAAGGACGGGTCCGTCGCGGCGACGGTGACGCAGAATCCCGTCGGCCAGGCGTACGTCGGCGCGTGGGCGCTCGGGCGGTTGCAGAGCAAGGCCTGCACCGTGCGTAAGCCCGGTCTCGTCGTCGACTCGGGTTCGTTCGTCGTGACCGGGGCCAACGTCGGCACCTACGACACCGAGCGTCAGGCCAAGACGACGCAGTTGCTCAGCGATTTCAAGACCAGCGTCCTGTCCTGTTCCTGAAACCGCTCCACCTGAGAGAGACAGGGCGCATGACTAAGATCATCGAGGCGTCGGCCTATCTGGTCGACGTCGAGGTCGAGACCGAGCGCACCGACGCGGTCCAGGCGTTCCTCAAGCAAGAGACCATCTTCGTGGAGCTGCGCACGGACGACGGCGCAACCGGGACCGGCTATTCCTACACGATCGGTACCGGTGGGACGTCGGTGCTGACGATGCTGCGCGAGCACCTGCTGCCGCGGTTGCACGGCCAGGACGCCCGGCTGATCGAGCACCTCTGGTACGACCTGTTGGCCGCCACTCGGGCGACCGCCGTGGGCGCGATCACCTCGCTGGCGCTGGCGGCGGTCGACACAGCGCTGTGGGATCTGCGGTGCAGACGCGCCGGCGAACCGCTGTGGCGGCTTGCAGGCGGTTTCCGCCGAGAGGTGCCGCTGTACGACACCGAGGGCGGCTGGCTGCATCTGTCCACCGACGAGCTGGTCAAGGGGGCGCTTGCCGCCCAGGCAGCGGGCTGGCCGGGTGTGAAGCTCAAGGTGGGCAAGGCCCGGATCACTGAGGATCTGGAGCGGCTGCGTTCGGTGCGTGCCGCGGTCGGCCCCGAGCTGGACATCATGGTCGACGCCAACCAGTCGATGACCGGTGCCGAGGCCCGCCGCCGCGCCGCCGCGTTCGAGCCGATCGGCCTGAGCTGGTTCGAGGAACCGCTTCCAGCCGACGACGTCGACGGCCACGTGGCATTGGCCCGCTCGACGTCGATCCCGATCGCGGTCGGCGAGTCGCTGTACTCGCCCGCACAGTTCCGCGAGTACCTGACCCGCGGCGCGGCCTCGATCATCCAGGTCGATGTCGCCCGGATCGGCGGGATCACCCCCTGGCTGAAGGTCGCGCACCTGGCCGACACCTTCAACGTCCACGTGTGCCCGCACTTCCTCATGGAACTGCACGTCTCGCTGGTGGCCGCGGTACCCAACGGGCGTTACGTCGAGCACATCCCGCAGCTGCGTGCCATCACCCGAGGTGAGCTGGCCGTCCGGGACGGCCACGCGATCGCCCCGGACACGGCCGGCCTGGGCATCGACTGGGACCTCGACGCGATCGCGGACCGGAGGGTGGCATGACCGCCCCGGCCACCGACCGGGACGAGGCCACGGCGTCCGGCGGAGCGCGGCCGGCACCGCGCCTGCGCTGGAGCGCCGGCACCGCCCAGCGGCTCGGCCTGCTCGTAGTGATCGCGGGGCTGGTCGTCGCGTTCGGGTCGGCCCGTACCGCCTTCTACGACCAGCAGCTGACAGTGTTCCCGCTGCTGCGCGACATAGCCGTCCTGACCGTGGTAGGTCTGGCCCAGATGGCCGTCCTGTCCATCGGTCACATGAATCTCGCCATCGGCCGAATGGCCGCCTTCTCGGCGATGTTCATGGGGCTGGCCTACCAGGACTGGCATCTTCCCCTCTATCCCGGCCTGGCGCTCGGCCTGCTGGCCGGTGCCGCGATCGGCGGTCTCACCGGATGGATCATCGCCGCGACCGGCGTGAACTCGTTCGTGGTCACCCTCGCCATGGACTTCGCGCTGCTCGGGCTGGTGTCCCTGGTCTACTCGCAGACCACCACGGCCGCCGCCTTCACCGCCAGGCCCGCCGGCATGGACGGGCTACGCACGTACTCGCTGGCCGATGTGTGCGCAGGGCAGCTCTGCGGGTCACCGGCGGTGCCACAGCTGCTGCTGTTCACCGTGCTGGCGATGCTGATCATCGGCTATCTGTACTCCCGCACCCGGATCGGACGCGAACTGCTGCTGGTCGGGTCGAACATCAAGGCCGCGCAGCTGTCCGGCATCCCGACCCTGCGCCGGGTCATCGGCGCGCACGTGTTGTCGGGGACACTCGCCGCGCTGGCGGGCTTCATGCTCGCGGTGGCCGGCGGCTCCTTCACCGCCACCATCGGTTCGGAGTTCATGATTCCGTCATTCCTCGGCCCGGTGCTGGGAGGGACCCTGCTCACCGGCGGCGCGGTATCGGTGATCGGAACCCTGCTGGGCACGACGCTCACCCAGGTGATCCGCCAGGGCCTCACCCTGCTCGGCATCGGCCTCGAAAGCCTCAACGTCTATCTCGGTGCGATCTTGTTGTTGGCATTGTCCGCCAACCGAATCAGAGCCATGTTCTCCGAGCGAAGGGCGGTGACCTCCCGATGAGTTCACTCCGCTCGCCCTCAAGGGCACGGCGATTCGCCCGCTCCACCGAGATGTCACTGCTCACCATCGGTGTGCTCGGGTTCGCCGTCTTGGCGGTCGGCTCGCACGGTGCCTTGCTGCACGGCAACTCCGTCCGGGGCATCCTCACCTATCTGACCGTGCCGATCCTCATCGGCCTGGCGCAACTGGTGGTCCTGGCCGCCGGGCAGATGAACCTCTCGGTCGGGGCGCTCGGCGGATTCCTGGCGGTCCTCACCGCCGGTCTCATGGCGGACCACGGCGTCCCCGTCCCCTTGGCGATCCTGGCCGCAGTGCTGACGGGTGCCTTGATCGGCGCGGTCAACGGTGTACTGGTGGTGGCCACACGGATCAACGGATTCATCGTCACACTCGCGACGATGACGATCCTGCTCGGTCTCCAGTACCGGGTGGCCGGTACCCGCACGATCGACGCGGGCTCGCCCGGCCTGCGGCGGTTCGGCACCCTGGCGGTGCTGAACATCCCCGTCGTCTTTGTCGTCGCTCTCGCGGTCGCGGCTGCGCTGGCCTTCGTGCTGCGGCGTTCCGTCGTCGGCCGGCGATTGCTCGCCAGCGGCGGAAATCCCCTCGCCGCGCAACTGTCGGGCATCTCCAATGGCAGAGTTCTGGTCCTCGCGCACACCTTGTCCGGACTGATCATCGGCATCGCCGCCGTCCTCACCGTCGCGTCGGCACCGGGCGTCAACAAGAGCATCGGCGGGGACTGGCTGCTACCCAGCTTCGCCGCCCCCATCATCGGCGGTGCCGCCCTGGCCGGCGGATCGATCTCGGTCCTCGGCACGGTGCTCGCGGCCTTCATCGTCCGCCTGGTCGACGTCACCCGGGCTCAGTACTCGCTCGACCCGAGCTGGGTCAACTTCACCGTGGGCGCGGTGGTCCTCGGAACCGTCGTCATCGGCCGGATCCGCGAGACCAGGCAGGCCAGGAACACCTCGCGAGAACCAAGCGAGGACAAGCGCAGCATCGGGAGTGAGGCATGACCGCGAACACCGGCCCGCTTCTGGTGGCCGACCGGCTCATCAAGAACTTCCCCGGCGTGCGGGCGCTGGACGGAGCGACCCTGACTCTGGAGGCGGGCTCCGTGCATGCCCTCCTTGGCGAGAACGGTGCGGGCAAATCAACTCTGATCAAGATCATTACTGGGTTGTACCGGCCCGACGGCGGAACCCTGACAGTCGCGGGAGACGGGGTCGTCCTGCATTCCGCCACTGACGCGGTCCGGGCCGGTATCGCCGTGGTCCACCAGGAACGCAATCTCATACCAGAGTTCTCCGTGGCGGAGAACATCACACTGCGCCAGGTGCCGTCGAGGCGGGGACTCGTCGACCGCAAGGCCATGCACGCGAACGCGCAAGGCTGCCTCGACCTGCTGGGCCTCGACCTCGATCTCGACGCGCCGGTGAAGGGCCTGTCCGTCGCGCAGACGCAGCTCGTGGAAATCGCCAAGGCGCTGTCCACCGAGAGCCGGGTGCTGCTGCTGGACGAGCCGACCTCCGCGCTCACGCTGGCCGAAGCCGACCGGCTGTTCGAGATCGTCGGCCGGCTCCGCGACCAGGGCAAGGCGATCCTGCTCGTCAGCCACAAGCTGGAAGAGGTGTTCGCGACATGTGACACCGTCACCGTCCTGCGCGACGGCGTCTCGGTGCTGGAGGCGGCACCGCTGTCCGAGCACAGCACGGATGACGTCATCTCCCTCATGGTCGGCCGATCTCACGCCGCGCAGCGGTTCGCTCCTCGGCCGGCGCTGCCCGATGGGCCGCCGGCACTGGAGATCGACCGGGTCACCACCGCGTCCGGCCACCGCGACATTTCACTTCAGGTGCGCCGGGGCGAGATCGTCGGACTGTACGGACTCGTCGGGGCCGGACGCACCGAGCTGGCCAAAGCGCTCCTCGGCCTCGACCGCGTGGTCTCCGGCGAGATTCGGGTGAACGGCGAGACCGCCCATGTCAAGGACGTACGCCGGGCGCTGACCACCTACCGGATCGGCTACGTGCCCGAGAACCGCAAGGAAGAGGGTCTCTTTCTCGACCAGACCCTCACGATGAACATCGCCGTCACGGTCTGGGGGCGCATCCGCCGGGCCCTCGACTACGTTCCGCGACGCCGCGAGCGTGACCTCGCCGTGGACTACACGCAGCGGCTCGGCATCCGCAGCTCCGGGCCCGACCAGCTCGCGGGAAACCTCTCCGGCGGGAACCAGCAGAAGGTCAGCCTCGCCAAGTGGCTGGCGGCCGAGACCGAGATCCTCATCATCGACGAGCCCACGGTCGGGATCGACATCCGTACCAAGGCCGCCTTCCATCAGCTCATCTGGCAGCTCGCCGCGGACGGTCTCGCGATCCTTCTGATCACCAGCGACCTTCCCGAGATGGTCACGCTGGCCGACCGCATCGTGGTGATGCGGGACTTCCAGATCGCCGGGGCCATCGCCAACGACCACGAGTACGAGCCGGTCAGCCGGGCCGTCATCGGACTGATCCACAGACGCGACCCGGCTGTACCGGCACAAGAGCACTGATATCTCCCCACCCACGAGTCCACATTGATCAGCCCACCTCCGACAGCGGAAAAGGAAAGGCGTGACGGCATGAGTGTCGACATGACCGGGCTCAGCGCCCTGGTCACCGGCGGGGCCTCCGGGATAGGTCTGGCCACCGCGCAGCTGTTGAGTGAACTCGGAGCATCGGTCGCGGTACTCGACCTGTCGGTCGATGACCTGATGGCGCCACTGCGCGGCTTCCAGGCCGACGTCACCGACGCGGCCGCTGTCGAGCAGGCCGTCGCGGTGGCAGCCGACGCCTTGGGAGCGATCGACATCCTCGTCAACAACGCGGGCATCGGTGCGGTCGGCACGGTTGAGGACAACCCTGACGAGCACTGGCATCACGTATTCGACGTCAATGTGGTCGGTATCGTCCGCACCACCCGTGCGGCGCTTCCGTACCTGCGCAGGTCCAATCATGCCGCGATCGTTAACACCTGCTCGATCGCCGCGACGGCCGGCCTGCCGGAGCGGGCGCTGTATTCGGCGAGCAAAGGCGCGGTGCTGTCCCTGACGCTGGCGATGGCCGCCGATCATGTCCGGGAGGGCATCCGGGTGAACTGCGTCAACCCCGGCACGGCCGACACGCCCTGGGTGGCTCGCCTGCTCGAGGGGGCGGAGGATCCCGATGCGGAGCGTGCCGCTCTGAACGCGCGCCAGCCGATGGGCAGACTGGTGACCGCGGACGAGGTCGCGGCCGCGATAGTTTACCTCGCCAGCCCGGCGGCGGCTTCTGTCACAGGGACGGCGCTGCCCGTCGACGGCGGCATGGCCGGGCTGCGGCTACGGCCCGCCCCATCGGGCGCGAGCCGGTGAGCATGCGCAAGGTCGGAAATGCTTTTGTCAGCGAACTGGGCTTCGGCGCCGCGGCGATCGGGAACCTGTTCAGCCCGGTCAGTGAGGAGACGGCCGCCGCGGCCGTCGACGCGGCCTGGGAAGCCGGGATCCGCTACTACGACACGGCGCCGCACTACGGACTCGGGCTCTCAGAGCGTCGCATCGGCGCGGCGCTGGCCACTCGTCCGCGTGCGACGTTCGCGGTGTCGACGAAGGCCGGAAGGCTGCTAGAGCCCATCTCGCCGGTCCGTGGCGACGACCTTTCCAACGGTTTCGCGGTCCCGGCAGCGTTCCGGCGGGTCTGGGACTTCAGCGCCGACGGGGTCCGGCGCAGCATCGAAGAAAGCCTGCTGCGACTGGGCATGGACCGCATCGACATCGTGTACCTGCATGATCCGGACGACTACGCGGTGCCGGCGCTGGAGGAGGCATATCCGGCTCTGGAGCGCCTGCGCGCAGAAGGGGTCGTGGCGGCGATCGGGGTGGGGATGAACCGGACTGGTCTGCTGACCCGCTTCGTCCGGGACACCGATGTGGACGTGGTAATGCCGGCCGGCCGTTACACGCTGCTCGACCACAGCGCGCTGGGCGACCTGCTGCCGGCGGCCAGCGAACGGGGCGTCTCGGTCGTTGTCGGGGGAGTGTTCAACTCCGGCTTGCTCGCCGATCCCCAGCCTGATGCGACCTATGACTACGCGCCGGTACCGGAGGAGATCCTGGCCAGGGCGCTGCGCATGAAGGATGTCTGCGCACGGCACGGCGTGCCGTTGCGTGCGGCGGCACTGCGCTTCCCGTTCGGGCATCCGGCCGTGGCGAGCGTCCTGATCGGCGCCAGATCGGCGGCTGAGGTCCACGACGCCGCAACGCTGTTGCGCCGGCCGATCCCGGGGAGCCTGTGGTCCGATCTCCGTACGGCCGGGTCGCTGTCCGCCTCCGTCCCCGTACCGGATGGTGACTGACCATGCGGATCAGGTTGTGGACGACGGCCCACATCAGGAGTGGCCGTGAACACCGTCCGGCCCCTGGCATACCCGAGGTGACGCGATGACCATGGATCCGATAGTCGACGCCCACCACCACGTCTGGGACCTATCGGTGCGCGACCAGGATTGGATCAGCGGCGCTGCGCTCGCGCCCATACGGCGCGACTTCGCCCTCGACGATCTGGAGAACGAAGCCTCTTCGGCAGGGGTCGGCGCGACCGTGCTCGTGCAGACCATCGCCGTCGCCGAAGAGACCCCCGAGTTCCTCGCACTCGCCGCGGCAAGCCCACTGGTCGCCGGCGTGGTCGGCTGGGTCGACCTCACCGCACCGGACGTCATGGACGCGATCGCCGCCCTGCGCGCTCTGCCCGGAGGCGAATTCCTGGTCGGCGTCCGCCATGCGGTGCAGGCCGAACCGGATCCGCAATGGCTGCTCCGGCCGGACGTCACCCGCGGGCTGGCCGCCGTCGCCTCGGCTGGACTCGTCTACGACCTGCTCGTGCTGCCCCGGCAGATCCAAGCGGCCGTCACCACCGCCGCGTCGCTGCCCGAACTCACCTTTGTCCTCGACCATCTCGGCAAACCACCGATCGCCGAAGGTGAGCTGGACCCCTGGGCAGAGAACATCAAGGTGTTGGCCGCGCTGCCCAACACGGTGTGCAAGCTCTCCGGGATGGTCACCGAAGCCGCTTGGGACGCTTGGACGGTGCAGGACCTGCGGCCCTTCGCCGAGACGGCGCTCGACGCTTTCGGCCCCGACCGGATCATGTTCGGCTCCGACTGGCCGGTCTGCCTGCTCGCGGCCTCGTACCGTGACGTGGTCGACGCCGCCAGGGACCTCACGGGCTCCCTCAGCCCGGCCGAACAAGCAGCGGTATTCGCAGGCACCGCAACACGGATTTACCGGCTCAGGGAGTAGGCGTCGTGCCGAATCAGTGCGACGGTGTCGCGCAGGTCGCGCAGGACGTACGCGCGGTCATCGCAGAGTTCGATCTGCCGTGGAGCATCCAGCGGCTCGGCGCCCGCGCCTAATACCGGTTCGCCTCACTGGCAGCCGCCGGTCCGCCCACTTATCCGCCCGGTGTGCGAACACCACCGGG
>JAOPYK010000173.1 GCA_025964695.1 Streptosporangiaceae bacterium | reverse complement strand
GCGGAGCGCGGCCGACGCCGTATCCCGTGACGGGGTCAGTCGGGTCGAAGCCCACCATGACGTCGAGCAGCCGAGCCGCGTCCTCCACCGTGCGGGTGATGGGTCCGAGCTCGTCCTGTGTGATGCTGGCCGGTATGACGCCGCTACGGCTGATCAGGCCCCTGGTGGAGCGTACGCCGACGAGGTTGTTGGCGGAGGCAGGGGAGCGGACGGACTGACCGGTGTCACTGCCGGTGCCCAGGACGGCGAAGTTGGACGCGATCGCCGCCCCGGTCCCGCCGCTGGATCCGCCCGGTGTGCGGGTGAGGTCGTAGGGGTTGAGGACCTGCCCGCCCAGCGAACTGAGCGAGTTGCCGCCCCGGGCGAACTCCTGCAGGTTGGCCTTGGCGAGGATGAGCGCCCCCGCCTTGCGCATCTTGTTGACCGTGAACGCGTCGGCCGGCGGCACGGAGTTGCGCATGGCGGTGTTGCCGCCGGTGGTCGGCATGTCGAAGGTGTCGTAGTTGTCTTTCAATATGATCGGGATGCCGTGCAGCGGGCCGGTCAGGCCAGAGCGCTGGTACTGGCGGTCCAGTTGGTCGGCGACCTCGAGCGCGTGCGGGTTAAGGGTGATGATCGCCTTCAGGGTCGGCCCTTGCTTGTCGTAGGCGGCGATCCGGTCGAGGTATTGCTGCACCAGCTCCCGGCAGGTGAGCCGACCATGGTGGTACGCATCGTGAATGTCGGCGATGGTCGCCTCCATCAGCTCGAAGCTGCCCTTCCGGGACCGCGGCCCGGACGTAGCGGTCGCCGCTTGGGGGATGGCCGTCCCTTGCGCGAAGGCCAGATTTCCCGCCCCACCCACGATGCCGAGCGCGCCAACCGCGCCCACGGCACCAATGAAGCCACGCCTCTTCAGATTGCTCAACGCGTCTCACTGCTCCTGTGTCTTCGTCACCCCCCGGTGGACGGCAATAAGTTATGGGCATTATGTGACGGCCATATTTCGCGAGTGTGTCCGCGCGGCCGCGTGAGGAACGGCACAAACCCGGATGCCGTCACGTTGGGCGTTGGCAAGGCGAACACGTTGGGCGCTGGCAAGGCGAAGTGGGCGAGCGGGTGGCCGGGTCGGCCGGCTCAGTAGCCCGGATCGGGTAGCGGCACGGCATAGCGGGTGCGGTCGGGCTGGACCGGCGCCGACGTGGACAGCTCGCGTAGCCGGTGGTCGATCAACATCACTGCGTCGGCGTGACCTCGGCTCGCCTGCGCGCGAGTGCTGTAGTGCGCGATGTCGGTGTGCATGCGGCCGTCCGAGACGACCGTCTCCCAGAGCAGGGGGCGTCCATAGTCGGGCGGCGCATGGTCGAACACCGTGAACCAGGTGGAGATGACCACGATCTCCCCATCAGCGTGGAGGGTGTCCTGAGCCAGCAACCGGAGCCCTGCGTCGCTGAGCAGGTGCTGAGCTTCCTGACGGGTGGCGGGTCGCCCGTCCGGCCGGTACCAGAAGGTCGTCATTTCCAACCGTCCTCTCCATCGGCCAAAGCTGAGTGGAGTTCTACGATCGTCCTCCATGCTGCTCCATCGCTGATCGCGATGCAAGGGAATCTGCACGTACGACTGCACGTGCAGTATGCGCTGTGGCTGAACGGGCGGGCCGTCCGAGCGCGCCGGTAGCTCATCCCGTCGCGGGCTCGCGCATCCATCTGCATGAGCACCGGTCTCTCCCCGAATCATCCGATCAATTATTGCTATGTAACGAATGAGTTGCGGGCTATTGCCAGTTACAACGTGGTTCCTGTGTCATGGGTCACGTCAGTGATCGGATGAATTCTTGAGAGATCGGACCGCAACTCGATGCGAGGGAGTGAGTACGAGGCCGTGAAGCACCTCCATGGACCGGCGGGCTCCGAACCGGCGGCGCTCTCGGCCGGGCTCGGAGCGCGGCGCCGGACGGTCGGCCAAGCATGAAGATCACTGCTATGGAGGCCTACGACGTCCGGTTCCCGACCTCCCGCCGGCTGGACGGCTCGGACGCCATGAACCCCGATCCCGACTACTCGGCGGCCTATGTGGTGCTGCGTACCGACGGGGGAGCCGAAGGACACGGATTCTGCTTCACCATCGGCCGGGGCAACGAGGTCTGCGTCGCGGCGCTGAACGCCTACGCCCCGCTGGTGACCGGCCGCGATGTCGATCTGGGCGACCTCGGCGAGTTCGCCCGCAGGCTCGGCCACGATTCGCAGCTGCGCTGGCTCGGCCCCGAGAAGGGCGTGGTCCACATGGCGGCGGCGGCCATCATCAACGCCGCGTTCGACCTGGCCGGGAAGGTGGCGGGCACCCCGGTCTGGAAGCTGCTGGCGGACATGTCACCCGAGCAGATCGTCGATCTGGCCGACTGGCGCTACCTCACGGACGCTCTCACTCCCAGTGACGCTGTGCAGCTGCTGCACGCCGCCGCTGACGGCAGGGCCGAACGGGAGGCCACGCTGCGGGCCTCGGGCTATCCGGCCTACACCACGACGCCGGGCTGGCTCGGCTACACCGACGACAAGCTGGTCAGGCTCGCTCGTGAGGCCGTCGCCGAAGGCTTCACCCAGATCAAGCTCAAGGTCGGAGCGGACCTGGCCGAGGACGTACGGCGGCTGCGCCTCGCCCGCGAGGCCGTCGGCCCCGACATCCGGATCGCGATCGACGCCAACCAGCGCTGGGACGTCCCGGACGCCATCGCGTGGGTCGACCAGCTCAAGCCGTACGACCCCTGGTGGATCGAGGAGCCCACGAGCCCGGACGACGTGCTGGGGCACGCCGCGATCCGCAGGGCGGTCGCCCCGGTCAAGGTGGCCACCGGAGAGCACGTCCACAACCGGGTCATGTTCAAGCAGTTGCTGCAGGCGGACGCCATCGACGTCCTGCAGCTCGACGCCTGCCGGGTCGGCGGAGTCACCGAGAACGTCGCGATCCTGCTGCTCGCCGCGGCGTACGGCGTGCCGGTCTGCCCGCACGCCGGCGGGGTCGGGCTGTGCGAGGTCGTCCAGCACCTGGCGATGTTCGACTATCTCGCGGTCAGCGGCACCACCGAGAACCGCGTGATCGAGTACATCGACCACCTGCATGAGCACTTCGCCGATCCGGCGCGGATTCGGGGAGGACGTTACCTGGCCCCCACCCTGCCCGGGATGTCCGCTGAGATGCTGCCGGTGTCGCTGGCCGAGCACACCTACCCCGGTGGCTCGGTCTGGAGGACGACATGAGCGGGTTCAGGGGTGTCAAGTTCATGGGCGGCACGTTCTGGGGCGTCACGTTCATGGGTGTCAGGTTCAGCGGAGTAAGGCGCGTGGCGCTGGACACCGGAACAGTCACTGAAGGAGCAGAAATGAAACGCAGGACACTCGCGACCGCCACGGCGCTGGCCGGGATCGTGGCACTGGTGGCCGGCTGCGGCAGCAGCGGCACCAAGGGCACCAGCGGTGGCGGCTCGTCGGTCGTGGGCGTCGACTATCCCAGGTCCGACTCCGACTTCTGGAACTCCTACATCAAGTACGTCCCGCAGTACGGGACCCAGTACAAGCTCGACCTCAAGACCTCCAACTCCGAGAACGACATCGCCAAGCTGACCGCGAACGTCCAGGCGCTCACCGGCCAGGGGGTCAAGGGCGTCGTGATGGCGCCGCAGGACACGGCGGCGATCGCGCCCACGCTCGACCAGCTCAAGGCGAAGAAGATCCCGGTGGTGACCGTGGACACCCGGCCGGACAAGGGTGACGTCTTCATGGTCGTGCGGGCCGACAACCGCGCGTACGGCGAGAAGGCGTGCCTGTTCCTCGGCGAGCAGCTCAAGGGCAAGGGCAAGGTCGTCATGTTCGAGGGCGACCTCGCCTCGGTCAACGGCCGGGACCGCACCGAGGCCTTCAACCAGTGCATGCAGAGCAAGTACCCCAACATCAAGGTCTTCGGTGAGGCGACCGAGTGGAAGGGCGACGTCGCCGCCAACAAGCTGCAGACGGTGCTCGCCGCCAACCCCGACATCAACGGGATCTACATGCAGGCGGGCGGGGTGTTCCTCGCGCCCACCATCCAGCTGCTCAAGCAGAAGAACCTGCTGGTGCCGCCCACCGACCCCAAGCACGTTTTCATCGTGTCCAACGATGGGATCCCCCAGGAGCTCAAGGCGATCCAGGCCGGCCAGATCGACGCGACGGTGTCGCAGCCGGCGGACCTGTACGCCAAGTACGCGCTGTTCTACGTCAAGGCCGCGATCGACGGTAAGACCTTCCAGCCGGGCAAGACCGATCACGGCTCCACCATCGTGCAGGTCAGGCCGGGCCTGCTCGAGGACCAGCTGCCCGCGCCGCTGGTCACCAAGGACGGGTCGTTCAGCGGTTCCACCAAGGCCGACGACCCCCAGCTGTGGGGTAACCAGATCAAGTGAACGCGATGACCGAGCCCGCGGCCGGCCGGGTGGACCCCCGGCCGGCCGCGACGGCCGTGAGCGTGTCCAAGCGCTTCGGTGTGACGGTGGCGCTGGACGAGGTGTCGATCGAGGTCGAGGAGGGGCGGATCCATGCCCTCGTCGGCCGGAACGGCGCCGGCAAGTCCACCCTGGTGTCCCTGCTGACCGGCCTGCAGGCCCCCGACTCCGGGCGGGTGCTCCTCGCCGGCGAACCCGCCCCGCCGATCGCCGACCGGCAGGCGTGGCGGCGCCGGGTGGCCTGCGTCTACCAGAAGTCGACGGTGATCCCGTCGCTGTCGGTCGCCGAGAATCTGTTCCTCAACGCCCAGCCGCGCCGCCGTGGCGGGCTGATCTCGTGGACGTCGGTACGGCGCGCCGCAGGTGAGCTCCTGGACGCCTGGGATGTCGACGTCGACGTACGCCGGCCGGCCGGTGAACTCACCGTCGAGCAGGTCCAGCTCGTCGAGATCGCCCGGGCGCTGTCGCACGGCTCACGGTTCATCATCCTCGACGAACCGACCGCCCAGCTCGACGCACAGGCCATCGAGCGGCTGTTCAGCCGGATGCGATCACTGCGGGAACAGGGCGTGACCTTCCTGTTCATCAGCCACCACCTCGACGAGGTCTACCACGGCTGTGACGTCGTGACGGTCATGCGCGACGCCCGGCACATCGTCACCGCGCCGGTCGCGGAACTGCCCAAGCAGGATCTGGTGGCCGCGATGACCGGTGAGGCGACGGGCCTGATCGCACCCGCCGCCGACCGGCCGGCACCGGCGGCGGACCGCACGCCCGCGCTGCGCGTCGCCGGCCTCGGCCTGCCCGGTGAGTTCCAGGACGTCTCGTTCACGGTGCTGCCCGGGGAGATCGTCGGACTGGCCGGGGCGGGCGGCTCTGGCAAGATGGCCATCGCCGAGTCCATCGTCGGGCTGCGCCGTGCCGCGACCGGCTCGATCGAGATCGCGGGCGTACGGCCCCGGCCCGCCAGCGTGCCGGCCGCGCTGCGGGCGGGAGCCGGTTTCGTCCCGCAGGACCGGCATCGCGAAGGCCTGGTTCCGGACCTGTCCATCGCCGAGAACGCCACGCTCACCGTGCCCGACAGGCTCGGATCCTTCGGCCTGGTGAGCACGCGGCGGCGGGCGGCCCTCGGCGCGGACGCCATCGAACAGCTGACGATCAAGGCGAGCGGCCCGGAACAGCCGGTGTCCGCCCTGTCCGGCGGCAACCAGCAGAAGGTCGTCATGGCCCGAGCGCTGGCCGGGGAGCCGAAGGCACTCGTGCTGATGCAGCCGACGGCGGGGGTGGACGTACGCGCCAAGGAGACGCTGATAGGCGCGGCCGAGGACGCGGCCCGCGGGGGAGCGGGCGTACTGATCGTCTCGGACGAGCTCGACGACCTCCGGCCCTGCGATCGGGTGATCATCCTGTTCAAGGGCGCCGTCGTCGAGGAGAAGCCGCGGGGATGGCACGATCACGATCTCATCGCGGCGATGGAAGGAGTCTCACGGTGAGCACCACCAAGACCATGGGCGCGGGGCCCGGCGCCGCGCCGGCCGTACGGCGTCTCGGCGGCCTGCGGGTCGCCAGCCTCCGGGACCTGGCGCTGGTGCCGGCGATCGCCGCCATCATGATCGTCGGATATCTGGTCAACCCGGTCTTCCTGCACTGGGAGAACCTGGTGAACGTGCTCCAGCAGCAGTCGGAGATCTCGCTTCTGGTGCTGGCCGAGGCGCTGGTGCTGATCTGCGGCCGGATGGATCTGTCGCTGGAGTCGACGTTCGGCCTGGCTCCCGGCGTCGCGGCCCTGCTGGTGCTCGCCCCCGGACTCACCAACGGCCTCGGCTGGTTTCCCGGCGGCTGGTCGATCCCCCTGACCCTCGCGGTCGGCGTGCTCATCGGAGCGCTGAACGGCCTGCTCATCGTGAAGTTCCGCCTCAACGGGTTCATCGTCACGCTGGGCATGCTGATCGTGCTGCGCGGCCTGCTCACCGGGATCACCGGTGGCAAGACGTTCTTCAACCTGCCCTCGTCCTTTCTCTACCTGGGCAACGCCCTGTGGCTGGGGCTGCCCGCCTCGATCTGGATCTGCCTGGCCCTGTACGCAGTGGCGATCCTGGTGACCGGCCACACCCGGTTCGGGCGTTCGCTCTACGCCATCGGCGGCAACGCGGACGCGGCCAGGGCGGCGGGCATCCGGGTCGACCGGGTGCTGTGGATCACGCTGATCGTCGCCGGGCTGCTCGCCGCGCTGGGCGGCCTGCTGCTCACCGGACGGCTCGCCTCGGTCGCCGCCGCGCAGGGCAGCGGCGCGATCTTCACGGTCTTCGCGGCAGCGGTCATCGGCGGCGTCTCGCTCAACGGCGGACGCGGCACGATCTTCGGCGCCTTCACCGGCATTCTCCTGCTCTATCTGATTCAGAACGTGCTGACCCTGGCAGGGGTCCCCGCACAGTGGATCGGCGCGCTGAACGGCGCGATCATCCTGGTCGCGCTGATGCTGGCCCGCATCACCTCGGGGCAGGCACAAGAGTGATCGCTTCACGGGCTCTCGGGCGTACCCCGGTCGAGGTCACCGAGCTGTCCTTCGGCGGGGCCGCCATCGGCGGGCTGTTCCAGCCGGTGTCGGCCGAGCAGGCGGCGGCGACCGTACGGCGCGCCCTGCAGCGGGGAGTGCGCTACTTCGACACGGCACCGCACTATGGGGCCGGGCGATCGGAGTCTCACCTGGGCCGGGCGCTGGCGGGCCCGGGTCCGTACACGGTCTCCACCAAGGTCGGGCGCCGGCTGGTCCCCCTCGGCCCGGGCGAGGCCGCCGAGCCGGAGGGCTTCGCCGATCCTCCGCCGTTGCGGCGGGTCTGGGACTGGAGCCGGGACGGCATCCGGCGCTCGCTCTCCGAGTCCCTGGAACGGCTCGGCCTCGACCGGGTGGACATCGTCTATCTGCACGACCCGGACGACCACGAGGAGCTGGTCTACCGCGACGCGTTCCCCGCGCTGGCGGAGTTGCGGGACGAGGGCGTCGTCGGGGCCATCGGGGCCGGGATGAACCAGACCGCGATGCTCACCCGCTTCGTCCGGCGGCTCTCCCCCGACGTGGTGCTGTGCGCCGGGCGTTACAGCCTGCTGGACCGCTCGGCGGCCGATGAACTGCTGCCCGCGTGCCTGGAGGCGGGGACCTCGGCCGTGATCGGTGGCGTCTACAACTCGGGGTTGCTCGCCGACCCCCGGCCCGGCGCCACCTACGACTACGCCCCGGCCGATTCCCGGCTGCTGGCCCGCGCGCTGGCGCTGCGTGAGCTCTGCGAGTCGTACGGGGTGCCGCTGCGCGCCGCAGCCCTTCAGTTCCCGCTCCGGCACGCGGCGGTGGCCGCCGTTCTGCCCGGTTGCCGCACTCCCGAGGAGGTCGACGACAACGTCGACATGTTCCAGCGGCCTGTCCCCGAGGCCCTCTGGGCCGAGCTGGCCTGTTGGCCGACCTCGGCCTGTTAGCCGCCGCCCCCCGCCCGGTGGCCGGCCCCCGGTCCTGACCGGTCAGAGGGCCGTCAGTTCGACGATGGACAGGGTGTCCGCGGGATGTACCGCGGTGACCCGGAGCCCGGATTCGGCGGCGTTGCCCGTCATCGGTGCTCGCTTCTGCGTTCAGCCGGGCCGGCGTGGCGGTGCAGCGGCGTATCCGCAACCCATTACCGCCGCGGCGGCGGCCCCGGTACGCGGCAGGGGTGAAGCGCCCGGTGAGACCTCTGGGGCGTCAGCGGCAAAAGGAGCGGAAAGGCAGGCGGCAAGGGGGAATATCGCCACGGGGCCGTTGATTGCACAGACGGGGCCCAGACGGGCGTCCGCTGAGACCGCTGTGGCGGCGTGCGTCCATGGCGCGAGTGTGACTGCCGCCCCTCTTCCGTGATCCAGTCCATGCTCTAGTCGATTGAGCGATTTCTCCTTGTCCTTGTTTCAGGTGTTCTCGCGTTCCCGTGTGCCCGAGCGCGTCCGTGCCGCCACCTCTCCGGAGCAGCTCCGGCTGGTCCGGCGGCGTACCCGGCCGACGGCGATGTTCATCGTCCGGTTGGTGATCACCGCTGTTGCGGCCTACGTGATCGCGCTCGGCCTGCAGAGCAACCCGGCGCCGCTGCTGGCCCCGCTCACCGCGCTCCTGGTCGTCCAGGCCTCGCTTTATCAGACGATCAAGCACGCCGGCCAGCGGGTCATCAGCGTGATCGCCGGGGTGATGGTGGCCGTGCTGCTGGTCGCGACCCTCGGGTTCACCTGGTGGAGCCTGGCCGTGACCATCGGCGCCGCGCTGGTGGTCGGGTACGCACTACGGCTCGGCGGCCACATCCTCGAGGTGCCGATCAGCGCGATGCTCGTGCTGCAACTGGGCACCGAGACTGCCGCGACCGACCGGATCCTGGAGACGATCATCGGAGCCGGGGTCGGCCTGCTGGCAGGCCTGATCGCGTCCCCGGTACGGGTCCAGCCCGCCGAGGAGGCGATCGCCGAGCTCGGCCGCTCGATGGGGTCCCTGCTCGACGGCATCGCGGACGGCCTGAGCACCGAGCCGGACAAACGGACGGTCGAGAGCTGGCTGGAACGTTCCCGTCGGCTCGGCAAGAAGATCCAGCGGGTGGACGACGAACTCGGTGCCGCCGAGGACAGCGTCCGGCTCAACCCACGGGCCCGCGGGCTGGTATCCCCGGGTCTCGTACTGCGGGGCCGGCTGGAGGCTTTGGAGCACGCCACGGTGACCATCCGCGGGCTGGCGCGGTCGCTGGTCGACCGTACCGCTCTGGTGATGGCCGACAGCGCGGGGCTGGGCGCGGAGATGTGGGAGGCCGACGTACGTGACCGGCTCGCCGCGGTGCTCCACGAACTGGCCGCCGCCGCGAGGTTCTACGGCAGTGCCGACTCCGCCGACGACCCCGGGCGGGTACGCGCCAACGTGGACAGGCATCTGTCCGAGGGGCGGCGCTACCGCGACGAGCTGGGACGGCTGTTGCGTGAGGACCCCGGGCACTGGCCGCTGCACGGAGAACTGCTGGTGCACCTGGACCGGCTGCTGGACGGGCTGCGGGCCGAGCACCGGACGGAGGGCCCGCAGCGGCGCCACCCGGAATCGCGGCGCCCGGCGGTCCACCGCGTCCGGGCCCCGCGCCGGCTCTCGGTCCCGCGGCGCCCCGCGGGCGTGACCAGGCGTACGGAGATCACAGACCGCAGGGCGTTGCCGGCCGAGGCGGCTCTCAGGTCGTCCTCCTTCAGAAACCCCGCCCGTTCCGGCGTCACCTGAGCGGGCAGCCCGGTGGATTCCACCGGAGGGCCGGTCTGCCGGAGAGGACGCTCAGATCCTGGCCTCCTGCGGCATCGGCGGCAGCGGGAACCGCAGGAAGGCGGCCACCCGGTGCTTGCGCAGGTCCGTTTCGGCCTCGACGTGCTTGACCGATCCGCCCTCTTCGATCACGGTCTCGGCGAGTTCGTCGAGGACGTCCGTTGTCGATCGTGTCGGGCGTCCGCACAGCGGGCAGGTCTTGCCGGCCAGGGCGAGCCAGCCGGACTCGTCGCACACCACCCCGGCCATCTGGACGCCCTCCTGGACGAGCAGATGCTGGACGGCGGCCACCGATCCGGCCCACAGGCAGTCCTCCACTCCGACGGCGGTGAACCCGCCCATCGCCGCCCTCTCGAGGACCTCGGCGACCTGCCGGCTTTCCTCCTCGCGTTCGTACCGGTCGACGATCTCCTGGGCCTTGCTCCGGATCTCGGCGTGGCCGGCCGAGGAGGTGTCGATCGGGAAGGTGCCGGCGAGCCTGGGTTGGAGGTCCTTGGGCAGGAACTCCCCGAAGATCGGGACCTCCTCCTCATGACCTCCGATGATCAGCAGCTCATACCCGTCGGACCGGAACAGCTCGTCCAGCAGCGTCGCCGTGCGGCGGAAATGCCCTTTCATGAGGGTGTCGGCCTTGTTGCGCACGCGGTACTCCTTGAGGCCCGCCCAGCCGCCGTAGTCCGGCTTGCGCAGGGTGCGGTCCCTGACGTTCTCGATCCGGCGTATCTCGTTCTGGTAGAGCTCCCACAGGCTCGCCTCACGCTTGTCGATCACCACGACGCACGAGCGGTGGTACTCGTCCAGCACCGCGAGCATCGGCCGGACCCACGGAGTCATGTCCGTGACCATCCGGTCCCGTACGCTCCGGGGCAGGGTGATCGCGGTGAAGAAGCCGGCTCCACTGCAGGAGAACCACGCGACCGCACCGCCCTCGCCCCGGTAATGGGCCGAGGCGTCCTCGATGCGCTGGATGTCGCCGCGTACCGATAACCGGACCTCATGCGCGGCGGATCGGTCCTCGGCCAGCGGATGGGCCTCCTGCAGCAGGCTCTTGGTCCGCGTGGTGATCACGCCACGACGATCGGCGGGATCCAGGCCCAGATACAAAGACACCACGGGCAGCCCGCCTCCGTCGAAGGCGAGGATGCCGTCGATCAAGTCCTTAGTGATCATGCTGACGAACCTCCCTGCGGTCTTCTGTCAGGGTTCGCGCCCCCCACATTCCGGACATCCCCCAACTGAGAGGAATCGATGCCCCATGAGGCGCGCCGGGTTGACAGGGCGATCAGTGGTGATCTTGAGTTCGCCACAGTCCCAGGCCCACCAGAGCCCGCCGTACCAGGTCCCGTACCAGGTCCTGTGCCGGGTCGGGTGCGAGTGAGGATGGGGAAACGGCATCCGCGAGCGCCCTTGGCCGTGATGTGGTGGTCGGGCACGATGGCGGCTGGCGGCTTTCGCGGCGCTGTCGCTGGCGGCCGCCTGTGCGGTGGTGGCGCGCAGGACTCAGCACCGCTCCCGCGGGGCCAGCCCGGCGGTGTCGGCGACGCAGTCGCGGTAGGTCTCCTCGATGAAGGCGGTGAAACGTTCCACGTCGGTGCCGTTGGAGGCCACCCCGAGGGAGGCGCGGACGGCACCGCCGGTCGGGAGCCCGAGCAGGCCCAGATAGTCGTCGAGGGTACGGGCGGCGGCGCGGGCGCGGCCGGTGAGCGTCCGGTGCGCGATGGCCAAGGCGCTCTCGCCCGCGCCGGGGTTGCAGAAGCATCCGGTGCGGATCGAGATCCGCCGGGCCGCCGTGTCACGGGCGATCACCCGTTCGTCGATGAGGGCCCCACGGGCGTCGAGGACGTTGAACGTCACCGTGCCGCCCCGCCGATCGGTGTGACCCGGCCCGTACAGGCGGATCATCGGGGTGTGGTCGCTGTGCCGCAGCTGCCCGAGCGCGCCGAGGAGCCGGGCGGTGAGGCCGGTGACGTGCTGGTGGACGACGTCGATGCCGATGCCGTCGATCCAGGACAGGCCGGTCCGAACGTCGGGGATGGCCAGGAAATTGAGGGTGCCGTCCTCGAAGGCGCTCTCGTCGGCGGCCATCACATGCCAGTCGCCCAGCGCGCTGGCCGCGACGATGGTCCCGCCGGCGAACCAGGGCCGGGTGAGCCGGGACAGCGCCTCGCGGCGGGCGATCAGGCAGCCGACCCCGGTCGGGTAGCCGAACACCTTGTACCAGCTGACCGGCACGAAGTCGGGATGTACCTGTGAGAGGTCCAGCCGGTTGGAGGGGACATAGGCGGCGGCATCGAGCAGCACGTCGTAACCGTGCTCATGGGCCAGCTCGATCCAGTCCAGCGGATGCTGCACGCCGGTGAAGTTGCTCTGCGCCGGATAGACGAACAGGCCGCGTCCGCGCCGCCGCCGGGCCAGGGCGGTTCGCAGCCGTGCCTCGTCGGCACGCAGTTCGGCCGGCTCGACCGGAACGTATTCGACGGCCGCGCGGCGGGCCCGGGCGAACTCCCGGATCCCGTTCACCGAGTTGTGGTTGTCGAGGGTCAGTACCAGCCGCGAGCCCCGGTGGAACGGGTAGGCCTCACCGACGAGCCTGCAGGCTCCCGTCGCGTTGGCGGTGAAGATGACCGCGTACTCCTGCGGGCTGGCGTTGAAGAAGGCCAGGACCGCCGCCCTGGTCTGCTCCACGAGCTCGGTCGAGGCCCTCGACGTAGGGCTCTCGGTGTGCGGATTGCCGAAGCAGGCGCCCCGCATGCGGTCCGCGTGCGCCCGGAGTTGGGCGTCGGCGGGCAGGCCCGCGCCGGTGTAGTCCAGATAGAGGTGACCGTCCGTGTCGAGGTAGCCGTACTCGGTCGCGCGAAGATCCTCCAGCAGATCCGTCGGGAGGCGCGGATCCAGCGCACAGGCATGCGCTACCGCCGGTGGTTCGCTCATTCTGCCCCCGACCCCGAAGTAGCGCAAAGACGCTCAAAAGGGATACTAAGCAGCTGCGGATCGCGCAAGGGGATACGTGTCCGGATGCGGACGCTGGAACCGCCCGCCGCACTGGCGAGTCGAACATCATGTGAGGCTTCCGGGGTTTCTTCGGGGAGACATCGCTGTCGCCGCGACGCTACTGACACTTTTCTGCCTGTTCCTCCTAACGTGAGGCAAAGAACTACGGATCATCCGTGACGTCACGGATGAACACAGGTGAACAGGCAGGAGTTCGCATGTCCTTGACCGTGTCCCCGCAGCTCGTCCGGCAGGCCGAAACCGGCGACGTGGATGAGCAGGCGTTCCTGGCCTGCATCCGCGAATCCCTTCCATACGCCTGGAACCTCATCTCCGGGCTCGCCGAGCGCCTGCGAACGAGCACCGCGGAGTTCGCCGACAACCAGACCCCGCCACCTGACGAGGCCGCACGCGGGCAACTGCTGCGCCTGCTGGCCAGCGACGCGATGCGCAACACCGTCGAACGGCATTACGGCGTGCGCCTGGCCTTCCAGAACTGCCACCGGGTCGCCCTCTTCCTGCCGGACGCCGAGGACGCCCTGCGGGAGTTCACCACGCCGCGCGCGCAGATCCTCAACCAGCAGCCCGAACTCGTCGACTGCTAGCGGGCCGTCGGCCGCTGCGGTGGCGCCACCGCCATCGCGCCGGCCGTGACCCCGCGCCGACTTGCGGACGTCGTAGCCCGCATGCCCCTGCCCGGCCGTCCTGACATCCCGCGGTCACCGTCCTCCTCGACGCCGCCCGCCGGCCGGTCGAGACGTTCCAGTCGTAAGGGAGAGCGGGGAGACGGATCGGGAGGTGGCGCGGGATCGGGGGGTGGCGCGGGAATCGGTACGGGGTGAAGCTCGACCGCGATCCGCGCGGGCGGTCGAATTCGTCGTGCTTGGTCTATGCCCGACTCAAAGCGTGAGTTCAGGCCCCGAGCAGGACGCCGACCTGCGTGCCTGGCTGGAGGATCTCCCGCGCGCCGTGCTCCGCGGAGACGACGGTCTGCTGGATAGGTACGCCTTCGCCGTGTTCTGACGGGACCGTCCGAAGGGGGATGGTAGGAGCGGGTCTTGCTGGGTAATGCACGGCCTATGAGCGGGGAGCGACGGAATACGCCCAGGTGGCGCGGCGAAGTCGAGCGGGATTTCGTCGGCGCGGTCGAGTCGGGGCGGCTGGATCTCCCGCTGCCCGGTGCGGGGCGGACCAGGCAGCGTTGGGAGGCGTTGGCCGCGCTGGCGCAGCAGGATCTGTCGCTGGTGCGGCTGTGCGAGGGGCACGCCGACGCCGTCGCGATCCTCTCCGAACTCGCCGGGCGCGGCCCCTCCCCGGGCAGCCGGTGGGGCGTGTGGGCGGCGCAGCCCCCTGGTCCCTGTCTGACGGCGGTTCAGGAGGGCGACGGGTGGCGGCTGCGGGGGACCAAGCAGTACTGCTCGGGGGCACGAGTGTGCACCGATGCCCTGGTGACCGCCGAGGCGCCGGACGGGCCCCGCATGTTCGCCGTCCCCGTCGAAGGCCTGGACCCGGTGGCGGGCAGCTGGCCGGCGACCGGCATGGCGGCCAGCGACACACTCGACGTCCGCTTCGACGATGTCCCGGCCGAATCGATCGGGCCGCCGGGCGGCTACGTGGAACGACCCGGTTTCCACCATGGCGGAGTGGGTGTCGCCGCCTGCTGGTACGGCGGGGCCAGGGGAGTGGCGCAGACGTTGCTCACCGCCGCCGGTGAGCGGGACCTCGGGCCGCACGCCCTGGCCCACCTGGGTGCGGTCGACGTGGCGCTACGGGCCGCCCGGGCCGCCCTGGACGAGTCGGCCGACGAGATCGACGCCGACCCCTGTGATCGCAAGAACAGCGGGAGGCTGCGCTCGCTGCGTGTGCGGGCCCTGGTGGAGGCCGTGGCCACCGAGGTCATGGGCCGGGTGGGCAGGGCGCTGGGCGCTGGGCCGCTCGCCCACGACCTCGCGCACGGGCGCAGGGTCGCCGACCTGACGGTCTACCTGCGGCAGCATCACGCCGAGCGGGATCTCGCCGCGCTGGGGTCGCTGGTCGCGGCGAAGGGGGCAGGCTGGTGAGCGCGGAACAGGCGGGCCGGATCGTCCCCAACCCCGTCGTCCCCAACCCCGTCGTCCCCAACCCCATTGACGCACCGGGGACCGAGGAGGCCGAGTGGCGTGCCTGGCCTGGGCTCGGCATGCTTCCTCCGCTCGACCACGGCGGCTGGCGGAGCGCGGTGGTGATCGCCGCTCATCCCGACGACGAGGTCCTCGGCGTGGGCGGGCTGATGTCGCTGCTGGCGGCCGAGGGCGTACGGCTTCGCCTGGTCGCCGTCACCGACGGGGAGGCGTCCCACCCGGGCATCGCCGACGTCACCGCACTGACGGCGCGGCGGGTGAGTGAGACCGAGTCCGCGCTGGACGCCCTCGGGGCGCACGCCACCGAGATCGTACGGCTGCGGATGCGCGACACGGGGCTGGCAGCCCGTGAGGGCGAACTCGGCGCGGCGCTGAAAGAGGCGGCCGCCGGGTTCGAGGTGTGCCTCGCCCCGTGGGAGCGCGACGTGCACGCCGATCACGAGGCCACCGGCCGGGCCGCCGTCGCGGCGGGACTTCAGCCGTACTTCTATCCGATCTGGACCTGGCACTGGGCCCGCCCGGCCGACCCGCGGCTCCCTTGGGGCCGCGCCCGGCGGATCCCCCTGCCGCCGCGGACCCTGGCCCGCAAGCGCGCGGCCATCGAATGTTTCGCCAGCCAGCTGGAGCCCCGGGACGCCGGCCTGGACGCCGTGCTCCCACCCGGCATCGTCGCCCACTTCACCCGGGAACAAGAGGTGATCTTCCGATGACGGCAGGGACACCGACCCTCGGCGCGGAGTACTTCGAGCGGATGTACTCGGCCTCGCCGGACCCATGGGGATTCAGCTCCCGCTGGTACGAACAGCGCAAGTACGCCATCAGTGCCGCGCTGCTGCCCTCCCGCCGCTACCAGAACGCCTTCGAGGCCGGCTGCTCCATCGGGGTGTTCACCGCTGAGCTCGCCCCGCGTTGTGACCGGCTGCTGGCCTGCGACCTGTCTCCGGTCGCCGTCGCGGCGGCCGCCGAGCGCACCGCCTGTCACCCGCACGTGCGAGTGGAACGGCGGACGATGCCCGGGGACTGGCCGCGGCAGGCCGGCGGATTCGACCTCATCGTGCTGTCCGAGGTGCTCTACTACTTCGGCGGCACGGACCTGGACCGGATGCTCGAGCTCACGATCTCGGCACTTCGCCCGGGCGGCACCCTGCTCGCCGTGCACTGGAGGCATCCCGTCGCCGAATACCCGTGCGGCGGCGAAGAGGTGCACGACGCCCTCGGCGGCCGTGCCGGGCTGACCCGCCTCGTCGATCACCGTGAACCGGACTTCATCGCCGAGGTCTATCTGCGCGGTTCAATCGCAGCCTCGGTGGCCGAGACCGAAGGCCTTTTGTGATCCGAGTCGCCGGAGTCGTGGTGCCCGCCCACGACGAAGAGGACCTCCTGCCCTCCTGCCTGGCCACGGTGGATTTGGCCGGTCGGATGACTCCCGGCGTCGCGGTGCACATGATCGTGGTCGCCGACTCGTGCCGCGACCGTACGGCGTCGCTCGCCGCGCAGGCGGGCGCCGCCGTCGTGGAGGTAACCGTCGGCAACGTCGGACAGGCGCGCCTGGCGGGCGTGCGAGAGCTGCTGCGGCACACCGGCGACCTCGATCCCGCCGCCGTCTGGGTGGCCACCACCGACGCCGACACCCTCGTCCCGCCATGCTGGCTCAGCCGCCAGCTCAGGCACGCGGCACGAGGCTGGGAGGCCGTCGTCGGCACGGTGAAGGTGACCGACTGGACCGGGTACTCCCCGCAGGTCCAGGCCGCATTCGCCGAGTGGTACACCACCGGCGCGCGGCTGCCGGACGTGGCGGGGTGGCACCCCCATGTGCACGGCGCGAACCTCGGCGTCACCGCGGCCGCCTATCTCGCGGCGGGCGGGTTCGACGCGCTGCGGACCGCCGAGGACCACGCCCTGGTCCAGGCGCTGGAGTCGGCCGGCAGGCGGGTGCTGCGCACCACCGACGTGACCGTGGTGACCTCGGCGCGCCGCGACACCCGGGCGCCGGGTGGCTTCGGGCATTTCCTCGCCCGGCTCGAACACGGCGCGGTGGCCGGCCCCTGCTGACGGGCGACAGTCTTGGCTGATCTCTTGACTTAGCCAAAGGATCTCCCGGGTACCGCCTACAAGGCCACGTCAGTCACGAACAACGGGGGTTGCCATGCTCGGCATGATCCGCAAGATGGGCATTTCGTCTGATGTGCTCTACGTCATGGGTTTCGGATCGATCGCCATGTCGGTCGCGTCGTGGACTCTTTCCCAGCGGATGGAGGCGGCGGGCACGGACCGCGCCGACCGGTGGGGCATCTTCGTGGGGGAGTGGGCGCCCGCGTTCTTCGCACTGGGCACGGCCATGCGCCTGGAGGAGCAGTGGGGGCCGCGCGGCCAGCACGAGGAGTTCAGCGAGATGAGGGAGCGCTCGCGCAACGCGATGCCGGTGGTCTGACCGGGTCGGGGCCCGCAGAGTCGGCGGCCGGCCCTCCGCCGCCGCCCATCGCGCCCCGTCGCGAGGATGAAGGCGGCGAGGGCGGGTAGGCGCCCTGGAGCAACAGCGATCCAGTTCTCAGATCCAGGTCTCAGGGGTGACGTTCCTGAACGCAGAGAACCCAGCACCGCGGGCTCGTCGCGGCCGCGGGGACCGCGCTGGCGGCCCTCGCCGCGCTGCGGCTGCTGCGGCGATGAGCGGGTCACCTCTGACGTTCGTCACGGCGGCGCGCACAGGCTGGGGCGGCCTGCTGGTCGCTGTCCCGGGCACGGTGTTCACCACGGTGGCCGGCCGCCCCGCCACGACCCGGGACCGGTGGGTGCTGCGGGTGCTCGGGACCCGGCACCTCGCGCAGGCCGCGATCACGACGGCCAGGCCGACGCCCGCCGTGCTGGGAGTCGGCGCCGCCGTTGATCTGCTGCACGCGGCGACCTGTGCGGGCGCCGCGGCGTTCCTTCCGCGCTGGCGCAGGCCGGGCCTGGTCGACGGTGTCGCCGCGGCCGGCTTCGCGCTCAGCTGCGTTCCGGCGCCCGCTTCCCGCCTCAGCCCGTTCCGCCGGCGTGGGCGTACTCCTGCCGGGAGGACAGGGGCGGGGCGATGTCCTCCAGGGAGCGTCCCGCCGCCTCCACCCCGATGAACACTTCGACGAGGCCGGCCGCGATCATCAGCCCGGCGCCCAGGAAGTAGCCGTTGGTCACCACGGAGACCTTGCCGGTGTCCACCAGCCGGCCGAACAGCGTGGGCCCGATGATGCCGCCGAGTCCCGTGCCGACCGCGTAGAAGAACGCGATCGCCATGGCCCGTGTCTCCATCGGGAAGATCTCACTGACCGTCAGATAGGCCGAGCTCGCGCCCGCGGACGCGAAGAAGAACACCACGCACCAGCAGGCCGTCAGGGTGCCCGCCGACAGTGACCCGTGCCGGAAGAGGACACCGGTGCCGATCAGCAGTACCCCGGAGATGATGTACGTCCCCGCGATCATGGTCCGGCGGCCGATGGAGTCGAAGAGCCGGCCGAGGACGAGAGCGCCGACGAAGTTCCCCAGCCCGATGGGGATGAGGTAGAGGCCGACCCGGCCGTCGGGGACCTTGAAGAACTTCGCGAGCACGAGAGCGTAGGTGAAGTAGACCGCGTTGTAGAGGAAGGCCTGGCCGACGAAGAGCGCCAGGCCGAGCAGCGACCGGTGGGGATGGTCACGGAACATCGTCTTGACGATGGTCTCGAAGCCGATGGTGTGACGCTGATGGATCGTGATCCTGCCCTCGGGGGTCTCCAGGCTCTCGCCGGTCTCCTTTTCCACCTCACGCTCGATGCTCTTGACGATGTCCTCGGCCGCGTCCTGCCGGCCGTGGATGAACAGCCAGCGCGGGCTCTCCGGAACGGCCCGCCGGACGAACAGCACGCCGAGGCCGAGTACGGCACCGAGCGCGAACATGGCGCGCCAGCCGAGATCGGCCGGGAGCAGGGCGGAATTGAGGATCGGCAGCGAGAGAGCCGCGGCGAACACGGTGCCGATCCAGAAGGAGCCATTGATGAAGATGTCGACGCGGCCGCGTACCCGGGCCGGAATGAGCTCGTCGATGGCGGAGTTGACCGCGGCGTACTCACCGCCGATGCCGGCACCGGTGAGGAATCGGCAGGCGTAGAACCACAGCGGGTTCATCGAGAACGCGGTCGCCACGGTGGCCGTCAGATAGAGCGCCAGAGTGACCAGGAAGAGCCTTTTGCGGCCGAACCGGTCCGTGAGATAGCCGAACAGCAGCGCGCCGAGGCAGGCTCCGGTCACGTAGATCGAGGCGGCCAGTCCCACCTGCGAGTCGGTCAGCCCCAGGCCACCGGACTTGTCCGTCAATCTGGGCCCGATCACACCGACGACGTTGACCTCGAGGCCGTCGAGGATCCAGACGGTGCCGAGCCCCGCCACTATCAGCCAGTGCCATCGTGCCCAGGGCAGCCGGTCCAGCCGGGCGGGGATGTCCGTTTCAACTGTGCTCATGAGCACTGTTCTCCCCGCTGAGCCGATTTCATGCCCGGCCGGGCCGGCCCCACCGCTGAGGCCGCCGCCGGCCTGGCCGTCAGGTGCCGGCCGACGCGGGTGGCTCCACGGAGTCGCCGGCGGCGTGCCGCAGTGCGTCGTCCAGGGTCGGGTGAATCGTGAAGAGTTTGTCGAGCCGGGTGATATGGAAGACGCGGCGCAGGCGTTCGCTGGCGCCGACGAAGCTCATGGTGCCGTCGTGGGCCTGGAGGCGGTGGTGGATGCCGACCAGGACGCCGAGGCCGGTCGAGTCGAGGAACTCCACGCCGCTGAGATCCACGATGAGGTGCAGTGCCCCGTCCTCGACGACGTCCAGGAGGGTCTCTCGCAGTCTCGGGCTGGTGAACACGTCCAGTTCGCCGCTCACGGTGACGATGGTGAGTTTTCCGGTGAGACGATGATCGACGGCGAAGTCCATGGGTTCTCCCGTTCAGGGGTGAGGGTGCGTGCGGGTCGGTCGTGGGCAGGAGGGCAGGGGGCGCCGGCGGGCCCGCCGCCGGACATGGGGTCCGCTCATACCCTGCTTACGGCGTTCTATCCATGTTCAAGGCGCGTTGGCGTGGGCATACGCGGATGGCGACGGGGCCCTCCCGTCCAGGTTTCGACGAGGAGTCAGGTGGACCTGTCGACGAGAAGTCCGATGACCTCGAGCCGTGAACGAGCTCGCACACGTCATCCGCGCCACGAGCGCAGGGGAGAAGTCAGGTTTCCCGCGGCCGTGGCGACGCTCATCGCCATCCTGCTGTATCTGGCGTTGCCGCAGCGGCTCCTGATCGGCCCGCGGTACGTCCTGCCGGCTCTGGAGTTCCTGCTGCTCATCTCGCTCGTGGCGATCAACCCCAGGCGGATGACCCGGCAGACGCGTACGTCGCGGACCCTGGCCCTGGGCCTGGTATTCCTGATCGCGGCCGGAAACCTGTTCGCGCTGGGAATGCTCATCCACGCCCTGGTCACCTCCAGCGCGAAAGACGGCAAGTCCTTGCTGCTGGCGGCGTTGCAGGTATGGCTCACCAACGTCATCGCGTTCGGCCTGGCCTTCTGGGAACTCGACCGGGGCGGCCCTGTCAGCCGGACCCAGCTGCCGCGGGGCGAACTGCCGCTGGCGGACTTCCGATTCTCCCAGGACGAAAACGACGACGCGATCGAAGAGGTCGCCGACGGAGCGAGCAAGAAGGCCGACTGGGTCCCGACCCTGGTGGACTACCTCTACGTGTCGGTCACCAACTCCACCGCGTTCAGCCCCACCGACACCATGCCGCTGTCGGCCAGGGCGAAGTGCCTGATGTCGGTGGAGAGTGTGGCGGCGCTGCTGACCTCGCTGCTCGTCATCGCCCGCGCGGTGAGCGTGCTGCAATGACGCGACCGGCGGGCCCGTCCCGCCCAGAGCCGGGGTGGGGAGCCGGGGATCAGATGTCGGCGTCGAGGTCGATCAAGGGGAGGCCGGTCTCCGCATCGACCCGTCTGGCCAGGTAGGCGGGCGACTGCGTCACGAGCACCTCCAGCGTCGGCCAGACCTCCGCGCGTAACAGGTGCCCGCCGCGGGTCATGCCGTCGGACAGGGCCACCACCACCTGCGCGTGCACCTGCGGCCCGCCGTCTGCCATCGCGATATCACCCATAAGCGCCACGACCTCGGCCTGCTCGTCGACCGGGATCTCCAGGTAGCCCCGCCGGGGCGGGTCGAAGAAGCCCAGCGTGACGCGCCGGAATCCGCCGATTCCGGTCAGCCGCGCCGCACGTATCTCCGCCCGGGTGGCCCAGTCGGTCAACGACTCGATGGCCTCGTCGCCCCGATCGAGAATGACGGCGTACGTCCGTTCCTCGCCCATTGCCAGGCGTTTAACTCGCATGGATCATCCGTGCCCAGATCCTGGCCGGTCATCCACCAGCGGCAGGGGTCCGTACGGCGCATATCGACATTTGACCGACATGTCAGTGTGTCGGTGCATTCGGCGGGGAAAACAGGACCGGGACGGGTGAAGGTCCCGTCCACTGTCCACCTGGAAGGTGGTGTGATCATGACCCACCCCGCAGACATCGAGCGGCATCCTGACCTGGTGTCGATGCGCGCCCGGTACGAGATCGCTGCGGAAAGCCCGATCGCCCAGCTGGCGGAGGGCTTAACGCTGCTCAGCGGGATCTACCTCGCGATCTCCCCGTGGATCGTGGGATTCGCCAACCGCGGCACGATCACGATGAACAACCTCATCACCGGGCTCGCGGTCGCGGCCCTGGCGCTGGGGTTCAGCTCGGCGTTCGGCCGCACCCACGGAATCGCCTGGGTGCCGGCCGTCCTCGGCGCGTGGACCATCATCGCCCCGTGGGTCATCAGCGGCAACGTCGCCACCACCAGGACCATCTGGAACAACGTGCTGGTCGGTGCGTTGATCCTCATCCTGGGGCTGGTCACCACGAGCCTCGGCATGCCCCGTGGCATGGGGGAGCGCCGGAAGTAGGCACCGGCCGAGGACTGCCTGAGGAGATCTATCCCGGCTCGACGTCGTTCGTCGTGCGGCGGGGGTAGGGGACAAAAGGAGAGTTCCGAAGTTCAGCGAGAGGAGGGGCACCATGGCTCAGGCCGAATTCGTCAAGGTCCAGAAGTACCTGTCCGGGGTGGACTACCCCGCCAGCAAGGACCAGCTCGTCGAGCACGCCAAGCAGAAGAGTGCCGACCGGGATGCGCTGCAGGCGCTGCAGAGCATCCCCGACCGCCGATACGACGGGCCCAACGAGGTCAGCCAGGCCGTAGCCAAGTCCTGACCCGCAGCGATCGCAACGGTTCCCGTGCGGAGGTACGGGACCGTTGCCATGCTGCTACCGGGAGGCCTCCTGCCGTGCCGCCGCGGCGTACTCGTCACGGAGCACCCGCTTGAGCAGCTTGCCGGTGGGCTGGCGGGGGAGTTCGTCCCGGAAGTCGATCGACTTCGGGCACTTGTAGTGGGCGAGGTGCTCCCGGCAGTACGCGATCAGTTCCCGCTCCAGCGGCGGCCCTGCCTCGCCTGCAGGCTGTACCACGGCCTTGACCTGCTCGCCCATCTCCGGATCCGGCACCCCGATGACCGCCACGTCGACGACCTTGGGATGGACGGCCAGGATGTTCTCGGCCTCCTGAGGGTAGATGTTCACCCCACCGCTGATGATCATGTGCGACAGGCGGTCGGTGAGGAACAGGAAGCCATCGGCGTCGACGTAGCCGACGTCCCCCAGAGTCGTCCAGCCCCTGCCCTTCGGGTCGCGCGAGGAGGCGGTCTTGGCCGCGTCGCCGTGATATTCGAAGGTCGGGCCGTCGGAGAAGTACAGCGTGCCCACGTCGCCGGCGGGCAGCTCGGATCCGCCCTCGTCGCACACGTGGACGACGCCCAGGAGCGGGCGCCCCACGGTGCCCTTGTGCGCCAGCCAGTCGGCGGAGCCGGTGTAGACGAAGCAGTTGCCCTCCGTTCCGGCGTAGTACTCGTGCAGCACGGGCCCCCACCACTCGATCATCTGCTCCTTGACCGGGATGGGGCAGGGGGCGGCGGCGTGGACGGCGTACCGCAGGCTGGACAGGTCGTACCGCTCGCGGATCTCGGCGGGGAGCTTGAGCATCCGGATGAACATGGTGGGTACCCACTGGCTGTGGGTCACCCGGTGGGTTTCGATCGCCTGGAGGGCCTGCTCGGGATCGAACCGTTCCATGATGACGATGGTCGCGCCGAACCGCAGGAAGCTCATGCAGTAGCGCAGGGGAGCGGCGTGGTACAGCGGTGCCGGGGAGAGGTAGACCGAGGTGCCGTCGGGCGGGAACAACAGCGCGATCAGCTGGGTGAGTGGGTTCGACGTGCCCATCGGCGCCAGCGGCAGTGCCGGCTTCACGCCCTTGGGGCGCCCCGTGGTGCCGGATGAGTACAGCATGTCCATGCCCTCCACCTCATCGGGGAGAGGCGTGGCAGGCGCGGCAGAAGTCCTGTCCTGGTAGGAGGTGAAGCCGTCCGCCGTGCCGTCCAGCATCAGCCGCAGGCCGACCCGCGGGGTGTCGGCCGTGATCTTCGCCGCGACGTCGGCGACCGCGGCCGAGGCGATGAAGACCCGGGCCTCGCAGTTGTCGACGATGTAGGCGAGCTCGTCGGCCTGGAGCCGGGAGCCGACCGGCGTGTAGTAGAGCCCGGACCGCTGGGCCGCCCATGCGATGGCCAGGAACTCCCACCGGTTCTCCAGCATGAACGCGATGTGGTCACCCGGCCGGAGTCCGGCATCGAACAGCACGTGCGCGAGCCGGTTGGCGGCGGCGTCCAGCTCGGCGTAGCTGACGGACCTCCCCGAACCGGCCATGATCACCGCTGGCCTGTCAGGGTGCTCGGCGGCCACGGATCCCAGATGCATGAGCAGCAGACCTCCTCGGCCGGAGTGCCGCCGGGCGGCGGGGGCCCGGCATGGCAGCCGTCGTCGCAGGACTTACCTGCCCGATCTCCACGGACACTAGAACCATGTTCGGTTGTGGTCAAGGCGTGGTCTGGGTGCCGCCGATGGTGCCGTTCCGCCCGGGACGTGGGGGTGCGGTTGCTTGTCTTGCCTGGTCAGCGCCCGGGTAGATCTTTTGCGATCTTTTTCAAATAGTGTCATGGGCGGCTAAAGTGCTGGCATGCGTTTTGTCCCCTTTGTCGTAATTCTTGCTGTTCTGATGGCAGGGATCGCCTCTCCTGCATGGGCCATCACCAACGGGTCCCCCGACGGAACCGCCCACCCGGAGGTGGGGGCTCTCATCGCCGCCAAGCCCTATCCCGACGGCACCTGGTCGTACTGCACCGGCACGCTCATCTCGCCGACCGTCTTCCTCACCGCCGCGCACTGCGGGCAGGCGAAGCAGAAGACCGCCCGGGTCTCGTTCTCCAGCCACTACCAGTCCGGGGCACCTGTCTACCAGGGCCGCTACGTGGCCGACTCGCGATACAAGGCCAGCAAGTCCGACCTCTATGACATCGCAGTCGTCGTGTTCAGCACCGCGATCCCGGGCATCAAGCCCGCCAGGCTCCCCGCCGCGGACATGCTGGACCGCCTCAAGGCCGACGGCAGCCTGAAGACGGCGCGATTCACCCCTGTGGGCTACGGCTCGCTGGCCCCGATCAAGGGGCCGCACGGCGGAAAGTTCACCTACAGCGACACCCGTAACCGCACGTCGATCTCCTTCAACGCCCTCACCCGATCATGGCTCCAGCTGTCACTGAACCGCTCCCGTGGCGACGGCGGAACCTGCTACGGCGACTCCGGAGGCCCCAACTTCCTGGAAGGGACCGGATCGGATGATCTGCTCGTTGCAACGACCATCAGCGGAGACGACGACGCCTGCAAGGCGACCAACTTCGACTACCGCCTGGACAGCCCCTCGGCGCGGCATTTCCTGGGCGGCTTCGTCACGCTTCCCTGAACCGCCGGCCGAGTCCGTCACTCCTGCCAGAACGGCCGTACCTCGGTCGTCCCGAACCTGGCGACGGGGTGCTTGGACGCCACCTCGCATGTACTTCATGATGGATCTTCCGCCCCTGCGCGGTCCGTCCGGACCGCCCGGGACGCGGGGGCGAGGCCGCTCACCGGCCCCTGGCGGCCCGGGGAACAACCGGTGCCCCGGCCGGGTTACAGGGGACCGTGAAGCGAGTCTTCGCGCAAGGCCCCGGAAAGGAGCCGACCCCATGACCTACAGCGAATTTCAGCGCGCGAGCATGTTCTTCGACTTCAAGGACTATGCGCAGGCTGGACGCATCCTGGCTCCGATCGTCGAGCGGGAGCCGGCCAACCGCGCGGCCGTCGAGCTGCTCGGCCGGGCCTATTTCCACAGCGCGCAGCTTGGCCGCGCCGAGGCGACCTTCGTACGGCTGATCGAGATGGACCCGGCGAACGGCTGGGCGTACGAGGCACTGGCCCGCACCCTGGAGCGCCGGAACCGAGCCGGTGAGGCCCGGCGTTACCGCAAGCTCGCCCATGCGATGGGCGCGGAGTTGACGGAAGGGATCGACGTCTCGGCGGACCTCGCCGAGGCCTGATCGGACGGTGTTCGGTGCGGTCACCATGCCGGGTGACCGCCGCGAGGAACGCCTCAGCTCAGCGGGTACGGCCGCGGGGCAGGAGGGGAGTGGCGGGCAGGACGGGGGCGGCCAGCCGGGGGCCGTCGTAGCCGTGGACGGTGCCGAACCGCTCGTCGCCGTCGTTCCAGGCGGCGCGGAACTCCGCGATCTCCTCGCCGGTGCGGCCGACGAAGTTCCACCACATCACGAGCTTCTCCGCGAACGGCTCACCGCCCAGCAGCATCAGGCCGGCTGCCGTCCCGGCCCGCAGCCGCAGCTCGGAGCGGCCGCAGCCGAGGTAGAGCAGCGAGCCCGGCACCACGCGCACCCCGTCGACGTCCACGGCGCCCGACATGGCCAGCACCGCGTGCTCGAAGTCCGGCTCGAGCGGTAACCGGACCTCGGGCCCCTCGGCCAGCGCCAGGTCGGCGCCCATCAGCGGCGAGTACACCGTGCCGGGCGAGGCCGCCCCGTCCAGTTCGCCCATGAGCACGGTCGCCCGCAGGCCCGGGGCGGCGACCACGGGCAGCTCCGCGTGGTGCTCGAAGGCCGGGGCGACGTGGCGGTGCTCCTCGGGGAGCGCCACCCACAGCTGCGCTCCGTGCAGGATCGCCGGATGGTCCGCGGGCGACTCCTCAGAGTGCGCGATCGCCCGCCCTGAGGTCATGAGCCCCAGCTCCCGGGGCCGTACCGCCTGCAGGCTGCCCAAGCTGTCGCGGTGCAGCACCTCGCCGTCGTGCAGCCAGCTCACCGTCTGCAGCCCCGTGTGCGGATGCGGCGGCACCCGCATGCCCGGCCCCGCGACGATGTCATCAGGGCCGTAGTGGTCGATGAAGCACCAGGCGCCGATCATCCGCCGTCCCAGGTTCGGCAGCAGGCGGCGTACCTGGGTGCTCTCGCCGAGCGGCACCTGCCGCCCGGTCAGCAGTTCGCGCACGGGCCCGCCGGGGACGCCCTCTCGGCCACCGCACACGGCCGGGTCGGGCCTCAGGTCCAGATCGCTCATGCTGTCTTCCTCCGGAGGGCACGGACCGGTCACCCCTCACTGTACGAGGATGTGAAGGTGCGATCCCCCCGCTCCAGAGCCGCCGTCCCCGGCCCGTACCGATTCACGGCGCGCCGAGCATCGCCGCGGCCGTGCTGGCCGGGCGTAGCCCGTGGCAGGCCGGATCGGCTAATGCGCCGACCGGGAGGGGCGTGGCCGCTTCTCGTGGGCTCTGGCCGGCCGGGCTTTGGCCTTCCCGTTGGCCTTTCCGTTGGCCTTCCCGGGCCCCTGGAGCCGGACGGTGCCTTCCGCGTCCCCTCCGACGGGCTTCGCGCTGCCCTCCAGGAACTGCCCGACGAACCGGACCGGCGTCGGGAAGCGAGAGCTGGTGAGCATCTTCAGCAGCGGCACCGCCGCGATGAACAGGCCCAGCGGAGGATCGATGAGACCGACGGCGACCGCGAGGGCCACACCACCGTAGAAACCCGCCGAGCGCGGGACGTCGATGTCCAGCGAACCCACATGCACCACGAGCCCCGTGTCCGGGCCTTCCGTCATCATCTTTCCCCCATCTCGTGCACGCTGTGCGGCTGCCGGCCCCTTCGCCCCGATCTCGGCTGTGCTCGCTGCCGGGAACCAGGGCGCGCTCTCCCCGCAAATGCCTGTCCTGCCCGCTCGGCGCCCTCTTACACCAGGTCAGCGCCTTGCTCGGCGGGACCGTGACGGCGCGGGACTTTCGCGTGTTCACCGGGCAGGTCTCGGCCACCCGGCAGCGCGACCGCGCGGGCCGGCACGGCGGCGTCCAGACCGAGGCGGCGGGCCGCGTGCAGGCGGGCCTCCTCCGGAACGGAGGCGTCCAGTACCTCCTCGACCGAGGCGGGGCCGGGAAGGGATGATTGGCCGAAGCCCGGCCCCTGGTCCGGTCCAGCACGACGCGTACGGCTGCCGCGAGCCGCTCGAGGATCATCGCGTCCGTGGCGCCGGCCGGCCCGGCGCGCTCCAGCCACACGGCCGGTGATCCTTCGGGTACCTCTGGCGGGGCCGGTTACGAGGCCAGCGTCTCGACGGAGACGTGCCAGAGCCGCGCGGCCGCTTCGGGGTCGAGCGCGTACGCCGCGACGCCCCGGCGTGAACCGGGCTCGTTCAGCGCTGCCTCGTTGCAGTCCTCGAAGTACCGGCCGCCGATGCCCTCGAGCGCAGGTGAGGTCGCGACCAGCGCGGACGTGGCGGCGCCCTGCTCGGGTGTCTTCCATGCCGGGCCGCCGCCGCCGCTCTGGGCGCGCAGCCGGGCGAGGTCCTCATCGGTGACGTACCGCTGCAGCTTGGTCCGGATCCCGCCGGGCATCAGCGCATTGACGGTGATGCCCTCGCCGGCCCAGCGCTTCGTCGCCTCGACCGCGAACAGGACGTTGGCCGTCTTGGACTGCCCGTACGCGGCCCACGGCTCGTACGCTCGCTGCCCGAAGTGGATGTCCTCGAAGACGACCGGCGAGCGCAGGTGCGCGCTTGAACTCACCGACACGACGCGGGCTCCGCCGGCCGCCGCCAGCGCCCCGTGCAGTCCCGTGGCGAGCGCGAAGTGGCCGAGGTGGTTGGTGGCGAACTGCATCTCCCAGCCCTCCGGCGTACGCATCTCGGGTGAGGCCATCACGCCGGCGTTGTTGACGAGAATGTGCAGCGGGCCGTCCCACCCGGCGACGAACGACGCGACGGACGCCTGGTCGGCGAGGTCCAGCGGCGCGACGAGGACCTGCTTGTTGCCGGTGGTCGCGACGATGTCCTCGGCGGTGTGCGCGCCCGCCTCGAGGTTGCGGACGGCCAGGGTCACCTCCGCGCCGGCGCCGGCCAGCGCCCGGGCGGTCTCGATGCCGATGCCGGAAGCCCCGCCGGTCACGATGACCCGGCGGCCGGTGAGGTCGATACCGTCCACGACCTCGGCGGCGGTGGACTCGGCGGTGAACGGCGTGGTGATGGGTGGGGTAGCAGCCATGATCTTTCCTGTCTCGCTCGATGATGCGGACCGGGAGGCCGACCGCTACAATCCGAAACGGAGGATCCTCCACTACGACGAGACTAAGCGGAGTTTCCTCCGCTTAGCAAATCGCACCCCGAAGCCGGATAGTGAGCCACGCCATCCGAACCGACCGACAAGACCGACCGACAAGGAGGAGCCGTGCCGGCCACCGGCCCCCGGCCCCTGCGCGCCGACGCACAGCGCAACCGCGACCGGCTGCTCGCCGCCGCCGTGCGCGCGTTCTCGCGGGACGGGCCGGAGGTGACGCTCGATGCGATCGCGAAGGACGCGGGCGTCGGCATCGGCACGCTGTACCGCCACTTCCCCACCCGGGAGGCGCTCATCGAGGCGACGTACCGCAATGAGCTCGCCAGGCTGTGCGACGCCGCGGCGGACCTCCTGGAGACCATGGCGCCGGACGAGGCCACGCGCACCTGGATGGACCGCTTCGTCGACTACATGACGACCAAGCGCGGCATGGCCGACGCGCTGCGCGCGGTCATCGCGTCCGGCGGGAACCCCTACGCACACAGTCGCGACCGGCTCATCGCCGCGATCACGGCGCTGCTGCACGCCGGCGCCGCCGCCGGGACCGTACGGTCGGACATCGAACCGGGCGACGTGCTCACGAGCCTGAGCGGCGTATCCCTCGCCGCCGGCGAGCCGGCGCAACGCGACCAGGCACGCCGCGTGCTCGACCTGCTGATGGACGGCCTGCGCTACCGCGCCGCCGCCGCGCCATGACGCGAGATCCACGCATGGCGACGACGCCCGGGAGCGGCGCGGTGGTCACGGGCGCGATCGATTCGTCCGGTGAGCGAAGACCCCGTCGGCCGCTCAGGATGACCTGGCGTTCGGTGCCGACAGGGTCTTGCGCGCATCCCTCACATGCTCACGAGCCGTAGACCTGGAACTCCCAGAGCGAGTAGCCGTACGGGGTCGCCCGCTGGGTCCCGTTCATCCGCACGTACCGTCCGGAGCCGGAGACGGACAGGTCCTGGACGCCGCCGGCCCCGTTGGTCGTCGAGTAGATGGTCGTCCAGGCCGAGCCGTCGTTGGATGTCTGGAGCTGGAACGCCTTTCCGTAGGCGGCTTCCCAGTTCAGCAGGATGTGGTTGATGGGGTGCACCGCGCCGAGGTCCACCCGGAGCCACTGCGGGTCACTGAACGCGCTGGACCACCGGGTCCCGGTGTTGCCGTCGGTCGCACTCGCGGCGGGAGTGCCGACAGCCTCGATGGAGGACGCGGTCGTCGGCTTGCCCTGGGAGAGGTTCGTCCCGCCGCCGGCACCGCCCGGCGGTTTGTTGTAGACGGCGACGTTGTCGATGTTCATCTGTCCGCCGGAGACGGTTGCGGCGTTGGGACCGCCCCCGAAGGCGTCGGGGAATCCGCCGCCCATCGCCAGGTCGAAGATGATGAAGAAGGGGTGATCGACCGCGTTCGCCCAGGTGGTGGCGTCCACCCGGTTCGCCGAGAGCGTGAAGTAGTTGGCGCCGTCGAGGTACCAGCGGATCTGCTCGGGCGAGACGGACCGGTCGATCTGTACCGCGTAGGTGTGGTAGCCGGTCTGGCAGCCTGTGCACGCGCGCTCGCCGCTGCCGAGGCCGGTGGATTCGTTGCAGGGACCACCCGGGTTGGTGCCGCAGTGCAGGGTCCCGAACACCGAGCTCCGGCCGTTGATGTCCTCGAGGATGTCGACTTCACCGGAGGTGGGCCAGGGGGTGCCGGTACGCAGAGTCGAGCCGAGCATCCAGAAGGCCGGCCAGTATCCCGCGCCGTTCGCGGTGGTCACGTTCGGCTGCTGGATCGACGCCTGCATCATCACCACGCCGCCTGCAGGCGCCCCGAACGTCGCGCTCTGCGTCTCGACCCGGCCGGAGGTCCACCCCGAGCGCGGGTCAGTGCCCGAATGAAGTGCCCTGAGAACCAGATGCCCGGCACCGTCCTGATAGACGTTGGCCGTGCTGTTGGTCATCGTCTCGATCTCGCCGGTGCCGAAGCTGCTGCCCGGACCCGTGTCGTACTTGTAGGTTCCGGTGTTCAGGCCGGTGCCGGCTGCGCCGGTGAAGTCATCGCTCCAAGTGAGGCTGAAGCCGGGAGGCGGGGCCGGTATGGCGGCGGGACTCGCCGCGCCCGCCCTGGTCAGGGCCGACTTGCTCGGCGCCAGCAGGGGTTCGGCGGCGTGTGCGGCGGTCGTGGGGACCAGCGTGGCGGCCAGCAGGATGAGGGCGGTCCAGAGGCCGGCTGGACGGCGTGTGTGGCGGGGTTCGAGTCGCACGGGCATCTCCTGTGGGGTGGGAACAGGCGGGACCATGCCGGCGGCAAATGCGCCGGGGTCCCTCCGGGAGAGCGCTCTCGCACCGGAGTGTGTAGCGAGCCAGAGCTATAGTCAAGACTTGAATTAAGCACTGACGGTCCTCCGGCCGCGGCCCCGCCTGCCTTTCGGGTGCCCCTGATCCGGACCATCCCAGCGCCGCCCCTATGCGAACTGGAGTATTCGGGTGGGGGGCTGCTTAGTCGTCGAAGACCGCCAGGTCGAGCCGGCGGAGGCGGTCGGGGTCGGCGAGGATGTAGATTTCGATGATCTTCCCGTGCCTGACCGTGAAGCCCATGACCGAGACCGGCAGTCCTTCTGGGGCAGCCCGAACCGGCCGAAGCGCCTAGACGGTGCCGAGGGTCGCGACGCTCAGTCCCATAGGGCACCTATATAGACATATGATATAAATGCCACATGCATAGTGCGCCCGACAGGACCGGCGAAGCGGACGTGAGCAGTGCCAGTTTCGAGGAGGTCGCGGAGCTGCTGGAGGAGGTCGCCGTTCTCGTCGTACGGCATCTGACCACGCACCAGGGGCTCAGCCTCACTGCCGCCTCCACGCTGGGCAGGCTGCGCCGGCAGGGTCCGGTGCGGCTGACCTCGCTGGCGACCGAAGAGGGCGTGACTCAGCCGTCAATGACGCAGTTGGTCCAGCGCCTGGAACGGCAGGGGCTGGCGGCCCGCGTGGCCGATCCCAGCGACGGCCGCGTAGTCCTCGTGGCGATCACCGATGCTGGGCGGGAACTAGTGGATCAGCGGCGACGGGCGCGCCTCGAGCAGCTGACGGCGCTGCTGGCAGCCCTCTCCGAGCAGGACGAACAGGCGTTGACCACCGCCGCGCACGCCGCCCTGCCCGCTGTTCGCAGACTGATCCAGAACGCCGCGTCGCCCGCTACCGCTGGGTGATGACCCCAAAAGCCTGAAGGGAGCCCCCTGTTGTCCGCTCACCCCCACGCGAGTACGACCTCGGATGTACCCAGCCCGTTTCGTCAGCCGAAGGCCGTATGGGCGGTGGCCTTCGCCTGCGTGATCTCCTTCATGGGCATCGGCCTGGTCGACCCGATCCTGCCTTCCCTGTCCAGCAAGTTGCACGCCACCCCGAGCCAGGTGACGCTGCTGTTCACCAGCTACCTGGTGGTGACCTCCGTCGCCATGCTGGTCACCGGCTTCGTGTCCAGCCGGATCGGCGCCAAGCGCACCCTGATCGCCGGTTTGGTCCTGATCGTGGTCTTCAGCGCATTGGCCGGGGCCTCCGGCGGCATCACCGGCATCGTCGGCTTTCGCGCCGGCTGGGGCCTCGGCAACGCGCTGTTCATCGCCACCTCCCTCGCCGTCATCGTCGGTTCCGCGAGTGGCGGCTTCGCCGGCGCGATCATCTTGTACGAGACCGCTCTCGGCATCGGCATCGCGTTGGGACCGCTGCTGGGCGGCGAGCTCGGCGGCATCAGCTGGCGAGGCCCCTTCTTCGGCGTCGCCGTCCTGATGGCCATCGCGCTGATCGCCACCATGACTCTCGTGCAGCCGACCCCCGTGCCCGTACACCGCACCTCCCTCCTGGACCCGATCAGGGCGCTGCGCCACCGTGGACTGCTCACCATGGGGCTGACCGCGCTGTGCTACAACTGGGGCTTCTTCACCGTTCTCGGCTACGCGCCCTTCCCGATGAATCTGGGCACTCACCAACTCGGCTACGTCTTCACCGGCTGGGGCCTGCTGGTCGCCCTCTTCTCGGTCTTTGCAGCCCCAAGACTGCAGGCCCGCTTCGGCATAGCCCGCACGCTCTACTTCAACCTGGCACTGTTCGCCCTGGACATTCTCGTGATCGCCCTGTTCACGACCTCCCAGGCGATCCTGATCACCGCGGTCATCGTGGCCGGCGCCTTCATCGGCATCAACAACACCATCACCACCCAGGCGGTGATGACCGTCTCCCCGGTCGAGCGCCCGATCGCCTCAGCGGCGTACGGCTTCATCCGCTTCATCGGCGGCGGCCTCGCCCCATACGCCGCGGGCAAACTGGCCGAGCACTACAACGTCCACGTGCCCTTCTACATCGGCGCGGCCGCCGTCGTCGTGGCCATCGGGGTCCTGGCCACCGGGCACTCCCTGCTCGCCGACGCCGAACGTGTCCAGGCAGCGCACGGCCAGAAGGACACGCTGGACAGACTCCAAGATGATGCCCTCGCCGAAGAACTCGGATCAGCCAGCTGACGAGCGCTCACCTGGCGATACCAGCTCACCAGCCGCGGAATCCCGGGGCGTTCCCCGTAACTGTGGAAGATCCGTCCGGCATAGCCGGGCAGGTCCGAGGTATCGATCGGGTTCTCGCTGACGGCGCGGACTCAGAGCTCTGGACCGCTACATCCAGGCGTTCGAGGCCGCCGACGTCGACACGCTGGTCAGCGCGGCGGGATCGCTACCGGCCACGTACGGCTTCCGCGGAACAGCGGCGTTCGACCGGCTCCTGGCCCTTGTGGAGGACCAGGACTTGAGCGGCGTCGGCTCCTTGGGGGTCAAGGTTGGTGAGTAGCGGAGATGGTGCCCCCTCCGGGCCCGATACTGCTGGCCGCTGGTCACAAGGAGCCGGCGCGCAGGGACAGGACCACGGCCGCGAAAATCAGGATCACCAGGGCGGGCGGGAGGCCCTTGAAGTCGCGCTTGCGCAGGTGGGTGCCGACCGCACCGACGAAGTAGAGCACGAGGCCGATGGCGGCCGCGATACCCAGCGGGGCGTACCAGAGCCCGACCAGCAGGCCTGCCGCGCCGGCGATCTCGCAGACGGCCAGAAACGGGAACATGCCGAGCGGAACACCGATGCCGGTGAGGCCGTCGACGAGGCGCTTGTCACGGGTGAGCTTGGCGCGGGCGGAGACGACCACCAGCAGGGCCAGCAGGACCCCGGTTACGGCATACGCGATGAACAAGGCGGGGCTCCAGATACTTGAGAGGCGAATATCGTGGAGGCTAGCAGATAGTTGAAATTTTTCAACTATCTCATGATCTTGACTGTGTGTGGGCTGGTAAGGTTGCCTTGTGATCGCGGACCGTCCTGGCCTGGCGCTGGCCTACTCGGGTCAGATCGCCAACGCGCGTATCAAGAAGGCGCTGGCGGTGCACGGCCTCAAACCTCTCCATGGTCACGTGCTCATGCTGCTGTCCGACGAAGGAGCGACGAGCCAGCAAGCCCTCGGCGAAGCCTTCGGCGTGGATCCGAGCGTGCTGGTCGCCGTGCTCAACGACCTGGAATGCGACGGGCTGGCCGGACGCCGCCGCGACCCGGCGGACCGGCGCCGTCACATCGTCGAGATCTCCGCGCGCGGCACGAGGCTGGTCGCCGACGTCCACCGCGTCATTGCCGCCGTCGAGGCGGAACTCTTCGCCGATCTCGACGCCGCCGAGATCACCGCGCTGCAAGGTCTGCTCGCCCGCGTCAAGGCCTCCGCCGACGATGATGCCTGCGCCGACGAGCATTGACCTACTCAGGGCGATCGCGTGACCTCGGAGGTCTCACAGCGCCCGAGGATCGCGGGTGAGCGACCCTCTGCTCTCATCCGGCCCGGCAGCCGGGCGAGAGCACAACCGCCAGTCTCCCGTAGCGATGCGCGTACACCACGATGGCGCCGCACATCGCGAAGGTCATAGGTGGATGCGGGTGAGCTTGTCGGGGTTGAGTACGGCGAAGATGTCGTGGACCCTGCCATCACGGACGCTGATCGTGGCGAGTTGCTCCTGGCCGCCCATGACCGCGTAGACGGCCGGTTCGCCGTTGACCTCTCGGATCAGTGGTCGAGCAGCCCGGGGAAGAGCAGGGCGAGCGGGCGTGGGTAGCCGGCCATGAGGCGCAATTCGTCGTCTGTGAGAGGACGGCTCGTCATCGCGTTGCAGAGCTGGACGAGCTGGAAGGCCAGGTCCTCGTCGGCAGCCGGTATCTCCAGGCCGAGGCCGTCCATGACGTGCCGGAATCCGGCCTTGCCGCCGGGCACGGTGCGGTCTCCTCTGCGAACGTGCTTCCAAGGTTGACAGCGCCATACACATAGATCAATATTGATCATAATCAACTAAAGAGTCGCGGGTGGATATGGAAGAGCAGGCACGGACGTGGATCGACTCCACCGCGGCGGCGGAACGGCTCGGTGTGAAGCCCGCCACTTTGTACGCCTACGTAAGCCGGGGTGTACTGCGCCGCAGACATGGAGCCGATGGGCGCCGGAGCCTCTTCGACGCCGCAGAGGTCGAGGATCTGGCCCGCCGGGGCAGACCCCGCCACCGGCCCGGCCCGGAGGAGCTGTCCATCGAGTCGAAGCTCACCGACCTCGGGAAGGACCGGCCGTACTACCGGGGACGCGACGCCCTCGAACTGGTCGGATCACACAGCTACGAGTCCGTCGCCGAATGGCTCTGGACGGGCCGGCCCGACGTCCACGAGGAGCCATGGCGATCGTTGCCGGCGGCGGTGCGGGCGGCCGTCACCGCACAGTCGGGGCTGCCCGGCGACGCGCTGCCCATCGATCGCCTGCAGATCATCGTGACCACGCTCGGGGTCACCGACCCCATGCGCTTCCATCTCGACCCGGGCGCCGTCATCGCCACCGGTCAGACTCTGGTCGCCGGGATGGTCGACGCACTTCCTGCGGTCTCCTCCCCGGCGGTCTCGGCCGGGGACACGATCGCGGGGCGGCTGTGGGGCAGGCTGTCACCCGCGTCCGAACCGGAGCCGGATCTGCTCAAGGCCCTGGAGGCGGCACTGATCCTGCTCGCCGACCATGAGCTGGCCGCCTCAACGCTGGCCGCGCGGGTGGCCGCCTCGGTGAAGGCCGATCCGTACGCCGTCGTCGCCGCCGGCCTCGGGGTGCTCAGCGGTCCGATGCACGGCGGAGCGTCCCTTGGAGTGGAGCGGATGCTCGCGGAGACCCATGACCCGGCGCAGGCACCGCGGGTGATCGGTGAACGCCTCCGCCAGGGCGATCGCATCCCAGGCGCCGGCCACAGCGTCTACAAGTCCGGTGACGCGCGCGGCACCTTTCTCTTCGACCTGATCCGGAGTGCTGTGCCCGGCCACGAGCGGCTCGCCGCCGCCGAGGCGCTGCTCGCCGAGCTACGCGCACGCAGGCTGCCCGAGCCCAACATCGACTTCGCGGTGGCCACCCTCGCGGCCGTGACCGGCATGGTCACTGGCGCCGGAGAAGCGATCTTCGCAGTGGCCCGTACGGCCGGCTGGCTGGCCCACGCCCTGGAGGAGTACGAGCGCCGCTCGCCGCTTCGTCCTCGTGCCGTCTACACCGGGCCCCCGCCCATCACCTCGTGAGCGTATGCCGGGCATCACTTTCCGTGATCCAGGGTAACCGATGCGGTATGACGCATCGGCTGGAGGGCGAGCAGACCACACCTGGCGACGAGACCAGCCCGGATGAGCATGCGCACCGTCGCCGGTAGGCCCGACCACGTGGTGGTGGTCGGGGCCGGGCTGGCCGGGCTGGCCGCGGCGCTGCATCTGGCCGGGCGGGGCCGGGCGGTGACCGTGCTGGAGCGGTGCGCGGTCCCCGGGGGCCGGGCCGGGCGCCACGACCTGGACGGATACCGAATGGACACCGGCCCGTCGGTGCTCACGATGCCCGACATCGTGCGGGACACGCTGGCTGCGGTGGGGGAGTCCCTGTCCGACCGGCTTCAGCTGACGCGGCTCGATCCGGCGTACCGGGCGCACTTCGCCGACGGCTCCGTCCTGGGCGTGCGCACCGACGCCGAGGCCATGACCGAGACGGTCCGCGCCTTCGCAGGGCCCGGTGAGGCGGCCGGATACCAGCGGCTGCGGGACTGGCTGACCCGGCTGTACCACGTGGAGTACACGCGGTTCATCGCCGCCAACGTCGACTCACCGCTCGGTCTGCTGACCCCGCAGCTCGCGCGGCTGGCGGCGCTGGGCGGGTTCCGCCGCTGGGACCGCGCCGTCGGCGGGTTCCTTCGCGATGAGCGGCTGCGGCGGGTCTTCACTTTCCAGGCTCTGTACGCGGGCCTGTCGCCGCAGCGGGCCCTGGCGTTGTACGCGGTGATCGCCTACATGGACACCGTCGGCGGCGTCTACTTTCCCCGCGGCGGGATGCGTGCACTGCCCGATGCCCTGGCCGGCGCCGCCGCGGACGCCGGCGTCACCTTCCGCTACGACAGCACGGTGTCGGCGCTCGAACGCCGTGGCCGGTGCGTCACCGCCCTGCACACCACTGGCGGCGATCGGATCGGGTGCGACGCGGTCGTGCTGAGCTGTGAGCTGGGGGAGTCTTATCGGCTGCTGAGCCGCACCCCCCGCCGTCCCTGGCCGTTACGGCCCGCACCCTCGGCGGTGGTCCTGCACCTGGGCGTACGCGGCGACTGGCCGGGCACGGCACACCACAATCTGGTGTTCGGCCACGCCTGGCGGACCACCTTCACCGATCTGATCCGCGACGGCCGCCTGATGCGGGACCCATCGCTGCTGCTGACCCGCCCCACCGCCACCGATGCGCAGCTGGCCCCGCCCGGACGCCAGCTGCTGTCGCTGCTCGCCCCCGCCCCGAACCTGCGGCAGAGCCGCATCGACTGGGACCGCGCCGGCCCGGCCTACGCCCGCGAACTCCTCGACGTGGTGGCCGGCAGGCTGCCCGGCCTGTCCGGCACGGTCGAGACGCTGGAGATCATGACACCGGCCGACTGGGGGCGCTTGGGCCTGGTCGCCGGGACCCCCTTCAGCCTGGCGCACACCTTTCCTCAGTCCGGGCCGTTCCGTCCCGCCAACCTGCCAGGTGCGGTGGACAACGCGGTGCTGGCCGGCTGCGGCACCGTGCCCGGTGTCGGCATCCCCACCGCCCTGCTCTCGGGCAGGCTGGCCGCCGATCGCATCACCGGTGTCCGGACCGGCCGCGCGCGCCGCATCGTGGACGGCGCGGGGAGAGGCCGATGACCCATCGTGAACTGGATGCCGCAGGAATCTCCGACCCGCGGTTGCGGGCCGCCTACACCCGGTGCCGGGAGATCAATGCGGGGCGTGGCCGCACCTACTTCCTGGCCACCCGGCTGCTGCACCCACGCCAGCGACCTGCGATCCACGCCCTTTACGGTTTCGCCCGGCACGCCGACGACCTCGTCGACGAACCCGCACCCCATCACCGTCCTGACCAGATCGCAGCCCGGCTCGACGGCATCGCCGCCGCACTCGACGCCGGGCTGCGCGCAGGCCACACTGCCCATCCGGTGCTGGCCGCGGTCGTCGACACCGCCACCCGGTTCGGCATCGACGACGCGTTGTTCGCCGATTTCCTGCGCTCGATGCGGATGGACCTCACCGTCACCGGCTACCCGACGCGCGCCGGGCTGCTGGACTACGTGCACGGCTCGGCCGAGGTGATCGGCCTGCAGCTGCTGCCGGTGCTCGGCACGGTGTGCGATCCGGCCGAAGCCGCCCCGCATGCCGCCGCCCTCGGACAGGCATTCCAGCTGACCAACTTCCTGCGCGATGTGGCCGAGGACCTGGACCGGGGCCGCGTGTACCTGCCCGCCGACGAGCTCGCCGCGCACGGGGTCGACCGCGACCTGCTCGCGTGGTGCCGGAGCACCCGCCGGCTCGACGCGCGGGTACGGCGCGCCCTGGCTGATCAGATCGCCTGCACCCGCGCCGTGTACCGGCGAGCCCGCCCTGGCATACCCCTGCTGCACCCGGGCTCGCGGCCCTGCGTGGCCACCGCCTACGCCCTTTACGCCCGCATCCTGGACCAGATCGAAGCGTGCGGTCACAACGTGTTCGCCGGCCGGGTCACCGTCGGAACCCGCCAGCGACTGACCCTCGCCGGGGCGGCCTTCATGCGCGTCGTCTGGACCCGCCACGGCCGGATCGATCGCGAACGACCGACCAGGAAGGACTGACATGGACCATCTGCAGTATCTGCTCTTACTGGCCGGATGCCTGGCGGTCACGCTGCCCCTGGAGCTGTCCGGTGCCCGCGTCTACCGGCGACCCGGTCGGCTGGGCCGCGCCGTGCTGCCCGTGGCCGCCGTTTTCGTGGCATGGGACATCCTGGCCATCGCCGGCGGCGCGTGGCGCTACAACCCCCGCTACGTCATCGGGCTCACCCTGCCGTTGTCGCTGCCCCTGGAAGAAGCGTTGTTCTTCCTCGTCATCCCCGTGTGCGCGGTGCTGACTTTCGAGACCGTGCAGCGGCTGTCACGGGGTGGGCAGCGGGACATGCGGTGACCGGGCTGGGGTACACACTCCCGGCCCTCGCCTCGGTGCCGGCCGTGGTGGCGCTCGAACTGAGCTGGCTGCGCACGGGGCTGTTCCGCCGCGCCACCTACTGGATCACGATGCTGATCGTGGTCGGCTTCCAGATCGCGGTCGACGGCTGGCTGACCAAACTCTCAGCCCCCATCGTCGTCTACGACCCCGACCACATCAGCGGCGTGCGCTACCCCTTCGACATCCCGGTCGAAGACTTCCTGTTCGGCTTCGCCCTCATCACCGCGACCCTGCTCGGCTGGCACCACCCGCTCCGGCGCCGGGACGCGCCGCGATGACCGGCGACCGCCTGCCCCGCCACCAGGTGCCCGCCGCATTCGATCGCGGCGCCGCAGCGTACGACCGGCTCGTCAGCGTCAATCCTGGCTACCACGCCCACCTGCGGCGCTCGGCCCGCGAACTCTCCCTGCCCGCGCGCGGTGCGGGGTCGCGGCTGCTCGATGCCGGGTGCGGCACCGGCGCCTCCACCGCTGCCCTGGTGGCCGCTGCGCCCCGCGCCGAGATCGTCGGCGTGGATGCCTCACCCGGCATGCTCGCCCAGGCCCGCGCCAAACACTGGCCTGCCACCGTCCAGTTCGTGCACAGCCGCATTGAAGAACTCGCCGAAGCCGGCATCGCCGGGCCGTTCGACGCGATCTTCGCCGCCTACCTCATCCGCAACCTCCCGGACCCCGACACCGGCCTCGCATCGCTGTGCGCGTTGCTGCGCCCTGGCGGCGTCCTGGTGGTGCACGACTACACGGTGCGCGACAGCCTGATCGGCCGCTTGGTGTGGCACGCGGTGTGCTGGAGCGTCATCATTCCGGCCGGGTGGCTGACCACCGGCGACGCGGACCTGTACCGGTATCTGTGGCGCAGCGTCCTCGACTTCGACGGTGCACGCGGGTTCGCCGACCGGCTGCGCCGCATCGGCTTCACCGACATCCACACCAGCACCGTCACCGGCTGGCAACGCGGCATCGTGCACACCTTCCGCGCCACCCGGTGGCTGGAGAGGGCATGAGCCGCGACCGCAAGCGGGTGCACCACCCGCAGCCACCCGGGCGATCCCATGCCCGCCTCCTGTCCAGCCGTCCGAGCACGATCGTGGTCGGGGGCGGTATCGCCGGGCTCACGGCAGCGACCGCACTGGCCGAACGCGGCATCGCCGTCCAGCTGTACGAACGCGAGGACCATCTCGGCGGCCGCGTCGGCGGCTGGGCGGCCACCCTGCCCGACGGCACACGCGTGGGAATGAGCCGCGGTTTCCACGCCTTCTTCCGCCAGTACTACAACCTGCGCACGCTGCTGCGGCGCACCGATCCCGGCCTCGATCGGCTGATGCCCGTCCAGGACTATCCGCTGGTCGACGCGGCGGGGCGTACCGACACCTTCCGCGGTCTGCCCCGCACACCACCCTGGAACGCCCTCGCCTTCGCCGCCCGCAGCCCGACCTTCGCCATCGGGGACCTGTTGCGCCTGAACGCACGCGCGGCGCTGCCCCTGGTGAACGTGACCGTGCCCGGCGTCTACCGGCAACTGGACCACCTGAATGCCGAGGAGTTCCTGGCCCGGCTGCGCTTCCCGGCCGCCGCGCGGCATCTGGCATTCGAGGTGTTCTCTCGGAGCTTCTTCGCCCCACCCCACCGGCTGTCCGCGGCGGAGCTGGCGGTGATGTTCCACCTGTACTTCCTCGGTTCCTCTGAAGGGCTGCTCTTCGACGTACCCCGCGACCCCCTGTCCTGCCTCTGGGCTCCGACGGCCGACTACCTGACCGGCCTGGGCGTCCGGCTGTGCGCGGGAACCCCCGTCACCGCCATCCGCCCGGATCCGTACGGTTTCACCGTCCACACCGAAGGCCACACCATCCACGCGGACGCGGTCGTCCTCGCACTCGACACCCCAGGTCTGCGTGACCTCGTCGCGGCCTCGCCCCGGCTCGGCACCCCGGGGTGGCGACGGCAGATCGCCGCACTGGCCACCGCGCCGCCGTTCCTGGTCCGGCGGCTGTGGCTGGACCGGCCCGTCGCCGCACACCGGCCGGCGTTCCTGGGCACCGGTGGGCTGGCGCCGCTGGACAACATCAGCGTGCTGGACCGATACGACGACGAGGCCGCCGCCTGGGCGCACGCCACCGGCGGGGCGGTGGTGGAACTGCACGCGTACGCCGTCACCACCCCCCACGACGAGACCTCCGGCCGTCTCCTGCGGCGCCTGTACGAGGTGTATCCCGAGACCACGGGCGCCCGCCTGGTCGGTGACCTCGCCGAATGGCGGCACGACTGCCCGCTGTTCGCACCCGGCACGTACCACCGCAGGCCGGCCGTGGCCGGCCCGATGCCGGGGCTGGTGCTGGCCGGCGACGGCATCCGCATCGACCTGCCGGTCGCGCTGATGGAACGCGCAGCGACGACCGGCTGGCACGCCGCCAATCAACTGCTGTCCCGCTGGGGCCTGGCCGGGCATCCGCTGACCACCGTGCCGTTGCGTGGCCGCCTCGCTCTGCTGCGCCGGCTGGCCGCGCGGCGGTGATCTGTCACACCGCGCCGGTGCGTACGGCGTAGCGGCGTTCGGCGTAGGCCAGATCGTCGCGCCACAACCGGGCCGCCGCGCGCCGCATCACCGGGCGCAGCAGCGGCGCCGCCAACCGCGCCACCGCGAACCCGGGCCGCGCGGACGTGGCGAGTGTCGCCTCGACCACCGCCGTGCGGGGCCGGCCGTCCCGGCCGGGCCCCAGCGGCGTGGCGTGGGTTTCCACCACGCTGCCCGTACCCTCCCCGGCGAGGATGCGCATCACCACCGTGCGCGGGTCCGGGCAGGTGAACTCCGCGAGCACCGGCACTCCCAGCCGCGGCCCGACCCGGAACGTCACCTCCACCACGAATCGGTCATCAGCCTCCCCGGCATTCAGGCCAGGCGCCTCCACGACACGCAGCCGGGTGAACGCATACGGGTGAAACCAGGCGCCGTGCCACGGGTCCAGCCGGTTGGCGACCACATCAACCGGCTCGCACACTCCCACCAGGCGAGTCACCGCGCAGACACGGCCCGCCGGCGGCGGCCGGTCCGCCAGCACCGGCCTGGGCAAGGGCGGCTCACCGTCGGCGCCATCGAGCCGCACCCACACCAGCACCCCGTCGTCATGGCAGGGAAGCGGGCGCCACCCCATCGTGCCCTCCGCGGGCAGGCGCAACCCGTGCCACCGGCACACCAGACCCCCGCACACCACGCGGCCGCGGGCCAGCGGAGCACCCAGATGCGGACACACGCCCGGCCCGACCACCAGCGCCCCGGCCTGGTCCCGCCACGCGACCAGCTCCCGTCCCGCCACCCGGATACCGAACGGCCGATCCGCCCGCACGTCACTGCCGGCCGCGACCGCGAACCAGTTCCCCGACGCCCGCGCCTGCGCACGCTTCACCGCCGCCGCGATCAGGGCCGGATCAGCCTGCCCCACCGTGGCGGCCTGTGCGGACCACCGTGAGCGCGGCACCGGCTGCAGCGGCCACCGAGCCGGCCACCGAGCCGGGCGCCGGGCCTGGTCGACGTGGTCTGCCACCCGCTGCTCCCTTCCCCGCCGTCCCCGTCATTCCAGCTCGTCGTCCTTACTCCGCCGGCCACCCTGCCTGCCAGAGGTTGACGCCAGGCGTGCCCTGCAGGACTTCCGGCCCGACTGCGCGGAGCGAGGCCGTTCCGTCGCACCTTCACGCGGCGGAACAACGGCAGCGATGGTGACCTGCGACTAATCCGTGGCAGTGGACCTGCCGGCCGAGCGACTGCGCGCCCTCTGCCGGAACCGGGCGACCTGCCGCGTTACTTCCCGGCGATGAACGACGCCAATCCCACCGGGGCAAAGCAGGCCGAGCCGCCTCATGCCCGCAGCATGGCGGCACCGCCCCACCCTGAACAAGGCGGGGCCACTCTGTCGGCGAAGAACTCGGCCGCGCGCGGAGAAGCTCAAGTTCAACCGTGGATGCCTGAGCTGCCCGGGCGCGGCCCGTGGGAGGGACCGCGCCCGGGACCGGGTAGCTCCCTTCAGGAGGCGTTCAGCGAGACGTCATCGACCACGAAGCTGGTCTGCAGGCCGGAGTCCTCCACGCCGCTGAAGGAGAGGGTGACCGTCTGACCCGCGAAGGACGACAGATCGAAGGTCTTCTGCGCGTAGCCGGTGTTCTTGTTGAGGTTGGAGTAGGTCGCCAGGGTCGTGCTGCCGGCCTTCACCGTGAGCTTGTCGTACTGGGTCGAGGTGGTGGTCTCGGCGGTGTCGATGTGCAGCCAGAACGACAGGCTGGCGTGGCAGCCGGCGGGGATCGTCACCGACTGGGTGGCCGTGTCGGTGTGGGTGCTGCCGTAGCCGTCCAGCCAGGCGAAGTGGGTGCCGGTGTGGGCGGTCTCCCCGGCGCCGTTGGCCGACACGACGCCGCTGCTCGTGGTCCACGGGGCGGTACCGCTTTCGAACCCGCCGTTGCCGACCTTCTCACCCGGCGTGGAGCAGCCGCCGCCCACCGGGTTGACCACCCAGGTGAACGAGGCCGTGCCGGAGACGCCGGTGTTGTCGGTGACGGTGACGGTGGTGGTGGAGCTGCCGGCGGTGGTCGGGGTACCGGAGATCAGACCGGTCGAGGAGTTGATCGAGACGCCGGCCGGGAGCCCGGTGGCGGCGTAGGTGAGGGTCGTTCCAGAAGCGGAGTCGCTGGCGTGGATCTGCAGGCTGACCGCGGTGCCGACCGTGCTGGTCTGGTTACCTGGTGAGGTGACGGTGACGGTGTTGCCGGTCCCGCCGCCGCCGACGATGGGATGGGTGAACGCGCATCCATGCGCCTCGTTGGACCAGGTGCCCTGCATCGCGAACGAGCCGGTGGCCACCGCCAGGTTGGCGGCGCCGCCGGTGTTGCCGGGTGCCACCCAGGCACATTTGTCCATGTTCTCCTGGCCTGAGGAGTCGGTCCATCCACCGGCCGGGTTCTGGTCGGTGATGGTCTCTGAGTACTCGTGTCCCTCGACCATGGTCACGCCATCGGTGGCGCCGGCGCTGCCGGAGTTGACGAAGTTCTGGCCGCAGCTGGTGCCCTGGTCATGCACGTAGGGCATGTTGGTGAAGGCGATGTCGCCGACCGAGGAGCTCGCGCTGACGTCGCCGTTCCAGTCGTGCCATGCGCACCAGCCGCCGCTGGGGAAGCCGTCGGGGTGGGTGCCGGACGCCGACAAGATGACGTACTGGGCGTTGCGGTTGGCGGCGGCGTTGGTGTTGCCGAAGTGGCTCGCCGCCTTGACGGCCTCCTGACCGAGCTGAGTCGCGGTCGGCGACGCGGGCTGAGCCGCGGCGTTGTCAGCCCACACCCCCGAGAGAGCCCCGCCACTGGGGTAGCCGACGTGCGCGGAGTTGGATGGGCAGGTCTGCGACCCGGTGGCGATGCCCTCGCAGTACTGAGTGTTCACACCGGACCACAGCTCGTTGTTGGTGCCCAGTCCCTTGAACATTTCCTGGAGCTTGGCGGCCTCGCCGACCGAGTCGCTGGAGAAGACGGTGTCGCCGCTGCCGTTGGTGCTCGCGCTGCCCCATTGCGAGCCCCAGAACACCAGGTACACCTTGGGGTGGCCGGTGGTCACGCCGATGCCGTCGACACCACCGCCGTAGTTGAGGTCGTTGGTCGCGAGGGCGGCGGCCGGGTGCGTGCGCTGCCAGCCACGCATCTTGGAGTACGTTTCCCGAGTCGGGACGACACCCTGGCGGTACGGGTGCTGGTAGGCGGGCGAATAGGGGTTCTTGGGACGCGGACCGGTGGACGCTTGCGCACTGGTGGCGCTGACCAGCGTGGCGGCCGCCAGGGCCAGGGCGCTGAGCAAGGTCAGGCAGGTACGAGATACCCGTCTCCGGGTGGGGGGTAGGGCGGACATCATTCTCCTCTCGCGGGAGCCAGCCGAGAATCGACCGTCTCTGCGCAAGGAACGTGACATCGCCGACCAGCGCGATCAATTCTCTCTACAGAGATGTAGGGGAATCCCTAGACTCGACAGGGCTGTAGAAATGTGGAACGGGGTCACCGGCTCGGCTCGTCCAACCGGTATGACCCGTCACACAGCCCTACGGCTCATCGCGTCCGCGGCCCTCCTCACCTCTGCAGGCTGCGGGCGGACGGCACACACCACCGCACCGGCCGGCACCCCGGTGCAGTCCGCGGTCTGCCCGGCGACGGCCACCGTCACCGAAGCCGACAACGGCCGCACGTACTGCCTCACCCGCTCCGCACATCTCGAGGTCTACCTGCACGGCACTGCGCAGGACCGCTGGCCGCCGATCACCCTGGACGGCGATGCGCTCCGCCGTGTCGCCAGCGGCAAAGGAATCCTCGCCCTCGGCGTCACCGGAGGGTTCTTCATCGCCGACCACGCCGGGACCGTCCACCTCAGCTCGGCTCGGCGCCCCTGTGGCACTTCAGCGCCAGGCGTGGCCTGCGGACCACTCCGCACATTCAAGATCACCATCACGGTCCGCTGACACGGCCCCGCCGGTCGCGTCACGGCAACCAACTGCGCGCGCTGCTGGTCACCGCACCGCCCAAGATGCTAGAGCTGATCTTGGCGACGGGCGAGGTCGTCAGCTCCCAGCGTTGGCCCTGCTTACCCGCGCGTCCAAGCGGTGCTGGTCGGCCGCGATACTTGCCAGGAGCGAGAGCGCTTGCTCGGATGAGCTGGCCGGTGCAGCGAACGTGTCCTTGCCAGGCTCGGTAGCGGTCTTCTTCGTCGCGGTCGTGCTGATGGAGGTCATGATGCTGCCTCCAAGGTCAACAGGGTGTGCTTGGCGTCGGCGCCGCCGACATACCCCCCGGCGCTGCCGTCAGAGCGCACCACCCGGTGGCAGGGCACGACGACCGGGAGCGGGTTGGTGGCGCAGGCGGTGCCGACCGCGCGGACCGCCCGGGGGCTGCCGGAGGCGGCGGCGACCTGGGCGTAGCTCTCGGTGTGGCCGTAGCCGATGTCACGCAGGTGCGTCAGCACCTCGCGGCGGAATCCCTTCGACAGGCGCCAGTCCAGCGGAAGGTCGAAACGGGTCCGATGACCGGCGAAGTACTCCTCGATCTGCCGGCTCGTCTCGTCCAGGCGGGCCGGGGCGGTCAGGATGCGGGGGCTGATGCTGTCGGCGAGCTGCTGCAGGACGGCGTCGTGATCTTGGACGGCGTAGGCGACTTTCACCAGGCCCTGGCCGGTGGCGGCCAGCAAGAGCTTCCCGACCGGTGTCTCCAGCGTGCGGTAGGCGACATCGAGGATCCCCTCGCGCTGCGCCTGGTCCAGGAGCCGTTTGTGCAGCCGGGCCATCGCGGGTGCGTCCTGGGTGGGAAGCGCCGCGAACAGCCGCCCGGGCTGCGGGTCGGATGCGTTCATCATCGGACCACTCCCCTCTGATCGGTAGGTCTCGGATAGGTGGTGCGCAGGGTCTTGATGCCGTCGGCCGCTGCCCTGCGTGCGGCATCCGTACTGCCGCCGCACAGGGCGGCGATCTCCTTGTAGGGCAGCCCGGCCAGATAGTGGTAGGCCACCGCCTGGCGCTGCCGGGTGGGCAGTGCCCTGAGCACCTGCCACAAGTCGCCGTCCCAGTCCTCCGGCCGGCCGGTGTGACTAGGACGCTCCGGCAGTGCCTCCACCGGAGTGGGCCTGCGGGCGGCGACGCGGATGACGTCGATGGCTTTGCGGTGGGCGATCGTCACCAGCCACGCCTCGATAGTCGCGTCGGGCGGTAGGTCCGGATATGCCTTCAGCGCCGAGAGGAAGGTCTCGGACCAGGCGTCTTCGGCGTCCTGGGGCCCGAGGACAGCCCGGCACACGCGCAGCACCACGGGGCCGTAGTCGGTCACGACCTGCTCGAAAGGTTGCATGGTCACACTTTGTAAACGCCCCGGACCGGCGAAACGTGAGATCGCCGCTCAGAACAGCCTCGCCGCCTTCCGTGCGGGGTGAGTGAGGCGTGATGGGCGATGGCGATGTCGCGAGCGATGGGCAGTCCGAGTCTCGGCCGGTCAGGCGGTGGCGTCGATGGGGCCGGTGTCGCGGACGCCCAGGCGTAGGTGCTCGCTGTGGTAGACGGCCTCGTCCAGGAGCATGGCGACGTGGTTGTCGTAGAGGCCGTAGATGATGCGTTGTCCTGTGCGTTTGCCGACGACCAGGCCGAGGTTGCGCAGCAGCCGTAGCTGGTGGGAGACAGCCGACTGTTCCATGCCGACCGCTTCGGCGAGTTCGGTGACCGGGCACGGGCTCTGCCGTAGCCGGGCCAGGATCAGCAACCGGCTCGGGGTGGCCAGGGCTTGCAGCGTGGCGGCCACCGCCGCGGCGGTGTCGGCGTCCAGCACCGCGGGCGGGGTGTCGCGGCCGTCCACTCCATGACCCATGACCGCATCCTATCGCGATGCGCATATGAACACCTCTTCATAATTTCCTGTAAGGTGTGGGAGTTGTATCGATCCAAGATGAAGGAGTTCTCGGTGACCACCACGCTGAGCGACCCCGCCACTGCCGTACCCCGGGCAGCGGCTGGGGCCCCGCGCCGGACTCGGGCGTGGTCGTTGGCGGAGGTTCGCTGGGCGGCGGCGGCCACGGTCCTGTTCGGCCTCGGACTTTTGGCCCAGTTCGCGGGCGGCCCGGCCTGGTTGTGGTGGGCGCTGTATCTGGCCTGCTATGTGACGGGCGGCTGGGAGCCGGGCCTGGCGGGGCTGCGGGCACTGAAGGACAAGACCCTGGATGTGGATCTGCTGATGGTCGTGGCGGCGATCGGGGCGGCGGCGATCGGGCAGGTCACCGACGGCGGTTTGCTGATCGTCATCTTCGCCACCTCCGGCGCGCTGGAGGCGGTGGCCACCCAGCGCACCGCCGACTCGGTGCGCGGCCTGCTGGATCTGGCCCCGGATACCGCGACCCGGCTCGCCGGCACGGGCGAGGAGCGGGTGGAGACAGCAGCATTGCAGGTGGGTGATGTGATCCTGGTGCGTCCCGGCGAGCGGATCGGCGCCGACGGCGAGGTGGTGGTGGGGGTCAGCGACGTGGATCAGGCCACCATCACCGGCGAAGGGCTGCCGGTCGCCAAGTCCATCGGTGATGCGGTGTTCGCCGGGACCTCCAACGGCACCGGCTTCTTGCGGGTGCGGGTGGACCGGCCCGCGGCCGAGACGGTGATCGCGCGCATCGTGGCAATGGTGGAGCAGGCATCGGAAACCAAGGCCAAGACCCAGCTGTTCATCGAGAAGGTCGAGCAGCGGTACTCGGTCGTCATGGTCGCTGCGACCCTGGCCCTGTTCGCCGGCCCGCTGCTCTTCGGCGCCGACCTGCAGCCGACGCTGCTGCGCGCGATGACCTTCATGATCGTTGCCTCTCCGTGCGCGGTCGTGTTGGCCACCATGCCGCCGTTGCTGGCCGCGATGGCAAGCGCCAGCCGGCATGGAGTGCTGGTGAAATCTGCGGTGGTCATGGAACAGCTCGGGCAGATCACCGCCGTCGCCTTCGATAAGACCGGCACCCTCACCCAGGGCACCCCCCACCTGGCCGACCTTCGTGTACTGCCGGGCGCGAACATGGAGGACAAGGAGCTCCTCGCCCTCGCCGCAGCCGCCGAGCATCCCTCCGAGCACCCACTGGCCCGGGCCGTGGTCACCGCCGCCCGTCAGGCCGGGCTGGAGCTGGCCTACGCGGAGGACTTCGCCTCCACACCCGGGCGCGGGATCACCGCCCGGATCGCCGGGCGCCTGGTGGAGATCGGCAGCCCTGCCCGCCTGCTCGCCGAAGGCGCAAGTTCACATCCGGCAGCAGTGCTCATCGCTGAGTTGGAGGAGTCGGGGCAGACCGTCGTGTTGGTCGCCGTCGACGGCGTCCCGGCGGGGTTGCTGGGCATCGCCGACCGGCTACGTCCCGGCGGCGCGAACACCGTCGCCGCCATCACCGCCCTGACCGGGATCGCCCCGGTGTTGCTCACAGGCGACAACGTCCGCGCCGCCACACGGCTCGCCCAGCAGGTCGGTATCAGCGACGTACGCGCCGGGCTGCTGCCCCAGGGCAAGGTCGAGGCCGTACGCGACCTCGAGCAGGCCGGCCGGCGGGTGCTGCTGGTCGGCGACGGCGTCAACGACGCGCCCGCCCTGGCCGCCGCCAACACCGGCATCGCCATGGGGCGCGCCGGATCTGACCTGGCCCTGGACACCGCCGACGCCGTCATCGTGCGCGACGACCTGGCCACCATTCCCGCCGTCATCGCCCTGTCCCGCCGCGCCCGACGGGTGGTCATCGTCAACCTGGCCATCGCCGCGGCGTTCATCACGGTTCTGGTGATCTGGGACCTGGCCGGGCACCTTCCCCTGCCGCTGGGCGTCGCCGGGCACGAGGGCTCCACCGTCATCGTCGGCCTCAACGGCCTGCGGCTGCTGCGCGTCGCCGCATGGCGCCGCGGGACACCCGCACAGGAATGAGGATCGCTCATGACCGCACCAGAGGACACCGGTACCAGCAGCGCTCTCCCTTCCCCGATACGGCTGTCGGATCTCGGCCTTACCATCGAGCGGTAAGTTCGCGGAGGGGCACCGATGAAGACCAGTATCCCGCCAACTGCCGTCTACTCGACCCCGGCGAGAAGCCGCCTACCTCACCCGATACAAGGGCACTACGCCGGGTTGCGCCCATCTGACCGTTACGACCCGCCACAGGTTCACTGTGAGCTCGAGAAGACGAGCCAGATATCTTGCTCCCGGGTGCCACGTGAGATCCAGCCCCAAGGCGGACTGGAAACCCTTGATGATGGGTCGAGTTCCAGCGCGCTCAGTGTCGCCGTCTCGTCGCGGAGACGAGTGATAGCGCAGGCCAGCAAGTGTTGGTGTTTGAGCATGATGAGCTGGGATGCCCGTTCCTGTGCCAGCCAGCGGGGGTTGACCGTCATGGCGTCGTGGATGAGCTCGGCCAGGGTGGGAACGATCTGCTCTCGCAGATGCCCCACATCCCATTGCAGAAGTGTCTGCGTGACGAATGCACAGGTAGGTTGTATCGGATCCTCTTGATCCGGAAGTGTGTAGCGAGCGTATCCAGGGAGTCGCAGGTTCTCGGAATTCTCGAAATGCGCATGACCCGAGAATTCGGGAGTGCTTTTCTGATTTCCGCGGGGCTGTCGTTTTCTATTTCTGCGGTCGTCGGCAGCGCGCGGTATTTGATCCACCAAAGCTCTTCCCTAGCGGATGGCGGTCGACTTAATTGTGGGCAGATTCACTGTGGGCCGCTGAGAGAGATGAATAGTGTGCGTGAGGGTGGTTTCTGGCACCTACGGGGAAGCGTAATGGGCGCGAGGGTTCCTGTCTCTTAATAAACGTTGATGTCGAACGCCGATGTCTTGCGCATTCGTGCGGGTCCGGCGGCGAGGTGTTGATTGCTGTCGATGTGCCGGGGTGCGCTGACCTTGATCAGGTGCGGGGGCGAGGGGGCGCGTCGGCCGTGCTGTCGCCGGGTGATCCTGAGCGTGTTCTGCGCTGAGGAGAAGATGGCCTCGGAGCGCGAGTTCCATCCCGGACCTCCAGGCCGGGTCGTACGAGCGCCGAACATCTCCTGGGGTTCGCCCTCGATGATCCCGCGACTGTACGAGCAGCCCACAGGGTCTGCTCAGTTGCCCACCGGGGCTGCAGCGGAGTGGCGGCGTGGTGGCACGGGTGAATCAGGCGTTGCAACATGTGCAAGTAATGTTCTACCTTGCTGAGAGCGCATTGTTCGTTTCCAGTATGAGGAGTCTCAACTTGCCGCGCGTCTCTCGAAGCGGCCATCGGCGATTTCCAACGAGGGAAGGGCTGCCGGTCCGACGAGCGGCTGCCGTTCGAAAACCAGGAGGTAATCCGCATGCTGCCTGATGACACTAAGAACCTGCCGCTCAACGATCCGGCGTTCTATGCGTCCGATCCCTTCGACACCTTCCGGCGGCTCCGCGATGAGAGCCCGGTGTACTGGTGTGCCTCGGGCGGGTTCTTCGCTTTGACCCGGCACGAGGATGTCCTGGCCGTCTCGAGGGACCCCGTCACGTTCTGCAGCGGTCAGGGCATAGCCATGCGGGGGGGCGAGATGATGGTGCCTGGGGGAGTGCCTTTGATCAGCACCGATCCTCCGCGTCATGCTTCTCAGCGGCGGTTCATCAATCGTTCGTTCACCGTGGGGGCGGTGGCCAGGCTGGCGCCCCGTATTCGCGGCATCGTCCGGGAGGCGCTCGATGAGGTCCCGGTCGGTGAGCCGTTCGACTTCGTGGAGACCGTCGCCGCCCGGGTGCCCGTCATCGTCATCGCGGAGATGCTGGGTGTCCCGGTGGAGGATCGGGACAAGTTCATCGAGTGGACCAACGCCTCGGTCGGGAACGCGGATCCGGATTTCGCTCATCTGCAGGACACCGCCATGGCCGAGCAGTTCGCCTATTTCGAGGACATCTTCGGGCGGCGCCGGGCCGACCCCGGTGACGACCTGATCAGCGCGCTCATCGAGGCAGAGGCCGAGCACGATGACTTTTCGGCTCAGGATCTGAGCATGCTGTGTTTTCTGCTTCTGGGCGCGGGGAACGAGACGACCCGCAATCTCATCACCCACGGTTTGGTCGGGTTGACGAGCCATCTCGACCAGCAGGCGCGTCTGCGTGAGGAGCGCGAGGTGGGGCGTGCCACCGAGGAGTTGTTGCGCTGGGTGAGCCCGCTCGTCCATCAGGCGCGCACGGTGACCACCGACACCGAGCTGGGCGGGCGGCACCTGGTGCCTGGCGACCAGGTCGTCATGCTGTACGGGTCCGCCAACCGTGACGAGCGGGTCTTCGGTGCGAGCGCCGGGGACCTCGACGTGGCCCGTGACCCCAATCCGCACCTGGCTTTCGGGTTCGGTGAGCATTTCTGTCTCGGTGCCGCTCTCGCCCGGGTCGAAGCCCGGGTGTTGTTCGAGGAGCTCGTTGATCGGTTCGGGCACTGGAGCGTGGTCGGGCCGGCCGAGCGGCTCCGCTCCACGATGATCCGCGGTATCAAACGCCTGCCCGTCGTCCTCACCCCCTGACCGGCCTCGTTCCCTGACCGGCGTGGTGAGCCGGGCCTGAGCGGGGCCGCAAGCCCCTTGCTCAGCGGTCTCTTCGGCCTGTGTCGTCGACATGGCACCCGCAGCCTTGCCGCGGCGGTGTCGAGTCGTGTGGCTGTAGGCCCCTCCAGCCCCGGCGGACGGCTGGCGCTCATCCGTGCCGTGCTCCGGGGCGAGGTGCGCGGACGTGACGCGCCAGGCTTCCTGGAGGGGGCCGAGCCGGTAGGGGGCACAAGTTAAAACCGACCAATTGATTCTCGGTATGACCGGCCTAACTCCACGTCACCACCCTCTGCGGTCTTTCGCCTGACATGCATACGCCGGCGTCTGGCTCCGGGGCGGTTTGGCTGCGCCGCACGGGTGTCCGGGGGCCTATGTGGCCGAGGTCGGCCCGTCCCGAAGGCACTTGACGAATGTGATTCTCGCTGTACGCTCATTGCACTCTACTTCTGTGGAAGTTGGGATTGCCATCTAGACGAGGGGGCTGTGCAATGCATAGTGGCACACGTGTCATTCGTCAGGGCGGCCCCACACGCCATCGCGCTCGTCGGCGATCGCGTCTCCCGGCGCTGCCGGGGCGCGTGGTCGATGGATCGTTACGCAGAGTCAAGCAATTAATAAGGCAATCAATGCTCGCTTTTCTGACTGGTTGCTGTGCCCCATCACAGACCGGACAGCCCAGCTACACGTGACTGACGCCGGTTGTCCGGTGAAGGAGGAGGCCTGGATGAGCGGTCCCGCGATCCCGAGCGGAGGGTTGCCCGAATGGCCGGCGGCGTGAACCGCGGCGTGCTTGCGGGCACGCAGGCGGTGGGAAGCAGGGTCGGCGCCTTTTTCGACCAGAGCGGTCTGCTGTTCATCACCACGCTCGAGGGGTTCCGCAAGACCTGGGACGTCCGCCGATGGTGGGGTGAGTACATCGAGCAGTGCTGGTTTCTGGCCCGGGTCACCAGCGTCCCGGTGATGCTCGTCGCGATACCGCTGGGCGGGACCATCGCGCTGCAGGTAGGGCAGATCGTCCGGCAGATCGGTGCTCAGTCAGGTACGGGCGCCAGTGTCGTGCAGGCACTCGTCACACAGGTCGCGCCGGTGGCCGCCTCCTTGCTGATCTCCGGTGCGGGTGGCTCGGCCATGACGTCGGACATGGGTTCGCGGCGGATCCGCGATGAGCTGGACGCGATGGAGGTCCTGGCCATCAACCCGGTGCACCGCCTCGTCACCCCACGGCTGTGGGCCGCGAGCACGGTGGGGGTGATGCTCTGTTCCCTCATCATCCTGGCCGGCATCGTCGGGGGTTACTACTTCAACGTCATCCAGGAGGGCGTCACCCCGGGGTCGTACTTCGACGGCGCGACCTCGCTGCTGACCCTTCCCGACCTGCTGGCGACCCTGATCAAAGCCTGGATCTTCGGGTTCATCGCCGCCGCGGTGGCCTGCTGGAAGGGCATGAACTGCGACTACGGGCCGAGCGGGGTGGGCAGGGCGGTGAACCAGGCGGCGGTCATCTCCGCCATGCTGGTGTTCGCCGCCAATTACGTGCTGTCCGCACTGGACTACGCCCTGTTCCCCCCGAGGATCTGATGGCTGCCATCTCGCCGGGACGTGTGCTGCGCCATGCCGTTCGATGGCGATGGACCCCGGGATCGGGCGCGGCCGACTTGGCCGTCTTCGTGGGGCGCGTCTTCTACCACCTGGTCACCGACATCGCGCGGGGCAGGTACTTCCGGACCGTTCTGCGGCAGATCAGCGACATCGTCGCGGGGGTCGGCGCGATCGTGGTCGGGCTCGGCATGGTCTTCGTGATCTTTTTCATGTCGTTCTTCACCGGGACCACGGTCGGGCTACAGGCCATCCCCGGCCTGCAGCGCATCGGTGCGCAGAGCCTGGCGGGTCTCATCGCCAGCTACGCCAACGTCCGGGAGATCACCCCGATCATCGCGGGAATCGCCCTGGTCTTCCAGCTCGGGGCATCCTTCACCGCGGAGATCGGCGCAATGAGGATCTCTGAGGAAATCGATGCGCTGGAGGTCATGGGCATCAACGCGCTGGCCTACCTCGTGTGCACCCGGCTGGTCGCCACGCTGGCCGCGTTGATCCCGCTCTATCTGATCGCGCTGTTCTCCAGCTTCTTCGCCACCCGGCTGATATCCGTCCAGTTCTTCGGGATCTCACCCGGCGTCTACGACTACTACTTCCACCTTTATCTGCCACCGATCGACGTCTTCTACAGCGTTGTCAAGGTCGTGGTGTTCGCCTTCATCATCGTGATCGTCCATTGCTATCGGGGCTTTCAGGCCGTCGGTGGCCCGGTGGGCGTCGGGCACGCCACCGGGCAGGCGATCCGCGAGTCCATGGTGTCGATCATCATGGTGAACCTGCTGCTCTCGTACATCTTCTGGGGGCACGGAGGAACAGTGAGCCTGACCGGATGATCAACTCAGATCTGTCGCGACGATCTCGCCGGATGTTCGGTCTCATCGGAGCCGGCCTCTTCGCCGTGGGAGCGTTCACCGCCTACCTCGGGATTCAGGACAACCATCCGGGCTCCACCTATGTGATGGCGACGTTCGGACGATCTGGCGAAGGACTGGACGACCAGTCGGCCGTCAAGATCCGTGGCATCAATGTGGGGACCGTATCCTCGATACGGCTCGACTCGAACTGGCGGGTACGGGTCCGTATCCGCCTGAACAAGGGCGTGAAGGCACCTGTGACGACGACGGCGGTCGTCCAGCCGCTGTCGGTGTTCGGCCCCAAGTTCATCGACCTCGTCCCGGGCTCCGGCGAACGGACCGGGCCGTATCTGGCCGACGGCGCCGCCGTCACCAAGACCCAGGATCCGCAGGACCTGGCCGATATCGCCAGGCCGGCCGATCGCCTGTTGGGCGCCGTCGATCCGCAGGACGTCGCCGCCATTCTGCGTTCGTTGAGCCGAGGCGTCAGCGGCCGCGGCCAGGAACTGTCGGACACGATCGGCAACGCCGGCCGGTTGCTGGACCTCAGCTCTCAGAACATCACGAATCTCCGGCAACTGATCGGCAATGGCAGCGTCCTGGCGCGCGCCTCGGCTTCCCATGGAGATCGGCTCGTGGATATGGCGGGCAACCTCAACGCACTCGCCGGACCGATCGCCGGAGACCCCGCGCAGATCAGTGCGCTGCTGGACGGTAGTACACGGACGGCTCAGATGCTGAACACACTTCTGCTGGCCACCCCAGGCGCGGTCGGACACATCCTCGACCGCGCCGTCCCCACGGTCGACACGCTATATGCCAACCGCAGATACATACCGGTGCTCATCGCCGCTGTCGCCGCCGACCTCCAGGAAGTGGCCAACATCGTCCGGGTGCCGGGTCCGCACAACACGCTCATGACTCGGACCACCTCCCAGGTACGGGTGAACGAGGCACTCTGCGGGACGTTCCTTGGCCTGTGCGGGCCTCCGGCCCCAGCGCTCCCGCTTCCCAGGAAAGGGAAATGATGGCCCGGACGTCAGCGCACGGCCGCAGCCGCCGCGGCCCTGGACGCAGCACGGCGATCAAGTTTCTGCTCTTCGCGATCGTGACGATCTCGCTCACCCTCTACATGGCCTACGCCATCGTGGGCAGCGATCTCCATCCCACCTACCGGGTCGCCGCGACCTTCGACGACGTGAGCGGGCTGGCCACGGGCGATCTGGTCAAGGTCGCGGGGACACCGGTCGGACGCGTGACGGGGGTCAAAGTCGTCGACGGCAGGGCGGCGGTCGACATGGACGTCAACCGGAACATCCGGATACCGGTGGACTCACGAGCCGCCATCCGGTGGCGCAATCTCATCGGTCAGCGCGAGGTCTATCTCATACCCGGCACGAGCAACGCGGTGCTGCACGACGGGGCCCACGTGAGCCAAACCCAGTCCGCGGTCGATCTCGGCGAGGTGATCAACAGTCTGGGCCCGCTGACCGGCAGCCTCGACCCCAACGAGATCAACCAGATCCTGCAGTCCTTCGCGGTGGCCTTGAGTGGAAACGAAGGAAACATCACTCAGATCACAACCAATCTCTCCATTCTTTTGCAGGTCTTCGGCTCCCGGAGCGGCACCATCCACCAGATGATCGCGAACTACAAGACCGTCACCGACGCCGTGGCGACGCGCGATCAGCAGATCGCGGAGACGGTGCAGAACCTGCAAACGCTCACCCGGGCCTTTGCCGACAACCGGGCGGTCCTGGACGGCGCGACCGTCCAGCTCCGCGGACTCACCGCCAACCTGAACACGGTTCTGGGCGGCCAGGGTCCTCAGCTCGGCAACGTCGTCGAAAGCACCGCGGCGCTTCTGGAGATCGCGCACCGTAACGTCTCCCAGCTTTCCGGGCTGCTCAGGGGCCTTCCGGCCGCTTTGCAGGCTCTGCTCACGACCATGGACGGCGGTCACTTCGTGCGAGGCACTGTGCTCTGCATCGACGTCGTTCAGACAGATGTCTGCCGATTCCCGGAGACCCTCCCGCCCCCGCCGCAGGTCCAAGGGGGATCCGGAAGCGGCAGCCGTCCGCTCACCCCCGCACAGCAGACGTCCTTCCAGCGGATGGCGAGCCTGTTCCTGCTGGGCACTCAGATCAAGGGGCAATGATGATGATCACGTCGTTCCGTGACCGCAGCCCCCGGGCCGTCGCAGCCGTCTCCATCCCCGTGATCGGTGCCCTCATCTTTCTGGCCTTCTCCTTCGGTACCCTCGGTCTCGGGCGGGGCGGCTACTCGATGAGCGGGGTCTTCGCCGCTACCGGCGGGGTGCAGGTAGGGAGCGAGGTTCAGCTCGCCGGAGTCAAGGTCGGCACCGTGACCGGCATCAGCCCCGACTTCACCCACGGCAACGTCGTCATCAGCTGGAAGGTCGACGACGGTATCAAACTCGGCCCGCAGACCCACGCCGACATCGAGCTGGCGAACCTGCTCGGTGGCCAGTACATCAAGTTGTCCGGTCCGGTGGTCAGGCCCTATGCCGATTCCCTGTCGGCTGACGGGCGGCGCATCCCGCTGCCTCGCACCAGCATCCCGTACACGCTCAACCAGGCACTCAACACCACCACGGACCTGGCCGGCAGGCTCGACACCCAATCAGTCGACCGGATCCTCAAGGCCGCCGCCGGCATCAACCCGCCGACTCAGAAGCAGCTCAGCGTCATGCTCGCGAACCTGCAGAACCTGACCTCGACGCTCAACCGGGATTCGCCGCAGATCACCGCGATCATTGCCAACAGCAAGGGGCTCACCGCCGCCCTCGCGTCGAAGGATCAGCAACTGGCGCAACTGCTCACGTACGGGGAAAGCCTGCTCAACGAACTGGTCAAGCGGAAAGCCGAACTCACCGCGGCCCTAGGGAAGGGCAGCCAAGTGATCCGCACTCTGGATCAAGTGGTGAGCCGGCACCAGGCACAGCTCAACACGATCCTGGCCGATTTCGACCTTGCTTCACGGACTCTCACCGGAGGCAACCTGCCCTCACTCAACGCCGCGCTCGCCTGGTTCGGTCCCACGTTCAACGGGCTGTCCCAGATTCACGGACCCGGACGGTTCCTCGAGGGCGACTTCATCGGTGTGGGCCCCGTACAGCCGAGCCTGGCCGGACCGCAGCCGAATTTCAATCCCCCCAATTATCCGATGGTGCCCACGGGAGTTCCGAATGGGTGACGCTTGGACGGTCCGGAGAGTTCGCGCCACTGCGGCGCTCCTAGGCGTGTTGTTGGCCTGGGCTCTCAGCGCGTGTTCACTCGTGCCTGAAAACCTTCAGGTGTCCGTGGCCGGGAAATACCATATAACGGCCTATTTTGCGAGGGCCGTCTCATTTTATGCCGGCTCGCAAGTCCAGGTCATGGGAGTTCAGGTCGGTACCATCGACTCGGTCACGCCGGTCAACGGTCAGGTACGGGTCGAAGCGTCGATCGACCGGAAGGTCCCACTCCCGGCCAATGTAAGCGCCTCCATCGTGCCACTCAGCCTCATCGGAGAGCGCACCCTCACCCTCTCCCCGCCGTGGAAGCCTGGAGACGCCAAGCTCCCCGACTCCGCGGTGATCCGGCAGGACCGTACGCACACGCCGGTGGAGGTCGACGACGCGCTCAAATCGTTCAGCAAGCTTCTCGACTCCTTCGACCCAGCACAGGCCAACACCATCCTGCACAAGACCGCCGGAACGCTTCGGGGCAACGGACAACTCTTCAACGCCGCGTTGCAGCAGACCGCAACGCTCACCGGCAACATCGCCGCGCAAGACGACCAACTGCTCCAGGTCGCTCAGAATCTGAATCAGGTCGCCGGGGTGGTCCGCGGACGCGAACGCCTTCTCGGCTCACTGATCAGCGACTTCTCACAGGCCAGCCAGATGGCCGCCGACGAGCGCCAGAACATCCGGGACCTCGTGGCAGGAAGCGCCCACCTCGTCAACCAGGGCGGGGCGCTCGTCAAGGCCTACCAGCAACAACTGCCCGAAGACCTTGCCAGGTTCGCCCAGGTCGCCCTCATCATGAAAGGCAACGCGAGCAGGCTGGCGACCTTCGTGCAATCGCTGCCAGATCTGAACTACACGTTCATCAATGCCTACAATCCGAAGCATCATTCGATCGTCTCGCGAATCTCGATGGACAATTTTCTCCGCTCGTATCTGGCGGCGCTTCTCAAGCAGCCCAACGTCAACCCGAACGTCCCGTGCCCGCTTCCGCCTCCCTATTCCAATTGCCAGTAGGAAGTCACATGAGACGTTTGCTGATGACTGCGATGCTCGCCCTCAGTGTCACGCTCTCGGGCTGCTCATTGCAGACCTTGGGAGCACCCAAGGGAGATCTCACCCTGACCGCCGACTTCGACGACGTCCAGAACCTCGTCGTCGGTCACGCCGTGAAGATCTCTGACGTGCCGGTGGGATCGGTTACCGGGATCAAACTGATCGGGTCCGGAACCGGCTACCGCTCCCAGGTCACCATGTCGATCAAGAACGGCGTGAAGGTGCCCGCCGGTACCAGCGCCGAGCTGTCGATCACCTCGCTGCTCGGGGAGAACTACGTCCGGCTCGCTCCGCCGCCGGGTTCACTGGTGGCAGGTGGGCCCATGCTCGCCAATCACGCGCAGATCACCAGTACGAGCGTGGCACCGGCGTTCGAGGAGGTCGTCGGTAAGGCAGGTCCCCTGCTGAGCGCCGTGTCGGGCAACGACGTCGCCGGGATCGTCGATGCCGGTGCGACGGCGTTCGGCGGTAAAGGGCAGCAGCTCAACACAATGATCAAGCAGTCCAACCAGCTTCTCGTGATGTTCACCGCACAGCGAGAGCAACTGGCCGGCGCCGTCGACGACCTCGCCCGGCTGGGCGGCCAGCTGGCGAAGGGGCAGCGGCAACTGAGCGCGCTCCCCGACAACCTCGCCAAGACGACGCGGATGCTGGCCAACGACCGAGACAAGATCCTTAGCGCGGTGCAAGGCCTGTCGAGCCTGGCAAAGACCATCAATGACACGGTCCTCGTGCGCCGTACCGACCAGCTCCGCAAGCTGATCGAGCGACTCGGACCGTCAATCGGGACGCTGGCGAGCGACAAGACCAATCTTGGCCAGCTCGTCACCACCCTCACGAACTTCGTCAAGGTGCTTCCCAGAGCCGTGTACAACGGTCAGCTGCTGGCATTCCCGGTGCTGCAACTCGTCGGGCCCGATTCCACCGGCGGCTCCACATCTCAGGGAGGTTCGGCAGCGGGTGCGCGCCCGGACATCCTCGCCAGCCTCAAAACCCTGTTGGAGCACGCGCAATGACCCGCCGCATCCTGCTCAACCTGGTCGTATTCGCGGTGCTCGGCGTGGTCATGACCGGATGGGCGCTGAAGGACGTCATCAGGTTCGACGCGCTGACCCACCCCTACCGCATCACCGCGGAGTTCTCGTCCTCGCCTGGACTCCAGCCGAACTTCGACGTCACCTACCTGGGGGTGGCCGTCGGGAAGATAAAGTCGGTGCGCCTCAGCGGGGATCGGGTCATCGCGACGCTCAACATTGACAAGGGCGTTCACCTCCCTGAGGGAATGACAGCCGCGGCAGGCCGGAAGTCCGCCATCGGCGAGCCTTACATCGACCTGGAGCCGGGTCCTGGTGGCGGGGACGCCACTGCGATGCGTGCCGGCGAGGTGATCCCGATCTCCCGTACGAGCGTGCCGGAGAGTTACGGCGACCTGTTCGAGGCCGTGAACAAGGCCGTCAACGGGCTGAATCCCGATGACCTTCACACCGTGACCCACGAACTGGCCGCAGGATTGGACGGCCGCGGCGACTCGTTGCGTCAAGTGATCGACAACGGCAGCCAGATCACCGGGACCTTCGCACACAACACGCAGTTGCTCGACAACCTGATCTCGAATCTCACGAACGTCACCGGCGTACTCGTCGCCCATCGCGACCAGATCGGCAGCAGCATCGACAACGTCGCCGCCGTCACCGACTCGCTGGCCTCGGTCAGCACCGAGATCACTCAACTGCGTCAGCGAACACCCGATCTTCTTACCCGGGTCAACGGGATCCTGACCAAGTCGAAGGCCTCCGACCAGTGTCTGATCAGCGCGCTCGACGCCACCCTTCCGACGCTGCTCTCGTCCACCAGCCTCGACGATCTGGCGATCAGCTTTCGTCAGTCCCCGGCGCTCGTGAACGCACTGACCGGAGCGACCCCGCCGATCAACGGTAAGCCCAACCTGAACCTGGACTTCGTCTTCACCTTCCAACCGTCGAGATCGGCCAAGGGCCCGGTGGAGTACAAGAGCCTGCGGCCACTTCCTTCCATCCCGCGTATCCCGACCTGCCCAGGTGTGTCACTTCCCACCCAGCAGATCCCCACCGCGCCCGCGTCCAGGCAGGCTGCCAAGACGGCGGCCTCCGGCACCTCCCCCGCAGCATCTCCGATCCCGGTAAAGAACGCCGCGAACGGAGAAGCCGGCGGCCCACCCTCGTGGCTCATCTACATTCCGCCGCTGATCGCAGCCGCGGTTCTCGGCAGAGTCCTGTGGTACGCGGTGCCCGTCGTGTGGCGACGACGCCGTGCGACCAAGAAACGCCCAAGCGGAGGAGAGTGACATGGCCACCGACAAGACCACGGCGTCGGCCACCGGCGCGAGCGCACAGGCGGATTCCGCCAAGACCGTCTACATCTACGATCTTGCTCCCGACCAGTTGGCCTGCACCGAACCTGAAGCCGGCGCTGGTACGGGAGCCGAAGCCGAAGCCGGCGCTGGTACGGAAGCCGAAGCCGAAGCCGGCGCTGGTACGGAAGCCGAAGCCGAAGGTGACGCTGGTACGGAAGCCGAAGCCGATGCTGGGGACGAGGGCACGGCCGAACGCCCGGCCGCAGGGTCGCAGCGTACCGCTCTAAAATGGACATCGGGCCGGCTATCCGCACATAGCCTCATCAGCTCGCTGCTGGTCATCGCGCTGGCGGCGGTCAGCACCATCATGGTCCTGCTGTGGCGCCATAACAGCGACCTCTCGGCCGACAAGGCGCAGCGCCAGGCCCTCCAGCAGAACGCGGGCAAGGTCGCCGCGACGTTCTTCAACTGGGACTACCAGCACATGCAGCAGTCCTTCGCCGCGAAGTACGCCCTGCTGACCAGCTCCGCAGCCAACGCGATCAAGCCCACCGAAGCGGCACTCACCTCCTACTTCACCACCAACAAGACCGCCTCCACCGCCCGGCTCAGCGGAATCTACCCCGGCGTCATCCGGGGTGACGACGCGACCGTGCTGGCCGTGGTGGACACCAGGGTGACGACGTCGGCCTCGATCCAGACCAATACCGGTGCCACCCTCCTGATCAATATGAAACGGGTCAAGCACATATGGCTCGCCGACAACATCACCTTGGTGAGTTCCGGCCGGCAGTCATACACCGACCCGGCCGGGAAGCCGATCAGTCCGCCCTCGACCGGTGGCCTCCCGGGTGCGGGTGCCAGCCCCTCCCCTTCCCCCTCGCCCGGTCACTGAACGCCGCCCATGACGCCGTGGCTGGTCGGCGCAGCCGCCATCTCCGCCTTGGGACGTTGACCCGGTCGGCCTGCCGCAGGCCGACCGGGTCACGTCATTGTCGTGACGAGCCCGTCGATCCTGGGAAATCCAACGTTGCTACTAACGCAAGTCATGTTCTACTCTAGGGAGAGCAGGTCGTTCGTTTCCAGCATGAGAAATTTCAACTCGCCGTGCGTCTCTCGAAGCGGCCATCGGCGATCTCCAACGCGGGAAGGGCTGCCGGTCCGACGAGCGGCTGCCGTTCGAAACCAGGAGGTAATCCGTATGCTGCCCGACGACGCCAAGATCATCTCTGTCGACGACCACGTGATCGAACATCCTCGAGTCTGGCTGGATCGGCTTCCCGCCAAGTACGCGGACGTGGCACCGCGCATCGTCAAGCTCCCGGATGGCAACGACACCTGGCTCTACGAAGGCGCACAGTCCGGCAACTTCGCGCTCAACGCCGTCGCGGGCAAGCACCCTCGCGAGTTCGGGCTGGACCCGCGCAGCTACGACGACATGCTGCCCGGGTGCCACCGCATCGAGGACCGCATCAAGGACATGGACATCGAGGGCGTCTGGGCCCAGCTGTGCTTCCCCAACTTCGGCGGGTTCGCCGGCAGCACGTTCTTCGCCGCAAAGGACAAGGAGCTGGCGAAACTGTGCATCAGCGCCTACAACGATTTCATCCTCGACGAGTGGTGCGCCTACGCACCGGACCGCCAGATCCCGTTGATGATGGTGCCGTACTGGGACGTCGAGGCGTCGGTGAAGGAGATCGAGCGGACCGCTGCCAAGGGCGCGAAATCGATCTCGTTCGTCGAGGCGCCGCACAAGCTGGACCTGCCGTCGTACCACACCGACCACTGGGACCCGATCCTGCGCATCTGCGAGGAAGCGCAACTCCCGCTGTCGATGCACTTCGGTTCGGGCGGCATGCCAAAGGGGCTCGCGCCCGACGGTGACTTGTTCATCAGCATCGCGCTGTTCGGGCTGAACTCGATGATCACCACCGTCGACCTGCTCATCTCCGACGTGTTCTACAAGTTCCCGAACCTGAAGGTCGCCCTCTCCGAGGGAGGCATCGGCTGGATGCCCTACCTGCTGGAGCGGGTCGACTACTCCTGGGGGCGGCACAAGTACTGGAGCAACATCAACAAGGACAAGCGCCCCTCGGAGCTGTTCCGGGAGCACATCTATGGGTGCTTCATCTCCGACCAGTCCGGCCTCGAGCAGCGTCACCGCATCGGGGTCGACAACATCCTGTTCGAGAGCGACTACCCGCACTCGGACTCGAACTGGCCGCACACGCGCAAGTTGCTCGCCGAACATCTGGCCGATGTGCCGGACGACGAGGCGCGCAAGATCGTCGAGCTCAACGCGCGCGCCCTCTACCACTTCCCGGCATAGCCCCGCTGCTCTGGGCGGCCCGGCGAAGGGCACCCACGAAGACCGTGCACCGGCAGACGGCGCCCTCGCCGCCGGTGCCCGGCTGACGCGAACGGAGACCGACGCATGCACGCGAACGACACTTCGCTGCTGATCATCCGGCTGATCGTCGGGCTCACCATGGTGATCCACGGCTGGAATCACGCATTCGGCGGCGGCAAGATCGCGGGGACTGCCCGCTGGTTCGAGAGCCTGGGGCTACGCCCGGGATGCGCCCACGCCTGGATGAGCGTTCTCACCGAGGTCGGCTGCGGGCTCGCACTCGCCATCGGCTTCCTCACCCCGCTGGCCGCCGGAGCACTGCTCGGCACGATGGCGGTGGCAGGCGTCATCGAGCATCGCACCCACGGATTCTTCATCTTCCGCAACGGTTACGAGTACGTGCTGATGATCGCCGTCGTTCTCTCGGCCACGGCGATCAGCGGCGGCGGACGGGCGTCGGCCGACCACGCCAGCGGCTTCCATCTGAGCGCCTGGGCCGGACTAGCCGCGTGCCTGGGCATCGGGCTCGGCGGTGCCGCGGTGCTTCTCGGCGTCTTCTGGCGTCCCCGGGCCGTACCCCCGGTCGCCGGAGAACCAGCCGACACCGGTGAGACCGGGATGACACCGTCCCCAACGGTGGCTTCCTGACCAGTGGACCGAGCGGCTCGCCGCCCAGACCTTCGAGGTCGGCCGTGAGGTGGCGTCCATGGTGAAGGACCGGCCGAGGGCAGACGCGGATTGCGCTGATGCCACGCCGATTGATGACAGAAGAACTCACTCGAGGAAAGGTGACCCGTGGTCGAGATTGCGGTGGGGAAACGCCTGCGCAGCTCCGTGTGTGAGACAGAGATCATCGTCGTGTGCGCACCGAACGCCCCTATCGAGCTCAGCTGCGGGGGCCAGCCGATGACCGGGGAATCCGAGCTGGTCGGGGTTCCTGCACCGGACTTCGGCGGGGGCACGCTGCTCGGCAAGCGCTATGTCGACGACGCGAGCGGGCTCGAGGTGCTGTGCACGAAGCCTGGGACGGGCGAGCTCGCCGTGGCTGGCCGGAAGCTCACGATCAAGGCGCCCAAAGCGCTACCGGCGTCGGACTGAGGGCTGCCGCCATGAACATAATGACGCTTCTGGAGATGGCGGCGACGGGAACGCCGGACCGAGTCGCGATCGGGAGGTACGGTGCGGCCGGCTCGGGTGCGCTGAGCTGCCTGCAACTGCTCGACCAGGCCGGGGCGGGGGCTGCGGTGCTGCGGGAGAGCGGTGCCGAAGAGGTCGTCTACCTGGGCGTCAACGGGGAAGCCTTCCCGGTGGCGTTGTTCGCCAGTGCCTGGGCGGGTGTCCCGTTGGTGCCTCTCAACTATCGCCTCGGCCGGGATCAGCTCGCCGGCCTGCTGGCGCACCATCCGCATGCCCTGGTCATCTCCGACCTCGATCCGCCGACCGGTGCGCGCGTCATGGGCATCCGGGAGTGGCGTGCCGCGTGCGCCGATGCCGGGCCGGACGTACCACGGTGGGATGACGAGCCCGACGCCGTGGCGGCCCTGCTCTATACCAGCGGCACGACCTCCGCTCCGAAGGCGGCCGTGCTCCGTCACCGGCATGTCGTGTCGTACCTGCTCGGCAGCGTCGACTTCGGCGCCGCCGGTGAGCGCGACGCGATGCTCGTGAGCGTGCCGCCTTACCACATCGCCGGCGTGTCCAATCTGCTGAGCAACGTTTACGCGGGCAGGCGGGTCGTCTACCTGGAGTCGTTCACGCCCGAGGGATGGCTGGAACGGGTGCGGGAGGAGGAGGTCAGCCACGCGCTCCTCGTCCCGACGATGCTGGCCCGCCTCACCGAGCACCTGGGTGACGCCCCGCACGCCGGGGTCCCCACCCTGAGATCCCTGGCCTACGGCGGTGCGAAGATGCCGATGCCGGTGCTCGACCGCGCGATCCGGCTCTTCCCGGGGGTCGACTTCGTCAACGCCTACGGTCTGACCGAGACCAGCTCCACGATCGCGGTACTCGGCCCGGACGACCACCGCGCCGCGCTCGGCGGTGACCCGGTCGCCCGTGCCAGGCTCGGTTCCGTCGGCCGGCTCCTTCCCGGCATCGAGATCCAGGTGCGGGGTTCGGGCGGCGTACTGCCCGCAGGAGCGTCCGGCGACATCCACGTACGCGGGCCTCAGGTTTCGGGTGAGTACCGCGATCAGGGGACGTCGCTCGACCCCGAAGGGTGGTTCGCCACCCGCGACCGCGGCTGGGTGGACAACGCCGGCTACCTCTTCGTCGAAGGACGTTCTGACGACACCATCATCCGCGGCGGCGAGAACATCGCACCCGCGGAGATCGAGGACGTGCTGCTCGAACACGCCGCGGTTGCCGAGGCCGCCGTCGTCGGTGTTCCCGATGAGCGGTGGGGCCAGGACATCGCCGCCGCGGTCGTGCTCCGCCCCGATCGGCTCGTCGACGCGGAGGAGTTGCGCGATTGGGTGCGATCCCGGCTGCGCGGCTCCAAGACCCCGGCCCTGATCGTGTTCCGCGCCACGCTGCCCCAGACACCGACCGGGAAGATCCTGCGCCGTGAGGTTCTCGCGGACCTTCTCGGCGGGCAGCGGGAGCCGATCGCATGACCGCCTTGCAGCGCCACGTCGCGCACTCGACTCGCGGGAGTCGGTGGTCATCGATGCCGGTGAGGACCACCTGGGACTTCCGCAAACTCAGCTCGTCCGGCCGATCGCCTGGAACGGCCTGACGCCGACATCTCTGCCTTGGAGGCCACGATGCCCGACGCACTCATTCTCTCAGCCGCGCGGACCCCGATCGGCCGGGCCCGTAAGGGCTCGCTGGCCGACATGGACGCGTTCCAGCTCGCCGAGGTCGCCGTCGGCGCCGCCGTGACGCGGTCCGGGGTCCCGGCCGGCGAGCTGGGCGATCTCATTTTGGCCGAGTCGCTTCAAGGCGGCGGCGTCATCGGACGCAATGTCGCCGTGCGCCTCGGCATGACCTCCGTGCCCGGGGTGGCCGTCAACCGTCACTGTGCGTCCGGCCTCACGGCCGTGCAGTTCGCGGCGGCCACCATTCTCGCGGGAATGGAGGACGTCATCGTCACCGGCGGCACAGAGAGCGCGAGTACGATGCCGAGGCTGACGAAGGTGCTGCCGGGCGCGACGGAGCCGACGCGCTGGATGCCCGAGAGCCATCCGGACGCCCCCGGTATCCCGCCCTACGACATGTCCGTGACGATCGGCGAGAACATTGCCCGGCTGTGCGGCATCACCCGCGAGCAGGCCGACGCCTGGTCGGCTCGCTCGCACCAGCGGGCCATCGACGCCATCGCCAAGGGCTACTTCGAAGACGAGATCGTCGGCGTCCCCGTGATGAAGAACGGTTCACCCGGCCTGTTCACCACAGACGAGCACCCGCGGGCCGGCAGTACTCCCGAAGCGCTGGCGGGCTTGAAGGTCCTGCACCCGGAGATGCCGGGCGCCGTCGTCACAGCGGGGAACTCCTCGGGCGTCAACGACGCGGCGGCGGCCCTCGTCGTCGGCAGCTCGGACTTCGCGCGCACCCACGGCCTGACGCCGCTGGCGAGGATCCGCGGCTGGGCCTCGGTCGGCGTGGACATCGAGCGGACCGGGCTCGCCCCGACGCTGGCGATCCCGAAGGCCCTGGAGCGCAGCGGGCTGAGCCTCGACCAGGTCGACGTCCTCGAGATCAACGAGGCGTTCGCCACCATGGCAGTGGCCTGCGCCCGCGAACTCGGTCTGGACGAGTCGATGACGAATGTCAACGGCAGCGGAATCAGCCTCGGCCACCCGATCGCGGCCACAGGTGCCCGGATGCTCGTCTCGATGGTCCATGAGCTCACACGTCGAGACGCCCGCATCGGCGTGGTGTCGATGTGCGCCGGCGGCGGAATGGGCTCCGCACTCGTGGTCGAACGCGTCTGAGTGAAGCACGAGGACCCCGGCCGCCCGACCTTCTCGAGGATCGCCATGACGACCGCCCTTCCGCAGGCCGCCCGCAGCCTGTTCGACAGTGAGCACAAACAGTTCAGGGACACCGTCCGTACGTTCATCGCGCGCGAGATCATCTCGAACCTTGAACGCTGGGAGGAACAGCACCTCGTGGACCGGTCGGCCTGGGTCGCGGCCGGCAAGCAGGGATTGATAGGTATCGCCGTTCCGGAGGAGTACGGCGGCGGCGGTCTCGCCGATTACAGGTTCCGTACGGTGGTCGCCGAGGAGTTCGCCCGTGTCTCCGCCGCATCGGTCAGCTCCGGGCTCAGTGTCCAGGATGATGTCTTCATCCCCTACCTGATCAATCTGGCCACGCCCGAGCAGCAGCGCCGCTGGCTTCCGCCGTGCTGCTCGGGCGAGGCGATCGGCGCCATCGCGATGACCGAACCCGGGACCGGTAGCGACCTGAGAGCCATCGCCACCACCGCGGTGCGCGACGGCGAGACCTGGGTGCTCAACGGGGCCAAGACCTTCATCACCAACGGGATCCATGCGGACTACGTCATCGCCGTCGCCTACACCGACCCGGAAGCGGGGGCGAAGGGCATGAGCCTGCTGATGGTGGAGCGGGGGATGGAGGGCTTCTCCCGTGGACGCAAGCTCAAGAAGGTCGGGCTGCAGGCGCAGGACACGGCCGAGCTCTTCTTCGACGATGTGCGGGTGCCGGCCGCCAACCTGATCGGCGACGTGGGCGGCGGTTTCGTCCACATGATGGAACGGCTGCCGCTCGAACGGCTGTCGATCGCCGTCAGTGCCAGCGCGGCGGCGCAGGCGGCGCTGGAATGGACGGTCGACTACGTGACGACCCGGCAGGTTTTCGGTAAGCCCATCGCGGCACAGCAGAACACCCAGTTCACCCTGGCCGAGATCGCCACCGAGGTCGAGGTGACCCGCACCTATATCGACGAGATGATCCTGGACTACAACCGTGGGACGCTGTCCGCAGTGGCCGCGGCAAAGGCGAAACTGTGGGCGACCGAAGCACAGAAGCGGATCGTGGACCGGTGCGTGCAGTTGTTCGGCGGTTACGGCTACATGCTCGAATACCCGATCGCCCGCTCATTCGTCGACACCCGCGTCCAGACCATCTACGGAGGTACCTCCGAGATCATGAAGTTGATCATCGGACGTGACCTGCTCGGTCGCTGACCGGAGTCGGGATGGTGGGCCCGGCGCACGAAGGCGGTCCCGTCAGCCCGGGACCGCCTCGGTCGTTACCGTGACTACTGGCCCGCCCCGCCGAACTGCTTCGCCAGGTCTATCTGGCCGGTCTGCACCGCGCCGAAGAACCCGCCGTCGGTGGTGAAGGCCTCGCCGTTGACGTAGCTGGACCGAGGGCTGTTGAGGAACACCAGCGGCCAGGCCTGCTCCTCGGCGGTCGACTGCCGTCCGATCGGGCCGACGAAGGCGTCAAGAACCTCCTGCCCGGCGTACTCGACGAAGTGCGGCATCATCGCAGTATTCGTCGGGCCCGGGTTGATGCAGTTGAGCCGTACGCCCTCGGTGATGAGGGTGGCGGCACGGGACGCGACCCAGGCGTTGACCACCTTCTTCGAGAGAGAGTAGGCGTCCGACCCGAGATCTTCGAGGTGCTTCTCGCACCACTTCCTTCCCGCGTCGAAGCCATCGGCGGTCACCAGCTCCATGAGCTGCGGCAGTTGCAGCTGCCAGCCCATGGCGGCGTTGGAGGCCACGACCGCGATGGCGCCACCCGCAGGGATCTTCGGTAGGACCAGCTCGATGAGGTAACGCGCGCCCACGAAGTTGACGAGCATCACGTCGAGGTCGGAGAACGGCGGGCCGGGCAGGCCGGCGCAGCCGAAATAGCCCTCGACCGGCCCCTCGATCGCCTCGGCTGCAGCCTCGATCGCCGCCCGGTCACGCAGGTCGACCTGGAGTGCCCGGTCGACCGGCGCCTTTGTCGGGTTCACGTCGATGGCGGTGACCCGTGCGCCGAGGTCGACCAGGAGCTGAGCGGTGGCGGCGCCCATCCCCGAAGCGGCGCCGGTGACCACGACACGGCGGCCTGCGTAACCGAGTACGTCTTCCATGGTTGTCCTCCAGAGGGCACTGATGGGGTGGGCAAGGCAGGGCGAGAGCGGTCCGGGCTGCGACCGGACGGCGCCGGCTGGGTCGAGGAGCCGAACCCGGCCAGCACCTCCGCTCGTTAAGAGAGAACCACGTTCCCGGATAACGGTAGCTCATTGGCATTCAGTAGGAACAGTATTCTCAAAGCACCTGTTTTGGTGCTATGTTCGTCGGACGGCAGTCTGCTCCTTCCGGGATAGGCCTGGCCGGACTCCAGCCCAGCAAGGCGTCGGGCGAAAGGAGACTGACTGCTGTTATGGGCGGGTGGAAGGAGGGCCGGTTCCGCCGCAGGCGGCCCCGAAGTCACGCATTGACGTTGCGGATGAGACTGACCACCACCCGAATTTCCCGCCCCGTTCCGGTCGGCAGCAGGTCGTAGAACCTTGCTGACGATGTCCTGAGGGACGCGACCCTGTGCGAGATGGAGGAACACCCCGGTGAATGGGCGTTGGAAGTACGACACCATGTTCATAGACGGTGCCTGGACGGCGAGCAACGCCGCCGGCGTCATCGAGGTCATCGACCCCGCTACCGAAAACGTGATCGGCTCTGTTCCCGACGCTGACGTCAAGGCCGCCGCCGCCGCGATCGAGGCTGCCCGCCGGGCATTCGACGAGGGTCCATGGCCCCGCATTTCACCGCGTGAGCGAGGGGTCGTGCTCCGCCGATTCGCCGCCATCCTCGATGAGCGTCACGACGCGCTCAAGGAACTGGTCATGGCCGAATCCGGCGCGGTCGGCTTCCTCGCCGACATAATCGCGGTCCGGGGCACCATCAACATCGCCCAGTGGGTCGCGGACTCGGTGGAGCACGCCGTTCAGTGGACCGAGGTATCGCCGCCGGTAGGCGGCCCGGTCGGCATGGCCGGGCACGCCGTCGTCCGCGAGCCGGCGGGCGTGGTGGCGGCCATCACCCCGTTCAACTTTCCCTTCTTCCTCAACATCGTGAAGGTGATTCCCGCTCTCGCCGCCGGCTGCACCGTGGTGCTGAAGCCTCACCAGTGGACACCACTGGACGCGTACGAGATCGCGAAGGCGGCCCAGGACGCGGAGCTTCCGCCGGGTGTCCTCAACGTCATCACGGGTGGTGCCGAGCTCGGTGAGGCGATGACGACCCATCCGATGGTCGACATGGTCACCTTCACGGGGTCGACCCAGACCGGTCGGCGGATCATGGCGGCCGCGGCGCCGACGGTGAAGAGACTGCAGCTCGAACTGGGTGGCAAGAGCGCATCGATCGTGCTCGACGATGTACCCGAGGAGCATGTCGCCAGCATGGGCATCGTGACGAACATGATCCATGCGGGACAGGGGTGTGCCATTCACACGCGCCTGCTGCTGCCGGAGCACCTGCTCGAGGCCTACGTGGAGGGCGCGAAGAACTCGCTGTCCTATCTCAAGATCGGCGACCCGCGGGAGTCCGACACCGTCATCGGGCCGCTCATCCGTGAGCAGCAGCGCAAGCGCGTCGAAGGATACGTCCAAGCCGGTCTCGACGAGGGCGCGGAGCTGGCCTTCGGTGGTCGGCGTCCGGACCACCTCACCAAGGGCTTTTTCTACGAACCCACCTTGTTCATCAACGCCCGCAACGACATGCGGATCGCACAGGAGGAGATCTTCGGGCCGGTCCTCACCGTCATCACCTACCGGACCGAAGCTGACGCGATCAGGCTCGCCAACGACTCGGTCTACGGTCTCGGCGGTGGGGTCGTGACCGGCAACACCGCTCGCGGCTTCAACGTGGCTCGTCAGATCCGTGCAGGCAACGTCGCCGTGCAGACCGTCGGTCCGCAGGTGACCAACTTCGAGGGCCTGGGGGGCACCGGTCCAGGCTGGTCGGCGGAGCAGGGCGGCGGCATCGGCATCACCGGCGTCTTCGGCGGGTTCAAGCAAAGTGGCGTCGGCAGGGAGTGGGGACACCACGGCATCGAGGAGTTCACCGAACTCAAGACCATCGAGTGGAGCTGAATCATCCGGAGCCGGCGGCTCGCTGTAGCGAAACCGTGTACGGGACCATTCGATGCTGGAATAGATCTCACCGACCGGCGAGCGCTGGTGACCGGTGCGGGACAAGGTGTCGGGCGATCCGTCGCCCTCACCTTCGCATACGTCTACGACGCCGTTGTTGCGGCAGGTAGGTCAGATCAGGCGGGCCGGGCCATATGAGCGACTATGTCACTTGCGGTGTTCCCAGCGGGCCGGGCACCGGCCCCGAGGTAGCTGTTCTCGAGCCGCTCCCGGTCAGCGGCCAGATCGGCCGCCGAGCCCTGAAGTGTGACCTCGCCATGCGCGAGCACCAGGGCCCGATCGGCGACCTCGAGTGCCAGCATCACGTGTTGCTCCACCAGCACGACGGCGACTCCGGAGTCGCCGGCGATCTTGCGCAATCCGCTCAGGAGGGACTCGACGATCGTCGGGGCCAGGCCCATGCTCATCTCGTCGAGGAGGAGAACCTTCGGTCCCTGGACCAGTGCGCGGCCTACGGCGAGCATTTGCTGCTCGCCGCCGGACAGCATGCCGGCCTTGACGTCCAGACGCTCCTCGAGCGCCGGGAAGTATGACAAGACCTCCGGGACGCCCATGCCGCCGCGACGCCGGCCGAGCCGGAGGTTCTCCCGGGTGGTGAGTGTGGTGAAGAGTGCCCGGTCATCGGGTACCAGCACGAGCCCCAGTCGGGTGACCAGGTGCGGCCGGGAGGCCCGCAGGGGGTGTCCCAGCAACGAGACGCTGCCACCGAGCTTGGGCAGGAGACCGGAGAGGGTCAGCAGGACGGTGGTCTTGCCGGCTCCGTTGGGCCCCAGCAAGGCGACGATCTCGCCCTCCGAGACACTGAGATCGAACCCGCGCACGACGGGCCGGCCGAGATGGCCGGCATCGAGGGAACGGCATTCCAGGACGGTGCTCATGACGCCTCCAGCGGAGCGCGCTTCGGCTCGACGGGGCCGGTGGGCGTTGGGGACTCGTGCGTCGCGCCGAGGTACGCGCGGGCGACCTTGTCGTCCCTGCGCACCTCGTCCGGCGTCCCCGAGGCGATGACGGCTCCAAAGTCGAGGACATAGAGACGGTCACAGAGATTGAGCATCAGATTCATGTCGTGGTCGACGAGAAGGATGGTGACGCCACTGGCGCGGATCTGCCTGAGTCGCTCCGCCAGCCAGAGGCTCTCGCGGCTGTCCAGGCCGGCGGCGGGCTCGTCGAGGAGCACCAGCGATGGGCGGCTCGCGAGCGAGCGGGCGATCGACACGAGCTGCCGCTGACCTTGCGACAGCTCGGACACCGGCCGGGCGCGCACGTCTTCGAGCCCGAGCATGGCCAACAGGCCCGAGAGATCCTGTCCGCCCTGCCGACGTGACCGGTCACCGACCGAAACGTTCTCCTCCACGGTCAAGTCGTCGTACAGCTCGATGCCCTGGAAGCTGCGGCCCAGCCCGTGCCGGACTCGCTGGTGCGGCTTGAGGCTCCCCACCGGCCGGTCGGCCAGGAGGACGTCGCCGCGCGCCTGGGCGAACCCGCTGATGGCGTCCATCAGGCTGGTCTTACCCGCGCCGTTCGGGCCGACGAGACCCACGACGGAGCCGGCCGGCACGTCCAGCGAGACATCGCGAACTGCGACCACGCCGCCATAGGAAACGGTTACGTTCCTTACTGCGAGCAGTGTCTCCGGGGCTCCGAGCTCGGCGCCGCGACCTGAACCGCCTGCTGAGAGGGGGTCCGGGATCGGGTGGGCGGGGCGCGTGGCCGCGACCCGGCGGTCGCGAGTCATCGCCTGCCAACGGTCGCCGATCTTGTGGACGCCGTGGGCCAGCCCCTCCGGATTGGTGAGGACGGTGAGGATCAGAGCGATGCCAGAGACGACGTCGTACCACGAGCCGAGGTTGACCGCCTTGTCGAGCAGGATGAACAGCAGCCCCCCGGGCGCCATGACCCCGGCGAGGACGCCGCCGGATACCGACGTCACCCCGGCCAAATAGACGGCGGCGAAGAGTGCGAGACCGCCGACCGCGCTGAACGAGGCCGCGGACACGGCCGTCTGCTGGTAGGCGAGGAGATTACCTCCGAGCCCGGCGATGAAGGCACCGACGCCGAACGCGAGCAGCTTCACGACCCGTACGTTGATCCCCGCCGCGGCGGCCGACCGCTCGTTGGCGCGTACGGCGAGCATCGCCCCGCCGAGCCGGCTGCGTCGCAGATGGGCGACGGCGACGGCGACGGCGACGAGAACGACGACGCACATGATGCCGAAGGCGGCTCGCTGCGTGCCGGTGCCCACGCTGAGATCGAGCCCGAAGAGGGCGGGGGGCTTGACCCGGGCCCCGTTGAGACCGCCGTTCAGGTCGGAGTTGCTGAACCAGAAGGCCTCGACCGCGACCGCCAGAGCAAGGGTGACCACGGCCACGCTCATGCCGCGCGCCCGGAGAGTCGACAGGCCGATGACGAGGCCCAGGCCCATGGTGCCGAGCGCGGCCGCGAGCGGAGCGATGGGGAAGGGCACGCCCCATGACATCGTGATGCCGCTCAGGAAGAAGCCGCTCGTACCGGCGAGGGTGAGCTGTGCGAGCGAGAGCTGCCCTGTGTAGCCGGTCACGACGACCAGCGAGAGGGAGATGATGCCCATGATCACGCTGGTGACGAAGGCGGCCCTGTACTGACCTTGGGTGACCAGGACCAAGAGGATGCCGATGACGCCGAAGACCGCTGCCGGCGCGGCGATCGTGCGAGGTCGTGGGGCACGGCCCAGCGTATGAGTGATCAAAGTCCCGCGGGTCGGGAGCGACCGGCCTCGCACAATCAGCAGGAAGAAGACCAGTATGAGTGGGATCATTTCCTGCAGCCCCGACTGGGGGAGCGACGGATGGTCGACCTGAAGAAAGATCATCTCCGACTGGATCATTCCGATCGCCAGGCCGCCGAAGACGGCGGGAGCGATCGCGCTGAACTGACCCAGGAGCGCGGCGGCCAGTGCGGGGACGATGAACAGGGCGTACCCCACCGGCCTGAGCGGCACGATGGGTGCGATGAGGATTCCCGCGAGCCCGGCGATCAGAGAACTGATGGCCCAGTTCACGACCGCGATCCGGTCGGGCGAAAGACCCGTGACCACGGCGCCCTTCTCGGTCTCGGCAGCCGCTCGGGTGGCGAGCCCGAACCGCGTGAAGCGCATGTACGCCGCGAGGGCGAGTGCGATCACCAGGATCGTGACGCCGAAGTAGAGGCGGTCGCGCTGTACGACGACGCTGCCGACCTGGAGGGGATCCTTCGGGAAGATCGATGCGACGCCGACCACCTTGGTGCCGAGTCGCTCCGCGAGCGTGCCCTGGATCACCACCATGAGACCCACTGACGCGACCGCCCGCGCCGCGGGCGGTGCGTGACGGAGCGGGCGGAAGACAAGGAGATAACTCAGGACGCCGAGTACCGTGGCGGCGGCGAGTGAGATCGCCGCCGCCGGTGCGAAGGCGAGCTGGCCGCCGAGGTCGATGGTGCTGGGCGGGCCGGGGATCGGCAGGAAGAGCTGCCCCTGGCGCAGGAAGGCGTAGGTGTAGGCCGCGTACAGCGCGACCGCGCCGGTGGCGAAGTTCAGGACGGCCGAACTGCGGTAAGTCAGGACGAGCGCGAGGGCCAGCGCTGCGAACACCGCCCCGTTGCCGATGCCGAGCAGCAGGTGTTCCGGCAGTTGGGTCACGTTCCCGCCGTTCGCCGGTCACGGTCCGGCCGTGCTCCGTACCGGAAGCGCGAGAACGACGGGCCGCCGGGCCGCCCTGTCAAGGCTTACCGCCGAAGAGGCTGATGGCCTGCAGCTTCTTGAGGACGGTGGGGTTGCCCTTGGCGTCCAGCCGGGTGATGAAGATCGTGGCCGAGCACGGAGCGGGGAAGGGCGGGATCGCCTTGCCGTCACAAGTGAAGGTGACCCCGTCGGCGACGGGGAGGACGCTTTTCTTCGCCGCTCGCATCTGCGTGGCGATCGTTTGCGGGTTCACCGGCCCGGTCATGCCGTGCAGTGCTCGGATCATCCCCAGCGTCATGGTGTAACCGACGTAGGCCAGGCCACCGGGGGCCGTTCCCGGGGCGTAGGCGGCCAGGACGGCCCGGTACAGCCGCGCTTCGGAGTTGGACGCCAGGGGCACGGAGTAGGCAGGCGCGATCGCACCGTCGAGCGACACCGCGTCCGTCACCTGCGAGTCGGTGCACTGCCCGATCAGCCCGATTTTCGCGCTGCTTCCGGAGGCTTGATAGGCCCGCATGAAGGACAGGCACATGCCCGCGTCACCGAGTACCCACATGAAGTCGGGGTGGTGGGAGGCAGCGGAGGCCATTTGGGGTGTGATGTCCGCGGTACCGGGTGGCACCAGGACCAGGCTGGAGGAGATGCCGTGTCGTTGGAGGTAGGCGATGGAAGCCTGGTAGAGGGCGGTGCCACCTGGAGTGTTGAGCGCGAAGAGCACCGACGTCTTGTAGTGCTGCTCGATCATCCACTGGCCGAGACCGGCGACGAAGGCCGATGCGCCGCCGGTCAATGAGAACGACAGCTTGCCGATCGTCTCCTGGGCACTGGCCGGAGCGGTGGAGATCACCGGGATACCGGCGTTCATCAGGGTCTGCGCCGTCGTTCCCGAGTCGCTCTCGAGACCGTGCAGCACCGCCGCGACATGGTCTGCGATCATTTGGTTCGCGCAGGCCGCAGCGGATGCGGGGGTGCCCTTGCTAGCGCACGAGTCCAAGACGACCGGTCGGCCCCCGAGGCCCCCGAGGTAGTCGTTGGCGTACTTGAGAGCCGCTTCGGTGCCGAGGCGGATCTCCGGGAAGCTCACCGTGCTCCCACCCTCGTCATTGATCAGGCCGACCTTGATGGGGCTGCCGGCCGCGACGTGCTTACCCCCGGGAGGGGTCAACGTGCCGGTGTCGACCGTTGCGGTGGTCGAGCCGGGGCCTTTGTTGGTCGTGCTGCAGGCCGTCAGGGCGAGCAACGCGGCGAGAGACGCGATCGTCAGCGGACGCCAAGGTCGCATGGGGCTCCTTCCAAAATGACCCATTCGAGCCGGATCGCCGGTCAGCCTTGCGCGGAAGACGTCACGGTTCACTCGACTATGCGGCAATCAAAGCTGTCGGATAAGTAGAATGTCCAGAGCGTACAGTGAGAGTCTCATTCGTCAATACCCCGGGGAGCCGGACCGGGATCCGCTCGCCACCAGGGATACCTCGTGGTGGCCACCCCCCGGCCCCGGGGAGACCCGGCGACGTTCTGCCGGGACGTCCATTCGGCCGCCTGGCGGCGCGGTCCGCCCGGCGTGTGGCTGACCGGGCGCCTCGCCGCACCCCGGCCACGTACGGTCAGATCCAGGCTCTGGGGCGGTCACAGCCGGTCCCGCTGACGATGCCCGGTGGGCCTGAGCGACAGACCGCCGGTCGCCGTCCCGGACAGTTGGCTGGGCTTCGCCGATGAGGCGCAAAGATCGATAACGGTGTCGCCGAGGTCCGGAGGAATATTTCCTATTTTTAATAGTGCTGTATGCCAACAGCAGTAACCTGACTTGACCAAAGTGACATACGGGGTTACCTTCCGGGGGCAACGATTGGAAGCCGCATCCTGAAGTCGGCCTCGAGAGGTGCCAGACATGAGCGCGAAACCCAGATGGATGGCTCGGCGTGTGGCAACGATCCCTGTTCTCTTCTTCGGCACCGTCACGATGGCTGTCGCGTACGCCGACGGGGAGTCTCGAATGTTCCCGAAGTCTTCGGCGGTCGGGCCGACGGTCATGGGACCGGTGACGGGCGGAAAGATCTCCGTGGTGCCTTATGGCATGCCGTTGGACGTGACACCGGACCGGAGCCGCGGCAGCGCGGCTCTCTTGCAAGCACCCGAGGTGAACGTCGCCACTCCTCCGGCCGTCCTTTGCCGGCCCGCGCCACCTTGGAACGGCGGGAAACCGAGCCGGTCGATCGCCTGGGGCGGAGGTGCCGGCGGAATTCGTGTCGCTTGATCGTCCATAGATCGGGAGGCCAAATGCCGCATCGCCTGTGGGACGGGCCCCCTACCTCGTCAGCGTTCTTCCACGGAGTCGTACATGTCTGGGGTGACGATGATCGCGCTATCGGCTTTTCAGATCCCGGCCCGCCGGCGGGTCTATCCGGCCGACCTGGCCTCGTTGTTGCGCCCGGAGTTGCCGTCGCTGGCCGATGAGATCATCGAGGAGATCCGGTGCTGCGTCACGGACTTCGATCGCCCGCTCCAAGGACACTTCGCCGTCGGGATCCGGGTGGGTGTCGAGCAGGGACTGCGCCAGTTCGTGGATCAGATCGCCGATCCTATGGCAGCTCGGGAACAGGGGATCAAGGTCTATCGGGCGCTCGGCCGCGGTGAGTGCCGGGAGGGCAGAAGCCTGGATGGCCTCCAGGCCGCCTATCGCGTGGGTGCCCGGGTCGCCTGGCGTCGGATCGCCGAGGTGGGACAGCGGGCAGGATGGCCCCCCGCGACCATGTCCTTCCTGGCCGAGGCGGTCTTTTCCCACATCGAACAGATCGCGGCGAACTCGGTGCAAGGTTATTCGCAGGAGCGAGTGAGGACGGCGGGTATGTTGCAACGCCCCCGCCGGCGCCTGCTGGAGCTGGTCCTGACCAGAGGTCGTGCCTTGTCCGGCGAGACCATTCGCGAGCTGGCGAGCGAAGCGCAATGGCGCCTGCCCCAGACCGTGGCCTGCGTGGCCGTCGCCCGCCGACCGCGCATAGGACCGGCGGTAGGCCCGGACGTGCTGATGGATCTGGAACGCCCTGATCCGTGTCTACTCGTTCCCGACCCCGATGGCCCCGGTCGTCACGACATGCTGGCGCGAGCGCTGCCTGACTCACCGTTCGCGATCGGCCCTAGCGTACCCCTCGCCGACGCGCCATTGTCGCTTCGCCTGGCCGCACAAGCCCTGTCACTCGTCCAGCGCGGTGTCATCAAATGCGACCATTTCGTCCGCTGTGCGGACCAGCTTCCCACACTGCTGCTCCTGCGTAACGAGGAACTGATCCGGCTGATGACCCGGCGCCGATATGGGCCACTCGCCTCGCTGAAGCCGCTCCAGCGACTGCGCTTGAGTGAGACGCTCCTGGACTGGCTGGCAACGGGGGGAAGCGCCCCTGAGATCGCCGTCCGATTGTGCGTTCATGCGCAGACCGTGCGCTACCGCATGCGCCAACTCCAAGAGCTGTTCGGTGAAGATATGAACGACCCGGACTGGAAATTCGAAATGGAAATCGTCCTGCGCACCCGACTGCTTCTGAACACCGAATAGAAGCACGCAGAACCATCGTCGGGCCGGGCGAAAGGGGCTCAGCCTTGTGAGCGACCGTTATATGTCTGGAAAGGGCATGGTGTGGTCCCTGCCGATTTCGGTCAGGGCATCGGCAAGCTCGAACGCCGTCCGGGCGTCGAGCGCCTCGTGCCGTCCGCGAACGGCGATCCAGCGGAGGGCGAAGGGGTCATAGACGAACGCCCAATCCGGATGGGAGGACCGCAGCCGGGCCAGCCATACGGTCGGGTCGACTCGTTGCTCCGCCTGCTCCTCGACGGCAGGGGGCCGAGCTGGTGGACGCGAGGGTGGGGCATCCATCTGGGGCCTTTCATACGGGCCATTCACAGCGCGGTGATCGCAGCACTACTGGGAGAGGCCACGATGAGGCCGTCAGGCCGGCGGTTCGATGGAGGCGGCTGCCTCAAGGTAAGGCCAGGCAACGTCCGGGACGGGGGGCTGCTCCCCTTCCGGTGTACGGGTTCGGAGACTCCGGGTTCGGCCCACGGACATGCGGATATGGCAGGCTGCTGCGGCGATCCGGATTCATGGAGGTGGCGGTGGCGCTCAGGTGACTGCACCCGTGACTTTCAGGTCGATCAACTCCTCATCGGACTTGCCGAGCCCACGCAGGATCTCATCGGTGTGCTCGGCGAACTGCGGGGCTCGCTCGATGCGTACCGGTTTTTGATCGAACTGCACCGGGTTGGCTACGAGCTCGTGCCGCTGGCCTTCGACGTCGGTCACCTCCGCGATGAATCCATTGGCCCGCAGCGCCGGATCTTGACTGACCTCCCAGGGATCCTGCGCGGCGGCCCACTGGCCTTCCATGCCTGCGAACCGAGTCGTCCATTCCGCGAGGGTGCGGGTGGCGAGCACCTCTCGGATGATCTCCGATGCCGCCGGTGCATTGGCCATCAGCTTTTCCACGGAGGCGAACCGCTCGTCTTTGATGAGATCTTCACGCTCGATGTGGCGACAGAACTCCGGCCAGTAGCGACCTGGCTGAAGCATGGCCAGCACGAGCCACCGGCCGTCCGCAGCCCGGTAATTCCCCACGAGGGGATTGGTTTGCGCCGCGTTGCTGGAGGTCCGGCGCGGTAGCGGACCGCCCGCCAGCAGAGCGAAGCCCACCGAGAGCGCGTTGGCCCAGGCACCGACGCTGAGCAGGGAGACGTCGACGACCGACGTCTCGCCGGTGCGCTCCCGGGCGAACAGCGCGCCGGCGATGCCGCCGGCGATGGTCATACCTCCGATGGAGTCGCCGTAGGCACCGGCCGGCATCGAACACAGACCGTCGAACTCCACGGGCGTCGTCCCCATCGCACTGCCGCCCCGCGCCCAGAAGGCCGTGCTGTCGTAGCCGCCCTTGTCCCTGTCCGGGCCATGACTGCCGAAGCCGGTGCCGCGCACATAGATGATGTCCGGGTTTATCTTGCGGACGTCCTCCAGTTCGATACCGAGTCTGCGGCGTGCCCCAGGCAGGAAGTTCGTCAAGAAGACGTCACTGGTGCGGATCAGTTCGTGCAGTACCTCGAGCGCCTCGGCCTTCTCCAGCGCCAGGCCGATGCTGCGCTTCCCGCGGTTGGGATGCTCCATCAGAGGCGCGAACGAACCGTCGCCCACCGGCATGCCCATCAACTGGCTGAGTCCCCGCTGCGCGTCACCGGTCTCCGCGTGTTCGACCTTGATGACGTCGGCGCCCCAGTCAGCGAGTACCGCGCCGGCCGCCGGAACGAAGGTGAACTGTGCCACCTCCAGGATTCGAACGCCTTCCATCGGTCGAAGCATGGCCGTCTCCTCTTCTTGTAACTTGGGTGAAGTAATGTCGTTGTGGCATGAACGGCACGACCTCGGCCGCCTGTATACCCGTTATTTCCCGCAATTCGGAGCGGCTCTGGCCGTTGCTGCCGAGGTCCTGTGATAACCAGAGGGTCATAGGCGTGGAGGGTCAGCTGGAAGGGCGGACATGAATCACATCCAGCGTCAACTCCGCAGGCCGGGAGACGATATGGTGCAGCACCTCCGCCACGGTTGCCGAGGTGAGGAGCTTGTTCCCTTGCATCCCGGCCAGGTAACCCTTGGCATCCCAGATCGGCAAAGCCTTCTCCAGGTCGGCTTGAGTGAAGTTATCGGCGATCGCCGTGTCGCCCACCGCGCCCAGGATGACGAGCGTCACACGGATGCAATCGTCGCGCAATTCCTTGCTCATCGCCTCGGTGAAACCATTGAGGCCTCGTTTGCTCGCCGCGTAGAGCGTCATGAGCGGCACATGATCGAGCGTGATCTCCGACGAGATGTTGATGATGTCCCCACCACCGGCCGCTTTGAGCAGGGGAATTGCGGATCGGGTGGTGTAGATGGGCCCGAGGAGGTTGGTTCCGATGGAGGCGGCGATGTCCTCGTCGCTCGCCTCTTCGATGAGCCGGATCTTGATCATGCCCGCCGAGTTGACCAGTACGTCGATCCGGTCGAACTGGGTGGCGATCTGGCTGAAGGCGGCGCGGACGCTGGCGCTCGAAGTGACGTCGGTCACGATGGGTATGGCCTGGGGGCCGATCTCCTCCACGACCTCGTCAAGCCGGTCTTTGCTACGCGCCAACAAGACCACGGTCGCGCCCTCTGCGGCGAACCGTCGGGCCGCGGCTCTGCCGACGCCTGTCGAGCCCCCGGACACGACGGCGACCTTCCCCACCATAGTGTTTGACGTCACAAGCAATCCTCGCTGTCGCACGAGTAGAATGACATGAGCGTACAGTGAGAGGATGGTTCGTCAAGACTTATTCTCGGTGAACGGACGACACCAAGGCTTGCACTGGCGTACAGGTGGCCGCCGCTCGCTCATGCCCGCAGGCATTCCCAGCGTTGTGCGGGCCCTCACGAGGGGAGGCCGACGCGGTGGTGCCCGCATCATCGGCTGGGGTTGCATGGAAGGTGAGGCTCTCTCGTACGCCCGGCCCGCCCGCGCCCGAAGGCCGGCCAGGAGAACGGTCCACTCGGGTTTCGTCGCTCTTTTTGCCTATGACTGCCGGTAGGGTTGCCAGATTGGGGAAGTCGTGTTGACATTCAGGGCACGCTATGAATGAGAGCACTGTGAGCGGTCCGCGCATGTCGACGTATGAGCGGGACGGTCTGACCCTTGCCTACTCCGTGGTGGGAGAGGGAACTCCTGTCCTGTTCATACATGGGGCGACGGGTACCGGGCTCTTCGACTGGGGGAGTCTGGCCGAGGAGCTGTCGTCTCACTACAGGTGCGTCATGCCTGACCTCTGTGGGCACGGCCGGTCGGATTTCCGCCGGTCGGATTATTCGGGGGAGGAGCTCGAGTTCGATCTTCTCCATCTCATCGACCACCTGGGGCTTGAACGTCCCCACGTCGTGGGCTTCTCCTACGGTGCCGAGGTAGCGCTGATGCTTGAGTTGGGAGCGCCCGGAACCGCCCGCTCGCTCGTGCTCGTCAGCCCGGGTACCGGGCGCTCTAGCGCGGCTCGGATACCCAGTGTCGAATACTTGCAGCGCGTCTGGCCGCCCTCGCTTCGGCGCCTGCACGAAGCCCACCACGGGCCTGACCACTGGCGTTCGCTCGTCGCAGTGCTGCAGGAGGACTCCGCTCGTCGGCCCGAGCTGCCGTCCGAGGTCCTGAAGAGGGTGGGTTGCCCGGCCTTGCTGCTGGCCGGTGACCGCGATGACCCGGCGCGGCAGCGCCAGGCCCGGCGGTTCGCCGAAGCCAATCCGCTGGCCCGCTACGTGGAGATCACGGGGGCGGCGCATGCGGCGCACCTCGAACGTCCGGCTAAGGTTGCCCGGATGATCGGGGACTTCCTGGCCGAAGTGGATGCACCGGCTGGCACGGCGCCGATGCCCAGGTCCACGGGGGATCCGTCGTGATGAAATGCGGTGTGGTCACAGAAGGCGGCGTCTTGGCCGGGAGCGCGGCACAACGCCTCCCAGCCTCCGCCCCGCCCGCCGAACCGGAGAGAGAGCGAAGGCCATGGCACGGCGCAAATCAGGGGAGCTGAAGCTGGACGGCGATCAGGCGCCGACCGAGGACGTACCGAGCTGGCAGAAACGCAGCCTCGATCGATCGCTGCAGGGTGCTCGCATGCGAGCCCAGGAACGCAGCGATCGCTTCGTCACCGCCGCACTCGAGCTTCTCGCGGAGCGCGAGGACACCGACCTCACCATCCAGGACGTCGTCGACCACTCCGAGATGTCGCTTCGCACCTTCTATACCTTCTTCGACGGCAAGGACAGCCTGCTGCTCGCCGTGTACGAGACGATTTTGAGCAAGACGGCCGTGCCGATGCTGCGCGAGCGCTGTGAGGTCGGACCGGATCCGGTTCTGCGGCTCAAGGCGCTGCTCGAGGGCATGGCCGAGCTCACGGCGATGCCGGCTCCTCTCGCCCGTGCGTTGAGCGTTTTTCATCTACGGCTCGCCGAGACCCGCCCGCGCGACCTCAGGCATGCCATGGAGCCTCTGCGCAGGCTCATCACCGACATGCTGACGGAGGTCGCGGCGGTGGGCCGGCTGCGGGACGACCTTGATCTTTCGACGCAGGCTGCCTTGCTGCAGGAGCTGTTGATCGCCAGCGCGCATTCCGCGGTGCTGGCGGGTGGCCGTCAGACGAGCACCGACGACCTGTGGGCATTTTGCTCGGCGGCCATGCTACGCCGCGGGGAAGCTGCCGACGCCGAGTAGCGCCTGAGAGCGGGGCGGGTCGGCCAGTGAGTCGGCTCATGGACGATCAGCGGCCGGCGGGGCGGTCGTCGGTCGCCTGCGTCATCCCACCATGCCTCCGGCGCACCCTGATCCACACAGGCCTGCTCACCTTTCCGGCGTGCCGGGGACGTCTGTGACCCCATCGGCGAGCACCGGCCGGGTCATCAGGTGGCGCCTCGGTCCCCGCCCTGACGCCCGGCGCGTGCGGGTCCTCCCTTCTCCTGAGCCGCCTGAGCGGACGACGGCTCGGCCATCACCGGGCCCGACCGGGCGATGTTGGGATGCCGTACAGCTACGGCCTGAGAGGCCTCGAGCCCGTTCCGCCGCATATCCCCACTCATGATCGTGCGGTGCTGGGCATCTTGCCGCTCGTGGCCGTCAGTCGTCAGCCGCAAGATCATCGTCGTCGCCGACATCGGCTTGATTGAGCGTTGCGATTTGTGCAAGTAACGTTCTACTCTGAGAGAAGCAACGTAGTCGTTTCCGGCATGATGCATTCGCGTCGGTGACCTATGTCGAGGGAGGACGCTGATGGTGACCGGTGCGGAGGCCAAGGCGTGGGCCCGTGAGCATCTGCGAGGGAACTGCAGTTCCCTGTACACACCGTTCTCGGGCCGGGACGGTGACGAGATCGACTACGAGGCGTTGCGTGCTCTTGTGAGGCACTGCCTTGTCGAGCTGGACCAGGATGGCCTGTGGCTGAACGGGGGCATCGCCGAGTTCTGGTCGTTGACCACGGACGAACTCAAAGAGGTCATGCGTGTCGCGATAGAGGAAGCACGAACGGTCAAGCCCCAGGCGCTCATCCAGGTGATGTCGAGCACCGACACCGCCAAGCAGTGCGTCGAGCTCACGCTGTACGCCCAGGAACTGGGCGCCGACATCTGCTACCTGCTCACCCCCTACTTCGAGTGCTCCGGCAAGCCCGGGGTCTATGAGTACCTGCGTTACGTGGCGGACCGTACCGACATCCCGCTGGGCTTCTTCAACTCCCAGGCCACCGGCCTGGTCCTCACTCCGCAGGAGTGCGTGGAGTTGTACCGGGACATCCCGGCGCTGTGCGGACTGAAGAACGGGATGTTCGATGTCGAGCACAGCCTGGCGGTGCACAAGATGGCACCTGAGATGGTGTTGTGGGAGGTGGCCGACGAGGCGGGGATCCGGGCGGGCATCCCCCATCCAGGGGCGCTGGGCGCCGCGCTGTATCTCTATGAGACCCCGGAGCGCCGGTTGTACACCGAACACCGGAACCTCCTTCTCCAGGGGGACTTCGAGCTCGCGGCCAAGTTCGCGGCCGAGTCCGGTCTGGCTGCCATCCGCGCGGCGAACAAGCGCTACCAGTCCCATCCCGCCCGGCCCGGTGCCTTCACCCACTGGGGTGCCGGATTCAAGTTCGGTGCGTCCGTGCTCGGCCTTCCCATCGGTGATTACCCGCACTCGCGGCCACCTCAGACTGCGTTCCCCGACGCCTTGAAGGGGCCGGTCCGCGAGGCCTACCGCGAGGCGGGACTCATCCAGTCCTGAGCTCCCGCCCGCTATGCCATACGTCGTCCCGGCCGACCGTATCCACCCGGGACCAGCGGGAGAGAAGAAGCGATGACCGTCCTCCTCGACAACTACGTCGACGGCGCCCGGCGTGCCGCCCATCCCCACACGCACGACCACTGTCCGGTCGAAGCGGTGACCGACGTAACGGAGCTGTGCCGTGCAGATAGATGAGTTTCGGAGTGGTGTGCAGGCATGGATCGACGATCACGGGGAGGAACTGGCTCCCTCGCTGGAGCAGGGCGACAGCGTCGACGCACAACTCGGCCACCAGCGTGAGGTCCAACGGCTGCTCTTCGACGCGGGCTGGATGCGGTGGGGGTGGCCCGAACGGGTGGGCGGCCTCGATGGATCACCCGTCCTGCGCTCCGTGCTCGGCGAGGAGCTCACGAGCCGGGCTCTCGTGCACACGACCTCCTGGTCGATGCATGAAGTCCTCGGTCCGGCGGTGGTCGAGTTCGGCCGGCCCGAACTGGTCAGGGAGATCTTCCCCCGGCTTCTGCGGGGTGAGGAGTTCTGGTGCCAGGGTTTCTCCGAACCCGACGCCGGAAGCGACCTCGGTTCACTGCGGACGACGGCCCGGCCGCACGGTGAAGGCTGGCTGATCAACGGCGAGAAACTCTGGACCAGCTGGGCCCACCACGCCACGCGATGCGTCGTCCTGGCCCGCACGGGTCAGCCAGGGTCGGGGTCGCGCGGTATCAGCGCCTTCCTGGTGGACATGGACACCCCGGGCATCGTCGCGAGCCCACTGCGGACGATGGCGAACGTCGATGAGTTCTGCTCGACATCGTTCGTCGAGGTCGCCGTCCCGGCGGAACGCCTACTGGGTTCCGTCGATGAGGGCTGGCGGGTCACCCAGTTCATCCTGTCGTGCGAGCGGGGGCCGATCTTCTGGCAGCGCGGGGCCTGGCTCGGCCACCATCTCGCCCGGCTCCTCGGCTCGGTCCACGATGCGCGATCGGAGTCGTTGCTGGGTGAGGCCTACCAGTTGCTGTGGGCGTTCCGGGCCCGTTCCAGGGCCACCCAGGGCCGGATCGCCGAAGGCGACCTGCCCGGACCCGAGGCTTCGGTTGACAAGATCATGATTGCGGCCGCGGACCAGGCGGTCTTCGACGCCGCTCGTGAGCTGCTTTTCGGCGCGCTGGAGACCGACGACACGCCTGCCGGGGACTCCTGGCGGCGTGAGTGGGCCTACTCACGGGCCGCGACGATCTACGGCGGCACGAGCGAGATCCAGAAGGACATCGTGTCGTTGCGGCTTCTCGGCCTGCCGAGGAGCGCGTGATGGAACCCGATGAGCGTGTCCTGCTGGTCAAGACCTTGCGTCAGCTCGCCGAAGCGTTCGACGGTGCGGAGCTGACCAGGGCGCTCGACGGCTTCGGCTTCGCCGATCTCCTGGCGCAGTCGCCGCACGAGGCGGTGTCGTCGCTGTTCACCGCCATGGGCCGGGCCGGCTCCACGTCGGCGGCCCTACAGGACGTGCTCGCCCTTCCCCTCGCCGGCGTCGCCCACGAGGGCGCTGCCGGTCACAGCATCGTTCTTCCGCACATCGGCGCGCCGCTGGCCGGCACGTTCGAGGACGAAACCCTGACGCTGCGCGGGCTCGTACTGGGCCGGCGCCCGTCCGGCGCTTTTCTCGCGCCGGTGGGATCGGAGGAAGGGGTCGTCTGGGTCCGGCCGGCGGATCAGAAGGCCTTGTCCTGCCGTGTGGTGGCCGGCCTCGACTCCGCTCTCGCGATCACCGAGGTCACCACCACCGGGGGGAGAGCGGAGGTGGTGCTCGCGGGGGAGGCCGCGGCCGAGAGCTGGCACTCCGTGGTCGCGGCAGGCCGGCGGGCCTTGGGATATCAGATCGTCGGGGCCGCCGGCCGGATGATCGAGCTGGCCGTCGACCACGCACGGGACCGGGTGCAGTTCGGACATCCGATCGGGTCCTTCCAGGCTGTACGGCACCGTCTCGCGGACGCGTTCGTCGCCCGGGAGGGCGCCGCCGCAGCGCTCGAGCTGGCATGGGAGGCCGAGGACGAGCAACTGGCGGGCATGCTGGCGAAGTCCTTGGCCGGGCGGGCGGCTCGGATCGCGGCGACGCAATGCCAGCAGGTGCTGGCCGGTGTCGGCTTCACCGCCGAGCACTCCTTCCACCGCTTCCTCGTCCGCGCGACGGTCCTGGACGCGGTGCTGGGCTCTGCCGGCGAGCTACCCCGTGCCATCGGCGCCCGGCTGGTATCCACCGGCGCGATTCCCCGGCTGGTCCAGTTGTGAGCGGGCACGAGACGTCCTACGCGCCTGCGGTGCACGTGGCGCGGGATGGAGCCGTCGCGCTGGTCACCCTGACGAGGCCGGAGAAGGCCAACGCCATGGACGGCGAGATCACCGATGCCCTCCTGGCCGCCATCTGCTCTCTCCGCGACGACGGCAGCGTGCGGGCGATGGTGATCACGGGGGCCGGCGACGTGTTCAGCGCAGGCGGCGACGTCGACACCATCCGTGCGATGCGGGACGACCGGCGCGTGCGTGTCGCCATTCTCGGCGCCCACAAGGAGCTGTTCTGGGAGATGACGCGCCTGCCGTTTCCGAGCGTCGCTGCCGTCAACGGTCCCGCCGTCGGCGCCGGCGTCACGGTCGCCCTGCTCTGCGACCTCGTCGTGATCGCCGACGACGCCTTCTTGAGCGACCCACGGGTCTCGCTGGGACTCCTCGACGGCGCTGGTGGTTTCGTGCTGTGGCCGCTGCTGACCAGCTTGTCCGCGGCCCGGGAGCACCTGCTGCTCGGGGACCGGGTCGCGGGTGCCGAAGCGCATCGGCTGGGGCTCGCGAATCGTGTGGTGCCCAGGCGGGAGGTACGCGATGAGTCCCTGCGTCTTGCCCACCGCCTCGCCAAGCTGCCCCCGCAGGCCGTGCGTGAGACACGGCGCCTGCTGAACCTCCACCTCGAGCAGGCCGCGACGGTTCTCGAGGACTCCTCCCGGGCCGAAAGCGAGTGCTTCGACACCGAGGAGCACCACGTCCTGGTGGAGCGGCTGAGCCGCAAGATCGCGGCAAAGACGCCCCCGGAGGTGCCGTAGTGGCCGGTGAAGATCGCGTGGCGCTGGTCACCGGCGGCACCAGGGGCATCGGGCGCGCCGTGACCGTCCGGCTGGCGGAGGCCGGCGTGCGGGTGGCCGCGGCATTCGTCAGTGACGTCAACGCCGGGGTGGACCTCCAGGATCAGTGCAAGCGTTCCGGGGGCCACGTCACCCTGCACAGGGCCGACGTGGGGGACCCGGACGAGTGCGGGCGCCTGGTCAGCGAGGTGCTCGACCAGCACGGGCGGCTCGACTATCTCGTCAACAACGCCGGGATGGTGGTCGAGCAGCGCTACGGCGACGTGAGCGCCGACGACTGGCATCGGCAGATCGCGGTGAACCTGTCAGCAGCCTTCTTCCTGAGCCAGGCGGCCCTGGGCACCATGGTCGACCAAGGTTTCGGACGCATCATCAATGTCGGCTCGGTCACGGCCGTTATGGGCAGTCCCGTGCAAATTCCCTATGGTGCGGCAAAAGCGGGGCTCGTGGGATTGACCCGATCGGTTGCTCGCAGCGTGGCGCGCAAGGGAATCACGGTGAACTGCGTGATCCCTGGCAGCTTCGACACCGAGCTTCCGCAGACGCTCACGTACACCGACCGGGATCTCGTGACTGCGCTGATCCCGGTCGGCCGCTGGGGAAAGCCGGAGGAACTCGCGCACGCGGTGGCCTTCCTCCTCGATGACCAGTCTTCTTACATCACCGGCGCGGTCCTCACCGTTGACGGCGGAATGAGCATGGGAGGGTGACCGCGTTGAGACCACGGCTGACCGCCGCGAACGTCGCCGCACCCGCGGTTCCGCAGGACCTACAGGAGAAGTACCGGCGGTACGGGTACGTCACCGACCTCACGATGAGCGCGCTGGTCGAGCGGGCCGCACAGCAGTGGGCGTCACGTCCGGCGGTCATCGAGGCGGAACGCCGGCTGACCTACCAAGAGTTGCTCGCGCTCGTCGAGCGTACGGCCGCCTGGCTGGCCGCCGCCGGGGTCGGGCCCGGTGACGTCGTGTGCTGGCAGACCCCCAACTGGTGGGAGGCGCACGTACTGGGGCTGGCGACCTGGCATATCGGCGCGGTCAGCAGCCCCGTGGTCCCCTTCTACCGGGAGCATGAGCTCCGGCAGGTCGTCGAGCAGGTCCGGCCGGCGGTCGTCGTCACGGCTGGCTCATACCGTGGGTTCGCCCACGCCGATGCCTTCGAGGAACTGCTGTCCGAGGTCGGCCTCGGCGATACGACCAAGATCATCCTTCGGGGATCGCGCCCCGGCTGGACGCCTTTCGAGGACGTGATCTCTCACGATCGGCGGCAAGCCTCCACCAAGGTCGGAGCGGGTGAGCCGTGCCTTGTCCTGTTCACCTCCGGGACCACCTCACGGCCCAAGGGAGCCGTTCACTCCTCGCAGACGCTGCTGGCCGAGACCAGGCAGCTCGCCGACGCGTGGGGACTGGGTTGGGAGGACGTGGCCTACATGGCCGCCCCGTTGCAGCACATCACCGGTGTGCTGAACGCCATGACGATCCCGCTGCTGGTGGGCGCATGCGCGGTGATAGCGGACCGGTGGGCACCGGACAAGGCCGTGCGTGACATCGTCCAGCATGGGGCGACATACTCCGCCGGCGCCACGGTCTTCCTCCAGGAACTGACCGAAGCCGCCCGCGTCGCCGACGTTCGGCTGCCTCTCCGCATGTTCGCCTGCGGTGGCGCCTCCGTACCGCGCGCGGTCATGGAGCGCAGTGAGGAGCAGGGCATCCCGGCGGCCCGGGTCTACGGCATGACCGAACTGCCGACGGTGACCGTGATGAATCGCTCCTACCCGTTCGAGGTCCGGGCGGAGACCGACGGTGCGATAGCGCCGGGCGTCGAGGTTCGCGTCATCGACGACGACACCCGGGCCCTGCCACCCGGCTCCGAGGGTGAGCTCCTGGTCAGAGGACCCGAACGGATGATCGGCTACCTCGACGCGGCGTCCAACCAGGCCGCTCTCGACAGCGCGGGGTGGTTCCGCACGGGCGACGTCGGCATCGTGAACGATGCGGGATTCGTCACGGTCACCGGCCGGCTGAAGGACATCGTCAATCGCGGTGGCGAAAAGTTCTCCGCGCGTGACATCGAGGACCTCCTCCTGACCCACCCCGCCGTACGCCAGGCGGCCGTCGTCCCTGGCACGGACAGCAGATTCGGTGAGGTCCCCGTCGCTTTCGTCGTCCTCGACGGCACGAAACAGGCCTCTGTCGAAGAACTCACCGGGCACCTGTACGAGACAGGTCTGGCTCGGCAGAAGACACCGGTCGACTGGCATTTCCTGGAAGCCCTGCCGATGACTCCGTCCGGCAAGGTCAAGAAATTCGAGCTGGTTCGAGCCACGGAAGGGCGAGGATGAACACCGAGCAGTTTCGCACCATTCTTCAGTTGGGGCAGGACGGAGACGGGCGCACGGTGCTTCCCGTCCTCGACCCGGCATCTGATCGGGTCTTCGGCGGTCAGATGCTCGCTCAGCTCATCGCGGCGGCCGCGCCTGCGGGCTCGAGCAAGGCCGTGAAGTCGCTGCACGTCGCGTTCCCCCGCGAGGCGCGTCCGCGCAACCCGCTGTATCTCGACCTGGAGACGACCCATGACGGGCGCTCGCTCGGGCTCAGACGGGCCGTCATCTGGCAGGACGCCGAGGCTTCACGTCGAGTCGTCGCAACGGCCACCATCCTCGTCGACCGGGCGGATGAAGGCTTTGACTATCAGTTCGACGCCGTGCCGGTGACAGATCCGATGGAGTCCAAGCCGGTGGCCCTCGCCGTGGTGCCGGGCGAAGCGCGCCTGATCAGTGAGGTGGGGCTGCACGACGATCGGGCCCTTCCCGCCGAACTAGGCTTCTGGATGCGATGCGAGGACATCGAGGGCGAGTCGCTGGCTCGGCCGCTGGTGGCGTACGTCTCGGACTGGCCGGTCATCGGCACCTTGCTCAAAGCGGTGCCGGGGGTCAGCGAACGGGACGCCCATATCCAGTTGCAGACCGGCGTGGTGACTCACTCCGTCTGGTTCCACCAGTCGTTCGACGCGTCCCAGTGGCTTCACGTGGAGATCCGTGGTCAGAGGCTGGCCGGCGGCCGGGGCTTCGGAATGGGCAATGTCTACACCCAATCGGGGTCGCTCGTGGCGTCGTTCGCCCAGGAGAGCGTCATCCGGCAGCAGCGTGGCTGAGGGATCTCGGCCAGGCACGTCGAAACAGGGAGACCAAAATGACAGCTGAGCACTTCGTCCGGTATGAGGTTGACGACCGGGTGGCCGTCATCACGCTGGACCGGCCGGCCGCCGCCAACGCGCAGACATCCGGCATTCTCAAAGATCTGGACGATGCCTGGCGGCGGGCGGATGAGGATCCCGAGGTCCGGGTCATCGTGTTCATGACGACGGGTAAGCACTTCTCGGCAGGTCATGACATGTCCGGCAAGGATCCATCGGCCGATGGCCGCAGTCTCGGCCCTAAGCGCGTCGACGGCAAGTTGGAGGCCGAAAGCTACTACGACTGGGAGACGCGCGGCTACCTCGAGTACGCGCGCAGATGGCGCGACATTCCGAAGCCCACCATCGCCGCGGTCCAGGGCAAATGCATCGCCGCCGGGCTGATGCTGTGCTGGCCGTGTGACCTGATCGTCGCCGCCGACAACGCGCAGTTCTCCGACCCGGTCGGTCTCATGGGCATCATGGGCGTGGAGTACCACGCGCATACCTGGGAGTTCGGCGCCAGGAAGGCCAAGGAAATGCTCTTCACGGCAACCGCCGTGAGCGCGGAGGAGGCTCTGCGGAGCGGAATGGTCAACCACGTCGTGCCGCTGGACGAGTTGCGCTCCTTCACGATGCGACTGGCCCATCGCGTCGCGCAGACGGACCCCTGGGCATTGCGCCTGGCCAAGCGAGCCGTGAACCAGACGCTCGACACCATGGGATTCTCGACGTCGATCGCCGCCTGCTTCGACATGCACCACCTAGGCCACACGCGGGCGCTCGCCGCGACCGGAGGCCAGACGGTCGTGATGGCGGACCTGGAGCGGATGAAGACCGCAGGGCGTTCCGCTTGAGCCGGCTCGGACATCACGTTGCTGTGGGGCCGGACCTCCGGTCGGAGGACGGGCGATGGACTGCGTAGTGGTCGCGGGTGCCGGCCTGGCGGGCGTGCGGTCGGTCGAGGCGCTGCGGGCCAGGGGGCACCAGGGTTCGATCACCTTGGTCGGGGCCGAGCGGCACAGGCCCTACGACCGGCCGCCGCTGTCGAAGGCGGTGCTGCTGGGGGAGGCCGATGACACGACTGTGGACACCGACTGGGACGCGTTGCGCTGTGATCTGCTGCTCGGGCATACCGTGTCGGGGTTGCGGCTGGCCGGGGACAGTGGCGGGAGGCTGGAGTCGTCGGCGGGGGAGTTGCCTTTTGATGGGCTGGTGATCGCTACTGGGTCGGCGCCGGTCCGGTTGCCCGGGGGCGGGCCGCAGCATGTGATCCGTACGATCGAGGACGCTCGGGCTTTGCGGGCGGGTCTGATCGAGGGCGCTCGTATCGTCATCGTCGGCGCTGGGTGGATCGGGGCCGAGGTGGCCACGGCGGCGGCCCGGTTGGGTTGCCGGGTCACGGTGGTGGAGGCGGCCGATGCGCCGTTGGCGGGTGTGGTCGGCCCGGAGGTCGGGGCGCTGACCGTGCCGTGGTATGCGGAGGCGGGGGTGGAGTTGCGCTGCGGGATCAAGGTCGCTTCGGTGGAGCCGGAGGGTTTGGCGCTGGTGGGGGGAGGCTGGATCGACGCCCATGAGGTGGTGGTGGGGGTGGGTGTCCGTCCGGAGACGGGGTGGCTGGTGGGGTCCGGGTTGGAGTTGGAGGGCGGGGTGGTGGTGGACGCGTCGTTGCGTACCCGGCGGCCGGAGATCGTGGCGGTGGGTGATTGTGCGGTGTGGTGGTCGGGTCGGTATGGGCGGCGGTTGCGGGTCGAGCATTGGGATACGGCGCTCAATGCTCCTGAGGTGGCTGCCGCGTCGTTGCTCGGGCAGGGCGCTTGTTATGACGCGGTGCCGTATTTTTGGTCTGAGCAGTTCGGCCGGATGGTGCAGTTCGCGGGGTATCGGGGGGCGGGGCGGTTGGTGTTGCGGGGGGATCCGGCGGGGCGGATGTGGGCTGCGTGCTGGCTGACCGGTGATCGGCTGGATGCGATCTTGACTGTGGATCGGCCGCGTGATCTGGTGCAGGCTCGCCGGCTCATGATGAGCGGGACACCGGTCGACCCGGATTTGATCATCGATCCCGGGGTGGCGGTCCGTAACACTGTGCGCACCTGAGACGGTTCTGGCGGCCCTGTGTTCGACGGACATCACCGAGTTGCTGTACGACCTGGCTGACGGGCCGCTCGAAAGCGGTCACCACGACGAGTTGGGCGTCGTGGGGGCGCACTGTCGTGCTGCATTGAACGTGCTCGAACGCTCCTGGGTCAGCCGGCGTTGAACACCTCGACCAGTGCTCGGCGGTCGATCTTGCCCGTGGGGAGCATGGGCAGCTGGTCTTCCTCCAGGAAGCGCACGACCGTGGGGACCTTGAAGGATGACAGCTGCCGGCGGGCGTAGACGGTGAGCTCCTCGGTGGTCAGGGTCGTTCCGTGATGTGGCACGACGGCGGCGGCGATCACCTGTCCCCGCGTGGGGTGGGCGAGACCGACCACAAAACTGTGCAGGACGCCTTCCATCCCGTCCAGGACGGCCTCGACCTCCGTCGGTGAGACGTTGGACCCCGCGGTCTTGATGAGCGTGCCGGCCCGGCCGGTGAAGTGCAGATGGCCGGCGTCGTCGAACCAGCCCTGGTCGCCTGTCGCATACCAGCCGTCGGGCGTGAAGATCTCGTGCCGCTCGTGTTTGTAGATCCGGTCCATGAGGATCAGGCCACGCACCTGGATCTCGCCCTGCCCGCCCGCCGGTACTTCGGCCCGCGATGCCGGGTCGACGATCCGGTGGTGCGCTCCGGGAATGGGGATGCCGAACGAGCCGCGTCGCTCGGGGGGCAGGGGGGTGTCCGGGATCTCGGCCATCGTGTGCGGACCACCGGTTTCTGTCATTCCCAGGAGGTTGGGCATGAGGTCAGGCTCGGCCGGTCGCCGCTCGGAGGGCAGCGCCTCCACGAGAGTGCCGCCCCGCACGTGGGACAGGTCGCGCTTGCCGAAGTCGGGATGATCGGCCATCGCACGGCTGGCCTGGGGCCAGCACGAGATGAAGGTCGCGCGCTCACGCTCGAGCAGCTGCAGTGTGGCGGCGGGTTCGAAGACGTCCTGTGCGAGGATGGCCGCCCCTGTGGAGAGGGCCTGCAGCACCACCATCGTCAGGCCGCCCACCCAGAAGAACGGCATCGGAGAGTAGATACGGTCCCTCGCGGTCACACGGCGGTGCCGCGCCAGAACGTAGGCGTGACGCACGAGACTCCCGTGCGTGTGAAGGACCGACTTGGGCAGAGCCGTCGTGCCGGACGTGCTCACCAGGACGAGGTCGTCGGCCGGCCGTACCTCGTCCTCGGCCGCCGCGGTCACCGCCGCCGCGACCGAGGATGAGGTGGTGGGCCATGGGCTGGCCCACGGCCTGTCAGATGACGGCCACACATGCACCCGGCGCAGGTACGGCGCCGCGGGCAGTGCGATCGAGGCATCGCCGTGCGCCAGGCCGGGCAGCCCGTCCTCGAGCCGGTCGATCAAGCTGCGGCCGGCGATCGAACGACCGGCCAGGATCACCTGTGTGTCGGTGTGGCGCAGCAGGCGGGCGAGTTCGGCTCCGGGCGCGAAGGTCGACAGGGGAACAGTGAGCGCGCCGATACGGCTCGCCGCAAGCCAGCTCACCAGCCACTGGGCGCAGTTCGGGAAGAGAATGCCGACCCGGGTGCCTTTGCCCACGCCGGCCGACAACAGCGCGCCGGCGAGCTCGCGTGACCTGCCGTCGGCCTCGGCGAAGGTCAGCCGCTCCCGATCGGTGACCAGGAATTCACCGTCCGGCTCGGCACGCCTGCGTTCCAGCAGTTGCGGGATGTCGGCGGGGGCCTCGTCCAGTTCGGCGTCGTGCGTCATGGAGGCGGACGTCGTCATCAGCCGACGTTGGCCGGTACATGGGAGTAGCCGGCCACATTGGCCATGGTGACCCGGCGCAGGCCATCGCGGTCTATCTCGAAGCGGGGCCAGCGTTCGCGGAGTTGCTGGAAGGTCACGCGAGCTTCGAGACGGGCCAGCCAGGCGCCGAGGCAGCTGTGCGAGCCGTATCCGAACGCCACCGTGGTCGTGCCGCCGCGGGTGATGTCGAACACGTCCGGCCGCTCGTGAACCCGGGGATCGCGGGTCGCCGCACCGGTGACGAGCACGGTGGGGGAGCCTGCGGGGATCGTCTCGCCGTGCAAAGTGACGTCACGGGTGGTGAACCGCCCTTGATACTGGGAGGGAGGGTTCAGCCGCAGCATCTCCTCGACCGCGCCCGGGATCAGCTCGGGATCCGCGAGTACCCGCTGCCACTGATCGGGATTGTCGTGGAAGGCGACCACCCCGTTGCCGACGAGCTTGGTCACGGTCTCGCTTCCGGCCGAGGCCAGCAGCACCACGAACGAGGAGATGTCCTCGTCGGTCAGGTACTGGGCGACCCCGTCCTCGTCGTCGTACGTGGCCGTTGCCAGCCGACTCATGATCAGATCGTCTGGTGCGCGCCGCTTCTCGCGCGCCAGCTCCAGCATGTACTCGAACATCTCCGCCGAGGCGATCAGCCCGCTCTCGGTGATGTTGGGATCGTTCTGCTCCCGGTGCAGGAACTCATCCGTCCACAACCGGATCTGCTGCCGCTCGCCCGCCGGGACACCGAGCATGGAGCAGATGATCTCCACCGGGAACAACGCCGCGAAATCGGCGACCAGGTCGAAGCTGTCCTTGCCGGCCAGCTCCTCCGCGTAGGAGGTGATCACCTCCACCACAAGGGGCTCCAGGTTGGCGATCGCCCGTCGCGTGAACACCTGACGCACCAGCTTGCGCAGCCGATCGTGCTCCGGCGGATCCATGATGATCATCATCTTGGAGTCCAACCGCGTCCGCATCGACAGCACGTCGAGGGTTATTCCGTAGGCACTGCTGAAGGTCTCCCAGTCCCGGTGCGCTGCCACCACGTCCTCATGGCGCGACAGGGCGTAGAAGCCCCATCGCTCGCTGTGGTAAACCGGTGCCTCATCGCGCATCCACCGGTACGTCTCGTACGGGTCGTCGAAGAAGACGTCCGAGAACGGGTTGAACTCCATCGAAGCACCCTTCCTGGGTGGCCGCCCACCGGCTGATACCTGCTGATCCGTCACGACCTCACGCGCCGACCCGCATCAGCCGTGTCAGGTTGCCGCCCATGACCTTCGCGATCTGCTCATCCGGCAGCCCGCTCAGGTGATCCACATAGCTGAGCGGATCGGCCAGGCCCTCCGGATGCGGGAAATCAGAGCCGAAGAAGATGTGGTCCATGGGGATGGAATTGGCAAGCTCGGCCACGTCGTCCTCCCAGAACGGATTCACGTAGAGACAACGGGTGATGGCCTCCACCGGGTCCTCCGGGAACAGCTGGGGCATCTTCTTGTACGTGTCGGCGAGCGTCTCCAGCAGCGGAGCCACCCAGGAGGCGCCGTTCTCCACCGACGCGATGCGCAGGTCGGGGAAGCGCGCGAGCGCACCATGACAGGCCAGCGCCGCCACAGCGTCCGCCGCGGGATTGTGCGCCATGGTCCAGTACGCGCGGAACGGCGTCGGCTGGAAGGGAAGGAACTCACCCGCGCCCTCCCATTCGTTGGCGAACCGGGAGTACCCGCTGTCCGACGAGTGCATGATCACGAGCACGCCGGTCTCGCACACCCGCTGCCAGAAGGGATCGAACTCCGGCAAGGCGAAGGACCGCAGCCCGTGCAGGCCCGGCACTGGCGCCGGCCGCACCAGCACTGCGCGGGCGCCCCGCTCCACAGCCCAGTTAAGCTCCTCGATCGCCTTCTCGACGATGGGCAACGTGATGATCGGCGTGGTGAAGATGCGACCCTTCCAGTCGAACGTCCAGGTCTCGTGCAGCCACTGATTCAACCCATGAATGATCGTGTGGGTGGCCTCGGGGTGATCGCGGAAACGCTCCTCCACCAAGCTCGCCAGGGTCGGATACATCATCGCCTTGTCGATGCCCTGCTCGTCCATCAGCGCCAGCCGGGGAGCCGGCTCCCGGAACGCGTCGATCGAGCGGATCGGTTTACCCAGAATCTCGCGGCGTGACTTCCCCTCCGGGTTGCCATGGCGGAAGTAGTCCTCCTGTGCACCCGGAGCCGCCACCACATCGAAAGTGGGATTCGGAATGTAGTCACTGATCTGCCCCAGGGTGGCGATCTTCGTTCGCCCCTCCACTTCGACGTACCTGATGGCGCCCTTGTACTCGGGCGGCAGAAACGCCGTCAATGCCTCACGAGGCTCATACAGGTGGTTATCTCCATCGAAGACCCGGAACCCCAACTCACGCGACATCGAACTCTCCTCACATCCCACGATGTGGACGTTGAACAGGCCGAGCATCACTACTGGACTCCACAGGGCGAGCGGGCCGTTATAGGAAGCTGCCTGGCGCTACTCACGTTATCGGAGAACTTCGTTCCCATCAACCGGCACTGTAATATCGCAGTGCGGCAATGTAGTTCTCGCTACCTTCCCACCACGTCACGGTGGCCGGCGGTACGGCGGCCCGAGTCAGAGGAAATCACTGCCGCCGTCGACGTTGAGGTGAGCCCCGGTCATGTAGCCGTTGCGCTGCGAGGCGCAGAACGCGATGATCGTGGCCACCTCCTCCGGCAGGCCGAGACGGCCGATGTCGACTGACAGGCCGTGGTCCCGTGCCAGCACCTGGAAGGCCGCGACGGGGTCGCCCGCGTCGACGTCCGCCGAGGACAACACTGGTCGCGCCCAGTCGGTGAGGATCGGACCGGGAGCGACGGCGTTCACCAGGATGCCGTCCGATGCCAGCCCCCGAGCGAGATTCTTCGTGACGCTGAGCAACGCGCTCTTGGCCGCCGTGTAGCTGACCAGATAAGGCGACTGGTGCTGCACGGACATTGCCGTCACATTGACGATCCGAGCCCACGCCGCATTCCGCAGCAGGGGCAGCGCCGACCGCACACAGCGGACCGCCGACATCACCCCCAGATCGAACGTGGCCGTCCAGCCATGGTCGTCCAGGTCCTCCAACCGCCCCGCTCCGGCCGGTCCGACGGTATTGACCAAAACGTTGAGCCGGCTCCAGCGCGTCCCGACCGTTTGGAAGGCGGCCTCGACTTCAGAGGTGGAAGAGACGTCCGCCCGCAACTCGAGGACCTCGGGACTGCCCGCGTCCTCAAGGCGGCGGGCAGTTTCCTTCAGCTGCCCGGCGTCCCTGCCGATGATGCCCACGCGGCAGCCCTCACCGGCAAGGCACAGCGCGGTGGCCAGGCCGATGCCGCGCGTCCCGCCGACGACCACCGATGTCGCGCCCGCGAACCCGAGATCCATGATGAGCGTCCTTTGAACGACCGAGCGTTGTCAGATCAGCCACCGAACGGGAAACGGCGAATGTCGCCGGCCGGCGACCATGGCGGTGATGGCAGGGACGGGTCCGCCGCCACGGCCGGAGCTTCCCAGGCTCACCGGTCGAGGGCGGCGGACCGGGGGCGGGTTACTTCGGAGCGAAGCGCTGGCCACCGTCGAGGCGTATCGTGCCGCCGTTGAGCATCTGGTTCTCGACGATGGCGATGGCGAGACCGGCGTACTCCTCCGGACGGCCCATCCGGCGTGGATAAGCCGCGTCGCGGGTGAGGGTGGCGGCCATGTCCTCCGGGATCGCCGAGGTGATGCCGGTGGCGAACAGGCTCGGTGCGATGGCCATCACCCGGATGCCGAGACTTCCGAGATCCCGCGCCATCGTGAGGGCCATACCGGCGATACCCGCCTTGGCGGCCGTGTAGGCGACCTGACCGATCTGACCTTCGAACGCGGCGATCGAGGCGGTGTTGATGATGACTCCGCGTTCGCCGTCCAGCGGTCCGTTGTGGCTCATGTGCCATGCCTGCAAGCGGTTGAGGTTGAAGGTACCGACGAGGTTGAGGTCTATGACGGAGCGGAACGCATCCAGGGGGTGTGGCCCGCTCTTGGACAACGTGCGCTTGGACGTGCCACCCCCTGCGGTGTTGACGGCGATGTGCAGGCCGCCCAGGTCGTTCACCGCCGCTTGGAGCGCCTGCTCGGCCCCTTCCACATCCATCACATCGCACGGGTGGAACGCTCCGCCGAGTTCCTTGGCGACCGAGGACCCGTCGGACGTCGGGAGGTCGAGGATGGCGACCTTCGCGCCGAGCTGGGAAAGCCGAACGGCGGTGGCCCGTCCCATGCCGGACGCGCCGCCGACGACGATCGCCGTCATCCCTTGGACGTTCACTAAACGCCACCCTTCCATGTCAGTCGACAGCGTCAGCTGTCCGGGTTGGTAGAGCGGTACTCTACTGTATCGGCAAAGCATGCTCTACTATGCGGTAAGTGTCGTCTCGAGCAGGCTGCGCTCAGCGTGCAAAGCGCTCAGCGGGGCGTCGGCCGTGCCCGTCAGTCGCAGTCAAGAGCCATCGGAGGTGCGATGACCGACGCCCAAGGCGAGCGGCCCCTGCCGCAGCCGACCATCGGCAGCGAGCCGTTCTGGACCAGCGGAGCCGACGGTCGGCTCCGGATCGCCCAATGCCGGACCTGCCGGCGCTATCACCATCCGCCGCAGCCGATCTGTCCCACCTGCCGCAGCACGGACGTGGTCATGACCGCGGTGTCCGGGCGGGCGGTGGTCGCCGGGTTCACCGTCAATCATCAGCAGTGGCTGCCGCGTTTTCCGCCGCCCTACGTCGTCGCGGTCGTCGCCATCGAGGAAGATCCGATGACGCGGCTCACCACCAATATCATCGGCTGCGAGCCGGACGACGTCGCGATCGGGATGCGTGTGCGCGTCGTGTTCGAACAGCAGGGCGAGCTGTGGATACCGCTGTTCGAACCGGAGCCGGGCGCGGAACCCGGCTCTGTCCCTGAGCCGCGCGACCTCACGAGGGCGTTGCGCGCAATGGGCTCCACGGTCAAGTTCGAGGACAAGGTCGCGCTGACCGGGGTGGGGAGTTCGACCATCGGCCGGCGGCTCATGGTGGATCCGCTTTCACTCACGGTCCAGGCCTGCCTGCGCGCCGTCGAGGACGCAGGGCTCACCCTCGACGACATCGACGGCCTCGCCACCTATCCGGGCGGCAGTGCCGGCGGGATGTCCGAGGGAGGGGTGACGGCCGTCGAGGAGACGCTTCGCATTCAGCCGACCTGGATCAATGGCGGAGGCGAGTTCCCGGGACCGAGCGGGAGTGTTGTGTCGGCCATGCTCGCGGTGGCCTCGGGCCTGTGTCGTCACGTGCTGTGCTTTCGTACGGTGTGGGAGGCGACATATGCCGCTCTCAACCGGACAGGACGGATTCGATCCTCCGGCAGCCGGGCATCTGGCATGTTCGAGTGGCGAGCTCCGTTCGGGGCCATGTCCGCCGCCAACTGGATCGGTGTGAACGCGTCGCATTACTTCTGGAGGTACGGAGGAGACCGGGCGTCGACCCTCGCTCCCATCGCGCTCAACGCCCGTGCCAACGCGGCCCGGAACCCAGACGCGATCTACACCGATTCGATGACGCTCGACGACTATCTCGGCGCGAGGATGATCAGCTCTCCGTTCGGGCTCTACGACTGCGACGTGCCCTGCGATGGGGCCATCGCCATCATCGTGTCCTCCCTCGACACCGTCGCGGACCGGCCGAAGCGGCCGGTGCTCGTCGAGGCGGTGGGAACTCAGATCACCGACCGGATCTCGTGGGATCAGGACACGCTGACCCACGAACCGCAAGTCTTTGGTCCGGCGGCGCACCTGTGGACCCGGACGAGCTTGCGGCCTGACGACGTTGATGTCGCGGAGCTGTACGACGGGTTCACATTCAACGCGGTGTCATGGTTGGAGGCGCTCGGTTTCTGCGGCCTCGGGGAGGCGGCTGATTTCCTTGACGGGGGCAAGACCATCGCGCTCGACGGGAGGCTGCCGCTGAACACGCATGGAGGCCAGCTCTCCGCCGGGCGCACTCACGGCTTCGGCTTCCTGCAGGAGGCCATGTTGCAGTTGCGCGGCGAAGCGGAGGGTCGTCAGGTCAACAACGCCCGCGTGGCGGTCGTCAGCACCGGCGGCGGAACGCCCGGGGGAACACTGCTTCTGAGGCGAGGCGACTGAGGATGTGACAGTTGGTGGGGAGCGCTTGCTGTGGTCGCAGAGCCCGCTCACCATCCCGGGCAGGCTGTCCGCGGTGGCCTGCCCGGTGGCGTCAGGGCCATCTAGGAACCCCGGGGTTCCCTGGGCAGCCCCATCGCCCGCTCGGCGATCATGTTGCGCACCATCGGGTGGTCATTTCCAACGTGCGGGTCGTCGCTCGCACGGTTACGGCGTCCGTCCATGGCCCATGGCCGCGAGCACCTGATGTGCGGCATCGGTGAGCAGGGCGGCGTCGAGCGAGCCTTCGACCACGAGACGTTCGGCCAGATCGACGTCCTTGTGCAGCAGCCGGGCGACCGCGCGCACGCTTTCTGACCGCGACTCGAAGCCACCACGGAGTCCGGCGTACATCTCCATCCCGAAGCTGCGTCCACTGCCGTGCCGCAGCAGGCCGACCAACGCCTCCTCCTCGACTCCCAGTGAACGCCCGAGATGTACCGCCTGGTGTGCCAGGGAAAGGTTCGCCGTCAGCAGAAGGTTGTTGACGAGTTTGGCGAGCTGGCCCGACCCGAGCGTGCCGAGGAACACGACCGGGTCGCCGAAGGTGGACAGCACGGGCTGGACGGATTCGTACGCGCTCCGCTCGCCACCGACCATCACCAGCAGCCGGTGCTCACGCGCCGCCTGGCCGCCGCCGCTCACGGGGGCGTCCAGGACCTGGGCGTGGCGCTCGCGGAAGCGTTCGGCCAGGTCGACGCACGTCGCTGGATGCGTAGTGCTGTGGATCATGACCGTCGCTCCCGGACGGATGCCCGCGAGCACGCCATCGCCACGCAACGTGACGTCGCGGACGTCCTCGTCGTTCAGCACGCAGATGCCGATGATGTCGGCCTGCCCGGCCAGGGCGGCGGGACTGTCCGCGATGCGGGCGCGTTCCCGGAACGGGTCGAGCGCCTCGGCGCGCCGCGCCCACAACACGGTTTCGTAGCCCGCGTCGGCGATGGCCTGGGCCATCGGTGCACCCTGGCTCCCCAGCCCGATGAAGCCGACGGTCGGCGACGAGATCGTCATGCGTCGTGCCGCCTTTCGAATGTCAATCCAATGACAAATTCACGATGCCCGTCGTTCCCAGCGAGCCGGGGGCGAGCTGCCGTCTCAACCACTCCGCGCTGTCGCTGACGGCGCGCTCGACGACCGCGCTGCCGGCGAAGAGGTGGAAGCCGTGTGGCGCCCCGGCGTACACATGGAGTTCGGTCGTCACGCCCGCCTGGTTGAGGCGCGCGGCATAGTCGATCGCCTCGTCCCGGAAACCGTCGACCGTGCCGACGTTGACGAAGCCGTGCGGCAGGCTCCGCAGCTCCCGGGCCCGGGCCGGCGCCGCGTACGGTGGCACATCGTCCGCCCCATAACGGTCGGCCAGGTAGCTGCGCCAGCCGAATGCGTTGGACTCGCGGCTCCATATCGGCAAGCCGTCGAGCCGGCTCGACGGCGTCTGCTGGCGATCGTCGAGCATCGGGTATTCCAGGTACTGGAAGGCCAGGCGGTGTTTCCCATGGTCCCGCGCACGCAGCGCCAGCGCGGCCGCCAGGCCGCCTCCCGCGCTCCGACCGCCCACCCCGATCCGGTTTGGATCGATGCCGAGTTCGGCCGCGTGCTCGAAGATGTGGCGCAGCCCGGTGTCGCAGTCGTCGAGCGGCTTCGGGTACGTCGCCTCCGGCGCCAGCCGGTACTCCACGCTGACGCAGGCGCAGGCGAAGGCGCGACACCAGCCGTTCAGCATCGCGTCGTCCATGTGGCGGTTCCCGATCACCAGACCACCGCCGTGCATCCAGAACAGGCAGGGCAGATCACCGAGGGCGTCGCGCGGTCGCAGGAGTGTCAAGCCGACCTCACCGTCCGGGCCAGCGGTGAGTTCCCGGCGTTCGATGTCAGGCTCGAGGCAGGGTTGGAATGCCGTGAGCTCCCTCATCATCGGCAGCGTGGCCTCCGAGAACACGAACTCCGGCAGCTGGCGGAGGCCTTCCCTGATCTCCGCATCCAACGACTCTTCAAGCATCACCGCTCCCAAGTTGCTTCACCTCGCACAAACTGCCGATCTGATGCCATGTTTCCTCTTACTGCCACCACGGTGGAAGATGTGGCCGGGGTCGGCCGACGTGATCGTAAGGTGACAGCAGAGAGCGGCGGTGTTGAACGAGCGTCTCAGGCCGGGCGGGCGCTTCCCCATCGGTCGCCGCCGGCGATCAGGATACGTTCAGCATGTGCCGACCGGCGCCCACCAGACCGCCATCCACCCGGATGTCGCAACCTGAGATGAAAGCGGCGCCGTCGGAGACAAGGAAGGCGACCGTCGCGGCCATGTCCTCCGCGCGGCCGGGGAGTGGCTGTTCAGGGCGCTTCACCGGGGTCGCCTCCACCATGAGGGGCATGATGGGTTGGCGCTCGAGTTCCATCCGGCCCATCGCCGTGTCCATCAGTCCAGGGGCGACGGCCACCGTGCGGCCGCCCTTGGCGCCCCATGGCGTGGCCAGCCGCTCGGCCAGCCGTACCACCCCCCGCTTGGCCAGCACGTACGCTGTCTCGCTGCCGAGCGGATGGTCCAGAGCTCGCTCGATGGCGTCGAAGAAGCCTTCGGCCATCGGGTCGTCGAGAAGCTTCTCGACGGCCGGGGTCACGTCGCTGTAGCCGGCGATGGACCCGATGAGGATCGCGGAGCTGCCCGGACCCACCAGGGGGAACACGGCATCGGTGATTCGGACGGAGCCCACGAGATCGACGTCCAGCACGCGCCGGCCGTCGGCCATCTCGGGTGAGACGCCCGCGGTGTGCACGAGTGAGCGGAATCTCCCCATTGCGCGAACCCTGTCAGTGAGCGCGGCGACCTGCTCGGGCGAGGTCACGTCGCAACGTAGTGTCTCGACCGTGGCCCCCTCCGTGGTCAGGGTGGCACAGGCCTGTTCGAGTCGCTCCTCGCCAACGTCCAGCAAGAGCAGGCGACCCCGCGTCGCCAATGCCCGTGCGCAGGCCAGCCCCATTTCTCCCGCGCCGCCGGTGATCACCAGGACGTCGTCAGCCGGCATCGTGTCCTCCTCGAATACTCCGCACGAGCCTTCCTCTCCTTCAATATCTGGTCAGAGTCGCTCGATGATGGTCGCGTTGGCCATCCCGCCGCCCTCGCACATCGTCTGCAGGCCGTACCGTCCTCCGGTGGTCTCCAGGTGGTTCACGAGGGTGCCGAGCAGACGGGTGCCGGAGGAGCCGAGCGCGTGACCAAGGGCGATCGCGCCACCCCATGGGTTGAGTTTGTCCGGATCCGCGTCCAGCTCGTGTGCCCAGGCCAGTGGTACCGGCGCGAACGCCTCGTTGACCTCGTACGCGTCGATGTCACCGATCGTCAGGTCGGCCCGGCGCAGCACCTGCCTGGTGGCGGGGATGGGCGCGGTCAACATGTAGAGCGGGTCGTCCCCCGTCACAGCGAAGGCGCGGAAGCGTGCGCGCGGCCGCAACCCGCATGAACTCGCCATCCGCTCGCTCATGATCAGCGCTGCCGATGCGCCATCGGTGAGCGGTGAGGAGTTGCCGGGGGTGATCTTCCAGTCGATGTCCGGGAAGCGCTGAGCGGCATCTGGCGAGAAGAAGGACGGCTTGAGTCTGCCAAGCGTCTCGGCCGTCGTGCCGACCCGCACCGTCTCATCCACCACATGCTCACCGTGTCCGCCGTCCTCGTGCATGACGGGTACCGGAACGATCTCGTTGGCGAACAGCCCGGCGGCGGCCGCGTTAGCGGCCCGCTGGTGCGAGGCGACGGCGAACTCATCGAGCGCCGCCCGATCGAGCTTCCACCGCGCCGCGACCAGTTCGGCGGAGACACCCTGCTTGACCAGGCCCTGCGGGTATCGCGCGGCGACGCTCGGACCGCAGTTGTCCGTGTCCACGGACGCCGTGCCCATGGGCACGCGGCTCATAGACTCCACCCCACAGGCGATCACGATGTCGTACACCCCGGCCATCACACCCTGTGCCGCGAAGTGCGCCGCCTGTTGGCCCGAGCCACACTGCCGGTCGAGCGTGGTCGCGGGAACAGACTCCGGGAAACCCGCGCCGAGTACGGCGCTGCGCGCGATGTTCAGGCTCTGCTCGCCGACCTGTTCAACGCATCCGGCGATGACGTCGTCCACCTGGGCGGGGTCGAGATCGTTACGCCGGACCAGCTCGCACAGCACATGCCGGAGAAGCTCGACCGGGTGTGTGCGGGCCAGCGCGCCGCCCGGCTTTCCCTTGCCGGACGCCAGCCGAACGACGTCCACGATGACCGCGTTGTTCATGCTGTGTCCAAACCTTGTCGTGATCGGTCGACGTGCGGCGACATACCTCTTCGAGCCGGTCCGTACCTGGTCATCTGCGCGACGGGCAAGGGGATCGGTTCCGGTCGGATCATGGGCAGTCCGCGCTGAGTTTGCCGATCGGCGAGGTGACCAGTTGTGCCGCTGCCGCGGGGTCCTTCGCGGCGTTCTGGAGAGCGGAAATCAGCGCGTTGAGATCCGACTTCGCCTGCGGGGAGGTCAGCCGGCCCTCTGCGGTGCGCAGCTGCGTTAGGTACCGTTTCATGCCAGCCGCCGCTTCTGCCTTCGGCTTACCTCGCAGCGGCCCGAGAGTGTTGATGGCTTGAGTGCCGATCGGCCTGATGACGGCGCAGTCGGCCGCCGGAAGTGTGGCACTCGAAGCCGGCGACGGCGCGGTCACAGCCGCGGCCGGGGATGACGTCGGCGGCGAGGCGGTCCTCGACGACATACTGGACCTGCTGTCGTCGCACGCCACCGTGAGCAGGCCGGCCGCGGCCAGCACCGCGACTATCGCAGAACCTTTGCGGTTGTACATGGAACTACCTCCCTTGACTGTGCCGGCTGAGAGCCGCTGCACGCACTCCAACCCACAAGCCCGCCCCACAAGCCCGCCCCACGATCCTGGCCGTATCCGACGGCCCTCTCGTCAGCGCACGGTCACGCTGGCGAAGGGTGGCGCATCCCGTCGCGCGTAAGAGCATGCGTTGCTTTCCTCGCAAGTCGTGTTCTACCACAATGAGTGGGAAACATGTCAGTATATGTGTGAGAAACCTTCGTGTCCGCTCGGGAGAGTGTCGGAGCGAGTGTTCAGCTCATCCGTACGTGATCCAGTGGGGGACCGGCAACACGGGCTCGCGTGCCCTGCGGTTCGGTGGGCGAGACGCACCACCATGTACCGACGGACGCTAGCGTAAGTACGCTCTTGATAGAGTAGTATCCCGATTGCCGAAAATCAGTATTTGCCTTGCACCAGACGGTCATCATGTTCTCGATCGAGCGGCTCCGCCGGCGCGCATGGCGGGCCGCGCGGGCGATCCGATGGCCGCCGCGATCTCGGCGTCGCTGTACCCGGACCCGATCCACGTCGTGAACGATCACTATTTGGGAGGAACGCTCGTCATGGGTGATACCAAAGCGGTCGACGCCGTCCGGTCGGCGGTGGCGGCGTTGAACGACGGCGACATCGACGGCTACCTCGGGTACTTCGATCCGTCGTGCCAGCGCTGGGCCGACGGGCTCGCGCAACCGCTCGCCCTCACCGATATCGGCGACAACCTCCGTCAGCTCCACGTCGCGTTCGAAGGCCTGCACCTCGAGGAGGACCTGCTCTTCGGCGATGACCGGTTCGTCTGCGCACATTGGCGGCTGCGAGGTCTTCACGTGAACGACTATCTGGGGTTCAGGCCGAAGGGGCGCTCGATCGACGTCACCACCTGCGAGGTCTACGAGGTCAGCGGCGACCGCGTCGTCACCGCCTGGGTCCACGGGGACATCGGGCAGCTCTTCCAGCAGATCGCCGCCGAGGAAGGAGAGGTCAGATGACGCCGGAGATCTCCGGAACACTGCTGCTCGACCCGAAGGTGATCGACGATCCCCATCCGTTCTACCGCCGGCTGCGCGCCCAGGCACCGGTGTGGGAGATCCCCGGTAGCGGGTTGTTCACGGTCAGCACGTACGAGCTCGTGGCCGAGGCGGCCGGCCGGGTCGAAGACTTCTCGTCGAACCTGCGTTGTCTGCTCTACCGCGACAGCGCTGGGCTCCCCTGCAGTCTCCCCTTCGGTGAAGCCGGCGTGGACGTGCTCGCCACCGCCGATCCGCCCATGCACGCGTTGCACCGCAAGACGGTCTTCCCCGAGCTGGTCGCCAAGCGCATGGCCGAACTCGAGCCCGACATCGTCGACATCGCCAACGGATGCGTGACGCGGGCGCTGGACAGCGGGACCGTCGAGTTCATGACCGAGATCGGCAACATCGTGCCGATCACCATGATCAGTCGCCTCATCGGCTTTCACGACAGCAACATGGACCAGCTCCTGAGCGCGGCGTTCGACTCGACGGCGATGTTGGGGTCGACGCTGTCCTACGACGAGCTGATGGAGCTCATCACCCGCACCGGCGAGATCCAGACCTGGCTCGCCGATCAGCTCTCGACGGCGGTGAAGGGGCCAGGTGGGGACCTCCTCGGCGCTGTCGCCCGCGGTGTGAACGACGGGGTGTTCGGCGACTTCGAGGCCACCGGCATCCTGCATACCCTGCTGAGCGCCGGGGGTGAGTCCACCACGAGCCTGCTCGGCAACGCGGTGCGCCTCCTGGCCGAGGACCCTGATCTTCAGGAGCATCTCCGTCAGAACCCCGACCAGATCCCGAGGTTCGTGGAAGAGGCGCTGCGCCTGGAGCCGCCGTTCCGTTACCACATGCGTTCCGTGCCCAAGGACACGACGCTCGGCGCCGTCGATATCCCGGCCGGTGCCACGGTCCTGCTGCTCTGGGGCGCCGCCAACCGCGACACCGCCGAGTTCCAACGACCCGACGAGGTCGATCTCCAACGGCAGGTGCCGCGCCTCCATGTGGCGTTCGGGCGCGGCATCCACCACTGCGTCGGGGCACCCCTCGCCCGCATCGAGGCGCGCAACGTGCTCACCGTGCTGCTGGAGCGCACCAGCAGCATCACCCTTGACCCCGAGCACGCACCGCGATGGGTCAACAGCCTTATGGTCCGACGCCACGAGCAGCTCCCCGTGCGGCTCGTCGCCCGCTGAGTCTCGGCTCCGTGGCGGGGCCCGTGGAGGCCGACGCCGGAGCCGACCACGCCGGCATCCAGATCCTCACCACCGGCACCCGGAGCCCGATGCCCGGCTACCGCATACTCGCCACAACCTGTTCGCCCAGGTAGGACCTGTTCAGCGACGTACGCAGCAGGATTCTGCAGCGCGTGTTGCGCCTACCGGCGCCGCAGCTTCACCAGTGAGCCGCTGGACCGCGACCTGGAGGTGATAGGAGATCGAGGCCCAGATCTGGTTCCGGTCCAGACTTCGCACCACCGCCACCACGCTCGAAGCGGCAGGAAGTCTTCCATGATCCGGACCACCCGTCCCCGATCGTCCTGCCGGTATCTGAGGACGGCTGGGCCGACGAGGGTGCCGGTCCGCTACCGTGATCCCGGTCAAGCAATGAGAGACGCCCACCACGGTGACGCGCTTTGCCGAATCATTTGCCCAGCCGCGTAGAGCCGGAACCCTGGCGATGTCCGAGTGAGGTCGATCACAGGCTCAACGCCTCAGCCCACAATGCGGGGGCATCTGACCGAATCCCGTGAGTTGCGATCGCTTGACACACTGCTGACCAGCAGGTTCACTGAACCTGCCGCACCTCGTTCGGTGAGGCGTCTGCATGGACACAGGCCACTGACCCCCTACGTCGAGAGACGGCCCGGGTCAGGACAGGTCTCCCCGGCTTAAGGGGTGACTCCAGGTGGCTTCCCGCTCGCGGGATCACGCCCTGCAGTGCCAAAGCTCTTACATGAGGGGTGCGTCTGGTAGACGACGCCGCCGACATTATCGGCGTGTGCCGTCTTGGCCCGATGTGGCATGAGCGCAAGGAGGTGAACGGGATGAGTCCCGGCAGTAGTCATCATCGCTGGTTTGATTCCGTTGCACCCGGCATGCGCGACCTGCGCCGCCCGGGCTGACCGTCACCGTCGTGCCGGCTGGGCCGCGGTCGAATTCTTCAAGGCAGGTCACGCGTCACGGGGCGCGACAGCGCCGTGCCCGGCGCGGACTGGAGGTCCGTCATGACGATCACCATCACAATTCCGACGCTTGCCCTGCAGGGCGATATCGCAGGGACGTTGCGTTCGCTGCTCCCGCTCTTTGAGCTGGTCGCGTTCGCTATCGCGGGCGCCGGCGGAGCGGGAATTCTGCTCCATCTGGGGCTGAACATCGGCTTCAAGCTCGCACGCCATGCTCTGCAGAACTGACCGCCCACGCGGGTACGGCTACCGATTCGCCGTCAGCCGCGGGCGAGGGCGAGGGCGGGTGGGGTACGCAGCGCCTGGCGGGTGGGCAGTTCCAGGTTCCAGGGTGATAAAGGCGATTCCCGCCAGACACCCAACGCCGAGGCTGACACCCGCGCCGTACGGCAGGGCCCGGCCGGCGGCGATGTCATAGGCACGGCACCACTGATGACGCTCTGGGCGGCGAAGTGAATGGCGTGCTCGCATGGGGTCCCTCACCGCAGCTGCGGTGAGGGACCCCTTCCGTACACGGGCCGTACGGGTGGATCAGGAGCCGTTGACCCCCAGACCGGTGGCGACGCGGTCGCCCAGATCCTTGGCGATGTTCCGCCAGTACTCCACCACGCGCACCTTCATGTCCGCGGTCACTTCGGGAGCCGAGGCGTGGCCCACGACATTGGCCGCAAGGTGCTCCTTGTCCGTCTCGGAGAGCACCTTCTCCCAGAGCGCCCGCGGCTGGCCGTAGTCATCGTCCTGCGAGTGCAACGTGTAGGCGCTACGGATGATCTCGCCGGCCACCGCGTACGACTCGCCCTGCCACAGCTCGGGGTCGGCCACCGGACCGCCCGCGGTGTTCGGCGCGTACACCGGGTCCGACGAGTTGACGTAGGTCATCGCCCCGTCCTTGTTGTACGTGTGGACGGGGGACTTGGGCCGGTTGACCGGAAGCTGCAGGTAGTTCGGGCCGATGCGGTACCGGTGGGTGTCAGGGTAGGAGAACAGCCGGCCCTGCAGCATCTTGTCGGGGGAGGCGCCGATGCCGGGCACCAGGTTGGCCGGGTCGAACGCGGCCTGTTCGATCTCGGCGAAGTAGTTCTCCGGGTTGCGGTTCAGTGTCCACTTCCCGATGTTGATCGGCGGGTAGTCGCTGTGCGGCCAGACCTTGGTCAGGTCGAACGGGTTGAACCGGTAGTCGGCGGCGTCCTCGAACGGCATGATCTGGATCTGCACGGTCCAGGACGGGCGATCGCCACTCGCGATGGCGGCGTGCAGATCGCGGATGGCGTGGTCGGGGTCGGCGGCCTTCAGCGCGTCGGACTCGGCGCCGGTGAGGTTCTTGATGCCCTGGTCGGTCTTGAAGTGGTACTTCACCCAGAACTTCTGGCCCCCCGCGTTGTACCAGAGGAACGTGTGCGAGCCGTACCCGTTCATGTGGCGCCACGAGTACGGCGTGCCGCGATCCGACATAAGGAAGGTGACCTGGTGCGCCGACTCCGGTGACAGCGTCCAGAAGTCCCACTGCATGTTGTTGTCGCGCAGGTGGTTGTCGGCCCGGCGCTTCTGCGAGTGGATGAAGTCCGAGAACTTCTGCGGGTCCCGGATGAAGAAGACCGGGGTGTTGTTGCCGACGAGGTCGTAGTTGCCCTCGTCGGTGTAAAATTTCAGCGCGAAGCCACGCGGGTCACGCCCGCTGTCCGCGCTGCCCAGCTCACCGGCCACGGAGCTGAACCGCACCAGCGACTCGGTCCGGGCGCCCTTCTGGAAGAGTCCTGCCTTGGTGAACTGGCTGACGTCCTCGGTGATCTCCAGAACACCGTACGCGCCGCCGCCCTTGGCGTGCACGACCCGCTCCGGCACCCGCTCGCGGTTGAAGTGCGCCATCTTCTGAATGACGTAGTGATCCTGCAGCAGCAGCGGTCCGTTCGGGCCGACGGACTGCGAGAATTCGTCACTCGGAGCCGGGATACCGGCGTCGGTGGTGGTGGTAGGCCTCTCGGTCATTGCGCCGCTCCTTGATCTAGGTGGCTGTGTGTCCGTTGGCAGTCGGGGCAGGTGCCCCAGAAGATGACATCGGCCTCGTCGACCTGGTAGCCGGCGTCGTCGACCGGATCCAGGCAGGGCGCCATGCCGGCGACGCAGTCGACATCGGTGACCGCTGCGCAGCGACGGCACACCAGGTGGTGGTGGTTGTCGCCTACCCGGCCTTCGTATCGGGCGGGGCTTCCGGCCGGCTCGATCCGTCGCAGCAGGCCCGCATCGGTCAGTGCGTTGAGGGCCTCGTACACGGCCTGGGTCGAGACGGAGCCGACCCGGTCGCGCGTCAGGGTGGCGATCACCTCGACGCGGAGATGGGGACGGGACCGTATGGTCTCCAGGATGGCCAGCCGGGCTGCGGTTACCCGCAGGCCCGCTTTCCGCAGCTCAGCAGCGGCGGCCGGGAGTCCGAAAGCAGGGCCATCAGTGGTCACCCGCCTACAGAACCACAAAACACGACTGAATCAAGACAACGACTCATCCGTCTTTGGTCAAATGTCTCTAATGCCAGACTCGACCATGTTTCGGGGTAGACCGCGCTTCGCCGATGTTTACCGTGGCGAGTGCAGCCAGGGTTCGTGCAGGTCGAAGTAGGTGGGGTCGCCCACGTAGTGCCCTCTCTCCTTCTTCCTGAGGTCCCGAACCTCGGGAGTTGATTCCTTGCTCTCGCTCTCGCGGGCCGCCTCCTCGGAGGTGAAGTACACCGCGGTGGTGACGCCATCACGGTCGCTGTGGAGTGCACAGGTACCGCCGATCATGTTCGGCCGGAACTTGGACATGACCTTCTCACCGGTCTGCATGAGGTCGTGCATTCCTTCGGGGTCGCTGATCCGGCTCTGGATGACCTGTACGAACCCGGCCTGGTCCGAACCGCCCTCGCCGAAGGTGTCGACCTGCCGGCAGTCATGGAAGATGACCTCGCCACCGAACTCCTTGGAGGTCTCTACCCACCACTGGCTCTGGTCGGGCCGGTCGCTGTTGCGCCGGGCCGCCTCTTGGGACTCGAAACGGACGACGGCGATGAACCTGCCGTCATCAGTCACGCCCGAGGTGGTACCCAGCCAGCCGTGTGCGTCGGGGGAGAGCTCCCGCATCCAGCGGTCCATTGCCGCACGCATCTCCTCGGCGTCGGCCACCTCTCCCTGTATGACCTGAATGAACATGGCATCTCCTCATTGAGATCGCTGTGCCATATGGGCCTCGTCTTCGACGCTATGCCTGTCCGGCCACGCCGCCGCCAGCCGGGGGTAACGTTCCAGCCTCGCAGCGGCCTTGATCTGCGGTTTGGCCGGAGGGGCGCGGCAGGCCAGGATCCCGGTGAACGCGGAGGTTCACGCCGGGCGACGGCAAGGAAGTGATCGTTGTCGTCGACGGTGAGCCAACGTAGCGCCGTGTACTCGGAGTCCAGCGAGAATCCGGCCCGGCAGTGCAGCTAGCAGGTATGCCGGGGGTTGGCTGACAGGGGCTCGAAATGGGCGCTAGCGGCGAAGACGGCACGCGTCGGGAATCGGCATCGTCGATGACACAGGCCGGGTTTCCTCACGATCGCATCACTGGAGGTACGAGGTGACGGCACAACACGTAGTGCGTCTCACCCTCACCGGCCACCGAGGTGTCCGGTCTCACCGGCAACCACGCCGTCCCGAGCAGGAGGAGGCCCTTCGGCGCACAGTACCAACCGTGAGTTTCGGCTAAGGACGTAGAACATGGCTGTAAAATTCGACGCATCCATCCGATCCCGCAACGTCACCAGTCGGTCCGCTGCACCGGGCTCCAAAGGCGTGGTCGGCGCCTACCTCGGTGAGTTCATCGGAACCTTCATCCTGGTCTTCGCCATCACCGCCACAGCCACCTCCGCCGGCCTGCGGCACGCCATCGCCGGACCGTCGTACGGCTCGCTGGCCATTGTCCTGGTCAACGGGCTCGCACTTGCGGCGCTGGTCGGCGGCCTCGGCCACATCTGCGGCGCGCACTTCAACCCGGCCGTCACCATAGCGATGGCCGTCATCCGCAGGTTCCCGTGGCGGCATGTCACCGGCTACGTCGCCGTCCAGATGATCGGTGGTATCCTCGCCGCTCTCGCTACCTGGGCCATCCACGGCAACGCTGCGCGGACCGTCACACACCTCGGTGCCACCAACCCGGCGCCCGGTGTGGGCGATGGCCGCGCTCTGCTCGTCGAGATCCTGATCACCTTCGTGCTGGTCTTCGTGGTGACCGCCGCAGCCACCGATAAGCGGTTCCCGGCCCCCATGGCTCCACTCGTGGTCGGCTTCGCCCTCGCCACGGCGGTCTTCATTGGCGGCCCGAGTGACGGCGCCGCGGTCAACCCGGCCCGTGGTCTCGGTCCGATGATCGTCTCCGGCTCGTTCAGCGGCTGGTGGGTGAGCATCGTGGGCCCGGTGGTCGGCGGTGTCCTCGCCGCGGTGGTTTACCACCGGTTCATCCGGACGGGTGAGACCCCTGCGGTTGCGCAGGAGCCGAAGGGCAGCCTCGCCGCCCGCTGACCGTACCGCTCGCGGCCGGTGGCACACCGGCACCGGATCCTCTCCGGTGCCGGTGTGCCGGTGTGCCGGTGTGCCGGTGTGCCGACGGGCCGGTGTGCCGACGGGCCGGTGTGCCGACGGGCCGACGGGCCAGGGCAGGGCCGAACAGGCCCGTGCCCTGAACATGGCCAAGCGCAAGGGCACCTACCGGTCCGGGTCCGGCGCGGCTGACCTCGACGTATGCTGGAAAAACGAACGAGGTACTACATCACATGCGGCGTGCCGCCGCGGAGCGGAACGTCGTCGAGCAAGACCACACACCCGCGGCGCCCGGCCCGGTGTGACGACCCGGCCCGCTGGGCCGCCGTGAGGCACGCGAACCGGAGAGTCCCGTGGCCGACCTGAACCGCCGTTTGATCGTCGCGAGGGGCGCACTCATCCTCCTCGCGTCCTGCGTCAACATGTTCGTCGGCTACCTCACCCGGGCGGCTCGCCGGGCCGTTCACCCGAAGGCCGTCAAAGCCAGCCTGCTGGCTTCGGGCGAGCCCGCGACGCGAACACCCGGGACCACGGTGAAAGAGACCAGCGTGTTCGACCGCGCTTTCAACATCATGTCGAGAATCATGTCGAGATCTTCGCGGCATACTCGAGACGAGCTCAGAAGGCTCGCGCACGAACAGGCCGCGTTGCGCCGGGTGGCGACGCTCGTCGCGTGCGGAGAACCACCGGCCACGGTCTTCGCCGCGGTGGCCAGGGAGGTGGGCCAGGTCATCGGCGCGGAAATCACCCGGATGCTCCGCTATGAGCCCGACGAGACGACGACCGTGATCGGCGTGTGGGGCGGGCCCGACGAAGTGTTGGCGATCAACACCCGCTGGACGATCGCGGGCAGCAACCTCCCGTCCATGGTGCTGCACAGCAATACTCCCGCGCGGATGGACTGCTTCATCGGTGCCGTGAGCCCACTGTGCGTCTACCTCCAGCAGCACGGCATTTGCTCAGGGATCGGCACACCGATCATCGTTGACGGAAGGTGCTGGGGGGTGATGACGGCCTTCTCGACCCATGACCAGCTGCTGCCCCGCGCAGCCGAGACGCGCATCTGCGACTTCACCGATCTGGTAGCAACCGCCATCGCCAACACCCAGGTTCGCGCCGACCTGACCGCCTCCAGAGCTCGCATCGTGGCCGCCACCGACCAGGCCCGGCGGCGGATCGGGCGCGACCTGCACGACGGCACCCAGCAACGGCTGGTCTCGCTCGCCATGGAACTCCATATCGCCGAGAAAGATGTGCCCGCCGACGCCCCTGAACTCAGGACCCGGCTCTCCGAGGTCGCGGCCGGCCTTACGGACGCGTTGAACGAACTGCAGGAGACGGCGCGCGGGATTCACCCAGCGAGCCTGGCCAGAGGCGGCTTCGTGCAGGCGATCAAGGGCCTGATCCACCGCTCTGCCGTTCCGGTGAAGCTCGACGCCCCGATCGAGACACGACTCCCCGAGAGCGTTGAGGTCGCGGCTTATTACGTCGTGGCGGAGGCCCTGGCGAACGCAGCGAAATATGCGCAGGCGTCGGCCACCCACGTCAAAGCGGACATCTGTGATGGTCGTCTCTGTTTGCTTGTGTGTGATGACGGGCGCGGAGGCGCCGATCCTGCTCGAGGAAGCGGCCTTACCGGGCTGGCCGACCGGATCGAAGCGCTGAATGGCACGATCAAGGTCACAAGTCCGCCCGGCCAGGGCACTGTGCTGCAGGTGGAACTGCCCATCACGAGCGACTGAGGCCCCTGCCCGCTCACCGATGTTGTACCGTCCGCGAGGATCGTGCCGGGTTGGCCGGGAGGGAGGAATCTCACCCGACTCAACTGGCCTACTGTCCGTGTTGATCACGTTTAGGTCGGCCAGGAGTGTCCCTGTACGCAACGATGGTGTCACCTCATGCGACCGTTGTGACGCACGTCATGCGGAACGTTTCCGCCCACCGTCTTCCGCTTCCTCGGTGACAAATTCACTTCACCTGAGGAACCGTTGTGAGAGAACAGATGATCCGTCGGGCCCGGAACGAACATCTGCTTGAGCATGGGGGATGTCGATTCTTGTTTTGGGCGGGCATTCGGTCGCGGGCGGTCATCCGTGGGCGGGGCCTTTGGGTTGTGCGGGTAGTTCGAACCAGACGACCTTGCCTTCGGGTGCGGTGTTGCTGCCCCAGGAGCAGGACAGCCGGTCGACCAGATACAGTCC
>JAOPYK010000160.1 GCA_025964695.1 Streptosporangiaceae bacterium | reverse complement strand
CCCCCGAGATGGCTGCGGCCCGACGCTACACCGACGTCCGGAAGAGCCTGCGCGGACGGTGCTGTGCGGCTGGAGGCTCCGGGGGCGCCGGGGTCTGCTTGAACGCCTCGGCCACTGCGAGCACCGCGACGGCACTGGCCTTGCTGACGTCTCTGGCGGTGGGCGGCTCCTGAAGCTCCCGGCCGGGTTCGTAGCGGAGGTCCTCGACGTCCCCTACCAGCCCCACTCCGCTGCCGAGGAGATCGAGGACATCCGATTCGCCCCACTGCAGGACACGGCTGCGCCAGGCCTCGGGGATGACGTTCCTGGGGCCGCGCTCCACCCGGGTGAGGAACCCATCGTTGACGACCGTGTCCCGCACGCGGGCGGCCTCCTCCCTGCTCCAGTTCGCCTGTGACAGCGCGTAGTTCAGCGAGCCGAGCAGGATGGTCTCCTCGGCGGTCAGCCCGGCGTGGGTGCGCTTGCCGAGCACGTCGGCGGACGGGCGGCCGGCGAAGTCGAGCATGCCGATCGCCTGGCTGAAACGCGACCACAACAGCTGCGGCGGCGAGCCGGCGTTGGTCACCACCCGTACCCTGCCCGTCCCGGCCTCCGCGGCCCACCGTCGCACGAGCCCACCGAGCGCGAAGGCACGCCAGAGATGCAGCTCCAGCACTTGCTCGATGTCGTCGTTCGGGCGGTCCCGCTGTTCGGCCAGTACCTGCAGGTAGTCCTCGAAGGTCCCGGCCCGCCCGTTGCGGATGTGCTGCTGCCACAGCGACGGCAGCGACCGGCCCAGGCTGCGGGCCGTCACCAGGACGTCCAGGTCAGGGCAGTCGAGTACGTCGAGCAGCCGCCGGATCGCCGGGGTGCGGATGACGGCCAGAGCCTCCGCGGACAGCAGCACCGTGCCGGGCCACGCCCGGATCCGCGCGGACAGGCGCTCCCACCCTTCGCGCAGCTCGGCGGCGCGATCTTCACCGACCCAGGGGAACTCGGTGCCGAGCAGCCCGTACATCGCGTGCTCGTGATTCTCGACGGCACCGGGCCGGGGCGCCTCCGCCGCGAGCGGGTAGAGCACTCCCGCTTCGGCCAGTCCGGCCGTGCACGTGCCGAGGACCTCCTGCAGATAAGTCGTCCCGGACTTCTGCAGGCCGATGTGCAGAATGATCTTACTGGCCAACCGGCACTCCAGAAAGGTAATCGCGAAGTCAACAAAGTAATCGCGAAGTTAACCGACATCGGGAGTGTAAGAGTTCGGCCAGCTCAGAACCCATCCCAGGGCGCGGCATTCACGTAATGTTCACCAAGTGCCGCCGTCCACCTCGATCCGCTGGTCGGTGACGTACGAGGCGGCCGGCGAGACCAGGAAGCGGACCATCTCGGCGACCTCCTCGGGCGAGCAGACGTGGCCGAACGGTGACGAAGTCCACGCCGTCCCCGGCCAGTGCCAGGGCGGTGGAACGGCCGATGCCCCGGCTGCCACCGGTCACCAGAGCGACGCGATTCATGAGGGATCCTTCCTGCCGAGGGGCTTCTCGTGCGGTGACCACTAACGGGGCATGGCGGCCTCCTTCTCGCTCGGTCAGCCGACCTCGTGCAGTCCGTACGGGTAGTCGTGCAGGCGCTGGGCGCCGTCATCTGTGACGAGCAGCAGCTCCCCGGTCTGCACCCCGGCGCTCAGGTCGCGGGTGACGACGTTCGGCTGGACGACCACGGTCATGCCCGCGGCCAGGACGAGGTCAGGCGCGGGGCTGAGTGGCCGGCCCGGGCCTTCGATGACCGGCGGGAGGTAACCGCCGCCGTATCCGTGTACGAGATCGTCGACCGCCGTGTACCCGGCCGTCTCGATGACGGCCCCGGCCGCCACGAGCTCCCGGGCGTGCGTGCCGGGAACCAGCCTTGCTCGGATCGCGTCGAATGCGCCCTCGGCGACCGCGTGCAGTCGCGCGTACTGCGGGGTCGGGGCGGCGCCGACGGTGAAGGTACGCAGCAGCTGCCCCGCGTACTCCGGCGCGACGGCGACGCTGATCTCGCATGTGACGACGTCGCGGCGGCGGATCCGCCGGCATGTCGGCCACTGGGCAGGTACGCACAACGAGGGACTGTCCATCCCGGTGACGCCGAGATAATGGATCTGGTGCATACCGCCCGCCGCGACATAGGAGCGCTCCATCTCGGCTACGAGCTCGTGTTCGGTCGCCCCCTCGTGCAGGGCCTGCTCGAGCGCCCTGACCGCGACGTCGGTGAGCGCCGCGGCTTTTCGCAGGGCGGCCACCTCCTCCGCGGACTTCACCAGGCGCATTGCGGTGTAGGCCGGGTTCAGGTCGACCACCTCCGCGACCCGGCCGGCCAGCGCCCGGTAGTGCCAGAACGGCAGCGGGCCGACCACCCCGACGCGAGCGGGGCGCTCATCGGCGGAGCCGAGCTGCTCGAGCGCGCTCGTGATCGCATTCTGGCCGACCCACTCGACCCGCACGCGCGACAGCCGGCGAGCCTGCGGCAGGTGATTGTAGAAGGACACCAGGAGAACGTCGTCGGCCTCCTCCGGGCCAACGATCAGCAGTGCTTCCCGGGTGACCGGCCACCCGGTGAGCCAGGACACCGCGCTGCCGGAGCGGTTCGCGCCGTAAACGAAGGCATGGGACAGGTCGCGGCGGTTCAGTTCGGCGCGGAAGTCGTCTCGGCGCCGGCGCATCTCCGATGCGGAGAACAACGGTTCGGGAAGTCGGTCATCGATTGACATACCACGCATGCTGGGCCCCGATGCACTCGTTTGCAACAAGAGTCTCTCCACGCACAGGGACCGACGGCGGCGTCGATCGCGGTCGCCCTCGCGCTGGGCAGCCAAGCCACCTGCTCCCAAGCCGGGGACGAGGCTCAGGACACTAGGTGAGATGGAGGAGCCAGGATCGGGCCAGTTCGATGTGCTGCTCGGTCAGCCCGATGAAGGGGTCCACGGCGACGAGCAGATGGGCGCCGACGCCGGACTCGCCCTGCAGGCAGCCGGTGACGTCGGGCTCGTCCTCGAACCAGACGAACGGCCGGCCCTGTGCCCACTCGGCGACATGCCGCGCCTTCCACGCCCCGAGCGAGAGCTCCGAGTCGTACGGCCGGGCCGGGATCGGGACGAACGGCAGATCCGGCAGGCCCACCTTGGGCGCGATCCACTCGTTGGCGTTCTCACACCAGTAGCTGGCCCACACCAGCTCGGCACCGGTCTCGGCGATGAGCTCGCGCAACATCGGCCCGTGCGCGGCGTTCAGCCAGAGGCGGTAGGTGAAGCCGTTGGGCGAGGCCCGGTGCCTGCGATAGCCGCGCCCGGCCCGTTCGACCGGATTCAGCACTCCGTCGACATCCAGCAGCACCACCGGCGACCCCGTTCCCATCTCCGGAACGTACGACATCGACAGGGCGCCTGGATACCGGCAATACGCGCGAGTTCCGCACGACGTCAGGTGAGCTCGCACAGCGCGGTCCGGCCCTCCCACCGTATGGCCGAGACTGGGGCCATGAGCGACGAGATCAGGCACCGGAGAGTCCGTGCCCAGTTGCTGCATCGGCCCAGTGTCGGCGGCGTCGTGGAGGTCGTCCGCCGCCTGCTCGCCATGCAGGCCCAGGACATCGCCGCCTTCCCGTTGGCGCTGCGCGCCCGGACGGCCCGTCTCACCGCCGCCGACGTGGCGGCCGCACGGGACACCCGCGAGATCGTCCGTTGCTGGGGGCCGCGCGGCACCCTCCACCTCATCGCGGCTGAGGACCTGACGTGGCTGTTCCCGCTGGTCCGACCCGCTCCTGCGGGATCGCTGCGGCGCCTGCGCGGGCTCGGCATCGAGATCGACCCGGACGACGCCGTACGGCTCGTCACGGCCGCACTGGCGGATCAGGGACCGCTCGGCAAGGCGGCGCTGGGGGAACGGCTGGCCAAGGCGGGACGGCCGGCCGAGGGGCAGGCGATCGTGCATCTGGCGATGCTCGCCGCCCGGGAAGGCCTGGTGGTGCTCGGACCCGACCGGGAGGGCAAGGCCACTTACGTGCACGCCGCCGACTGGCTCGGCCGGCCACTCCCCGTCGCCGTGACCGACCGGGACGCCGCGCTCCGCGAACTGGCCGAGCGTTACCGCCTGGCGCACGACCCCGCCGGGCCCGCCGATCTCGCCGCCTGGTCGGGACTGCCGCTCGGCGACGCTGAGCGGGCCTGGCGCGGGACGACGTGGCCTGGGCCGGCGGAGGCCGGCTCCGGACTCGCTGGTTCCGGACTCGCGGGTTCGGGCCACACCGGCTCCGAATACGCCGCGGCCGGTTCAGAACGGAAGCAGGCCGGTTGGGTACGGCTCGTACCGGGCTACGACGAATATCTGCTCGGCTGGCGGACCAGGGAGCTGTCGGTGCCCGTGTCCTATCGCACGAGGATCCACCCGGGCGGCGGAATCATCCGGCCTACGCTGCTGGTGGACGGGCAGGCCGCCGGTACCTGGCGTACCCGGCGTTCGGCCCGGCGTATCGACATCACGATCGAGCCCTTCGAGCCGCTTCCCGCCGCCGTCGTGAACCAGGTGCGAGCCGAAGTCGCCGATATCGGCCGGTTCCTCGGTCTCCCCGCCGAACCGATCATGACCTCCTAGATGTCGGCCGGGCCGCGGTCCACGATCCGGCCTCGTGAAGGCGAGCAAGCAAAGGGCCCCTCGCCTTCACCTCCTGCGGTCCGGTCAGTGACCGGGCGCGGGGAAGGCGCGGAGCCAGCGGCACCCGTAGCCGTCCAGCCGGAGCGTGACATGCCCGCGCTCGGTGAGCTTGGTGGTGCCGTCGACCAGCAGATCGACCAGGACCGAGGAGTCGTCGAATCCGTCCAGCACCACCTCGACCTCGGCGGGGGTCTCCGCGAAGTTGTGCAGGGCGATCACCGTGGCCCGCGGCGTCGAGCAGCGGTGCGCGAGCACCGAATCGATGCCGGTCTCCTGGACGGAATACTCCCCCCAGGCCAGCTCCGGGTTCTGCCGGTAGCGCTCGGCGAGAGTACCGATCCACGTGAGCAGCGACTCGGGGTCGCCCCGCTGGGCGCTCACGCTGACGTTCTCGGGCCCGTACTCGCCCTCGACCAGCCGCGCCGGAAAGCGGGACGGGTCCGCGGTGGAGAACCCGCCCGAAGGGTCCGGCCGCCACTGCATCGGGGTACGGACCGCCAGTCGGCCCTCGGCTCGGAGGTCCTCACCCATGCCGATCTCCTCCCCGTAGAACAGGACCGGGGTGCCGGGCAGTGAGAACAGCAGGCTGTAGACCATCTTGACCCTGCGCAGGTCACCGCCGAGCATGGGCGGCAGCCGCCGGCGCAGGCCCCGGCCGTACAACTGCATGTCCTTCTCGGGGCCGAACGCCTCGAAGACCTCCTGCCGTTCGTCATCGGTGAGCTTGTCGAGGGTGAGTTCGTCGTGGTTGCGGACGAAGGTCGCCCAATGCCCGTCCTCGGGCGGCCAAGGGCGATCGCCCAGCGCGTCGGCGAGCGGCCGGGCGTCACCGCGGGCCAGGGACAGGTACATCCGCTGCATGCCGATGAAGTCGAAGCACATCGTCAGCTCGCGGCCTTCACCGTAGAAGCGCATCGTGTCCGGGTAAGGCAGGTTGACCTCGCCGAGCAGGATCGCCTCGCCGCTGCGGCGGGACAGGAACGAGCGCAGGTCGGCCAGGAAGTCGTGCGGGTCGGGCAGGTTCGCGGCATCCCGCTGGCCGGTGGTCTCCAGCATGAACGGCACCGCGTCCACCCGGAAACCGGACAGCCCCAGCTCCATCCAGAAGCCGATGATGCGGGCGATCTCGTCCCGCACCTCGGGGTTGGCGACGTCGAGGTCAGGCTGGAACCTGTAGAAACGGTGGAAGTAGTACTGGCCGGTCCGCTCGTCGAACTGCCACAGGCTCGTCTCCTGGTCCGGGAAGGTGATGCCCTGCGGGCCGTCGGCCGGCGGCTCGTCCGCCCAGATGTACCAGTCGCGGTACTGCGAGTCACGGCTCGACCTGGCGTTCTGGAACCAGGGGTGCTCGTCGGAGGTGTGGTTGACGACCAGGTCGGCGATCACTCGGATGCCGCGGTCCCGGGCGGTCCGCACGAACTCCACGAAGTCCCCCAGCGTGCCGAGCCGCGGATCTACTCCGTAGAAGTCGGTGATGTCGTAGCCGTCGTCACGGTCCGGCGACGGATAGAACGGCATCAGCCAGATGCACGTCACACCGAGCCGGTCAAGGTAGTCGATGTGCTGTGTGGCGCCCCGGAAGTCGCCGATTCCGTCGTCGTTGCCGTCCTTGAACGTTTCAATGTCCAGGCAGTAAACGACGGCGTTCTTCCACCACAGATCGGCGGTACGGGAGATATTCATGCCCTGATCCCTTCAGCGTGCAGCCAGGCCGAATAACGGCCTTCGACCGTCATGCGGCGGTCTGTACCCATTCAGCGTGAAAGTCCTCCGGTCATCGGCCAGTGCTGCCAGGACGGGAGGCCGCCGTCGGTAAAAAAACTACGAGTTACACATTGGGATCGATCAATGGCATCTGACGGGGTATCTGGCTTATCGTCCATCACAGTGGCGATCTCAGGAGATGGTGGCGGGAGGCTTCCGCTGGACGGAGGACACGAGGCATCAGCATGACGTCCATATTGCTGGTCCTCGCCTGCCTGGTCGTAGGCGCTGCGGAGCTGTACCTTGCCCGCGGCTCCGGCCAGAAGGCCAGGCAGCTCGCAGAGCTCGGTGTCATGGTCAACGAACAGGAACGAAGGCTGCAGTCCCTGACCTCACAATTCGGCGGCACCGTCCCGGCCCTTCAGCGCCGGCTGGGCGACCTCGATCGGCTGTCCGCCGACATGCTTCAGGCCAAGACCCGGCTGGCGCAGCTCGGTGACCAGAGCGCGGTCTTCAGCCGACGGCTCACCGCGCTGGAGGACTCCCGGGACTTCGGCCAGGATCTGAACCAGCGGATCACCCGTACGCTCGAGGCGCTCGAGCAGAACCTCGCCAACGTGCTGCGTTACACGATCGGCCAGCTGGACCAGGCGGTGGCCGCCACTCTCGGCGGCGCCGATCCCGGCGCGGGGACGGTCAGCGGCGGACTGTGCGGTACGGACGCCACCCACAGGCCGGCGCTCAGCCGGGCCTACGAACTGTGCTCCCGCACCAACGGCCTGACCATCCGGTTCCGGGTGCCGCTGAAGACCACCGCCTGGCACGTGCGCTTCTACCTGACCGGTAAGAGCCCCCGGGAACTCGAACGTGGCTTTCTCTCGCTGCTGGACTCCGTACGATCACAGCCCACGTCTCAAGGCGAGGCCACCTTCCAGGGGCTGCTGCTGACTCTCAACGACAGCGGGCCCGGGTTCACCCAGATCGGCCCGATGGTCGCCGTCCGTACTCCGGACGCCCTGCTCTGCGGGGTGCTCACGCTGACCGAGCTACGCCGGTTCGACGCCGACCGCATCGTCGGCGACCCCACGGCCGTGGCCGTACGGCTGCGCACGCTGCCCGCGGAACGGGTACGTGATCTCAGCACCTGGCCGGCCCGCCGAGCCCGCAACGGCCGCCCCTGACCAGCTCCCGGGCCGGCCCGGGAGCGTGCTAACCGAGCCGGCCCGCCGGCGAGCTCTGTGGCAGATATCGGTCACCGCATCCGCCGGAGCCCTGTCGCTCGTCTGGACGTTTCGCCGCCTGCACGGGCAGGATCAGGGATGCGGGGCGGAGGAACCCGCCGCCCCGCCGAGCAGCTTGAGGTTGTGCGAGGTCCCCCGCGCGATATCGGTCTCCAGCTCATCGAGCACGGTGCGGACCCGGCCGAAGTCGTCGCGCAGCGGACCGGTCAGGTCCTGGAGCGTCTCCTCGATGCGGGCCGCCGCAGCTCCGTCCAACGCGCCGTCCCGCATCCCGTGGGTCATCCGCACGCGAAGATTCCGGACACGCTCGTCCCGGGCCGACCGTGCCGCCCGCACGAGCTCCTCACGGCGCAGGCGCAGCGGCAGCACCCTGCCAGGCTCCTGCCGCTCCAGAACCGCGATGATGCCGCGCGTCCCCTCGTGGTCGCCTTGCGCTGCCCGGGCCTCGAAGGCGGCCTCCCACTCCTCGTCGGGCGCCAGGGCCACCGGAATCAGGTCTGCCAGGGCAGGGGGCTGGTAGGGCGCCAGGGTCGCCGGATGGACCTTCACAGCGGGTGCCAGCAGCAACTCGCGGTTGACGACGTGAGCGTACGGTGGCTCGGCGGTCCGTACCGGCGCGCCGTCCAGCAGTTCCAACGTCTCCCGGATCAGCAGCCGCGCCGCCCCGGCCGCCGCGGCGAGCACCGGGCCGCCTGCCGCGACAGGCCCGCTGAGCTCGGCGGCGGCCAGCTCTTCGTTGCGCTCGATCGAGGCGCGCAACTCGGCCAGCGCCTCGGCGAGCCGGTCCGCGCCCACCGAACCCGTCCCCTTGACCGCGGAGACCCACCGGGCGACCATCTCGAGCGCGTCGCCGATCATCCCGCCGAGCCAGATCGTGGTGGTGCTCTCGGCAGGACCGCCCGCCACCCGCTGTACGGTCTCGTCGATCAGTTGGCCGAGGGTTTCGCCCACCCGGAGCTCGGCCACCCGATCGGCCACCTCGTCGACCTGTGCGGCATCGTCCCGCGCGGCCGCCTCCAGCAGCCTCCCGAGCGGGGCGTCCTGCTGGACCAGAGCCCGCCATGTCTCCTCGACCAGGGCCGGCTCCAGCCTCCGGTGCGGCCCCTCCTCCAGCAGCCGTACCGAGGCCCGCACGGCACGCTGACGGTTCTGCCCGGCCTGGGCGCCTTGTCCATCTCCAGCGCTCCCCGGGATCAGGTACGCGCCCGAGTCCGCAGCATCGGCGAAGGCCTCCCCGTACGCCGACAGTCCCGGATAGCGCGACACCACTGGGGCGAGGTCATCGAGGAGCCTGATCGATTCCGGGGTCGGGTGTACGATCCCGGCGCGTAGTGCCGCGGCCCATGCCAAGATCCCGCCCGCTGGGTCGTCGGCGAGCGACCGGGCGTCCAGTCCCTCGGCGGTCGCGGAGAACTCGGCCGACAGCCGCCCGGCGAAGTCACCCATGCCCCGGGCGAGCCCTGCACAGCGCCGCGCCTGCGCCTCGACCGCCGGACGGCCCGCTGCCGTACGCAGCCAGGCCGCCAGCCCGAAGCGAGCCGATTGCAGCGCAGCCATCTCCGCCTCGGCGGCTCCCGGCTTGCCGTTCCCGAGTCCCCCTCTGTCAGCACCCATGGCCCCGGGTCCCCGGTTCCTCGCTACCTCCGATCTCCCGATCGCGACAGCCCCCGCCTCCCGATTCGCCGCCCCCAAGGTCCCGGCCTCGGAGTTCCCGACCGCGACAGCCCCCGCCTGCCTGGTCCCGAGTCCGACTCCGCTGAGTTTTTCGCTCCTCGTCTCCACGTTCGCGGGCGTGTCCGAAGCGGGCGTCCCGGCCGGGGTCTCCCCGGCGATCCCGGGTTTCGTGTCTGCGGGCGACTCGGTCTGGTCAAGTCCCCCGTGGGGGGCCGACGGTTCGATCGGCTCAGCGAACTCCAGTACGATCTCGGACGCCTCGACGTGACCAGAACCGAAGGCGGGAGGCGCACCGAGCGGCACCGGTGTATTGCTCTCATCGACGGCCTTGGTGGGCTGCCCCTCACCCGGCCCCTCTCCAATCGAGGCAGCGGCCACCTGCGCGCCGACTCCGCCAGGCTCCTGCCGAGGGATTGATGGAACCGGCGGAACCGATCCGTCTTCCCGCGAAACGGAAGCCACTTCCGCGCCGGACTGGCCGGCCTTCTCCAGCGAAACGGACGGAGCCGCTCCATCCGATTCCCGTTCCCCGGAAGCGGCAGCCAGACGTGCGCCGTCAGCGCCCTGCCGAGAAACAGACGCTCTCTGCTGAGGAACTGATGCGGCCTCCCCTGCCCTGTCCTCCGGCGAAGCCGGATCTGTCTGTGGGCCCACCTCGCCTGGCGCCGCCTGTCGTGCGGACGGAGCAACCTCGTCCGGCTGCTCCTGCGGCAAGGTCGGCCGTACGTCGGCACTGCCGGGCTCCTGCCGAGGAGCGGACGCGGCCTGGACAGGCCCGTCTTCCTGCGGAGCGGGAATTGTCGCCGCGCCGTCGTTGCCGGTCTTCGCTCGTGGCCGGTCGAGTTCTTCGGTCGCGAGCCGGCGGTTGAGAGCCGCGTTGATCAACGGGCGCCAGCGGTCCGGCAATCGCTCTCTGGCCAGTTCGGCGGCGTCATCGAGCTCTTGGAAGTCGCTTGTGTCGGCCGCCAAATCCATGAGCTGTGCGAGCAGGTGGAGCTGAGATGATTCTCCGGTCCGCGCAGCCTGGCGAACCTGTTCAAGAATGTTCTCGAGCGCCGCCGGTCCCCGGATTCCCACCAGCCTCCGAAGCCGTTCGCTTCGCGACGCTTCAGCGGCCGCAGCATCGAGTGCCTGCGACAACATCTCAAAAGTCTCCGGCATCGGGCCCTCCGATCTGACCTCCACGAGCCGTACCCGGGCACCATCGAAGTCCGTCAATGCCCGCAGAATCAGATCCACGTCCCCGGTCTCTGGTCTGGCTCCGGCCTTGAGCGCCGCGCAGACTCGGGCCGCCGCCTCAGTCGTGACCGGAAGCCTGCCGCGCAACTCCGCGGCCAGCTTCCTCAGATCAACACTCATCGCCACCTCCGCGAGTGGAAGGCCCGAACCAGCGTAGAACCGTACCAACCCCAAGGAGAGACACATTCCTACACTCGTCGGACAGACCTCATCCAAACCAGCTGCGGGCAGGGCGCCCAACCCGGCACTTCATGATCATGCACGCGGAAGATCAGAATCTGAACGGACCCGTTTCCGGGCTGGCTGTTACCGCAGGTGGAGCGCGGTCCGCATCGCGAACGCCGGCAGCATCACGGCACGGATCACCAGAGGATTCACGTGAACACCGGCATCTTGATCCGACTTCTGGGTGGTGTTCTCCGCCGAAAAAGGGCCTCGTCGGCGAACTGCCGGAGCAACGGCAACTCAGATTCTCGGCCGCAGCGTGCAGGCCCAGGCCTCAGGTGACGCCGAAGTTGATGTCAGAAGTTGATGTCACAGGAATGGTCAGGTGTCCGGCGAGGCTGTGCCGTGTCCGGGGTTGGTGGTGCGGGTTGGTGGTGCGGGTGGGAGGACGGGGGTGTGGTGGGCGGGAATGGTGGTGAACGACGAACGGCCCCCACGGTGGGTGGGGGCCGTTCGTTGTTGGTGTGTGTCCGGCGGTGTCCTACTCTCCCACACAGTCTCCCGTG
>JAOPYK010000146.1 GCA_025964695.1 Streptosporangiaceae bacterium | reverse complement strand
GCTCAGGGCCGACCGGCACGATGCCGGTCGGGTTGATGTCCCGGTGTACCGCGTAGTAGTGGCGCTTGATGTCGTTGAAGTCGATGGTGTCGCCGAAGCCGGGCGTTTGAAACAGATCGCGGGCGTAGGCCCACAGCACCGGCATCTCGGTGAGCTTCTGCCGGTTGCACTTGAAGTGGCCGTGGTAGACGGCGTCGAAGCGAACAAGGGTGGTGAACAGCCTGACGTCGGCTTCGGTGAGGGTGTCCCCGACGAGGTAGCGCTGGTGCTCGAGCCGGGCCGACAACCAGTCGAGCCGGTCGAACAGGCGGTGATAGGCCGTCTCGTACGCCTCCTGACTGCCGGCGAAGCCGCACCGGTACACCCCGTTGTTGACGTCGGTGAACACGACGCGGTTGACGTCGTCGATCTCGTCGCGGAGGTGTTCCGGATACAGCTCGGGAGCGCCCGGCCGATGGTGGGCCCGCCACTCGGTGGACAGATCGAGCGTCATTTGCGCGAAGTCGTTGGTGACGACCTGGCCGGAGGGAACGTCCACGATGGCCGGGACGGTGATGCCCTTCTCGTAGCCGGGGAACCGGGCGAAGTAGGCGTCCTGGATCCGCTCGATGCCCAGCACCGGGTCACGTCCGCCGGGGTCGAGGTCGAACGTCCAGCTCCGCGCATCGTGGGTCGGCCCGGTCACCCCCATCGACAGCACGTCCTCCAGACCGAGGAGGCGACGGACGATGATCGACCGGTTCGCCCACGGGCATGCTCGGCTGACCACCAGGCGATAACGCCCCGGCTCCAGCGGATAGCCGTCCCGTCCGTCGGCGGTGATGCGGGTCGTGATGTAGTTCTGATCACGGCTGTACTCGCCGGTCGGGTTCACGTCGCTGTCGATTTCCGTTTCGGCCATGTCACTAATTGTCCCAGAGCGGCGCCTATGCCCGCCGCATCATCGTTTGGTCGGAGCTTTGCCTACCCGCACGCCGGGGAGCTGCACGCGAACGGACTGCTGGTGCTCACCATCGCGGGCAGCCGGATCAGTGCGATGACGCGCTTCGACAACAGCGTGCTGCCCCGCTTCGGGCTCCCCTCGACCTTGCCGGACTGAGCCCCGCCCCCAGGCGCGGCGCTCAACATCCAGGTCACCGAACTCTTGGTAACTTCCCGGCGGACGGCGGCCGATGGAGGAACCGGTCCGGGACGCACCCCGGCGGTACGAGCCGGAAGACACCTGCTCGATGGTTGCAGGAAATCCCAATGTCGGTGGTTGCTGCCACAATGTCCGGCGGAGGTAAGCAACCAAATGACTGTAGAGCCTTACCGGCGGGTGCTGGCGATCCCTGGCGTACGGGCGCTCATGCTCGTCGGGCTGGTCGCCCGGATCCCGGTGACCGCCACGGGACTGACGCTGACCCTGCATGTGGTCAACAGCCTGAAGCTCGGCTTCTTTCAGGCGGGGCTGGTCGGCGGGGCCGCCACGGTCGGCGTCGCCGTCGGCGCGCCGGTCGCCGGCCGGTTCGTGGACCGGCACGGTCTCCGGCCCGTCGTCGTGGTCACGACGGTCGCGCAGTTCGCCTTCTGGGTGTCGGCCCCGTTCCTGCCCTACTGGGTCCTGCTCGGCGGCGCCGTCGTGGGCGGGGTGCTGGCGCTCCCGGTGTTCGGCGTGATCCGGCAATGCGTCGCGGCGGCTGTACCTGTCGAGCAGCGCCGCCCCGGCTTCGCGCTCGACTCGATGTTCGTCGAGGTCGCGTACATGATCGGCCCGGCCCTGGCGGTCGCCTCCGCCACCGCGTTCGGCAGCGGCTGGACCATGGCCGCCATCGGGACGGGCCTGGTCGGCTCCGGGGTGGCACTGCTGCTGCTGAATCCGCCGATCCGCGCCGAGGGGGACGAGATCTCCGATACGGTCACGCCGCGCCGGCAGTGGCTGACCCCCGCCCTGCTCTCCCTGCTCGGGATCACCTTCGCGGCGACCCTCGTACTGATCGCTACCGAGCTGAGTCTGGTCGCGGTCCTCAAGGCCGACAGCGTGGCGCAGTGGACCGGCCTGGTGATCGGGCTGTGGTGCTTCTGGTCGCTGGTCGGCGGCTTCGTGTACGGCGCGCTGCCCAGGGGTTTCTCCCCGCTGGTCATGATCGGCGCCATGGCCGCGCTGACCGTGCCTGTCGGCCTGGTCGGCAGCTGGCAACTGCTCTGCGTGGCGGTGATCCCCGCGGGCATCCTCTGCGCCCCCGCCCTGTCCACCACGATCGACACTCTCAGCCAGTGGGTACCCTCCGCCGCCCGAGGTGAGGCCATGGGCCTGCACGGCACGGCTCTCACCTTGGGGCTGGCCGTCTCCGGTCCCATCACCGGTTTCATCATCGACGCCTACGGCACCCGGTGGTCCTTCGCCGTCGCCGGCCTCGCCGGCCTGCTCCTCGTCATCCTGGCCATCCCGTTCTGGCGGCGTGCGCCCCAGCCTGCCGGGTCAGCGGACCCTGCGAGTGGCAGGACGGCTGGTTCCGCCGCACTCGCAGGGCTCGTTGCAGATCAAGCGTCGACCGTGTCGGTCGTGGTGGAATGCGGCTAGCTCCTGGTTGTGACTGATCGGGACGCGCCGCCGATCGCAGCGAGCACCCGAGCCTGCCAGGCGGGGCCATCGGGTCTCCCGGATCTGCCCGGGAGACCCGATGGCCGCCGCGCACTCGGCCGAGGGGTCACTGTGGGTTTAGTACCGTCCGAGCGTTCCTCGGCGCTTGGCCACGCGTTCGAGCCAGACGAACAGCAGCCCGCCGACCAGGAGCAGCAGGACGGGCTGCAGAAGCAGCCAGCCGAGTCCCCAGCCGTCTTGGAGGCTGGTGAGCGACCGGCCCTTCAGGAGGATCTCCCGCATCGCCTCGATACCCGGGGCGATCGGGATGAGCAACCGGCTGAGGAACGCCGACCAGTCCGGCATGTTGATCAGTGGGACGAAGGTGCCGCCGGCGATGAACCACAGCGCCACCGAGATCTGGGTGGCGATCTCGACCCGCTTGTACAGCAGGGTCAGCCCGCTGAGGATCAGCGCCAGCCCGCTGGTGCCCAGCACGATGGCCGCCAACGGCACCAGGACCTGCACGTCGAACGGCATGCTCGCATCGTGGGCGGCGATGACCGCCATTCCGACGATGTAGACCGAGGCGGCCTGCGGAAGCGCCGAGAAGAAGGACGCGACCTGCCGGCCCAGGATGAGCGCCCAGGACGGCAGCGGGGTGAGGTAGGTCTGTTCCAGCACGCCGGACTGGATGTCGCCCAGGTAGCTCCAGAACGACCGGTTGACCTGCTCGTAGATGAAGGTGAACGGCACCATGCCGAGGACTCCGGCGACCAGGAGGTCGGTCCGCAACTGTCCGCGTCCCATGAAGAGCACGACGAGCAGGTAGAACACCGGGTAGATCGCTACCTGAACGAGGATGCTGCGCCATTGGACCAGAAAGTTCACCATGCCCTTGTGGACTTCGGCGCCGAACCCGCCGGCCAGGGGAGCCAGGCGCCGGGCTGTGAGTGTTGTCGTCATCAGGATCTCCGCTCTGCTCAGTACTGGCCGAGCCGGCCGTCGCGCAGGGCCTTGCGGTGGTTACGGACGAAGAGCGCCCACCCGGCGAGGACCAGGGCGGCCGTGTACACCAGCAACCACGGCAGCGTGCCGTCGTTCCAGATGTCGCCCAGCGACCGCCCTTCGAAGAGTGTTTTGGCAGTCGCCTCCACGCCCAGGGTCGTCGGCAACAGCCGCGCCAGCACAGCCATCCAGTCCGGGTACAGGGACAGCGGCATGAACGCGCCGTTCAGGAGGAGCACCAGCGAGGTGAGCAGCGCCTCCAGCACCGCGACCATGGGTGAGTTCAGCGCCAGCGCGGCCATCACGAATGTGAACGCCAGTGCGTTCACCACGACCAGCGCGTACGGGACCAGCGCAGCCCACTCCAGCGGGATCGTGGTGCCGGTCACCAGCATGGGCACCAGGGTCCCTGTCACGGACACGACCAGGCCGAACACCGAGGCGGTGAGCAGCCGGCCGAGCATCACCAGCCACAGCGGGCTCGGTGTGAGCAGTGCCTGGGCGAAGGTGCCGCCGCGCATCTCCTCGACCAGGTCAGAGACCATGACGATGCACGCGAAATGCAAGAACCAGTAGCTGCTGATCCCGACGAGGGTCCGGGGTAGCAGGTCGCGCTGGAGCGCGCCCTCTCCGATGACGTACTGCATCCCCAGGTACATGGTCGCGGCGAAGGCGAGCGTGACCAGGTGCGCGACGGGGTTGGCGAGTTGCCTGGTCAGCCCCTTGCGGACCTCGGCGCTCACCACGGCGATCCCGGAGCGCGGGGTCAGCCGCCAGCGGGTGGCGCCGGGGACCGTGAGCGGGGCCGCGGCGGTGGTGGCGCTAGACATCGGCCTTGTCCTTGATCAGGTCGAGGAAGACGTCCTCCAGATCCGGCTGCACCTGGGCGAGCGACTGCAGGATCGCCCCGCGGTCACGGAGCCGGTCGACCAGCCCGTACAGCTCCTGGGGATCGGCGAGCCGGGCGGTGATCGTGGTGGTGTCGTCCGTGCATACCACCTCGGACCCGACGGGCAGCTCGAGCCCGTCGGCCCGGCCGTCGATTTCGATCACGTACTGGTCGCGCCGGCGGAATCTGGCCAGCAGCTGCCGGGTCGGCTGGTCGGTGATCACCTGACCGCGCCGGATGACGGCGACCCGGTCGCACACCTCCTCCACCACGTTCATCTGGTGGGTGGTGAGCAGCACGGTCTTGCCGCGCTCGGTGGACAGGGCGCGGACCCATTCCTTGACGGTACGGGTGGCCTCCACGTCGAGGCCGATCGTGGGCTCGTCGAGCAGGAGGATCGGTGGATCGGCGATGAGTGCGGCGGCGATCGCCACCTTCTGCTGCATGCCACGGGAGTAGTCGCCGACCTTCTCGTCACGGCGTTCCCACAGCTCCAGTCCGGTGAGCAGTTCCTCGGCGCGTGCCTGTGCGGCAGCCTTGCGCATCCCCTTGAGCCGTCCGAAGTACAGCAGGTTCTGCCAGGCCGACAGTGTCCAGTAGACATTGCGCGATCCCTCCAGGACCGCGCCGATCTGCTCCATCGCCCGCGAGCGCCGGCGCGCGACGTCGTGACCGTTGAGCCGTACCTGGCCGCTTGTGGCGCTGAGCAGCCCGGCCAGGATCTTGATGGTGGTGGTCTTCCCTGCGCCGTTCGGCCCCAGGAAACCGAAGACCGACCCGGCGGGGACGCGTAGCGACACTCCGTCGACCGCCCGGGCCTGCGTCGATCCGTAGTCCTTGGTCAGAGCGTTGATCTCGATCGCGGGAACGTTCATGTCATACCTCGATTCGAGGGGCCGGCCCCGGGCTCCCAGGGCCGGGAAGAGTGGTCAGCGCTCGTCGACGATGTCGGCCTGCTCGGCGGTGGCGTCCCTGGTGAGCCAGCGGCCCAGCATCAGCTCGACGTCGGCGGGCTGAACGACGAAGCGGGTGATCCGGATGACGGGCATAACTAAACTTCCTCTCTAGAGTCACTCACTAGTGTCTGCCTCTAGAGATAAGCTATAGCCGTGAGCGACGTCAAGAGGGTCAACAAAAGAGCCGAGAAGGCCAGGCAGACGCGACGGCGGATGCTGGCGGCGGCCAGGGAGCTGTTCGTCGAGCGCGGTTACGGGGCGACGGCGCTGCAGGACGTCGCCGATCGCGCCGAGGTCGCGGTGCAGACCATCTACTTCACCTTCGGCAACAAACGATCTCTGCTGAAGGAGGTGGTCGACATCACGATCGCCGGAGACGACGAGCCGGTGGCGACGATGGATCGACCCTGGTTCCGTGAGGCCACGGGCACCGACACCGCCGAAGCGCACCTGCGGGCGCACGTGTCGGGGACGCGGGCGATCCTCGATCGGGTCGCGGAGATCACCAAGATGGTGGAGGCCGCCGCGGCCATGGACCCTGAGGTCACCGCGCTCTGGCCGCAGGACGCCGACCCACGGTATACGGTCCAGTCAGCCGCGGCGGGGGCGCTGATGGCCAAGCCTGGCGCGCGCGCCGACGTATCGGCCGAGGATGCGGCTGACCTGCTGTACGGCCTGCTCAGCCCCGAGCTGTACCTGCAGTTCGTCCGCGAGCGCGGTTGGTCGCCGGATCGGTGGGAGCGGTGGGTCTTGGAAACCCTGCGCTCCCAGCTCTGCTCCGGCTAGTTCCGCCGGCTGCGGTAGGTGCGGAACGTCAAGAGCCAGAGTGCCTGACGGCCGCCCGAGGATCAGCCCGCCTGGGTCAGCTCCTTGGCCTCCTGCTCCTCGACCTGCCGGTTCCAGTCGGCCTTGAAGGAGCGCCAGCCCTCCTCGTCGGCGCCGCGCCGCCAGTAACCGGAGATCGACAGCGCGTCCATCGGGAGCCCGCGCTCGATCCGCAGATGCCGGCGTAGCTCCTTGACGAAGCCGGCCTCGCCGTGCACGAACGCGTGCACGGTGCCCGGCAGGAACTCCAGGCCGCGTACGGCCGCCACCAGCGCTTGACCGACCGGCGCCCCGCCGCGGTGCAACCACACGATCTCGGCGTCGGCGGGAGTGTCGAGCGGCTGTTCCTCGGCCGCCCCGTCGACCTCGATCAGCACCCGCGCCGGTACTCCCGCCGGGAGGCGCGGCAGCGAGGCGGCGATGGCCGGCAACGCACTCTCGTCGCCTGCCAGCAGATGCCAGTCGGCCTCCGCCCGCGGCGCGTACCCACCGCCGGGGCCCTGGAACAGCAGCTCGTCGCCGGGGCGGGCGGCGGCGGCCCAGGGGCCGGCCACACCCTCGTCACCGTGGTACACGAAGTCGATGGTCAGCTCGAGCGCGACCGGATCCCAGGCGCGCACGGTGTAGGTGCGGCTCATCGGCCACTGGTCGCGCGGCAGCCGCTGGCGGATCATCTCCAGGTCGAACGGCTCGGGATAGTCCACTCCGGGCCGGCGGAACTGAAGCTTGACGTAGTGGTCGGTGTAGTCGCCCACACCGAACCCGGCGAGCTCGGGACCGCTCAGCACCACGCGGATCATGTGGGGCGTGATCCGTTCGGTGCGCAGCACCCGTACCCGGTTCGGCTTCGGCCTGCGGCGTTCCGGCCTGGTGGTCATGTCTGCCTCCGGGTAGATCCAAAATCAGGAGTCGCTCGTCACGGTAGAGCAACGCGGGGCGCGTCCGAGATCATTCCGTCTGTCACCAGCCGCCCGCATTCATGCTGCTCGTCAAGCCCGGTGCCGGCCAGTCCAGGCCAGACCCCACCGGGAGACGCTCACCTGCGTCCTCAGTGTCAGACCAGGCCGTGCTGGTAGGCGGCGACGACGGCCTGGACCCGGTCGCGCAGATCGAGTTTGGCGAGCAGGCGTGAGACGTGGGTCTTCACGGTCGCCTCGCTGACCACCAGCAGGGCGGCGATCTCTGCGTTGGTCATGCCTTGCGCGATGAGGCGCAGGACCTGGGTCTCCCGGTCGCTGAGGGCGTCGAACCGGGGCGGCGCTTCGGGGGTGGTGAGCGCGGGCAGCACTCGCCGGATGAGGTTGCGGGTGATGGCGGGGTCGAGCAGCGCCTCACCCCCGGCGACGACGCGGATCGCGTTGACCAGCTGCTCGGGTGTGGCGTCCTTGAGCAGGAAGCCGCTGGCCCCGGCGCGCAGTGCCTGGGCGACGTGGTCGTCGGTGCCGAAGGTGGTGAGCACGAGGATCTTGCAGCCACGCAGCTGGCGGGTGGCGGTGATGCCGTCCATGCCGGGCATCTGGATGTCCATCATGATCACGTCGGGAGATAGGTCACGGGCCTGTGCCACCGCGCGGGTACCGGTGCCTGCTTCACCAACGACGGTGATGTCGGGCTGCGCGCCAAGGATCATGGCGAATCCCTGGCGCATGAGCGGCTGGTCGTCGGCGATGAGGACGCGGATCATAATTTCCCCTGGAAGGAGAGCGTGGCGCGCAGAGCATACCCGCCGCCGGGAACGGGACCGGCGAAGACCTCGCCGCCGAACAGTGCGCTGCGGCGGCGAATCCCGTCCAGGCCGTGGCCGCCCGGGCTCAGCCCGGTGACAGGGACCCCGGATGGCGGGCCATTAGTGACCCGCAGGTCAAGGAGCCGCTCGTCGCCGCGGATCAGGACGCGAGTGGGCACCAGCCCGGCGTGCTTGACCACGTTGGTGAGGGCCTCCTGGACTATCCGGTAGGCGGTGATGCCCGCAGTGCGCGGCGGTGGTGCGACCACGTCGACGTCGAGGTGGAGCGGCAGCCCCGCGGCGCGCAGCCGGTCGCACAGTCCCTGCAGATCGTCCAGGCCAGGTGGCGGCCCCAGCCCGCTGTCGTTGTCGTCCCTGTCCTCATCGTCGAGGGGGCGCAGCACGTCAACGAGGCGCCGCATCTCGGTCATCGCCTCTCGTCCGCCGTCGATCATGCTCGTCAGGACAGCATGGGCCGAGTGGTCGTCGGGCAGGGCGCTGCGGACGGCGCCGGCCTGCACGACGAGCAGGGTGACGTGGTGCCCGATGGCGTCGTGCAGTTCCCGGGCGATCCACACGCGCTCGGCCAGGACGGCCTGGTTGGCCAGCAGCAGTCGTTCGCGTTCCGCCTGCTCGGCCCGTTCTGACACCGCGGCGAGCGCCTTGCGGTGTTCCCCGGCGTACAAGCCGAGCGTCGCCGCGACGAGCAGCACCGCCGCCAGCCCCGCGAACTCGGCCGGT
>JAOPYK010000135.1 GCA_025964695.1 Streptosporangiaceae bacterium | reverse complement strand
GACGGGCGTGCAGGGCACCCTGGACGGGCCTGCAGGCAGCACTCTGGGTCGTTCTCTCCGGTCGGCACCGTGGGTGGGCCTCGGGCCCGTCCTCCGGTCCGCTAGGCCGTCGTGCGCGGCGCCCGGCTCCGGCGCCTCGCATGTGCCGCGCGTTCCCTGCCGTTTCCTCCTGCGGGATTGACGGGGTGCGGAAGGTCTCCGCCCCGCGGCCGGCTCCCGGCGGCGCGGAGTTGGCCCTGACCACAACGGGGAGGGGCGCGGTCGGCCGCTGATTGGCTATGAGCAACAATGCATAAGTAGGCCCGTGCCGGATGACCCAATGTTCATCGGCGGTTACACCGATCAAGGCCGGTGCAGAGCGGGCTGCGGTGCGGGTGGGAAGGCCAGCAGGACGGCCGGAAAGGAGTGCTCCTTGCTGAGTGACCTGGCCGCTCTGACGCCTCCTGCGGTTGTCTGTGTCGCCTTCCTGATCGGGGTGGGACTGTTCCTGCGTCATCAGCTTGGGCCCAAGCGTGAGTCCGCAGAAGACGAGTACCCGGAGGATATTTCCGGCGACAGCGGGATTCCGCACCGTGATGGTTCGCAGAGCGATGCTTCAGAGCCGGCTGCATCGCCCGATCGTGGTGAGCGGTAGAGCACGTTCAGAAGGAAGCGGCAACCGCCAGTGGGGACGGATACATCGGCGCTCCTCTTTGCGGACACCCTATCCGTGTTTGATTACTCAGAGTTACAGTAATCTTCCGGGTAGTCCGCCCGGTCATGCCGCTCAGTGAACTCTGACCGCGTTTCCAGGAGCATGAATTGGCAAACGCAAGCGGTGCATGGTATATCTTTGGCAACCTAAAAGAGTTGCTCCAGCGGAAGGGCTGGCACCCATGGCACAAAAGGTTCAGGTGCTCCTCGTCGATGACCTCGATGGGGGCGAGGCTACCGAGACCGTGGCCTTCAGTCTCGATGGCACCACCTACGAGATCGACCTCAGTTCAGATAACGCGACCAAGCTGCGCAAAGAGTTTGGGCCCTATGTTGACCATGCGCGGAAGGCGAGTGGTGCGGCGGCCGCCGGCCGTCGCCGCCGCACAAGGACCGGGCCGGGCCGCGAGCGCAGCTCGGAAATCCGGGCCTGGGCCAAGCAGCGCGGCTACAAGGTCAGCGAGCGTGGCCGGATTCCGGCGCAGATCATCTCGGAGTACGACGCAGCCCACTAGGGATTGCGCCAGCGGGCCCGCAGGTGCCCCGTGGTGGACCAGTTTCCGTTGGACGCTGGAGCTACGCCGCGGGACCCGTGCGGGCCCCGTGCTTTCTGCCCACTGCAATCCGCGCCGTCCTAATCGGCTCGCATGATCGGGCCCGCGTGATCGGCTCGTGCTATCAGCCCCGGACGCTGTCAGCTCCGGTCCTGCTGGCACAGCGCCGTCTGCACTGTGCAATCTGCATCCGGGCAGTCCGCCTCTAGCCCAGGCCTCGGCTCCTGGTCTTTCGGCCCGTCTCGCATGGCCCGCAAGGCCGCCGGAACTCTCCGGGCTTCCTGTCCAGGGCGAGCCCGGCCGACTCCCGGCCGGCCCCGCTGGCCCCTCTGGCCCGTTCCTGTCCGGTCGGCTGACGGAACTCCCCGGGCCATCGTGCCCGGCTGCTGCCCGCCCTCGGAGGGTTCCCCGGCTCCGCGAAGCGGCCCGGGCGGTGAACTTCCGGTTCACCCGGCTCGTTGGTACGGAGTATGAGCCGGCGCTGGTCGCAGCGAGGACGGGGGCGTTCGCTTGCGGCGTACAGGGAACACCTTCCCCCCTACCGGGGGTTGGATGGGATGAAGGTCCTCCTGCCGGGGAACTGTTTACATAAGTGCCGCATATCGCGCGGTACATCGTCCGGCATGCGGGCTACCATGCGGAAGGGACGGGCCCCGGACATCCGGACATCTGGGTCCCCCCGACCGCTCTGTGAGGAGCGAGGCGATGTTCGAAAGGTTTACCGACCGGGCGCGGAGAGTTGTGGTGCTGGCTCAAGAAGAAGCCAGGATGCTCAACCACAACTACATCGGCACCGAGCACATCCTCCTGGGCTTGATTCACGAGGGTGAAGGCGTTGCCGCCAAGGCTCTGGAGAGCCTGGGCATCAGCCTGGAGGCCGTACGCCAGCAGGTCGAAGAGATCATTGGTCAGGGACAGCAGGCACCGTCCGGTCATATCCCGTTCACTCCGCGGGCCAAGAAGGTACTTGAGCTTTCACTACGCGAGGCTCTGCAGCTCGGCCACAACTACATCGGCACTGAGCACATCCTTCTGGGTCTCATCCGCGAGGGTGAGGGCGTTGCCGCCCAGGTGCTGGTCAAGCTGGGCGCCGACCTCAATAGAGTGCGCCAGCAGGTCATCCAGTTGCTGCACGGCTACCAGGGCAAGGAGCCGGCCGCCTCCGGCGGGACGTCGGAGTCCGCTCCCTCCACGTCGCTCGTGCTCGACCAGTTCGGCCGCAACCTGACCCAGGCCGCCCGCGAGGGCAAGCTCGACCCGGTCATCGGCCGGGACAAAGAGATAGAGCGAGTCATGCAGGTGCTGTCCCGCCGCACCAAGAACAACCCCGTGTTGGTCGGCGAGCCCGGCGTCGGCAAGACGGCCGTGGTCGAGGGCCTTGCCCAGAAGATCGTCAAGGGCGAGGTGCCCGAGACGCTGAAGGACAAGCAGCTCTACACGCTGGACTTGGGCGCGCTGGTGGCGGGCAGCCGTTACCGAGGTGATTTCGAGGAGCGGCTGAAGAAGGTTCTCAAGGAGATCCGTACTCGCGGCGACATCATCTTGTTCATCGACGAGCTGCACACCCTGGTCGGGGCGGGGGCTGCCGAGGGCGCTATCGACGCCGCTTCGATCTTGAAGCCGATGCTGGCCCGTGGCGAGCTGCAGACCATCGGTGCCACCACGCTCGACGAGTACCGCAAGCACCTGGAGAAGGACGCGGCCCTCGAGCGCCGGTTCCAGCCGATCCAGGTCGCCGAGCCGTCGCTCAGCCACACCATCGAGATCCTCAAGGGTCTTCGTGACCGCTACGAGGCGCACCACCGGGTCTCCATCACCGATGGCGCCTTGGTCGCGGCCGCCCAGCTGGCGGACCGCTACATCAGCGACCGGTTCCTGCCGGACAAGGCCATCGACCTCATCGACGAGGCCGGCTCGCGCATGCGCATCCGCCGGATGACGGCGCCGCCGGACCTCCGGGAGTTCGACGAGAAGATCGCCGATGTGCGTCGTGAGAAGGAATCCGCGATCGACGCGCAGGACTTCGAGAAGGCCGCGGCCCTGCGGGACAAGGAAAAGCAGCTTCTCGGGCAGAAGGCACAGCGCGAGAAGGAATGGAAGGCCGGCGACATGGATGTCGTCGCCGAGGTGACCGAGGAACTGATCGCTGAAGTCCTCGCCACCGCGACGGGCATTCCGGTCTTCAAGCTCACCGAGGAGGAGACCACCCGTCTGCTCCGTATGGAAGGCGAGCTGCACCGGCGGGTCATCGGTCAGGAAGACGCGATCAGGGCGCTGTCCCAGTCCATTCGGCGTACCCGAGCCGGGCTGAAGGATCCCAAGCGCCCCGGCGGTTCGTTCATCTTCGCGGGCCCGTCCGGAGTCGGAAAGACCGAGCTGTCCAAGACGCTCGCCGAATTCCTGTTCGGCGATGAGGACGCGCTGATCCAGCTCGACATGAGCGAGTACATGGAGAAGCACACCGTCAGTCGGCTGTTCGGTTCTCCCCCCGGCTACGTCGGTTACGAGGAGGGCGGTCAGCTCACCGAGAAGGTGCGCCGTAAGCCGTTCTCCGTCGTGCTGTTCGACGAGATCGAGAAGGCACACCCGGATATCTTCAACTCTCTGCTGCAGATCCTGGAGGACGGTCGGCTGACCGACGCCCAGGGCCGGGTCGTGGACTTCAAGAACACCGTCATCATCATGACGACGAACCTGGGCACCCGGGACATTTCCAAGGGCCTGTCGATCGGTTTCGCGTCGCAGAACAACGAGCAGGGCGATTACGACCGGATGAAGTCCAAGGTCAACGAAGAGCTCAAGCAGCACTTCCGGCCGGAGTTCCTCAACCGTGTCGACGACACCGTGGTCTTCCACCAGCTCACCCCGAAGGAGATCATCCAGATCGTGGATCTGATGATCGCCAAGGTGGACGTGCGGCTGAAGGACCGGGACATGGGTCTCGAGCTCCGGCAGGAGGCCAAGGACCTGCTGGCCGAGCGTGGCTACGACCCGGTGCTGGGCGCCCGGCCGCTGCGTCGCACGATCCAGCGGGAGATCGAGGACAACCTGTCCGAAAAGATCCTGTACGGCGAGCTCAGGTCGGGCCAGATCGTCATCGTCGGCGTCGAGGGTCAGGACGAGGCGGCCAAGTTCACCTTCCAGGGTGTGCCGAAGCCGTCCGCGGTTCCCGACACCCCGCTGCCGGTCGAGGGCGAGCCGGTCAACTTCAAGAAGGACTGACCGGTCCCGACGGTTCAACAAGCGAGGGGCCCGCACCATCCGGTGCGGGTCCTTCGGCCATTTCCGGCCGATCTCCCATCTCGGGTGCGGCGTGAGAGGGTGGTAGGCCTGTCGGCCGGCTGAGGGAAAGGTGTGAGGACGTGGGCGGACGGGACATCCGTAGGGCCGCCGTACTGGCGCCGTGCGCGGCGCTGCTCGTCGCGTGCGGGGCAGCTGGAGCCACGGCCGGATCGGGGCGGTCCACCGCGGTGCCCCCGCCAGTGGCGTCCCCCCTGGCGGACGGCGCTTCGCCCGTGGGCACTGCCGCTGTCCCGGCAGGCCCCGCGAGCCCGGGGAGCACCGCGAGCCCGGCGGTCCACCCTGGCGGCACGCCACCCCGCGGTAAACTCCTCACCGGTAAGGTGATCACTGTTGATCCGGGGCACAACGGCCGCAACGGAGCCCATCCAGAGATCATCAACCGGTTCGTTCCGGCCGGCCCGCACAAGAAACCCTGCAACACCACCGGCACCGCGACGGACGCGGGCTACTCTGAGCACGCCTACACCTTCGACGTGGGCACCCGGCTGGTCAAGATCCTCCGCGCGCAGGGCGCCACCGTGGTGCTGACCCGACCGGACGACCGCGGCGTCGGGCCCTGCGTGAACGATCGCGCCGCCATCGCCAACAATGCGCACTCGGACGCGGCGCTGTCCATCCACGCGGACGGGGCGTCGGCGGGCGGTCATGGCTTCCATGTCATCATGCCGGCACTGATCCCCGGCTTCACCGGCCCGATCATCGAGCCGTCGAAGCGGCTCGGCCAGGACATCCGCGATGCCTTCCACTCCGGCACGGGCGAGCCGTACTCGAACTACATCGGTCACCAGGGCCTCGACGTCCGCGACGACCTCGGCGGACTCAACCTGGCCAAGGTGCCCGCGGTCTTCATCGAGTGCGGCAACATGCGGAACAAGGTCGACGCGGGCCGGCTGTCGGACCCCTCCTGGCGGGAGCGCGCGGCCCAGGCGCTGGCCGCCGGTCTGACCACCTATCTCACCCACTGACGGGCATGATCGGCACTCCACGCGGCACCGTCATGGCGGTCATCATGTGGCGGGGCGGTTGCCGACGGCCTTGAGCAAGGTGCCGTATCCCCAGGTGGTGACCGACTCGGGGATCCGGCCCAAGATCTTCAACGACCCTTCCCGCTGGGCCGGCGAACGGGTGGCCAGCCACGAGACGGCCGCCACCCGGCGTCGGCGGGCCCGCTCGTAGCCCCGCAGTGCCCGGGGCAGGTCGGCAGGCGAGGCACGAAGCGAACGCACGAGCAGGCAGGCGTCCTCCAGCGCCTGGCTCGCTCCCTGCGCCAGGAGGGGAGGCATGGCGTGTACGGAGTCGCCCAGCAGCGTGCAGGGCCCCTGGCCCCAAACGCTCGGTACCCGGTGCCGGTAGTGGGGGAACAGTTCGACGTCCTCGTCGCTCACGGCGGCCAGCACCTGGGGCACCGGATCCGGCCAGTCGCCGAAGCGCCGCCGCAGTTCGGCCATCGGTGACTCGGGCGGTACCTCGTCAGGCGTCCAGGAGACATCGAACCACCACTGGAGCAGGCCCTCCCCGGCGGGCATAAGCCCGCAGTCGCCCTCCGGCCCGGCGACGGTGACCGCCAGCCGCCCGGCGGTCAGGTCGATGGGAATCGGGCTCAGGCCCTGCCAGGTGGCCTTGCCCGTGGGGACGGCCGGTTCACCCACGAAGAGCGCTTCCCGCACGGCCGAATGACGTCCGTCGGCCCCGATCAGCACGTCCCCTTCGGCCGTACTGCCGTCCGCGAACCGGGCCTGCGCCCGCCCGTCGGCCGCCGAGACCCCAACGCAGCGCGCCCGGAACCGTACGACTCCGGCAGGTAGATCGGCGCTCAACCGGTCCAGTAGCAGCCGCCGGGGAAGTGTCACCACAGGTGCGCCCAATCGCTCGGCGAGCTTGGCCACATCGACGACGGCCAGCGCCCGGCCGGTGCTGCTGCGGGCCTCCAGCGAGTGGATGCGCCGGCCCGCGCCGACCAGCGTCAGCCCCAGGTCGGCGAGCGCCGTCCCGCCGTTCGGCCAGATGGTCACGGCCGCACCGCCGCGCGGGAGCACGGGTGCCTGCTCGAAGACCGTGACCTGGTGTCCATCGGCTACCAGCCCCTGGGCCGCGGCCAGTCCGCCGACGCCCGCGCCAACGATCAGAACCCGCATCCGAGACTCCTCTACGTTGTGTAGTACTACGAAATGTAGAGGAAAGTGCGAAGTGTCGTACTCGCTTTGCCCATGTCCGCCCTTGTTTGACGTTCTGACGAAGTATATCTAGACTGTCAGAATGTCAGACATCGCGGACGCCAAGCGAGACCAGATCCTGAGCGCGGCCCTCGGGGTGTTCGGACGCTATGGCTACCGGCGCACCTCGATGGAGTTGCTCGCCCAGTCCGCTGGAGTCTCCCGGCCCGCCCTCTATCTGCACTTCCGCGGGAAGGAAGACGTCTTCCGGGCCATGGGCCGGCGCCTGCTCGACGAGGTGCTCTCCGCGGCCCAGAGGGCGCAGGAAGCCGATGGAACCGTGCGCGAGCGGTTGTACGGCGTGCTGGCGGTCAAGCTGGAGTTCCTCGTCGTATCGGTGGACGCGGAGTTTCGCGCCGAGATGCTCGCCGAGGCGGGGGCGGTCGCCGACGACCTGGTGAAGTCGTTCAAAGAAGGCCACCTCGCCATCGTCGAAGCCTTGCTCGAATCCGCCGCCGGAGAGCTCGAACTACTGGACGCGGTGCTGTCGGCTCGCGACGCCGCCCTGCTGCTGGTCGATGCTCTCACCGGGATCTCGCAGGCCGGGGAGGCGCCGGAGATCCTGCGTCACCGCCTCCGTCAGATGGTGGATCTGACCGTTCGCAGTCTGACCGGCCACCCCGCCGGTACGGGCCCCAACCCGCCCGGCGCTCCCGGCCGCCGGGGATGACCGAGAAGCACTGGAAAACGACCTGGGAGCCAGGCATGTGGCAGTCGATGGTGTTCAGCTTCCTCGCCGGGGTGTTCGGCGCGAACGCGATACCGCACTTCGTGAAGGGCATCACCAAGGAGCCCTTCCCGACGCTGTTCGGGCCTTCGCCCATCGTGAACGTGGTCGGCGGATGGGCGATGTTCCTGCTGGCGGGGTCACTGGTGTACTGGGCGCACGTCGATCGGAACGCCGCCGCGGCGGCGGCCTCCGGGGCCCTCGGTGTCCTGCTGATGGGTCTTTTCCATGCCTCGATCGGCGCCTTCGGCAGGAGAGCCTGAGCTGGAGCGGTCCGAGCCTCCGCTCCGTCGTGATCTTGCCGTACAGGCCGGTCTGTAGCGCAGGATCACGACGGGGCTCGAGACCTCAGGCCGCCTCGGCGCTGATGCGGCGGATGACCTCGGCGCGCAAGTCCTTCAGGTCGGCCCCGGCGTCCACGAGCACCGTGCATGCCAGGCCGTCCCCCTCGCGGATCAGCCCGAGCAGGATGTGCCCGGAGCTGACGTGGTTGTGCTTGAGGAGAAGTGCCTCGCGCAGCGACAGTTCGAGCACCTTCTTGGCGCGGGAGGTGAAGGGGATGTGACCGGTCGGTCGGCGCCGCGATTTGGGAGCGAGCGCGCCCTCCCCGAAGCTGGCCTCCGTGGCGCGCCTGACCTGGTCCAGGTCGATGCCGATGGCGGCGAGCGCCTCTGGGTCGAGCCCCTCCTCGCCTGATCCGACATACCGCATCACACGGGCACGCAGATCGGTGATCTCCATGCCGCACGCACGCAGCGCCTCGGCCCCCGACTTGTCGCCAGTGGCCAGCAGAGACAGCAGGATGTGCTCCGTGCCGATGTGGGCGTGGTGCAGTCGTCTGGCCTCCTCCTGGGCGAGGGTCACGGCCTGGCGCGCATCCTTAGTGAACCGTTCGAACATCGCTACTTCTCCCTTCCGAGAATCCGCCGGCCGCCGCCGTACTTCTTGTGGACCGCCTGTTTGCTGACGCCGAGGCAGATCGCGATCTCCTGCCAGGACCAGCCCTCATCGCGTGCGTTTCCGACCTGCAGCGTCTCGAGCCGCTCGGCCAGTTCACGCAGTGCGCGCACGGCCCGCAGCCCCACCGCCGGGTCACGGCTGCTCGCCTCCTGGGCGAGCTGTACTCCATCGCTCATGCCGTCAACATAGGTTGACTATTCCTCGGTTGTCAACCCTGGTTGACGCCATCAATGGCGTCGATGCGGCCCATGATGTTGTCCCGCCCCCCTCCGGAGGGTCATGGAACAACGTCATCGGCAGGTCTGGGGTGATGTCGTGTTGAGGACGCCATCAATCGTGGGCGGCGTGGTTCGGCCTGGCGTCGTTTTCCTGCTGGGGACGCGGAGCCGGGTCGTTCCCGATGGCTGCGATGGTTTCCGCCCTTGGGCCACGGTCAGGCCGGGCGGGGCCATGGCACGACCGTGAGTGAGTTCAGCGCCGGGATGAGCTGCTCCTCCTCGTAGTCGAAGTGCCTCTCCAGCTCGGAGGTCAGCCGCTCGATGTCGGCGCGGAGCTGTTCGGGGTGGTTCGGCTCAGTGCCGTCGCCGCTGCCGTCGCCGCCGAGCCTGGTGAGCAGCGCCTGGAGGTCGTCGCGAAGCCGCTCCACCACGGTGTGTTCCCGCCGGAGCCGGAGCAGGGCCCGATCCAGTTCCGGAAACCGTTCCTTGAGGTGCGGGAACACGACGGTGTCTTCGCCGGTGTGATGCCTGCCGAGCGCATCGCAGAACGTCAGGCAGCGCTCGCGTAGTTGCCGCCCCAGGTTCGGCGCCGCCCGGCCGGTGCTCAGAGCGGTCGTGGGCTCGTCGAGGTAGGCGCCGACCTGCTCGCGGAGCGCCGCGAGTTCCTGGCGGAACCAGTCATGGAGTTGCCGCAGTTCGTCCCCGACTGCCCGAGCCCGCGCCTTGGCGGAGTTCGGGTCGGTGCGGCTGCGCTCCATGCGTGTTGCCGGCTGCTGCTCGGTCACGGGACGACCCTCCGGTAGCATCAAAAGAGAAAGCAGTTTTGCTTTGAAAGCAAAGATACTTAATACTAGAAGCTATTGAGGGGCGCGGCGGATGTCAACCGATGACCGCGGAGGTGATCAGCGGGATGGCCGGGATCATGACGGAGGCGGTCCGAGCGTCGATGATGGAATCCGTACGTTGCTGCTGCTCATGCCGCGCATGGTCGGGCGGGTGAAGCGGATCCGGATCCCCGAGGAACTCCGGTCGTTCTCGCTCGCGCCCCGCCACCTGTCGCTGCTCGCGTTCCTGCTCTTCGACGGTCCGCTGGGCGTGAACGAGCTGGCAGCCAGGCTGGAGGTGGCGCCGGCGACGGTGAGCCTGATGGTCGGCGAGCTGAGCCGCAAGGGGATCCTCCAGCGGCGTGAGGACGAGGCCGACCGGCGCCGGACGATCGTGAGCATCACCGACGCGCACCGGCCGGCGATCGACGGCTGGCTGGCGCGGGGCGCCACAGCCTGGCGGAGGGCGCTCGAACCACTGACGCCGGCTCAGCGGCAGATGTTCATCGACACCCTGGAGGCGTACGAGGAGGGGCTCGCTGACGAGCCGGGCCGAAAGGACCGCGCGTAGGCGAACTCCCGGCCCGCTCGCGGATCAGAGTGGATCAGAGTGGATCAGACCGGTGCGAGCGGCCGGTGAGGTTCGTCCGGAAGTACGACCCGGATGCGGTCCTGCGGCCGGATCTCGCCGCTTCTCAGCACAGTGCCCATGATCCCGGCTTTACGGATGAGCTCGCCGTTCTCGTCGCGGTCGAGGGTCGCCGCCATGAGCCCCTGCTGAAAGCGATCGAGCTGGAGGCAGGGATTGCGCAGCCCGGTGACCTCGATCACCGCGGTGTCGCCCAGATGCAGCAGGGTGCCGGTCGGCAGGCCGAGCAGATCGACCCCGCGGGTGGTGATGTTCTCCCCCATGTCGCCGGGCGATACGGCGAAGCCGTGGGTCCGCAGCTCGTCGTGCAGCTCTGAGTGGATCAGGTGCACCTGGCGCAGGTTGGGCTGATTGGGGTCACGCGCGACCCGGGACCGGTGCTTCACCGTCTCGCCCAGATGGGCATCGTCCTCGACCCCGAGTCCGGCCAGCAGCCGTATTCCGTCCGCGTTCAGCTTGCTGAAGGTATGCGTGCTGCTGCGGCTCACCGCGGTCACCAACCCGTTCACTGCCCGGTCCCCTCGCTGTGGCCATACGACGGTGAAGATTCTGCCTTACCGCTCCGAAGCGCCGCCCGGCGGGAACATTGGACCGTGGACCGTGGACCGCAGGCCGGAGCCCAGAGACCGGAGCCCAGAGACCGGAGACCGCAGGCCGGACCCCATAGGCCGGAGATTGCAGGCCGGAGCCCAGAGACCTGAGACCGCAGGCCGGACCCCATAGGCCGGAGACCGGCAGCCGGACCGCGGGCCGGAGCCCAGAGATCGGAGATTGCAGGCCGAGACAGGAGACCGGAGGCGGGTGGCTGCAGACCGAGACCGGCGGCCGGAGACCGGGGGCTCGCGCGGGGAGGCTGGACCAGGTCAGCCGGGCAGGGCGTAGCGGCCGTCATCGAGGGGCTCGACCAGGCCGTCGGAGACCAGGCCGTCGAGGGCGCGCTCCCGCTGGATCGGGTCGGCCCACACGATGTCCAGCTCCGGTTTCTCCACCGGGCCGGTGGCGTTCCGCAGCACCGCGAGCAGCCGGCCGCGGCACTGCCGGTCGGTGCCCGCGTAGCTCTGTCCCTTGCGGGGCGGCCCGTCGTATCCGGGCTTGCCCGCGAGCCGCCAGGCGCAGGACTCCAGAACCGGGCAGTCGGCGCAGCGCGGCGTACGGGCCGTACAGACCAGGGCGCCCAGCTCCATGACCGCGACCGCCCAGCGGGCCGCGACCGCAGGTTCCAGCGGCAGCAGCGACTCGGCCAGTCGCAGTTCGGCGGCCGTCTGCGCGGTGGGTGGGTACTCCTCGCCACCGATCATCCGGGCGAGCACGCGGCGCACGTTCGTGTCCAGCACCGCATGCCGCTGCCGGAAGGCGAAGCTGGCCACCGCGGCCGCCGTATAGGCACCCACGCCGGGAAGCGCGAGCAACGAGTCGTACGACTCCGGTACCCGGCCGGCGTGCCGGTCGACGATCGCAACCGCGCTGCCGTGCAGACGCAGGGCCCGGCGGGGATAGCCGAGGCGGCCCCAGGCCCGTACCGCCTCGCCGGACGGCGCGGCGGCCAGTGACGCGGGGGCGGGCCAGCGGGTCAGCCATTCGGTCCAGACGGGCAGCACCCGGCTGACCGGAGTCTGCTGCAGCATGAACTCGCTGACCAGGACGCCCCATGGAGTTGCGTCGGGACGACGCCAGGGCAGGTCGCGGGCGTTCTCGGCGTACCAGCCCAAGACCGGGTCGGTATAAGTGGACGGACGCATAACGAGTGCGATCCTCCCACGGCGGGTCGTCACAGCCTGCCATGATCGAAAAAGCATACTGTCCGCATGGAACCGGACACTGAAGGTAGCGGCGAGGTCGATGCGTACTGGCGGCGGCGCGCCATCGCGCTCGGTGGTGTGCTCGCCTCGGTCGGCATGCTGGCCTGGGCGTGCTCAGGCTCTGATGGCAAGAAGAGCCAGCCGATTCGCAACGCCGCCGCGGTCACCAGCCCCAGCGCCACGGCCGACAGAGGCCCCGCCGCGACGAACGGCTCGCCCGGAGCCGCGCTGCCCACGGTCACCGTCACGGCCACGGCGAAGGTCACCGTCGTCCCCGACGTGCCCAAGAAGGCCGGGGACGCCTGCGATCCGGCCGACGTGGTGGTGAACCTGGTGGAGACGAAGGACGCCTTCGCCCGCAAGGAGAATCCGCAGTTCAGGCTGAGCGTGGTGAACACCGGTCAGCGGGCCTGCACGCTAGGGGTCGGCCCCAAGGAGCTGGAGATCCTGATCGGCTCCCCGGCCGGCCGGGTGTGGTCCTCGGCGCGCTGCGCGGCGGGCTCGGGCTCCTCGATCCAGTTGCTGCCGCGGGGAATTCCCTATGTCACCGGTATCGAATGGGACCGGACGAGTTCGCCCGCGGCGGGCTGCACCGGGCACCTGGACAAGGCCCCGCCGGGCACGTACCGGGCCGTCGCCAGAGAAGGGAAGATCAGGAGCAAGCGCCAGGTGTTCCGGCTGCGCTGACCCTGGCCGGACCCGATCGGTCCGGCGACAAGAGCCATCGGGTCTCAAGAACCAACGTGCGTCAAGAGCCAACGGAGACGCCACCGGCCGCCGCCGTCGGCCGGAAGAGCCGGCGAGAGGCGATCTGAGAACGCGGTCAGACGTACCGCTCCAGGATCGAGGACTCGGCGAGGCGGGACAGGCCCTCACGCACGCTGCGGGCTCGGGACTCGCCGACGCCGCCGACGGCCTGGAGGTCGTCGATGCTTGCGGCGAGCAGCTTCTGCAGGCCGCCGAAGTGCTCCACCAGCCGGTCGACGACCAGGGCGGGCAGCCGTGGCACCTTGGCCAGCAGCCGGAAGCCCTTGGGGCTGACCGGCAGGTCGAGGGCGTCGTTGCCCGGGAAGCCCAGCACGTCGGCGACCGTGGACAGATCGAGAAGCTCGGTCGCCGAGAGGGCGTCGAGCGCGCTCAGCACCGCGTCGACGGTGCGGATCCTGGTGTCGCCCGGCTGGTAGTCGCGCACGCTCAGCTCCCGGTCGACGTCCACACCGGACACCAGCTCGTCGAGCTGCAGGGACAGCAGCCGGCCGTCGGTCCCGAGCTCGACGACATAGCCCTCGACCTCGTCGGCGATGCGGCGCACCATCTCCAGCCGCTGCACCACCGCCGTGACGTCGCGGACCGTCACCAGATCCTCGATCTCCAGGGCGGACAGCGTGCCGGAGACCTCGTCGAGGCGGAGCTTGTAGCGCTCGAGGGTCGCCAGGGCCTGGTTGGCCTTGGACAGGATGGTCGCGGAGTCCTCCAGGACATACCGGGTGCCGTCGAGGTAGAGCGCGATCATGCGCATGGACTGGCTGACCGAGATCACGGGACAGCCGGTCTGCTTGGCGACCCGCTCGGCCGTACGGTGCCGGGTGCCGGACTCCTCGGTGCGAATGGTGGAGTCGGGCACCAGGTGCACGGCGGCCCGGACGATGTGCGAGTGGTCGCTGTCGAGGACGATGGCGCCGTCCATCTTCGCCAGCTCCCGCAGCCGTGTGGCGGAGAACTCGACGTCGAGCTCGAAACCGCCGGTGCAGAGCTCCTCGACGATCTTGTCGTAGCCGAGCACGATCAGGCCACCCGTATGGCCTCGCAAGATCCGCTCCAGGCCATCACGGATGGCTGTGCCTGGAGCGACCGCGGCTAGAGTGGCGCGGCGTCGCTCGTCTTGACCCTTTTCATGTGCTGGCACGTGACCCCCGGAGGTCGCTGGACGGCGCTTAGTTTACCGAGGAGGGCCCACAACAGGCTCCTCCGAGGGTCGCAATTTGCGAGCGGGTGCGATCAGGGCGCGGTGAACGCCACCTGGAGGGCCTGGGACAGACTGTCGACCTCGATGACCGTCATACCCTCGTACTTGACCGCGGGGGCAAGTCCGCCGAGATTCACCGCCTGCGATTTCTGGGCCTTCTTGAGCGGTGTCGCCTCGCCCAGCTCCAGCGCGCCGCGCGGCACGACGGCCGACCTGAAGCCGAGCCTACCCGCTTCGGCGAGTCGGCGACGTACGCCTGGAACCGCCCGGACCTCCCCGGCCAGCCCCACCTCGCCGAGCGCGATCAGGGTGCTGGAGAGGGTCTGCTCGGTGGCGGACCCCGCGACGGCCAGGGCGATCGCGAGGTCCACCGAGGTCTCGCTGAGCCGTACGCCGCCGACCGTCGAGACGTAGATGTCCTGTTCATGTGCCTTGAAGCCGGAGTGCCTGGCCAGCACGGCCAGCACCATGGGCACCCGTGAGGAGTCAAGGCCCGAGGTGGCCCGCCGCGGCTGGGGAAGGAACGACTTGGCGACCAGGGCCTGCACCTCGGTGACGAGCGGGCGCTGTCCCTCGAGGGTGACGGTGACGCAGGTGCCCGGCACCGGCTCGTCCCGGCGGGTCAGGAAAAGGCCGCTCGGGTCGGGCAGCCCCACGATGCCCATCTCCGACAGATCGAAGCAGCCCAGCTCGTCCGTGGGCCCATAGCGGTTCTTCACCGCCCGGATCATCCGGAGCCGGCTGTGCCGGTCGCCCTCGAAGTAGAGGACCACGTCCACCAGGTGCTCCAGCAGCCGCGGCCCGGCGATCGTCCCGTCCTTGGTGACATGGCCGACCAGCACCGTGGTGATGCCACGCTCCTTGGAAACGCGGATCAGGTTGGCCGTGACCTCCCGGATCTGGGTGACGCCACCCGGTGCCCCGTCGACGTCGGCGGCTCCGATCGTCTGGATCGAGTCGACGATGAGCATCTTGGGCCCCACCGCGTCGATCTGGCCCAGCACCGCGCCGAGCTCGGTCTCGGCGGCGAGATAGAGCTTCGGGGCCACCGCCCCGACCCGGTCGGCGCGCAGGCGCACCTGCTCGGCCGACTCCTCACCGGTGATGTAGAGCACCGGGGCGCTGTCGGCGCACAGCGCGGCGGCCTCGAGCAGCAGCGTGGACTTGCCGATGCCGGGCTCACCGGCCAGCAGGATGACCGCGCCGGGCACCACGCCGCCGCCGAGCACCCGGTCGAGCTCGTCCAGACCGGTGGGCTGGGACTGGGCGGTCCGGACGTCCACCTCACCGATCGGCCGCGCCGGTGTCGCCACGGTCGTGGCGGTCACCACTCGGGGTGGCGCGGCCGGGGCGCCGGCCTCGCCGACGGTGCCCCAGGTCTGGCATTCGCCGCATCGCCCCACCCACTTGGAGGTCTGCCAGCCGCACTCTGAGCAGCGGAAGGCCGGGGCCTTCGTCGTCTTCGCCATGCAGCGCAGCGTACGGGCCGGCACCGACGTTTCCGGTGCGGGCATCGGGGCGCGGGAGACCTCAGCGAGTCCAGAAGCTCGCAAAGACTTCCGTGACCCCCGGTGATGAAGTGGTGACGGCCGGCTCCGGACGCCATGGTTGACCCGGCGTCATGGGACGTCTGTGCTGAGACCAGTCCAACGGGAGGACCAAGGGCCATGCGAGTTTCTTTGACGATTGCGGCGGCCCTGCTGCCGGTGGTGGCTTTGGGAACCTCGGCGAGGGCCGATGCCACCGGCCGCTATGTGGCTCTCGGGGACTCCTTCGTGGCGGGACCGTTCATCCCGGACCAGCGCGGCCTGCCGCGCGGGTGCCTGCGTTCGGACCACAACTATCCCTCGTTGGTGGCCGCGCGGCTCAAGACCACCGTGCTCGTGGACGTGAGCTGCAGTGGCGCCAAGACCGCCGACATGGCCGCCGCGCAGCGCGTGCCGTTCGGCTGGCAGAACGCGCCGCAGCTCGACGCGCTCACCCCCGCCACGACCCTGGTGACACTGGGGGTCGGCGGCAACGACATCGGCTTCACCGACATCGCGATCAGCTGCGGCACGCTGGGCCTGCTCAACCCCGTGGGAGCACCCTGCGCGAAACGGTTCAGCCACGATCTCGACCAGCGGATCGCCGCCACGGGGCCCAAGGTGGCCGCGGTGCTGCAGGCCATCCACCAGCGGGCGCCCAGAGCGCGGGTGCTGGTGGTCGGATACCCGAGGCTGCTTCCCTCGGGGGGCGGCTGCTGGCCCGCGATCCCGCTCGGACCGGCCGACACGGTATATCTGGACGGGGTCGAGCGGGACCTCAACGGAATGTTGCGGGCACAGGCGGTGGCCGGTGGCGCGGAGTTCGTCGACGCCTATGCCGGCGGCAACGGCCACGACATGTGTGCGGACGCCCGGCAGAGATGGGTCGAGGGCGTCCTGCCCGCGGCCCCGGCCGCGCCTCTGCATCTCAATGCCCGCGGCATGCGCGTCGTCGCCGCCCGGGTCCTGGCCGTCCTCAGCCGGCCCCGTCTCCTGCCCGCTCCCGGCAACGCGGTGCTCTTCGCCACTGGGAGCGCTCCTGCGCAGTCGGTCAATGGCGGCGCCCCCGTCCTCCCGGCCCCCGCGAAGGCCGTGCCGGTCTTGGAGAAGGGGCCCATCCTCACCTCGAGCGCCAAGGGCCCCGCTCTCACGACGCCGGAAAGGGTGCGCGTCCTGCCGGTCGCTGGACGGGAGCCCGTGCTCGCCGGGAAGGGGCCCGTGCTCGCCGCCGGCGGCAAGGGCCCGGCTCCCGCGACCCCGGGCAAGGTCAGCGTCCTTCCGGCCCCCACGCAAGCTACGCGGCCTCACCACGCCGGGTAGGTGACACGAGCACCCAGCCCGCTCAGATGGCCTTGTGCGCCTTGCCGATCAGGTCGCCGAGGTGGTCGGAGACGAGGCTGGGCCGTTCCAGCAGGGCCATGTGGCCGGCCACCGGGACGATCTCCAGCCGGGCCGTCGGGCACTTGGTCACGATCTCCAGGCTGTGCCCCAGCGGAGTGAGGGCGTCGTTCTCGGCGCCGATCACGAGAGTGTCGACCTCGGCGAGCGGGGAACAGCTGCCGATCGTCTCGTGCGCGATCATCGAGCCGAAGAAGTCGACCATCGCCTCCATCCGGGTGTCGGCCATCATCTGCTCGCAGAAGCGGACGGCGGCGGGGCTGGCGTCCGGGCCGAAGGCGATGTAATCCTCGATCAGCATGGCGCCGTCCCGGCCGAGATGCCGCATCCGCTCGATCACCGGGGCGCCCAGGCCGGCCGCGCGCAGGCCGTGCGGGATCACCTGCTGGGTGATCCGGGCCAGCGCCGCGGGCAGGCCCAGGCTCACCTGGTTGAGGCCTCCCGAGGAGGTGTTCAGCAGCCCCACGGCCACGATTTTGTGGCCGAACACCTCGGGGTGCTCGTCGGCGTACCGCATGATCGTCATGCCGCCCATGGAGTGGCCGATCAGCACGACCGGGGTGTCCTTGGGCACGGTCTGCTCGATGACGGCGGCCAGATCGTGGGCGAGCTGGGGGATGCCGTAGGTGTGCCGGTCTCCGCCGCCGGAGCGGCCGTGCCCGCGCTGGTCCCAGAAGACCAGCCGGCCGAGGCCCCGCAGTGCCTTGCGCTGGAAGTGCCAGGAGTCCTGGGTGAGCGTCCAGCCGTGTGAGAAGACGATGGCGAGATCGGTACGATCCGCACCGTCGACCTCGGCGTAGAGCCGGGTGCCGTCGTCGGCCCGCACCGGTACGACCTTGCCGCGCAGTGAGCCGAAGGGCTCGGTGGCATGCGGGTCGGGGCGCAGTTCGAGCCGACGTACGGCCCGGCGCCCGGCGACCCTGCCCGCGACGACGGCGCCCGCTGTGAAGGCGGTAGCGGCGACGATTTTGCTGCGTCGTCTCATCTGTGTGTCCTCCAGGATGTGCGGGGGGGGTTGGGGGGTGACGGGGGAGCAAGACGAGGGGTGTCCGCCATTTTCTCCGGTCTGTCCAATAGCGGCTAGGGTATGTGACCAACCAGTCAGTAACTTCGCCACCACAGGTTGACCGCGTAGTCGACCTCGGTCCCGTCGTGCTCGGCCTCGAACGCCTCCGCGAGCTCCACGGGGAACTCGATCCGCAGCACCGCAGCGAGATCGGCCCGGCTCTGGAACGACCAGCGGATGGTGAGGGACCGCCTGGTGAAACCCTGCCGGACCCAGAATCGCTCCACCGCGCCGGGATCGTACGCCGGGAGCCAGCGCCGGAACCAGCCACCGAAGGTGGACGTGGTCGCGTCGTTGTCTATGACGAATGCCACACCGCCTCGGCGCAGCACGCGGCGCAGCTCCGCGAGCCCCGGTTCACAACCCGGACCAAAGAAATATGCCCACCGTGCGTGAACCACGTCGACCGAGGCGCCGGGCAGTGGAAGCGCCTGCGCGGCACCGGTGCGGACGGTCACGTTGCCCAGCGCCCGTACCCGCTTCCGGGCCGCCGCGGCCAGTCCGGCGTGCGGCTCCACGCCGATCACACGGGCCGCCGTGCGGGCGAAAAGCGGCAGGTGGAAGCCGGTGCCGCAGCCGAGGTCGAGCACGGTCGCACCGTCCCAGGGACGCAGCGCACGCATCGCCTCCTCGAGGTGGCCGTCGGGGTCGACGGCACGGTTCTCCACCTCGTAGAGCCGGGGGGAATTCCAGATGTTGGGGCTGGGCACGGCCCCGGGGGCTATCTCGACCACATGACCGAGCGTAGTCAGCGGCAGAGTCGAATAGCGCGAAACACCGTGGGGGAGGGGATCGGTTCCTTGCTGGTAACGCATAGGCTTTCTATTTGCGTGTAGCGATGCCGGGCCGAGCCCCGCGGAGCACACTTCGACACTTGCCGAGCGAGCGACAGGCGAGGGAGCTTTGACACCGGACTACAACGACGCCATCGCACGGGAGATCCGGGTCCCGGATGCCCCCATCACGCTCTCGACGGCGTCGGTCTATCCGGAGAAAGTACCTGTGGCGTTCGAGATCGCCTCCACGCTGGGCTATGACGGCATCGAGGTCATGGTCTCCCTGGACGCCTCGTCCCAGGACCTCAACGTGCTGCGCCGGCTGTCGGATTACCATGAGATCCCCATCATGTCGGTGCACGCGCCCTGCCTGCTGCTGACCCAGCGGGTCTGGGGCCGGGAGCCGTGGGGCAAGCTGGTGCGCTCCAAGGAGGTGGCCGAGGAACTCGGCGCCTCGGTGGTGGTCGTGCATCCGCCGTTCCGCTGGCAGCGGGAGTACGCCCGGGAGTTCGAGGTCGGCCTGGCGCGCATGCAGGAGGAGACCGACGTCGCCTTCGCGGTCGAGAACATGTTCCCGGTACGAGCGCGCGGCGCCGAGATGGGGATGTACGCCCCCGACTGGAACCCCGTCGACCAGGACTTCCCGTACGTCACCCTCGACCTCTCCCACACGGCCCTGTCCGGCTCGGACCCGCTCGACATGGCCGCGCAGCTGGGCGACCGGCTCCGCCATGTGCACCTGGCCGACGGGGTGGGCATATCCAACCGCGACGAGCACCTCGTGCCGGGCCGCGGCGCTCAGCCGTGCGAGGAGATGCTGGAGAACCTCGCGGTCGACGGCTACCGCGGCCATATCGTGCTGGAGGTCAACACCCGCCGGGCCGCCAACCGTGCCGAGCGCACGGAAGATCTGGCCGAGGCGCTCGCCTTCACCCGGCTCCACCTGGCGACCGCCAACCCCGCGGCGGGGACGAGGCCCAACGGCGACGCGGACCAGGTGTGGGAGGTCTCGGCGAGCGGTGAGGTGTCCCCCCGGAGCGGTCGCTGATGGTGGCGGCACGGTCCGGACGCCGCCCGGGTCGCCGGCCCGGGCCGACCGAGACCCGGGAAGCCATTCTGGCGGCGGCCCGTGAGCTGTTCGCCGAGAAGGGGTACGACGGCGCCTCCGCCCGCGCGATCGCCCGTTCCGCCGGCGTCGACCCGGCTCTGGTCCATCACTTCTTCGGCAACAAGGAGGGGCTCTTCGTCGCGGCGATGGAGTTCCCGTTCGATCCGGCCCAGCTGGTGCCGCACGTCGCGGCGGGCCCCAGGGAGGAGATCGGCGAGCGGCTCGTCCGGGTCTTTCTGACCGTCTGGGGGGACCCGCAGATCCGCACCCGGGCGCTGGCCATCCTGCGGTCCGCGGCCACCAGCGAGCAGGGGGCCGCCATGCTGCGCGAGTTCGCCAGCTCCGCCCTGCTCGACAGGATCGCCGAGGCGTCGGGCGTGCCCCGGCTACGGATCAACGCCGCGGCCGGGCAGATGATCGGCGTGATGATCTTCCGCTATGTCCTGGCCGTCGAGCCGATCGCCTCCGCCAGCGAGGACGAGCTCGTCGAGCTCCTCGCCCCCACCCTGCAGCGCTACTTCAGCCCCTAGCCCCGGGTTCGCTTCACCGAGCGTAGGCCCCCTGCGCGCGGCCGTCGGCCATCGCGATTCCGGTGGTCGCAACGACGGCTGGTCATGCTTCGTGCCCATCACGGCTCCGGCGGCCTTGACGGTCTCCAGGGCGTTGACGGTTTCCAGGGCCTTGACGGCGGCGGCCTGTCGACCTAAATTCATCATATGATGAGTTCAGCGGTGAGCGTCGCGGGCCTGCGTGTGGAGCGAGGCGGCCGCGAAGTGTTGCACGGCCTCGAGTTCGAGGTGCCACGCGGCTCGGTCGTCGGCCTGCTCGGGCCGAGCGGCTGCGGCAAGACCACCCTCATGCGGGCCCTTGTGGGCGTGCAGATCGTCCGGGCGGGCACGGTGACCGTCCTCGGCCATCCGGCGGGCAGCAAGGAGTTGCGCCGCAAGGTCGGATACGCCACCCAGAACCCGGCGGTCTACGTCGACCTGACCGTGCTGGAGAACCTCCGTTACTTCGCCTCCGTGCTGGGCGCCCCCCGGGACGACGCCGACCGGGTGATCGAGGAGGTCGGCCTGGGAGAGTCCCGTGACCAGCTGGTCGGCTCGCTGTCCGGTGGTCAGAGCAGCCGGGCAAGCCTGGCCGTCGCACTGCTCGGCACCCCCGAGTTGGTGGTGCTGGACGAGCCCACGGTGGGCCTCGATCCGGTCCTGCGGGAGGAGCTGTGGGGGATGTTCCACGAACTGGCCGGGAGCGGCGCCACGCTGCTGGTCTCCAGCCACGTCATGGACGAGGCGGCCCGCTGTGAGCGGTTGCTGCTGCTGCGGGACGGCCACCTCCTGGCCGACGACACCCCGGACGGCCTGCGCGCCCGGACCGGCACGCACGACCTCGACGAGGCGTTCCTGCGCCTCATCGGCGAGAAGAAGCAGGAGGCCTCGGCATGAACCCCGCGATCACGCTGGCCACGACCCGGCGCATCCTGGCCCAGCTCAGGCATGACCACCGGACCGTGGGCCTGCTCATCGGTGTGCCCACCCTGCTGATGATCCTGCTGCGCTACGTCTTCGACCAGCCGGCCGCGTTCGACCGGATCGGCCCGTTGCTGCTGTGCATCTTCCCCTTCGTGGTCATGTTCATCGTCACCTCCGTCGCCACCCTCCGGGAACGCACCACCGGCACCCTCGAACGGCTGATGACCACCCCGCTCGGCAAGCTCGACCTGCTGTTCGGGTACGCGCTCGCCTTCGGGCTGGTCGCCCTGGTCCAGATCGGGGTGGTGCTGACCATCTCGCTGACCTGGCTGGGGCTGGACGTGAAAGGCCCGCTGTGGGCCCTGATCCTGCTGTCGGTGCTGGACGCACTGCTCGGCATGGCGCTGGGCCTGTTCGCCAGCGCGTTCGCCCGGACCGAGTTCCAGGCGGTGCAGTTCATGCCCGCGTTCGTGCTTCCCCAGGCGCTGCTGTGCGGGCTGATCGGTTCGCGCGACCAGATGTCCACGGTGCTGCAATGGATCTCCAACGCGCTGCCGCTCTCTTACGCGGTCGACGCGATGCAGGAGCTCACCCGTAACACCGATCTGACGGGCCCTCTCGTCCGCGACACCGCGGTGATCGCGGCCTGCACGCTGCTGGCCCTGATCCTCGGCGCCGCGACCCTTCCCCGCCGTACCGCCTGATCTCCGCACTGACCGCCCGGCCCGGCACCGCCCGGCCGGGCGCCGCCCGGCAGGGGGGGCAGGCAGGTGAGCAGGTGCGGATGGAGGTGAGTGCTCCCCGGCATAACCTGATGAAGCGGGACAACGTCGTCCCGCAAGGAGAGGGGGAACAGTGCTCCGTCAGGTCCTCTTGGCGACTTCCCGCAGTGGGCGGACGCGCAAGCTCGTCGAGACCGCGCCGTACAGCCGGGACGTGGTACGCCGGTTCATCGCCGGGGAGGCCACCGACGACGCGCTCGACGTCACCGCGAAGCTGACCGGGCAGGGACTCTCGGTCACCCTGGACCACCTCGGTGAGGACACGCTGGACGCCGGGCAGGCGACCGCGACCGTACGGGCCTACGTGGCCCTGCTCGAACGGCTGGCCGTGACCGGGCTGGGCGATCGGGCCGAGGTCTCGGTCAAGCTGACCGCGCTCGGCCAGGCGTTCGACGAGGAGCTGGCCGTCGGCAACGCCCGGCGCGTCTGCGCGGCCGCGCGGGCGGCAGGCACCACGGTGACCCTCGACATGGAGGACCACACCACGGTCGGCTCGACGCTGCGGATCCTGCGGGAGCTGCGCGAGGACTTCCCGGGCACCGGGGCGGTGATCCAGTCCTATCTGCGGCGGGCCGAGGAGTACTGCGCCGACCTCGCCGGCGAGGGCTCCCGGGTGCGGCTGTGCAAGGGCGCCTACGCGGCGCCGGAGACGGTGGCGTTCAGCGGCAGGGACGAGATCGACCGGTCGTACGTCCGTTGCACGAAGGTCCTGATGGCCGGCCGGGGCTACCCGATGCTGGCCACCCATGACCCCCGGCTCATCGACATCGCCGGGTCACTGGCGCTGCTCAACGACCGCGCGGCGAAAGGCTTCGAGTACCAGATGCTGTACGGCATCCGCCCACAGGAGCAGCGGAGGCTGGCCGAGCAGGGCTGGCAGGTGCGCGTCTACGTCCCGTACGGCGAGCAGTGGTACGGCTACATGATGCGGCGGCTGGCCGAGCGTCCCGCGAACCTGATGTTCTTCGTGCGCTCGCTGGCGACCAGGTCCTGAGCGGGCCGGATCCATCTCCGGGGCGGGTCCGGTCAGTATCCTCCGCCGGGCCCGGCGGGGTCGGTAGGCTGGGCACACTCCAGTGACCAGCGTCTGCAAGGTGCGTCATATGATCGCGATTCTCGGTGCCGGAAAGATGGGCGAGGCGCTGCTGTCCGGCGTGCTGCGGGCCGGTCGCCGCCCGGCGGAGCTGATGGTGACCACCCGGCGGGAGGAGCGGGCCGCGCTGCTCCGGGAGCGGTACGGTGTCGAGTCCGGAAGCAACGCCGAGGCGGCCAAGTCGGCCCGCACGCTGGTGCTCGCGGTCAAGCCGCAGGACATGGCCAAGCTGCTGGACGAGATCGGCCAGTTGGTGCCCGCCGGCACCCTGGTGATCTCGATGGCGGCGGGCATCCCCACCGGCTTCATCGAGGCCCGGTTGTCCGGGGGCGTCCCGGTGGTCCGGGTCATGTCGAACACCCCCGTCCATGTGGACGAGGCGATGAGCGTCATCTCCGCCGGGTCGCACGCGGGGGAGGAACATCTCGCGCTCACCGAGGAGCTGCTCTCCCCGGTCGGCAAGGTGCTGCGCATTCCCGAGTCGCTGCAGGACGGCGCCACCGCTCTGTCCGGCAGCGGACCGGCCTACTTCTACTACCTGGTCGAGGCCATGGTCGACGCAGGGATCCTGCTCGGCATGCCCAGGGCCGCCGCGTTGGAGATGGTCGTCCAGTCCGCCGTGGGCGCCGCCATCATGCTCCGCGACTCCGGGGAGCATCCGGTGCTGCTGCGCGAGGCGGTCACGTCGCCGGGGGGCACGACCATCGCGGCCATCCGGGAGCTGGAGCGGCACGGCGTACGGTCCGCGGTCATCGAGGCGATCGAGGCCGCCCGCAACCGGGGCCGCGAACTCGCGTCCGGCTGAGGTCCGAATTATTGATCGAAAATTGAACCAAAGCGGCCGTGAGGACGAGTATTAGGTATGGGCTTTGTGATCCGATTGCTCGTCGTCGCGGGTCTCGCCATCGACGGCTACGTTCATCTGCATCTGGCCAAGGACTTCCACTACAACAACAACGGTCTCGTCACCGGCGAGCAGTTGTTCTGGTTGGAGGCCGCCGCCGCCGCGCTCGCGGCACTGCTGGTGCTGCTGCGCCCCGGCCGGGGGAGCTACTTCGTCGCGTTCCTGGTGGCGGCGGCCGGAGTGGCCGCCGTGCTGTTCTACCGGTACGTGGATCCGGGCCCGATCCTGGGAGTGATTCCCGGGATGTACGAACCGATCTGGAGCACCGAGAAAGTGGTCAGCCTCGCCGGCGAGGCCGTCGCCGCGGTGGCCGCCCTGGTCGGATCGCTGGTTGCGGTACCCGACCGGGTCCTCGAACCGGCGGGCCGGCAGGCCGACTGAACAACGGACGGAACAACGGACGGAACAACGGTTCGGTGCCGTGGGTCTTCTTCGGGGTGGTCCCCGCCCGCCGGGCCGGCAAGCTCGATCCCGTCATGGCCCTCCGCACCGAGTGACCTGGTGTTCATGGCCTCGCTTCGTCCGGTGGTCCGGGAAAGGCTAGGCGACGGCATTCATCTCGTCGGCGGCGAGGACGGAGGTGATGAAGCGGGCGGTCTCGCGCACTGCGGCGCGGGACTCCGGTAGGAACCTGTTGAGCATCTGGAAGACGTGCATCTGACCGGGCCAGACCTGGAGCTCGCAGGCGGCACCAGCCTGGGTCAGGATCTCTGCCAGCCGCTCCGCCTCGGGCCGCAGCACCTCCGCGCCGCCGACCTGGATGAGGAACGGCGGGGTGTTCGACCACGAGCAGGTCAGCAGTGCCAGCCGGGGATCTTGGAAGTCGCCCGTACCCACCACGAGACGGCCGAGACGGCGGGCCGCGGCCGGGCTGATGTAGGGGTCGGCCACCTGCCGGTCCCGCTCGGTGGACAGCTCGCAGGTGAGGTCCACCCAGGGTGAGTACAGCACCACCCCGGCGGGGGAGGGCAGACCCGTACGGCAGATCTCGCCGGCGAGGGAGGCGGACAGGTGTCCGCCGGCCGAGTCGCCCGCGACGACGATGCGCGAGGCGGGGATGCCACGGGCCAGCAGCCACCGGTAGGCGTCGAGCGCGTCCTCGAGCGCGGCCGGGAACGGATGCTCCGGGGCCAGCCGGTAGCGCGGGACCAGCACGGGCAGCCCGGTGTCGATCGCCAGCCGCGCGGTGATCGGCCGGTGCGTCTGGGGCGAGCAGAGCACGTAGCCGCCGCCGTGCAGGTACAGGATCGCGCCGTCCTGTGCCGGCGCGGCGTTCCGTGCGGTGGGGAAGACCCATTCGCCGGAGATCGGGCGGCCCGGGCCGGGCGACTCCACCTGCGGATCCAGCAGGGCCTCCACCCGGACACGGGGGTCCACTCGCATCAGGCGGGCGGCGGCGTCGATCGCGGTCCGTAGCGTCCGGATGGAGACCCAGGTGCCGGGCATCCAGTTGACCAGCGGACGCACTCCCAGCCGCAGCGCCCGGGAGATCGCGCGGCTCTGCCTGCTTGGGGATCGTCCGTACGGCGTCAGGGTCCAGCCGGATTCGGGCTCGTAGGCGGCCACGGGGGGTGGCGCGACCGGAAACGCCGTCACCGCGATCTCCGACGGAATCTCTGCAGCCATGTGCACCACCTGGAGCCTTATTTCCGTTGTGTTACTAAGATGCCCCCTCGAGTGCGGTAGTTCACATAGCAATTTTGTAGAGTTTTTAAATATTCGCCTGCCATCACCGCAGGTTTGTGACCTGCGCCACTCAGGGCTGTGGCGGCCGGAGCGGTAGCGTGACCTGCATGAGCCGTTCGTTGTCATCCGAGGGGGAATGTTCCTCTGGCGCCTGCTCTCTGAAGGTTCTCTGGGATGACAGGCTCATCTCCTACGACTTCGGCCCCAGCCATCCGCTCAACCCCGTACGAGTCGAGCTCACCATGGAACTGGCCCGTCAGTTCGGAGTGCTCTCCCACCCCAACGTGAAGGTCGAGGGCTTCGAGCCCGCCGACGACGCCCTGCTGCTGATGGTTCACGAACTCGCCTACCTCGAGGCGGTCAAGCAGTGCGGCGACACCGGGCTGCCCGCGCTGGAACGCGGGCTGGGGACGGCTGACAATCCCGTCTTTCTCGGCATGCACGAGGCCTCCGCGCTGATCGCGGGGGCGTCGGTGGCCGCCGCGCGAGCGGTCTGGAGCGGCGCCACCGACCACGCCGCCAACGTCGCCGGCGGCCTGCACCACGCGATGCCCGGTGCGGCCTCGGGCTTCTGCGTCTACAACGACCCGGCGATAGCGATCGCGTGGCTGCTCGAGAACGGCGCCGAGCGGGTGGCGTACGTCGACATCGACGTGCACCACGGCGACGGGGTCCAGACGGCCTTCTACGACGATTCGCGGGTGCTCACGATCAGCCTGCACGAGACCCCCCGCACCCTCTTCCCGGGCACCGGCTACCCGCAGGAGACCGGCGGCCCCGGCGCGGAGGGCATGGCCGTCAACGTGGCGTTGCCTCCCGGCACCGGTGATTCGGCCTGGCTGCGGGCGTTCGAGGCCATCGTGCCGCCGCTGTTGCGGGCCTTCGAGCCCCAGGTGCTGGTGACCCAGCAGGGCTGTGACGCTCACTCGCTCGACCCGCTGGCCCACCTCTCGCTGACCATCGACGGTCAGCGGACGGCGTACCGGGCGTTGCACCGGCTGGCCCACGAGACCGCCGGCGGCCGCTGGCTCCTGACCGGCGGCGGTGGGTACGAGCTCGTACAGGTGGTGCCACGGGCCTGGACGCACCTGATCGCCGAGGCGGCGGCGCACCCGATCCCGGCGGACACCGCGATCCCGGAGAGCTGGCGCGATTTCGTGCGCAAGCGGACCGGGGAGATCGCGCCGAGGCGGATGACCGATGGCCCCGGGCGGGGCGACGGGGATACGACCGACACACCGACGGAGGTACGGACGTGGGGGACGGGCTACGACCCGGCGAATCCGCTCGATCAGGCGGTGCTGGCGACGCGGCGGGGGGTGTTCCCGGAACATGGTCTGGACCCGCTGACAGAGCCGTGAGCCTGGGCACTCCGCCGAGCAGGCAGGAGTTGCGCGAGCACCTCGTCCGCACCCTCATCGCGGGCGAGGTGGCGACTCCCCGGCAGAACAACCTGCTGCACTATCGGCGGATGGCTGCGGGAAACCCGCACTACCTGTTCGGGTTGAACCTCAAGCGCCCCTGGTCCTTCGACGAGATCCTGGCGATGATGGCCGAGCGGTGCGGGGTCGATCCCGACCCGGCGCACTTCTATGGCGACGACACGATCGACCCAGACCTGACCCTGGACGCCCTGGAGGCGATGGCCGCACGGCTGGCGGAGGCCGCCGAGAACCGGGCGAGCGTCCTGATCGCCACCGGGCACCCGACCGGGCTGCTCCCGGTCCATCTCGCCGTCGGGCGGGCGCTGCACGCCCGCGGCTGCCGGGTGCTGACCCCGGCCAACGGCTGGTCGTACGAGGTGGAGACGGCGACGGGACCGCGTGATCGGCACATTCGCTACGTCGACGGGGTGGCGATGCTGGCGGGCGGCGGTTCGCTCCATCACACCCACGACGCGGCCCCAATGGGGGCGATGCTCGCCGATCTCGCAGCCGAATCTAGCGATTGGCCGGATCTGGCCATAGCGGATCACGGCTGGGCCGGAGCGGCCGGCGAGGCCGGAATCCCGACCGTCGGATTCGCGGACTCCAACGACCCTGCCCTGTTCGCAGGGGAGGTGGAAGGCAAAATCGCCGCCGTTGTGCCGCTGGACGACAACGTGCTGCCACACCACTACACGCCGATGACGGCCTACTTGTTGGCGCGCGCGGGCCTGATTGCCTGAACTCTCCTCTTGCGACGAGGGATACACGATTTACGCTGGGGGAAAGTACACGTGCGTGAGCAAAGTCACCTAAAGGTCTGGTGACATGCGCGTGTGGAAGAGGGCGTCCGATGGGCTCAGGCGAGCGACCTCTCAGCGAGGTCAGATTCCTGACAGTGTCCGAAGTGGCGGCGGTGATGCGGGTGTCCAAGATGACGGTCTACCGCCTTGTTCATTCCGGGGAACTGCCGGCGATCCGGGTCGGCCGTTCGTTCCGGGTTCCGGAGCAGGCCGTCCATGACTACCTGCGCGACGCGTTCATCGAAGCCGGGTGAGGGGTAGGGCTCGTGCGTGATTTCGAGCCCTGATCTGACCCGGTCGTGCGGGGAACTCCGCTGTGGCAACACGGGGATGAGGCAGACCGGCGGCCTGAGGGCCGCCGGTCCAGCGGTAGTCTTGGGCTCCGGGCCGTACGCGCACCCTCCTGGTGAGCGACGATCGCCCGTCTCCTGCACGCAAATCGATTGGTCGAGTGAGGCTTCGTGGGCTCCGTTATCAAGAAGCGCCGTAAGCGGATGGCGAAGAAGAAGCACCGCAAGCTGCTCAAGAAGACGCGCGTTCAGCGTCGTAACAAGAAGTAAACACACAGCTCAACTAGCCGTAAGGGATGGGGCGCACAGTGTCCTCTATGCCCTCCGCTGCGGCCCGTGTCGTTCTGGTTACCGGAGTCTCCCGCTTTCTGGGGGCGCGGGTCGCTAACAGTCTCCAGGCCGAACCGGGCATTGAGCGGGTCATCGGCGTGGACACGGTCCCACCCACGGCATCACTCGGCCGCACGGAGTTCGTGCGCGTCGACATCCGCACACCGAGCATCGCCAAGGTCATCGCCTCGGCCCAGGTCGACACGGTCGTCCACCTCAACCTGGTGACCGCTCCGGCGGGTCCACGGTCGTCGATGAAGGAACTCAACGTCATCGGCACCATGCAGCTGCTGGCCGCCTGCCAGCGGTCGCCGGACATGCGCAAGCTCGTGGTGCGGTCGTCGGCCGCCGTCTACGGCTCCTCACCGCGCGATCCCGCGGTCTTCACCGAGGACGAGGAGCCGGTCGAGGCCCCATCCTCGGGGTACGCCAAGGACGCGGTCGAGGTCGAGGGCTACGTGCGCGGGCTGAAGCGGCGCCGATCGGACCTCAAGGTCTCGTTGCTGCGGTTCGCGAACTTCCTCGGGCCGGGCGTGGACTCGCCACTGACCCGGTATCTCCGCATGCTCGTCATCCCGACCGTTTTCGGCTTCGACCCACGGTTGCAGTTCGTGCACGAGGACGACGGCGTGGAGGTGCTCCGGCGGATGACGCTCGAGGACCACCCCGGCACGTTCAACGTGGCCGGGGACGGGGTGCTGCTGCTGTCTCAGGCCATCCGGCGGGCCGGCCGGCCCAATCTGCCGATGCCCGCGCCCGCGATGAGCGCGCTGGGCGACTTCGGCAAGCGACTGGCCGGGCTCTCGGGGTTCTCGCCCGAACTGCTGCGCTGGCTGACCTACGGCAGGGTCATCGACCCGGCCCGGCTGGTCGGCGAGCTGAGCTGGCGGCCGAAGTACTCCTCCGAGGCGGCCCTCACCGACTTCCTCCACTCGCAGGGCCTCGGGCACAACCTGCCGCTGGATCTGTTCGACCGACTGACCGGACCCTTGATCGGTTCCTCTGGAGGCCACCGGTGATCAACGTGCGCGACCTGCACCGAGGCGGCCACGGCGAGGACGCCCAGGTCATCCCGTTGAACGCCGGTCAGTACGACGCGCCGCCCGAGCGCCCGATCATCGAACGCAAGATCGCCGCGGGCCTGGCGTTCCTGCGCCGCCGGCTGACCGGGGACTACGAGGTGGACGAGTTCGGCTTCGACCCCGAGTTCAACGACCACCTGCTCATGCCGCTGGCCCGGGCGATGTACGAGCGCTGGTTCCGGGTGGAGGTACGAGGGCAGGAGCACATCCCGACCGAGGGCGGAGCGCTGATCGTCGCCAACCACTCCGGGACGGTGCCGATCGACGGGGTGATGCTCCAGGTCGGAGTGCACGACAACGTCCACCGCAATCTGCGGCTGCTCGGCGCCGATCTCGTCTACCAGGTGCCGATGCTCGGTCATCTGTCCCGCAAGAGCGGCCACACCCTGGCCTGCCAGGCCGACGCGGCCCGGCTGCTGCGCAAGGGCGAGCTGGTGGGGGTCTTCCCCGAGGGCTTCAAGGGAGTCGGCAAGCCCTTCAGCGACCGTTACAAGCTGCAGCGGTTCGGCCGGGGCGGCTTCGTGGCGACGGCGCTGCGCGCCGACGTCCCCATCGTCCCGTGCGCCATCGTCGGTGCCGAGGAGATCTACCCCAAGATCGCTGATCTGGCCCCGCTGGCCCGGCTGTTCGGATTCCCGTACTTCCCGGTGACCCCCACGTTCCCGCTGTTCGGCCTGCTGGGACTGATCCCGCTGCCGTCGAAGTGGATCATCCAGTTCGGTGAGCCGGTCGCGATGGCGGACGTCGATGAGGGCGCCGCGGAGGACCCGATGACGGTCTTCAACCTGACCGACCATGTCCGCGAGACCATCCAGCAGATGCTGTACGACACGCTGCTGCGCCGGGGGCCGGCCTTCTTCTGACCCTGCTTCCGGCTCTGCTGCCGACGTTGCCCGCCCCCTCTCGGCCCCTGGCGGCGCCGTACGGGGTCCCTACTGGCTCCTGTAGTGCCTGCGCAGGGCCACCCCGGCGGCGACGCCACCGGCCAGTGCGCCCGCGCCCGCGGCGGCGGGCAAGGCGATCATGGTGACCTTGCGGCCGGTACGGAAGTCGTGGACGGGCCAGGCGCGCTCTCTGGCGTGGTCGCGTAGCTCCGAGTCGGGGTTGACCGCGTGCGGATGCCCCACGGTCGTCAGCATCGGCAGGTCGTTGGAGGAGTCGCTGTAGGCGAAGCAGCGGGCGAGATCGAGCCCCTCGCGCGCCGCCAGCGCCCGTACGGCCTCGGACTTCGCCGGTCCGTGCAGCAGGTTGCCGACCAGCCGGCCGGTGTAGACGCCGTCGACCGTCTCGGCCACCGTGCCCAGCGCGCCGGTGAGCCCCAGCCGGTGGGCGATCACCCTGGCCAGCTCCACCGGGGTCGCGGTCACCAGCCAGACCTGCTGCCCGGCGTCCAGGTGCTGCAGGGCGAGCGCGCGGGTGCCGGTCCAGATCCGGTCGGCCAGCACGTCGTCGTAGATCTCCTCGCAGAGCTTGATGAGGTCGGTGACCTTCTGGCCTGCCACGAAGGCCAGGGCGGCCTCCTTGGCGGTGCCGATGTGGTCGGGGTTCTCGGTGCCCCGGATGCGGAAGGCCGCCTGCCCCCAGGCGAACATGGCCAGATCACGCATCGTGAACAGCTTGCGGGAGGCCAGGCCACGGGCGAAGTAGTAGATCGACGCCCCACGCATCATGGTGTTGTCGACATCGAAGAACGCGGCCGCGGAAGGGTCGGGCGCGGGCAGCACCAAGTCTCGCTCCGCCGCCGCCGCTGCGGCCTCTCCGGCGCTCACAGGGTCTCCCTCGTCACGCCTTTGCCACAGTCGCCGCATACACCGACCCTATTCATCTCAGGTCCCCGCTCCGTCCTTACATCGGGGCCTCGCCCCGGATTGCGACCGTACTCACCTAGATGTGCCCTGACCAGAGTCGTCTGGTCGCACCGTACGGTCGCTGGGCCGCGCGCAGGCGTCATCGGGCCCCCAGATCATCGGGCCGATGGGGCGGACCTGCCGGTGCTCGTGAGCCGGTGCCGCAGTGCGGCGCGGAAGACCGGATCGGGTCTCGGCAGCCGCCGTGACTCCGCCCGTAGCGCCGCCAGCAGCCTGGCTCGTGCCACTGACTTGCTCTGACCTGTTCTCATGTGCCCATCCACCCCGTCTTGAAAACGATTGAAGGTGGCAGGTGGTTACGGGTCAGGCGGTGGCCAGGTCGCTGGGCAGCATCCGCGCGAGTGAGCGCACGGCGCGATGCTGCAGGGCCTTGATGGCTCCGGACTTCTTTCCCATCACCAGTGCCGTCTCCGCGACGGAGAGGCCGTGCAGAAACCGCAGAACCACACATTCCTGCTGTTCAGAGCCGAGCCGGCGGATGGCGGTGAACAGCATCCGGTTGGTCATCGAGTCCAGGACCGTACACTCCGGGCTCTCCTGCTGCCGATCGCCTTCCAGCAGGTCGGGAGTGGAGATCTCCAGCCGGTAGCGGCTGGACTTGAAGTGGTCGGCGATCAGATTGCGGGCGATCGTGATGAGCCACGCGCCGAAGTCCCTGCCCTGCCAGTTGAAGTCGCCGATGCGCCGCAGCGCGCGCAGGAAGGTGTCGCTGGCCAGATCCTCGGCCAGCGCGTGTGAACCGACCCGGTAGTAGACGTACCGGTAGACCAACTCGACGTAGTGGTCGTACAGCAACCCGAACGCCTCGGCGTCGCCGGCCGTGGCGCACAGGACGAGATCCTTGATCGTTTCTCCGCCCAGCCGTCCCTCCCGCGAGGCGGGCAGGCCACGCGTGGTGTCGAGGGTCACGCTGCCCATGCAGTCTCCTCGGGCCGACATCCTCGGGGGCGCCCACAGGAGGGGACGGGCACGACCTCCGACTCGGAAGGCCATGCTAGATACCGGTGAGTACAGAGGCAATGGTGTTGCCCTGGTACCTCCAGCGATGTCTGATTTGGGGAGCATGAGATGCGGTGCGCGTTGCCTGGGGGAGGGTGCGGGATGGCCGGTTACGCATGTAGGCCTTCCATCGGGCAACATGGTGCCCGATGGCTGGATTCCTGATAGCGCTGGCAGCGACCCTGGGCGGACTGGTGTCCACCGGGTTGCTGGCCATGCGCACCTACAATGAACGGCGCCCCCACCTGGTCGCCTGGTCTGTGACCGCGCTCGGGCTGACCATCGCACTGGCCGCCATGGCGATCGGTTTCGTCGCGGGCTTCGCGACCGCGCTGTTTCGGGCGGTGGAGATCGGCGGAGCACTCCTGGCCCCGGTCTGGCTGGCGGTAGGCGTCATCGTGCTGATCGCGGAGTACGTGCAGGTTCGCTTCGGCGCATGGCTGGGGGCGATCTCGTACTCGATCGTCGCCGTGGTCGTTCTGCTGCTGGACCCGGTGATCGGCACGTTCGACAAGAGCCTGCCGGCGGCCAAGAGCCACTACAACGTGCTGCCGTCATCGCTGCTCAACATCGCGCACGTGGTCGTGGTGATCGTGCTGGTGGTCTGTGCCGCGGTGTGCGCGCTACAGGTCCGTAACCAGAACCGCGAGGCGTACGACAATCTGCTGCCGATCGCGCTCGTCGCACTCGCCGGCGTGCTCATCGTGACCGGCGCCGGTGGCTATCTGCCCGGGCCCCTCACCCCTCTGGTGCTGGGCGCCGCCACGGGTCTGGTGGCATACGGCGGCATCCGGACGGCGCCCTACGCCGCCGAGGGGGCGGACGAGGACACATACGAGGAACCGCACACCGGGTACGACCAGGGTCTCGCGGCGCATCCCGGTCCGGGCTCCCGGCCTGCTCCGGCAGCCGCCGCCTACCCGCCCGCCCAGTCGCCCTCGGTTCCCATGTCGGCGCCGCCTCCGGTCACCCCACCGGCCCCCGTTCCGACGTCCGCACCGCCGGGGGGCGCGTCCGGCGCGCCGGAGATGTACGGCCAGATCACCGTGTTCACCCTGCTCGACGGGCGGGAGAGCGCCTTCGACCGGCTGGCGCGGGAGGCCGTGCGGACGGCCAGGGACGCCGAGCCCGACCTGGTCATCTACACCTGCCACGAGGTGGTCGGCGGCCCGACGCAACGGATCTTCTACCAGTTGTTCCGAGACCAGGCCGCCTTCCAGGACCACCAGCGGCAGTCTTACGTCCTGCGGTTCCTCAGCGAGAGCCGCACTCACGTGCTGGCCACCAACGTCATCGAGGTCAAGCTCAAGGACGCCAAGGTGCTGCCGCTGCCCTCTCTGATGGGCCGCGGATGATCACATTGCTGAGCAAGCCGGGGTGTCACCTGTGCGACGACGCTCGGGAGGTGATCGCGCGGGTCGCTACGGATGTGGGGGAGCCGTGGGAGGAGCGGGACATCACCCGGTCGGAGGAGGACACCCGGCTCTACTGGGAGCAGATCCCGGTGACCCTCATCGACGGGGTGCAGCACGACTTCTGGCGGGTGGACGAGAAGCGGCTGCGGGCCGCGCTCGCGGACCGCTGAAAGGGCCCCTGTACCTGCCTTTCGTGAACCCCAGGTAAAATGGTGAATGTCTCCTAAGTCACATCGCGGTCGTTCGGGTTGCGGTGGCCCCTGCTGTCACTTAAGGGTGCCTCACCCCATCTGACCTGGGGATACGCGGGTGGAGTGATCAGGCTGGCCCCGGTCCGTGCTCGTGAGGTCACTTTGTGCGCACATTCACAAAGGCATAACCTGGTTGAAGTTCAGCCTCGGCCCACACCAGAGCCCCCGAAGAGCAGGCCCGTGACCCGACGAGAGATGCGTCCCCGTGACCGCGCAGACCGCGGCATTCCAGAGGCCACCGTGGCCCGGTTGCCGGTATATCTGCGGGCGCTCAACAGCCTTGCCGAACGAGGCGTCGACACGGTGTCCTCGGAGGAACTGGCCGCCGCGGCCGGAGTGAACTCCGCCAAACTGCGCAAAGACCTGTCACACCTCGGGTCCTATGGGACCCGGGGGGTGGGGTACGAGGTGGAGTATCTGCTCTACCAGATCTCCCGGGAACTCGGGCTCACGCAGGACTGGGTCGTGGCCATAATCGGGGTGGGTAACCTGGGCCGCGCCCTGGCCGGCTACGGAGGATTCGCCTCCCGGGGTTTCCGGGTCGCGGGCCTGCTGGACGCCGACGAGGCGACGGTCGGCCAGCTCCTCGGTGGCATGCTCGTGGAGCACATCGACAAGTTGGAGTCCATCATCGAGGATCGCGGGGTCTCCATCGCCGTGATCGCGACTCCGGCAGGGGCGGCTCAGGCGCTGTGCGACCGGGTGGTCGCGGCGGGCGTGACGAGTGTGCTCAACTTCGCCCCGGTCGTACTATCCGTGCCAGAGGGCGTGGACGTGCGTAAGGTCGATCTGTCCATCGAGTTGCAGATCCTCGCATTCCACGAGCAGCGCAAGGCCGGGGGGCCCACAGAGCGGGACTACATCGAGGCGGTCGAGCTGTGAGCGAGCAGGGTGGCACGACATGAGCCTGTTGGTCGTGGGGCTGAGTCACCGGAGTGCCCCGGTCGCGGTGCTGGAGCGCGCCGCGGTGACCGGGGACGACCTGGTCAAGTTGCTGCACGAGGTGCACGAGTCCGCGCACATCGCCGAGGCGATGATCGTGTCGACCTGCAACCGCGTCGAGATCTACGCTGCGGTCGACAAGTTCCACGGCGGCGTCTCCTCGGTGTCGGAACTGCTGGCCCGGCACTCCGGAGTGCCCCTGGACGAGCTGTGCGAGCACCTGTACGTCCACTACGAGGACCGGGCGGTCCAGCACATCTTCGCCGTCGCGTGCGGGCTCGAGTCGATGGTCGTCGGCGAGGGGCAGATTCTCGGGCAGGTGCGGCAGGCGCTGCGGCTGGCCCAGGAGCAGGGCAGCGTCGGGCGTGACGTGAACGAGGTGGTGCAGCGGGCCCTGCGAGTGGGCAAGCGGGCGCACACCGAGACCGGCATCGATCAGGCGGGCGCCTCGCTGGTCAGCGTCGGGCTGGACATCGCCGCCGAGCATCTCGGGCCGCCGGCGGGCACGCGTGCGCTCGTGATCGGCGCGGGATCCATGAGCGGACTGGCCGCCGCCACCCTCGACCGGGCGGGCGTGGCCGAGATCGTCATCGCCAACCGCACCTTCAGCCGGGGGTCCCGGCTGGCCAAGAGCCTCCAGGTCCCGGCCCGGGCGATCGACCTGGCCGATCTGGGCGACGCGCTCGGCCAGGCGGACCTGGTGATCTCCTGCATCGGCGCGGCCGGAGTGGTGATCACCGCGGACATGCTGGCCGCCCGGGCGTCCGCGACGGCCCCCGTCTTCCTGCTGGACCTCGCACTGCCGCACGACGTCGACCGGGCCGTCCGGGTCCTGCCCGGAGTGCGGCTGGCCGGGCTGGACGATCTTCGTATCGCCCAGCAGGCCACCCAGGCTCTCGGCGCCGACGCGGTCGAGGCGGTCCGCCGGATCGTGGCCGAGGAGGTCGCCGGGTTCCTGGGCGCCGCCCGGGCCGCCGCGGTGGCGCCGACGGTGGTGGCGCTGCGCAGCAAGGCCGCCGAGGTCGTCGAGGCGGAGCTGGCCAGGCTGACCGGCCGGCTGCCCGGGCTCGGCGATCAAGAACTCGATGACAAGGTCCGCGGAGAGATCGCCCAGACCGTACGCCGGGTCGTGGACAAGCTCCTGCACGCGCCGACCGTACGGGTCAAGGAACTGGCCGCGGCCCCTGGTGGCGACACCTACGCCACCGCGCTGCGCGAGCTCTTCGACCTCGATCCCAAGGGGCCTGAGGCCGTGGCCCGCGCCGACCTCGACGCCGACCTAAAGGAACCGAACCGTGAGTCCACTGGGCGAGCCGAAGGCGAGTGACCGATGAGCGCACTGCGGCTCGGAACCCGCAAGAGCTTGATGGCGACCAGCCAGTCGCAGCGGGTCGCTGACATGTTTACGCAGGTTACTGGGCATGCCGTAAACTTGGTCGGGGTAACGACCCAGGGTGATGTATCAAAGGCGCTGCTCGCACAGATCGGCGGCACCGGGGTCTTCGTCAACGGGCTCCGGGACCGGCTCGCTTCGGGTGAGATCGACTTCGCGGTGCACTCGTTGAAGGATCTGCCGACCACATCCGCGCCGGGTATCGCGCTCGCCGCGGTGCCGGTCCGTGATGATCCACGCGACGCGCTGTGCGGTCCCGCGAAATTGGCCGATCTGCCCAGGGGGGCGCGCATCGGCACCGGTTCGCCGCGCCGGATGGCCCAGTTGCGGGCGCTTCGCCCGGATCTGGAGGTCGTGCCGATCCGCGGCAACGCCGACACCCGGCTGCGCAAGGTGTCGGCGGGAGAGCTGGACGCGGTCGTGCTGGCCTACGCGGGGCTGGACCGGATCGGCCGGCTGGAGGCCGTCGCGGAGGTGTTCGAGCCGGACCAGATGCTGCCGGCTCCCGGCCAGGGGGCGCTCGCGCTCGAGTGCCGGGCGGATCGGGCCGATCTGGTGGAGCTGCTCGGCGTCCTGGACCACGCCCCGACCCGGGCCGCGGTCACCGCGGAACGCACGGTCCTGGCCGCGCTGGAGGCGGGCTGCTCGGCCCCGGTCGGTGCCTACGCGACAATAAATGATCTTGAGATTGAAAAGAAGCTGCATCTGACCGCCGCCGTCATCGGGTACGACGGCGTACGCCAGGTAAGGCTGTCCGCAAGCGGCCACCCGCAGGAGGCCGAGAAGGTGGGACGCGAACTCGCGGACCGGCTTCTTGCCGAGGGGGCCGACCAGTTGATGGGGAGCACGCACCTTGAACCCCGTGAGTAGTCCTCTCGTTTCCTTCGTCGGCACCGGACCGGGCGACCCTGGCCTGCTGACCCTGCGGGCCGTGGCCAAGCTCGCGCAGGCCGATGTGGTCGTCCTCGACCGCACGGGATGTGACCCGGAGTTCCTGACGCACTGCCGCTCCGATGCCGAGATCCTGGACTCCGCGGAGGTGGACCCGATCAAACTGGTCGCCAAGGCGGCCAGGGCGGGCAAGACGGTGGTCCGGCTCTCTCCGGGCGATCCCGGGCTCGGCGGCGACATCGCGGCCGAAGCCGCCGCCTGCGTCAAGGCCGGCCTGCACTTCGAGGTGGTCCCGGGTGTCTCGGCCGTGACGGCCGTACCCGGGTACGCCGGGATTCCGCTGACCGACGGCAAGACCCGCGAGGTGCGGGTCATCAACGCCGCCGAGGGCGGGGTGGACTGGGAGGACTACTCCTCGCAGGACGCCACGCTGGTCATCCTGGGGGCCGAAGGCGCGGTCAGCGACGTCGCAAAGGGCCTGATGGCGGTCGGCCGGCGGGACTCCACACCGGTCGCCATGACCAGTCTGGGCACGACCACCGAGCAGGAGACCGTGGTCACCACCCTGAACCGGCTCTACGCCGAGACCAAGGGCATGGAAAGCCCCGCGATGATCATCGTGGGCGATGTGGTCGGCTGGCGCGACCAGCTCTCCTGGTTCGAGACCAAGGCGCTGTTCGGCTGGCGGGTGCTGGTGCCCCGTACCAAGGAGCAGGCGGTCGGCCTCTCCGAACAGCTGAGATCGTACGGCGCGGTGCCCGAGGAGGTCCCGACGATCTCCGTGGAGCCGCCGCGGACGCCGCAGCAGATGGACCGCGCCATCAAGGGCCTGGTGACCGGCCGGTACGAATGGGTGGTCTTCACCTCCACCAACGCGGTACGGGCCGTACGCGAGAAGTTCGGCGAGTACGGGCTGGACGCACGGGCGTACGCCGGCCTCAAGGTCGCCGCGGTCGGCGAGCAGACGGCCGCCGCGCTGGTCGAGTTCGGGGTCACCCCCGACCTGATGCCCGGCGAGAACCAGTCCAGTGAGGGCCTGCTCGAGATCTGGCCGCCCTACGACGAGGACCTGGACCCGATCAACCGGGTGCTGCTGCCGCGCGCCGACATCGCCACGGACGCCCTGATCGCCGGGCTCACCGACCTGGGCTGGGAGTGCGACGACGTCACCGCCTACCGGACCGTACGAGCGGCGCCGCCGCCCGAGGAGATCCGGGTGGCCATCAAGGGCGGCGGATTCGACGCGGTGCTGTTCACCTCGTCCTCCACGGTGCGCAATCTCATCGGGATCGCGGGCAAGCCGCACAACGTCACGGTGATCGCGGTCATCGGCCCGCAGACCGCCAAGACCGCGGAGGAGTACGGGCTGCGCGTCGACGTGATGGCGGACAAGCCGTCCGTATCGGCCCTGGCCGAGGCGCTGGCGGAGTACGGTACCAAGCGCAGGGACGCTCAGATCGCCGCGGGCGAGCCGCTGCGTAAGCCCAGCCAGATGCGCCGCGGCGCCAAGAAACGCAGATAACCACGCCTGCGTGATCATGTGATCGTTCGGCGATCGGCCGCGTGATCACGAAGGGAATGACGAGGTCCGATCATGAGTGCTGAGTTCCCCATCGCGCGACCGCGGAGGCTGCGGCGCACGACCGCCATACGCCGGCTCGTGGCGGAGACCAGGCTCAGCCCGGCCGATCTGGTGCTCCCGATGTTCGTTAAGGAGGGCATCAGCGAGGCCCAGCCGCTCGTGTCGATGCCCGGGGTCGTGCAGCACACCCCCGACACACTGCGCAAGGCCGCGCACGAGGCGGTCGAGGCCGGGGTCGGCGGCCTCATACTGTTCGGCATCCCGGCGGTGAAGGACGGCCGGGGCTCGGCCGCCGACGATCCCGCTGGGATCGTGCAGAAGGCTCTGCGCGACCTGTCGGCCGATCTCGGCGACAGCACCGTGATCATGTCGGATCTGTGCCTGGACGAGTACACCGACCATGGGCACTGTGGCCTGCTCACCTCCGCCGGTGAGGTCGACAACGACGCGACACTGGAGCGCTACGCCTCGATCGCGGTCGCCCAGGCCGCGGCGGGCGCCGACGTGGTGGCGCCCAGCGGCATGATGGACGGTCAGGTCCGGGCCATCCGGTCCGCTCTCGACCGGGCCGGCTACTCCGGAGTGGCGATCCTCGCCTACTCCGTCAAGTACGCCTCCGCCTTCTACGGCCCCTTCCGGGAGGCCGCGGAGTGCGCTCCGCAGTTCGGTGACCGGTCGGCCTACCAGCAGGACCCGGCCAATGCCGACGAGTCCATCCGCGAAGTCCTCCACGACCTCGACGAGGGTGCCGACATGGTGATGGTCAAGCCGGCCGGCTCCTACCTCGACATCGTCCGCCGGGTGCGTGACACGGTCGACGTGCCGGTCGCCGCCTACCAGGTGAGCGGGGAGTACGCGATGGTCGAGGCCGCCGCCGCGCAGGGCTGGGTGGACCGTGACCGGGTCATCCTGGAGTCGCTCACCTCGATCCGCCGGGCCGGGGCCGACATCGTCCTCACCTACTGGGCCACCGAGGTCGCCCGCGGGCTGTGAGGCTTGTTTATGGCGTTCGCTTCGCTCGCGCGCCTCGCGGGCGCTTTGACGCGGTGTCTTCCCTCGTCGCGTGCTCGCTCGTACCTCGCTGCGTGCGCTCCTCAGTCCAGACGCCGCGCGCCCGCTCGTGTTTATGGCGTTCGCTTCGCTCGCGCGTGATTTCCTGCCGCTGATCATGCGCGTCTAGTCACTTGGGGTCGTTTTCCGGGGGTTGGCGCGTGGGCCGTCGACCTGGCCCGTCATCATCGGTTACTAAGAGCCTGCGGCTCTCAGCTGACCGTGCCGCCTCGAGGCCAGTGCAGAGGGTGGCCTGCGGCGCTGGTCGGCCGCCTAATCGAGGGGGAGCGATGATGCTGACGGTCGGAGGGAGCAGGCGACAGCGCACGCGCGATCGCATGGCCACGGCGGCGCGGGGATACGCCGGGCTGGGATGGGCCTGCGTCCGCGGTGCCCGGGCGCCCGTGGACGGCGACCGATCGTGTTCCTGTGACCGGCTCGGCTGCCCGGATCCCGCCGCCCATCCGCTGTCGGCGGCATGGGCGATGCAGGCCACCACCGATGTCGAGGTGGTGAACCGGTGGTGGTCCGAGGACCCCGCCGCAAACGTCATCCTGCCGACCGGCCGGGTCTTCGATGTCCTCGACGTCCCCGCCGAGGTGGGTGCCCTGGCGCTCGGAAGGATCGTCCGTGAGGGCGGCCAGGTCGGTCCGGTGGCCGCGTTCGGCGCGGACCGGTATCTGTTCTTCGTCGCCACCCGGGGCGCTCCCGACGACGAGGACGAATGGTGGTCGTGCCATCTGGACTGCTCTCCGGAGAACATCGCGGAGACCCCGGGCATGCGCTGGCACTGCCGGGAGAGCTATGTGGTCGCTCCGCCGTCCGTACTTCCCAACGGCCGTGAGGTCGGCTGGATCCGGACGCCGGACGGTTCCCCGCTGCCGGATCCGCTGCGGTTCCTGGAAGTCCTCGCCGACACCTATGACTTCTGACGCCTGATTTCCGGACCTGGCTTGTAACACCTGGCTTCCGGCACCTGGCTTCCGGCGCCCGGCTTCCGGCGCCCTCGGTCAGACGGGAGCCGTGATGGCGGCCTTGCGGCCCCAGCGTGAGTAGACGATGTGGAAGGTCGTCTGCTTGCTCGGCGCGGCGACCCACTGCAGCTTCACGTCCAGGCGCTGCGGCAGGTGGTCCGCTCCGACCTTGAGGGTGTAGACGACCTTGAAGCGGCCGTCGGGGTACTGCTCGTAGAGCGGTGCGACCGACTGCTCCCGCCCCAGCTTGGCCAGCGCGGCGGCGCCGCTGTAGCTGAACCCCTTAACCGTGCCGCCCGCCGCGGTCCACGGCACCGCCTTCATCGTCGTGCTGGCGTGCAGCAGTGCCAGGACGTTGAAGGTCGACGTGGCCCACCGGGTGTTGGCGGCCATCGAGCCGTAGACGTGCGGGGCGTCCCTGCCGGCGGGCACCCGGACCGCGGGCGCGGGATGCCAGCCGCCCGAGGCCACGTAGGCGATGCCGCCGACCAGGATCGTGCGGAGCTTCTTGTTGGACTCCGGGCCTCCGGCCGGATTCCACACCGTCATGTCGTAGGCGGTGGTCGTCTTGGAACTCACCCGGAAGGCCCCGGTCGCGGAGGTGGCGTCGTTGCCCGCGGCCGTGCGGCGGTAGACGAAGGAAGCGGTCTTCCTGTCGGAGACCGCCCTGGAGATCTGGGCGGCCAGCCCGTCGGGCGTGGCCGCACTGCGGGGCGCCGTGGTCCGCCCACCGCTGGAAGCCGGTGTCGGTGCCGGTGAGAGGGTTCTGCCGGTGTCGGCGGCCTGGTGGCCGGAGGCGCGGCTGTTCGCCCCGTACAGGGCCACGCCGGCGGCGACCGCGATGGCGGCCACCGCACCCACGCCGATCAGCACACTGGCCCGGTGCGAACCGCCGGTCCCGGGCCGGACCAGGATGGCCGGCTGAGGCGGGCTGGGCGGCGCCGGGACGGGCGGGGTCCAGTCGGTCATCGACGCCAGCGTGGTCATCTCGGCCAGCCGGCCGTGCCCCTGGGCCTCCCAGGCGGGTCCGTACGCCTCGACGGCCGCGTCCTCGAGGTGGCCGAGGAACTCGGCGGCCGAGGCAGGTCTGGCCGCAGCGTCCTTCGCCAGGCCGGCGGCGATCAGGTCACGGAGCGGCCCGGGGACCGACTCGATCGGAATGGGGCCGGACCGGTGGGCCTTCTCCAAAGCCGTCGAGGACTTCGCCGGGTAGGGCGGGCTGCCGGTGAGGCACTCGAAGAAGACGGCGGTGGCGGCGTAGAGGTCGGCGGCCTGGTCCGGTGGCGCGCCCAGCCACTGCTCGGGGGCGAGATACAGGGGGGCACCGCCCGCCCTCGACGCGACACCGACATCGACCACCTTGCTGAGCCCGTCCCGGCGGATGAGCACATTCGCGGGCTTGTAGTCGCGATGCACGATCCTGGCCTGGTGAGCGGCGGCCATGGCCAGCAGCGAGCCGCTGAGCACGGCGAGCGCGCCCAGCGGGCCCGCCGGACCCTGGGTGGCGAGCACCTTGCGCAGGCTGACGCCGTCGACCAGTTCCATGATGACCGCCGCTCGGCCCTCGGTCGTCGACTCCACGTAGTCGTAGAAGTCGACGAGGTTGGGGTCCTCCAGGTGCGCCAGCAGCCGGGACTCCTCCCGGAAGCGGGTGACGAAGGCGTTGTCGCCGAGCAGCCGGTCGCTCAGGTATTTGATCGCGACTTCGGTCCCGGTGATGTCGTCGACGGCCTGAAAGATCCGCCCGGAGGATCCTCCGCCCAACTCCCGCACATGGAAGAATCCCGGGGCCGTCCAACCATCCGTCACCTTCACATCCCCCTAGTCGTAGTGGTGGAATATCGGGCACCGCTATGCGAGGTCAAGGGTATTCACCGGATCGGAATCAAGGGCTGACAGACTGGTGGCGTGACATCCACGGATCGTTCTCAGCAGCTTTTCGACCGGGCCAACGCCGTCGTGCCCGGTGGGGTCAACTCGCCGGTGCGCGCCTTCCGCGCCGTGGGCGGCACGCCGCGTTTCATGGCCTCCGCACGGGGACCGTATCTCACCGATGCCGACGGCAACGAGTACGTCGACCTCATCTGCTCGTGGGGGCCGATGATCCTCGGTCACGCTCACCCCCGGGTGGTCGAGGCGGTCCAGGCCGCGGCGGCGCGCGGCACCTCGTACGGCACGCCGACGCAGGGTGAGGTCGAGCTGGCCGAGGAGATCGTCGGCCGTACCCCCGTGGACAAGGTACGCCTGGTCAGTTCGGGCACCGAGGCGACGATGTCGGCGATCCGGCTCGCCCGGGGCTTCACCGGCCGCTCGAAGATCGTCAAGTTCGCCGGGTGCTATCACGGGCACGTCGACGCACTGCTGGCCGCGGCCGGTTCGGGGGTCGTCACGCTGGGGCTGCCCGACACTCCGGGGGTGACGGGCGCGACCACCGCGGACACGCTGGTCTTGCGCTACAACGACGCCACCGCCGTGGAGCAGGCCTTCGCCGACCACGGACACGAGATCGCCTGCGTCATCACCGAGGCCAGCCCGTCGAACATGGGCGTGGTGCCCCCGGAGGACGGCTTCAACGCGCTGCTCAAGACGCTCTGCGAACGGTATGGCGCGCTACTGATCATCGACGAGGTGCTCACCGGTTTCCGGGTGACCCGGTCGGGGTGGTACGGCCGGGAGGGCGTGGCCGGAGACCTGGTCACCTTCGGCAAGGTCATGGGCGGCGGGCTGCCGGCGGCGGCCTTCGGCGGGCGCGCCGACGTCATGGACCATCTGGCGCCGGCGGGGCCCGTCTACCAGGCCGGCACCCTGTCCGGGAACCCGCTGGCCACCGCGGCGGGTCTGGCGACCCTGCGCGAGGCCACCGACGAGGTCTACGCGGCCGTCGACCGGGCCGCCTCGATCGTCGGACGGCTGGCATCCGAGGCCCTGTCCAAGGAAGGCGTGCCGCATCGGCTGCAGACCGCCGGAAACCTCTTCTCGGTCTTCTTCCGTGAGGAGGAGGTCCATGACTTCGAGGCCGCCCAGCAGCAGAACGGCAAGGCCTACGCGGCGTTCTTCCACGCGGCTCTGGACCACGGGGTGTATCTGCCGCCCTCGGCCTACGAGGTGTGGTTCCTGTCCGCGGCCCACGACGACGCAGCCCTCGATCGCATCGCCGAGGCCATGCCGCACGCCGCCCGCGCGGCGGCCGCCGCCTCCTGAGCCAGGCTCAGCACTTAACGGAGCACCCGGTGAGCGCGTAGCATCGCTTACATGCTGGACCTGGAGCGGCTACGCGCCCTGCATGCGGTGGCGACCCACGGCTCGGTGAGCGCCGCGGCCGACGCACTACACGTCACGACCTCGGCCGTCTCCCAGCAGGTCGCCAAGCTGGAGCGGGAGACCGGCCAGAAGCTGTTCGAGCGCAACGGCCGGGGCGTACGCCTGACCGACGCCGCCGAGCTGCTGGTCGGCCATGCCGGACGCATCCTGTCGCTGGTCGAGGAGGCGAAGTCCGACCTGGAGGCGCACCGCGGCGCGGTGGTCGGAGAGTTGACGGTGGCGTCGTTTCCCACCGCCGTCCGCGGGCTGGGCCCGGGCTCGCTGGCATTGTTGCGCCGCCGGCATCCGCAGCTACGGATCATGCTGAGCGAGTCCGATCCCAACGAGAGCATCCCCCGTGCGCTGCGCGGGGACCTCGATCTGGCCGTCGTCCAGGACTGGGAGAACGATCCGCTGGCCCTGCCCGAGGGCCTGGCCCGCAGCACGATCTGCGAGGACATCGCCGATGCCGCGCTGCCCGCCGACCATCCGCTGGCCGGCCGTACGGACATCGCCCTCAAGGAGCTCGCCGGGGACCGCTGGATCAGCTCGACGCCGGGCTCGATCTGTCACGAGTGGCTCACCTACACGCTCCGCTCCGCCGGGGTGGAACCGGTGATCGACCACTACGTGTACGAGTACGCCACCCAGCTGGCACTGGTCGCGGGCGGGCTGGGCGTCTCGATCCTGCCCCGGCTCGGCCGCTGCGACGTGCCCGAAGGCGTACGGATCGTACCGCTCCGGCCGCCGCTCATCCGGCGGGTCTACGCGGTCTGGAGAGCCGAGGCCGCCCGCCGTCCCGCCATCCGCGCCACCCTCGAAGCCCTCCGTGAGGCCGCGGTCACCCCGGTCTGAAGGACGGGTCACGGCACCGGAATCATGCGCTCGACGCCTTGTCCGGCGCATGACCCCGGCTCGCAGGGCTCAGGAGTACTTGACGACGATGCCGTTGGTCACGGGGTAGCCACCCCAGACGAGGAGGCCGATGCCCCAGATCGTCGAGGTGCCCGGGGCGAGCATGACCTTCCGGATGGCCACCGCCCTGCCCTTGACCCTCGCCGTCGCCGGACGGGGCCGAACGGCAAGGGGCTACGGGGCCCAGGGCGGGCCGTGGCAGGTCCACGGGTAGGCTGGTGCGGCCATGACTGAGAACACCCATGACTGAGACGACCGTCGTTCACCTGCTGCGGCACGGTGAGGTGCACAATCCCCAGGGCGTCCTGTACGGCAGGCTGCCCGACTATCACCTCAGTGAGAACGGGGTGCTCATGGCGGAGGCCGCGGCCAAGTGGTTCGCCGGGCGAGACGTCACCGCGCTGTTCTGCTCTCCGATGGAACGCGCCCAGGAGACCGCCGCCCCGCTGGCCGAGACCTTCGGGCTGCCGGTTGGCGTCGATGAGCGGCTGATCGAGGCGGCCAACCGGTTCGAGGGCATGAAGTTCGGTCACGGCGAGGCCTCGCTCAAGAAGCCCGCCAACTGGCCGTTGCTGCGCAACCCCTTCCGGCCCTCCTGGGGAGAGCCCTACGAGGAGCTCGCCCAGCGGATGCTCGCCGCCGCGGCCACCGCCAGGGATGCCGCCCGGGGGCACGAGGTGGTGTGCGTGAGCCATCAGCTGCCGATCTGGATCGCCCGTCGCAGGGCCGAGCACAAACGTCTGTGGCACAACCCGAAGAACCGTCAGTGCGGGCTGGCCAGCGTGACCAGCCTGGTCTACGAGGGCGACGAGATCATCGGGGTCGACTACGCCGAGCCGGCCGCGGCGCTGATCAGCGGACCGGTTGTGCCGGGCGCCTGAGCTTGCAATACAGTCGAGTACTACACCTCGTAGTAGCTCGGACAGTACCCATCGCCGTAGGAGAATCGTGAGTTCCCGTGCCGTGCCCGTACGCGCCCTGGCGGGTGGCGTCCTGTCCGCGACGCTGCTGGCCGGCTGCGCGGGGACCAACGCGAACCCGACCGGCCCCGGCGGCGCCGACAACCGCTATGTCGCAGGTGACGGCAGCAGCCAGTTGATCAAGGATCGGAAGCCGGGCCCGCAGGCCACGGGCACCACCCTTGACGGCAAGCAGCTGAGCCTCGCGGACTTGACAGCGGCCTCCGGCGCGAACGGCGCCGGGAGCAAGGTCGTCGTGGTGAACTTCTGGGCCTCCTGGTGTGCGCCCTGCCGGGGTGAGGCACCCGCGCTGCAGAAGCTGTACGAGGAGCGCAAGGGCAAGGGCGTCGAGTTCGTCGGCATCGACATCAAGGACTACGGCAAGGAGGCCGCCACGGCCTTCGAGCGCACCTTCAAGATCGGCTATCCGAGCCTTTACGACCCCGACGGCCAGGTCACGCTCGCCTTCCGGGTCATCCCGCCGAGCGCGGTGCCCAGCACGCTGATCCTCGACCGGAAGGGCAGAGTGGCCGCCCGGATCATCGGCTCCACGACGTACTCCAGGCTCGGCCCCCTGATCGACCAGGTGGCGGCCGAAAAGTGAGCCCCAGGCAATGAACTCGAGGGACGCGGCGGCGTCTGGACTGAGGAGCGCGCGCAGCGAGGCACGAGCGACCACGCGCCGAGGGAAGCCGTCGCGTAAAAGCGCCTGCGAACCGCCGAGCGGAGCGAGGCCGTGGGCATGAACATCAACGACACGGTGACCAGCGGGTCGCTGCTGGTGGCGCTGCCGCTGGCGGGGCTGGCCGGGCTGGTGTCATTCCTCTCGCCGTGCGTGCTGCCCCTGGTCCCCGGCTACCTCTCGTACGTCACCGGGCTGTCCGGGGTTGACCTGGCGGACCAGCGGCGCGGCAGGCTGCTGCTGGGCTGTGCGCTGTTCGTGCTCGGCTTCACGATCGTGTTCATCTCCTACGGTTTCGCGTTCGGCGGCCTGGGCGTCTGGCTCAAGGAGTACGAGCAGGTCATCACCCGGGCGCTGGGCGCTCTCACGATCATCTTCGGGCTGGCCTTCATGGGGTTCGTGCCAGGCCTGCAGCGGACGTTCAAATCCGGCCGGCTGCCGGCCGCCGGGCTGGCCGGCGCACCGGTGCTGGGCGTGCTGTTCGGGATCGGCTGGACGCCGTGCATCGGCCCGACCCTGAGCGCGATCCTGACCCTTGCCTACGACCAGGGCAGCGCCACCAGGGGCGCGATACTGTCGCTCGGGTACTGCATCGGGCTGGGCCTTCCGTTCATCGTGACGGCGCTCGCCTACCGTAAGGCGCTCGGGGTCTTCGCCCTGGTCAAGCGCCACTACCAACTTGTCATGCGGATCGGCGGAGGCATGCTGGTCGCCATCGGCGTACTGCTGGTGACCGGCCTGTGGGGACAAATGATCGCTCACCTCCAGACCTGGGTGAGCGGCTTCGGGGTGGTGATCTGAGGTGGCCGACGTGCAGGCGACCGATGTGCGGGCCGGCAAGGACGAGACCGCGCCGGTGGTGAAACCCAAGGGGCTGGGGCCGGTCGGCTGGCTGCGGTGGGGCTGGCGGCAGCTCACCTCGATGCGCACCGCGCTGATCCTGCTGTTCCTGGTCGCGCTGGGGTCCATCCCCGGTGGGCTGCTGCCACAGCGCGGACAGGCACCTGAGCAGGTCGCCGCCTACATCTCCGGCCACGGGTGGCTGGGCTCCGTGATGGACCGCCTCTCACTGTTCGACGTCTTCGCGGCGCCCTGGTTCGCCGCGATCTACATCCTGCTGTTCGTCTCGCTGGCCGGGTGCGTGATCCCGCGCATCCTCAAGCACGGCCAGAACGTACGGGCCCGCCCGCCGGCGGCGCCCCGTAACCTGGGCCGGCTGCCGCAGTCGGAGACCTACGAGACCGACGCCACCCCCGATCAGTCGCTGGAGAGGGCGCACGAGCTTCTCAAGGGCCGCCGGTTCCGGGTCGACGCCCACCAGGGCTCGGTGGCGGCCGAGAAGGGCCATTTCGGGGAGACCGGCAACCTGATCTTCCATCTGGCCCTGCTGGTGCTGTTGTTCTCGGTGGGCAGCGGCGCGGCCTTCGGCTACAAGGGCAACGTCCTGGTGACCGAGGGTGGAGCCTTCTCCAACACCCTCACGAACTACGACGCGTTCAAGCCCGGCCGGGAGTTCTCCGCCGACGAACTCGCGCCGTTCACGATCGACCTGGACCGCTTCCACGCCTCGTACATCACCTCGGGCAAGAACCTCGGCCAGCCCACCAGCTTCTACGCCAAGATCCGTTACAAGGACGGCTCGGGGCCGCAGAAGCCCTACGACCTGCAGGTCAACCATCCGCTCAGCGTCGGCGGCACGAAGGTCTATCTCCTCGGCCATGGCTACGCGCCGACCTTCACCGTCAAGGACGGCAAGGGCCAGATCGCCTTCCAGGGCTCGGCGCCGTTCCTGCCGATGGAGGAGAAGACCTTCACCTCCGAGGGCGTCATCAAGGTGCCCGACGCGCAGCCCAGCCAGCTCGGCTTCTACGGGATCTTCTTCCCGTCCGCGGCGCCCGACCAGGCGGGCAAGACGATCTCCGCCTTCCCCGCAGCGCTCAACCCGCGGGTGTCCATCGTTCCGTTCAAGGGGAACCTCGGCCTCGACTCCGGGGTTCCGCAGTCGGTCTACCGGCTCGAAGGTCTCGGCAAGACGCTCTTCCCGGTGGGGAAGGCCCAGGGCCTCCAGGTGGGGCAGACTCTCACCCTGCCGGCCGGAGCGGGGTCGATCACTTTCACCGGCTACAAGGAGTGGGTCAGCCTCGCGCTCAACCACGACCCGGGCCGGGTCCCCGCACTGGCCGCCGCGGTGATCGCGATCTTCGGCATCGTGACCTCCTTCCTGATCCGCCGTCGCAGGGTATGGGTCCGTGCGAGTGCCGCGGAGGGGGGGCGTACCGTGGTCGAGGTCGGTGGGCTCGCCCTCGGCAACGCCACGGCCGAGTTCGACGACATCGTGTCGGATCTGCGTCAGCGGATCCCCGCCCTGCCAGAGCCCGGCAGTGAATCCCCCGGTATTGAACCCACAGGCAGTGACTCCACAGGCAGTGAATCCGGTAGCGAGTCCATCAGCGGCGCCGGTACCGCCGGCGATCAGAACGAGGAGTGACGAGTGTGGACGCCCATCTCGCCAATCTGAGCAACCAGTTCATGCTCGGCACGGTGCTTTTGTACGTGGTCGCCATGGTCGGCTACGCCGCGGATCTCGCCTTCGGTGACCGTCGCCGTACGGCCGTCATCACGCGGGCCAAGGTCCTGGTCGGTGCCGGGGGCCCGGAGATGGCCGACGCGGGCCCGAAGGCGGAGCCGGACGGCGGCGCACCGGACGAGGAGCGGCGGGAGGTCGACTGGGGCCGCTTCGCGGTCCTGATCAACGTCGTCGGCTGGGGGGCCCACCTGGGTGAGCTCGTCACCCGGGGGATGGCCGCCCAGCGGCTGCCGTGGGGCAACATGTACGAGTTCGTCTCGGCGATCTGCTTCGCCGCGGTGACCGCGTACCTGATCCTGCTGGTCCGCCAGAACGTGCGGTTCCTCGGCGCCTTCCTGATGGTGGCCGTGGTCATCGGACTGGGCGTCGCCACGATCTGGCTGTACGACGACCCGGGCCCGCTGCGTCCCGCGCTGCACTCCTACTGGATCGGCATCCACGTCACGGCCGCCATCATCGCGACCGGCACCTTCAGCGTCGCCGCCGTCACCACGTTGCTCTATCTGGCGGTGGCCCATCGCGAGGCCCAGGCGATGGCCGCGGCCAGCCGGACTCCGGCGAACGGCTCGACTGCGGTGACCGGTTCCGCTCCGGTGACCGGGTTCCTCAGCAGGTTCCCGTCCGCCGAACGGCTGGACCGGCTCTCCAACCGCATCACGATGTTCGGTTTCCCGATCTGGACCTTCGCCATCATCGCGGGCGCCATCTGGGCCGACTCTGCCTGGGGCCGCTACTGGGGCTGGGACCCGAAGGAGACCTGGTCGTTCATCACGTGGGTGGTCTACGCCGGATACCTGCACGCCCGTGCCACCGCGGGCTGGAAGGGCCACAAGGCCGCGGTCATCGCGTTGATCGCCTTCGCGTGCCTGCTCTTCAACTTCTTCGGGATCAACTACCTGGTCTCGGGCATGCACTCCTACAAGTGATCCCCGATCAGATGAACGCGACGGGCTGACCGTCGAGCTGCGGCGACCTCCGTGATCATGAGATCACGGAGGTCGTCAGTCTTCGCCGCGGATGCGCCGGTCGAGGCTCTTGAGGAAGTCGGGGTCGTCGTCGGGACCTCGCGGGAGGTCGAAGCTCGGTGGCTCCGGCGGTGGCGTGCCCGCGAACCGGTGTTCGCCGACCGGTTCGAGCCCCCGCCGTTCCATCCCGATCCGCGCCTCGCGCGGTCGTCCGAACAGCAGCCACGCGATGGCGCCGAGGTTCATCGTCAGCAGCACGATCAGGAACCAGCCGAACTTCGGCAGTCCGCGGACGTCCACCTCGTCGGTCGTCAGCACGTCGAACAGGCAGTACAGCCAGACGCCGAGCGCAATCAGGGCGACAAGGACATAGAACATGCTGGCAGGTTAACCGCCTTGCGGCTTACTCTGCCATGGCGGAGTCAACAAGAGGGAATACCCGTAGGGCCTTGACGCAGTGGCCGGCCGAGAACGGAGCGCGATGCGGTACTGGGGCATACACCGCAAGCACCGGGATTCCAAGGACGGGGGCCATGCCTCGTCTGCCTTCGACCAGCGGGCGGAGCACCCCGCGACGAGGCCGCGGCGCACCCAGCCGCGGGACGCGCTGGGCCGGTTCCGCAAGGCGGGGCGCGACGACGACTTCGCGCTCCGGGCCGGGACCGATCAGCCGGCGCAGCAGCCCGCGGCCAAGGCCGCCTACCGCTGGCGCGACTTCGAGCTCGACGACGATCTGCCCCGCACCAAGGCCAGGCCGCCGGACGCGCCCGGTTCACCCGGCCGGCCGGGGCCGCCCGACGGCCGGCGGCACTGCGGGCCGTTGGAGGACATCCTCTACCGGCAGTGGGACGGCGACCTGGGGCCGCCGACCCCGGAGGTCATCCGGGCCATCGACAGCCTCGCCGCGCTGCCCGAGCCGCTGAAAGAGCTTCTGGGGGGCGGACTGGACGGGATCTATGTCGGTCCCGGCGGGGTGCCCGCTCTCGACGACATGGGCCATCTCAGGGGCCGCGAGCTACCCTCGGGTAAGGCGACCTGGGACATCTGCGCTGGTGCGTACGGGGACCGGAAGATCGTCGTGGGAGACCGGCCGTCTCCCACACCGGACGTCATGATGCACGAGGTGGGGCACGCGCTGGACGATCTGGACGCCGAGGCGGACGGCTGGCAGTCCGACAGTCCCGAGTTCCGCGCTCTCTACGCGCAGTGCCTGCCGCATCTGGCCAGTGACTTCCATCTGCAGCTGGACGCTCTGGGGCGCCGGGAGTTCTTCGCCGACGCCTTCGCCGCCATCGCGGCCCGGCAGCGCCCCGCACTGGTCGACATGCTGGGCGGCGACACGCGGACCGCGCTCAACGTCATGCTGTTCTTCAACCGCCGGTACGGAATGTAGGTGACCCAGGGATGTATGTGATCAAGCTCGACAACGGGAACCTACGGGTGCCGCACAGCGCGACCACCGAGGACGGCAGGATCATCGGGCAGGCGTACGTCGAGATCGGGCCGGACGACCCCGACTATTCGCGCCTCGCCGATCAGGCGCTCACCGAGGAGGAGATGGCGGTGAAACGGCGGCGGTGGCGGGACGAAGACGAAGCGTTGCTGCGTCAGTTCGAGGATTGGAAGGCCCAGCAAGAGGATGCCCAGGGGGATTGAGTCGGGCATTCTCGGCTGTCTCTGCGTCCCGCCCTTACCGGCTAAATGCTACAAATGCGCTGTGGAGTTTCCTGCGCTGTAAAACGGACGAGCTGTGAGCTATCGGGTGAGCTCGGAAAGCGGCTCTTCGCCGCGAAGGAGTGCGTGTACTTCTGACTCACGGAAACGGCGGTGACCGCCCGGAGTCCGTATGCTGCTGATGCGGCCCGCCGCGGCCCACCGGGTCACGGTCTTCGGGTCGACTCGGAAGAGCGCAGCGACCTCTCCGGGGGTCAGCAGGCGCTCGCTCGTACTCTCCACGTTCTCTCCCCCTTTGTCCCGCTCTCGGCGCGGGTGGACTGTTTCTAAGTGTGCCGGGTCAAGACCGGTTTCTCCCTTGTTTTCGGAAAACATCACCGTACGTAGTTCTCTGAGCTGGGACTATAACGGCACGTGAACAGGGCATTCGTCACATCCGTCACGATGATCTCCATGCACCCGCCGTGTAGTGCTCGGAACCGCCAGTTACGGGCCAGTAGGATTCCGGGAGTGGTTCGTTGGCCCGGATGTGGCAGGGGAAAACTAGACTCTGAGTTGTGTCCGATCTCGTAACTCTGGGGGAGATCGAGGGGGCGGCCGCCCGGCTGCGAGGCGTCATCGTGCGTACGCCGCTGGTTCCCTTCTCGTTGCCGTCCTCCGGACCGCTCTTGCTGATCAAACCCGAGTCATTGCAGCCGATCGGGGCCTTCAAGCTGCGCGGCGCCCACGCGGCGATCACCGCGCTGCCCCGGAATGTGCGGCGGCGCGGCGTCATCACCCATTCCAGCGGCAACCACGCCCAGGCGGTGGCCTACGCCGCGCGGGCGCTCGGCATCCCCGCGGTGCTGGTCATCCCGCACACCACCCCGGCGGTGAAGGTGGACGCCTGCGCCGAGCTGGGGGCCGACATCGTCTTCGTCGAGCCCACCATGGAGGCCCGGATCGGCACCGCGGAGCGGCTGGCGGAGGCACACGTGCTCTCGCTGATCCCGCCCTTCGACGACGCGCGGGTGATCGCCGGGCAGGGCACCGTCGGGCTGGAGATCGTGGCGGACGCCCCCGAGGTCGATGTCGTGCTGGTGCCGGTCGGCGGCGGCGGCCTGATCTCCGGCATCGCGACCGCGGTCAAGACGCTGTGCCCCGACGCGAAGGTCATCGGGGTGGAGCCGGAGCTGGCCGCGGACGCTCGGCAGTCGCTGCGCGCAGGCGTCCGGATGAGCTGGACGCCGGAACAGACCGGGCGCACCATCGCCGACGCACTCCGGGTGCAGCAGGTGGGGGATCTGCCGTTCGCCCACCTCACCGAGTACGTCGACGACATCGTCGTGGTGAGCGAGGACGAGATCCGCGAGGCCATGCGCCGGCTGGCCCGCGGGCCCAAGCTCATCGCGGAGCCGGCCGGCGCGGTGGCCACCGCCGCCTACCTCTTCCACCGCGACGAACTGCCTCGCGGCGACTCGTACGTCTCCGTACTCTCCGGGGGCAACGTCGACCCGGCCCTCTTCCTGGAGATCCTCGCCGGCGACCCGCCGGCGGCTGACTCGCCGGCGGGCGACCCGGCGGCGGAGCCGGCCGCTCCCATGGCGGCCGTGGACGATTCGTCCGCCGGCACCGGATAACCTCGGAGTCATCATGCGTTCCGTACTCGCCTATTCCTCCGCGCGGATCCTGATCTTCGCCGCCACCTGCGGCGTGCTCTGGGTGACCACGCCGATGAGACAGTCGCCGGTCCTGCTGCTGGCGGTATCGATCCTGATCAGCGGCATCGTCAGCTATGTGCTGCTCTCCCGGCAGCGGGACCGCATGTCCTCCGCCATCGTCACGGTGGCCTCCGAGCGACGCCGCAGGTTCGAGAAGGCCCGTACCAAGGAAGACGCCCCCGACTAGCGGCCACCCTGGAGGTCGGGGCGGCGCCGCGGATCTGCGAGGCTTGCGGCCATGACCCGCGCTTCTCTCGACAAGCAGCCCGCCGACGTCGCGGCCATGTTCGACCGCACCGCCGAGCGTTACGACCTGCTCAACGCTCTGATGACGGGCGGGCTGGACCGCCGCTGGCGGCATGCCGTCGTCGCCGCGCTCGACGCCCGTCCCGGTGAGCGCATCCTCGATCTCGCCGCCGGCACCGGCACCTCGTCGATCCCCTTCGTGGAGGCGGGGGCGCAGGTCGTCGCCTGCGACTTCTCGCTGGGCATGCTGCGCGTCGGGGTCCGCCGCCAGGCCGGTACCCAGACCCTGGAGTTCGTGGCGGGCGACGCGCTGCGGCTACCGTTCGCGGACGCCTCGTTCGACGCGGTCACCATCTCGTTCGGGTTGCGTAACGTCGCCGACACGGACCTGGCGCTCCAGGAGCTGCGCCGGGTGACCAAGCCGGGTGGGCGCCTGCTGGTCTGCGAGGTCAGCCACCCGCCGAACGGGCTGCTGGGCCGTGGCCACCGCCTGCACCTCAGGTACGGGCTCCCGCTGCTGGGGAAGGTGAGCTCCAATCCCGACTCCTACCGTTACCTGGCGGAGTCGACCCTGGCCTGGCCTGACCAGCGGGAACTGTCCGAGCTGCTGCGCCAGGCGGGCTGGGAGAAGGTCCGCTGGCGCAACCTCTCCTTCGGGGTAGTGGCACTCCATCACGCGGTACGCCCATAAGTCCCACCCGGATCTGGATGAAACGGTCCAAACCATGTAAGCCGTCGGGTACCCAGTGGTCCCCGTAAAGGAATAGACTCCCTGAGGGCCTTTGTGAAGTACTTCACAAGCGAACGAGCGCGAAGAGGGAACTCGTGACCGAGACACGTGAGGCCGACGTCATCGTCGTAGGGGCCGGGCCTGCCGGCTCCACGACGGCCTATTACCTCGCCCAGGCGGGGCTGGACGTCCTCTTGCTCGAGAAGGCCACGTTCCCCAGGGACAAGGTCTGCGGTGACGGTCTGACCCCCCGCGCGGTCAAGCAGTTGATCGCCATGGGTGTCGATATCGACGCGCCCGGCTGGATCCGCAACAAGGGGCTGCGCATCTACGGCGGCGGGGTCAGGCTCGAGCTGCCCTGGCCCGAGCTGGCGAGCTTCCCGGACTTCGGCCTGGTGCGTGCCCGTCTGGATCTCGACCAGCTGCTCGCCGACCGCGCCGCGAAGGTGGGAGCCCACCTGCTCCAGGGCACCAACGTGAGCGCCCCGATCCTCGACGAGCGCACGGACCGCATCGTCGGTGTCGTCGACAAGCAGGGCAACGAGTACCGCGCCCCGCTGGTGGTGGCCGCCGACGGCAACTCCACCCGGCTCTCCCTCGCCATGGGTGTGCGCAAGCGCGAGGACCGGCCGATGGGAGTGGCGGTGCGCCGCTACTACACCAATCCCCGGCACGACGACGACTACCTGGAGTCGTGGCTGGAGCTGTGGGACGGCGAGCGGCTGCTGCCCGGCTACGGCTGGGTCTTCGGAGTCGGCAACGGGACCTCCAACGTCGGGCTCGGCCTGCTCAACACGAGCAAGTCGTTCCAGAACACCGACTACCGGCAGATGCTCCGGCGCTGGTGCGCCGGCCTGCCGGAGGAGTGGCAGTTCGACGAGGAGCACGCCACCGGCCCGGTCCGGGGTGCCGCCCTGCCGATGGGCTTCAACCGGCAACCGCACTACGCCCGGGGCATGCTGCTGGTCGGTGACGCCGGGGGCATGATCAACCCGTTCAACGGCGAGGGCATCGACTACGCCATGGAGTCGGGCCACCTCGCCGCCGACATCATCGTGCAGGCGCTGGCCCGTCCCACGCCCGCCCAGCGGGAGCGGGCCCTGTACGAATACCCGCGCATCCTCAAGGAGAGGCACGGGGGATACTTCACGATCGGCCGGATCTTCGTGAAGGCCATCGGGGACCCCCGGGTGATGAAGTTCGCGACCACGCACGGTCTGCCGCACCCGACCCTGATGCGCTTCACGCTCAAGCTGCTCGCCAATCTCACGGACCCGCGGGGCGGGGACGCGATGGACCGGATCATCAATGCCATGTCGAAGGTGGCTCCGGCCGCGTGACATGACACCGCTGCACTGGGCCGACCCACCACAGGGCCGACCTTGTTGGGTCTCCTGCCGAACGGAGACCCCGAGAGGACAGGCAATGTTGGCTCTGACTAGGGTGACTCACCGGGCCGTGACCTGGGTCATCCCGCAGGTACACTCCGTGCGCGCCTTGTGGAGCGCTGAGGGGGACGGCCCCTCCGTCACGAGCACCGGGATCAACACCGTACGTTTTGAGAAGGGGGTGTAGAGGCTGATGGATCTCTATGTTCCGATCGTCGTGCTGGGAGTGCTGGCGTTCGCCTTCGCCGCCGGTTCGGTGGTGATGGCCGCGTTCACCGGCCCCAAGCGCTGGAACCGGGCCAAGCTCGAAGCCTACGAATGCGGGATCGAGCCGACGCCGCAGCCTCCCGGCGGCGGTCGCTTCCCGGTGAAGTACTACCTCACGGCGATGCTGTTCATCGTCTTCGACATCGAGATCATCTTCCTCTACCCGTGGGCCGTCGCATTCAACAGGTTCGCGGGATGGTTCGGTCTCATCGAGATGGTGCTGTTCATCTTCACCGTTCTGGTCGCGTACGCCTATATCTGGCGGCGTGGCGGTCTGGAGTGGGACTGAAATGGGTCTAGAGGAGAAGCTCCCCAGTGGCTTCCTGCTGAGCACGGTCGAGCAGGTCGCCGGGTGGGCGCGTAAGAGTTCGGTCTGGCCGGCGACGTTCGGCCTCGCCTGCTGCGCGATCGAGATGATGGCCACGGGCGACCCGCGGCACGACTTCGCCCGGTTCGGCATGGAGCGGGCGTCGGCCACCCCCCGGCAGGCCGACCTGATGATCGTCGCGGGCCGGGTCAGCCAGAAGATGGCGCCGGTGCTCCGGCAGATCTACGACCAGATGTCCGAGCCCAAGTGGGTCATCGCGATGGGCGTGTGCGCCTCCAGTGGCGGCATGTTCAACAACTACGCCATCGTGCAGGGCGTCGACCACATCGTGCCCGTGGACATCTACCTGCCCGGCTGCCCGCCACGGCCCGAGATGCTGCTGGACGCGATCCTGAAGCTGCACGACAAGATCCAGAACACCAAGCTGGGCCCGCATCGCGCCAAGCAGATCCAGGAACTGGAGCTGTCCAAGGTCCGCCGGCTCCCGCTGCTCAACCAGACGGGAGTCTCCTGATGAGTGAGCGGTGCCGTCGAAGCGAACGGGGGACACGATGAGTTCCCAGCATCCTGAGCAGCAGGCCGAGCAGGCCGCCGACCAGCTGCCGGCCACGCCCGAGGCGGCGCAGGCGGAGCGTCCGGTCGCCCGCACGGGCATGTTCGGCGCGAAGACGACCGGCGACACCTCCGGCTATGGCCGCCTGGTCGTCAGGCGGGCCGCCCAGGTGTCGTCCCCCCGGCCCTTCGGCGATCCGAACGGGGCCGGTGAGCCGGGCTGGTTCGACGAGGTCCACGACGAGCTGGAGCGGACGTTCCCCGAGTTCGGCGACGCGATCGAGCGCGTGGTCGTCGACCGCGGCGAGCTGACCTTCCACGTCAGGCGCGCCTTCCTTCTCCAGGTCGCACAGACCCTGCGTGACGAGCTGAAACTCCGCTTCGAGCTGTGCACCGGGGTCTCCGGTGTGCACTACCCGCAGGAGACCGGCGCGGAGCTGCACGCCGTCTACCATTTCCTGTCGATGACCCACAACCGGCGTATCCGGTTCGAGGTCAGCTGCCCCGACGAGGATCCGCACATCCCCTCCGTCGTGTCGATCTATCCGACCAACGACTGGCACGAGCGCGAGACGTACGACTTCTTCGGCATCATCTTCGACGGTCACCCGGCGCTCACCCGCATCCAGATGCCGGACGACTGGGTGGGGCACCCGCAGCGCAAGGACTACCCGCTCGGCGGCATCCCCGTCGAGTACCGCGGCGCCGAGGTTCCGCCGCCGGACGAGCGGAGGACGTACGTATGAGCACTACTTATGACGCCTACACCGCCACCTCCACTGACGACGGCACCGCCGAGGGTACGGTCCTCAACGCCGCCGGGCAGGACTGGGAGAACGTCGTCAAGGGGGCCGCCGAGTCGCCCGACGAGCTGCTCGTGATCAACATGGGCCCGCAGCATCCCTCCACGCACGGCGTGCTCCGGCTGGTGCTCACCCTCGAGGGCGAGACGTGCAAAGAGGCCCGGGTGGGCATCGGCTACCTGCACACCGGCATCGAGAAGAACATGGAGTTCCGGACCTGGACGCAGGGCAGCACGTTCTGCACCCGCATGGACTACCTGGCGCCGCTGTTCAACGAGGCCGCCTACAGCATGGGCGTGGAGAAGCTGCTCGGCATCACCGACCGGATCCCGGAGCGGGCGCAGGTCATCCGGGTGATGATGATGGAGCTCAACCGGATCTCCTCGCACTTGGTCGCCATCGCGACGTTCGGCCTGGAGCTGGGCGCCACCACCGTCATGCTCAACGGCTTCATCGAGCGGGAGTACACCCTCGACATCTTCGAGCTGGTGACGGGCCTGCGGATGAACATGGCCTACATCCGGCCGGGAGGCGTGGCCCAGGACCTGCCGCCGGGATCCAGCGACAAGATCCGTGAGTATCTCGAGCGGATGCCCAAGCGCCTGCTGGCGATGCGCAAGCTCCTGGACGACAACCCGGTGTACAAGGCCCGTACCCAGGGCATCGCCCACCTGGATCTGACCGGATGCATGGCGCTGGGCATCACCGGCCCGATGCTGCGCGCGGCCGGGCTGCCCTGGGACCTGCGCAAGACCGAGCCGTACAGCGGGTACGAGACCTACGACTTCGACGTCCCGACGGAGAACACCTGCGACGTCTACGGCCGTTACCTCGTGCGCATGGCCGAGATGGACGAGTCACTCAAGATCATCGAGCAGTGCCTGGAGCGGCTGACCACCGGATCGGCCAAGTCCGGCCCGGTGATGATCGAGGACAAGAAGATCGGCTGGCCGGCCCAGCTCGCGATCGGTGCCGACGGCATAGGCAACTCCCCGGCGCATATCGCGCACATCATGGGGACCTCGATGGAGGCGCTCATCCACCACTTCAAGCTGGTGACCGAGGGCTTCCGGGTTCCGGCCGGACAGGTCTACACGGCCGTGGAATCGCCCCGCGGGGAGCTCGCGGCGCATGTCGTCAGCGACGGCGGCACCCGGCCGTACCGCGTGCACTTCCGGGAGCCGTCCTTCACCAATCTGCAGGCCACAGCCGCCATGTGCGAAGGGGGCATGGTGGCCGACGTCATCGCCGCCGTGGCCAGCATCGACCCGGTGATGGGGGGAGTGGACCGATGAGTGGCGAGCCTGTGAGTAAGAAGGTGAACGCAACCGTGAGCGCTGGTTTCGAGCCTGAGGCCTTGGAGCGTCTCGAGCGAGACGCCAAGGAGATCATTGCGCGCTATCCCAAGCCGCGCTCGGCGCTGCTGCCGTTGCTGCACCTGGTGCAGTCCGAGGAGGGCTACGTCACCAAGAACGGTGTCGCGTTCTGCGCGCAGCAGCTCGGTATCACCGAGGCCGAGGTGACCGGGGTCGTGACCTTCTACACCCAGTACAAGCGCAGGCCGGTGGGCGAGTACCACGTCGGCGTCTGCATCAACACGCTGTGCGCGGTGATGGGCGGCGACCAGATCTGGTCAGAGCTGTCCGAGCATGTCGGGGTGGGCCACGACGAGGCCACCGAGGACGGCAAGGTGAGCCTCGAACGGATCGAGTGCAACGCCGCCTGCGACTACGCGCCGGTGATGACGGTCAACTGGGAGTTCTACGACAACATGACCCCGGAGAAGGCCAAGCAGCTGGTCGATGATCTGCGCGTGGGCAAGGAAGTGCTTCCTTCCCGCGGGCCGGACAGCCTGACCACCTGGAAGGGCGCCTCCCGCGTGCTGGCGGGCTTCCCCGACGGCAAGGCGCTGGAGGGGCCGCAGGCCGGATCGCGGTCGCTGGTCGGCCTGGAGCTGGCCAAGGAGCACGGCTGGCAGGCACCCCCGGCAGAAGGACACCCGGAACCGGACGAGCCGGCCACCGGCCCGATGGCTCCAGGGAACCAGGAGGACGTGAACCTGTGACCACTCTCACTCCCATCCTCACCAAGGCCTGGGATCAGCCGGACTCCTTCACCCTCGAGGGGTACGAGCGCAACGACGGCTACCAGGCCCTGCGTACCGCGCTCGGCATGGCGCCGGATGACATCATCGCGGCGGTCAAGGACTCCGGGCTGCGCGGCCGTGGCGGCGCGGGCTTCCCCACCGGCATGAAGTGGAGCTTCATCCCGCAGAGCAGTCCCAAGCCGAAGTACCTGGTCGTCAACGCGGACGAGTCCGAGCCGGGCACGTGCAAGGACATCCCGCTGATGATGGCCAACCCGCACGCGCTGGTCGAGGGCAGCATCATCAGCGCCTTCGCCATTCGCGCCAACCACGCCTTCATCTACATCCGGGGCGAGGTCCTGCACGTCATCCGCCGGGTGCAGCAGGCGGTGGCGGACGCGTACGCCGCCGGTTACCTCGGCACGGACATCCTCGGCTCCGGCTACGACCTGGAACTGATCGTGCACACCGGAGCGGGCGCCTATATCTGTGGCGAGGAGACGGCGCTGCTCGACTCGCTGGAGGGGTATCGGGGCCAGCCCAGGCTCAAGCCTCCCTTCCCGGCGGTGGCGGGTCTCTACGGAGGTCCCACTGTCATCAACAACGTCGAGTCGATCGCCAGCGTTCCCTCGATCATCGCCAACGGCGCCGACTGGTTCGCGTCGATGGGCACCGAGAAGTCCAAGGGATTCGGGATCTTCTCGCTGTCCGGTCACGTCACCCGCCCCGGCCAGTACGAGGCGCCGCTCGGCATCACGCTGCGCGAGCTCCTCGACCTCGCGGGCGGCGTGCGGGCCGGGCACCAGCTGAAGTTCTGGACCCCGGGCGGCTCCTCCACCCCGATCCTCACGGCCGAGCATCTCGACGTGCCGCTGGACTTCGAGGGCGTGGCCGCCGCCGGCTCCATGCTCGGGACCCGGGCACTGCAGATCTTCGACGAGACGACCTGTGTGCTGCGGGCCGTGCTGCGCTGGACGGCGTTCTACGAGCACGAGTCCTGCGGCAAGTGCACTCCCTGCCGGGAGGGCACGTATTGGCTGAAGCAGGTGCTGGCCCGGCTGGAGAAGGGGCAGGGTTCCGAGGAGGACCTCAGTACTCTCAACGACATCGCCGACAACATCCTCGGCCGGTCGTTCTGCGCGCTGGGCGACGGTGCGACCAGCCCGATCCATTCCTCGATCCGGTACTTCCGCGACGAGTACCTCCAGCACTTCGAGCACGGCGGCTGTCCCTTCGACCCCGCCAAGTCCACGGTTTGGGCAGGGGGTAACGCCTGATGACGGTGACGGTCAGTGGTGGCTCGGCCGCCGCGGAGGACCCGCAGGAAGTGGCCGTCCCGATGGTGAGCCTCACCATCGACGGCTTCGAGATCGAGGTGCCCGAGGGCACTTTGATCATCCGGGCGGCGGAACTGCTGGGCATCCAGATCCCCCGGTTCTGTGACCACCCGCTGCTCGACCCGGTCGGCGCCTGCCGCCAGTGCCTGGTCGAGATCCCGGACGCCGGCAACGGGCGGGGCATGCCCAAGCCGCAGGCGTCCTGCACCATCGCGGTGGCGCCGGGCATGGTGGTCAAGACCCAGCTCACGTCCGAGGTGGCCGACAAGGCCCAGCACGGCGTGATGGAGATGCTGCTCATCAACCATCCGCTGGACTGCCCGGTCTGCGACAAGGGCGGTGAGTGCCCCCTGCAGAACCAGGCGATGTCCAACGGCCGGGGCGAGACGCGCTTCTTCGAGACCAAGCGGACCTTCCCCAAGCCGCTGCCGCTCTCCTCCGAGGTGCTGCTGGACCGGGAACGCTGCATCCAGTGCGCCCGCTGCACCCGGTTCTCCGCGCAGGTCGCCGGTGACGCGTTCATCGACCTGTTCGAACGCGGCGCCAAGGAGCAGGTCGGCATCGCCGAGGGCAAGCCGTTCCAGTCGTACTTCTCCGGCAACACGGTGCAGATCTGCCCGGTCGGCGCGCTCACCGGTGCGGCCTACCGGTTCCGCGCGCGGCCGTTCGACCTGGTCTCGGTGCCGAGCGTCTGCGAGCACTGCTCGTCGGGCTGCGCGCAGCGTACCGACCACCGGCGCGGCAAGATCACCAGACGGCTGGCCGGCGACGACCCCCAGGTCAACGAGGAGTGGAACTGCGACAAGGGGCGGTGGGCGTTCGCCTACACCACCTTGCCCGACCGGCTCACCTCCCCGCTGGTCCGCAACCAGGACGGCCTGCTGGAGCCGGCGTCCTGGCCGGAGGCGCTGACCATCGCGGCGCGCGGCCTGGCCGCCGCCCGGGGCGCCGCGGGGGTGCTGGCCGGTGGCCGGCTGCCCCTGGAGGACTCCTACGCCTACGCCAAGTTCGCCCGGGTGGCGCTGGGCGTCAACGACGTCGACTTCCGGGTCCGGTCGCACTCCCGTGAGGAGGCCGACTTCCTGGCCTCCTCGGTGGCGGGCCGTGGCATCGAGCTCTCCTACCGCGACCTCGAGAAGGCCCCGGCGGTGCTGCTGGCCGGGTTCGAGCCGGAGGAGGAGTCGCCGATCGTCTTCCTGCGGCTCCGCAAGGCCGTCCGGCAGCACGGCCTCAAGGTGTACGGGGTCGCCCCGTACGCCACCCGGGGCCTGGAGAAGATGAGCGGCACGCTTCTGCCGGCGCTTCCGGGCGCCGAGGCCGAGGCGCTCGGGTCGCTGGTGACCGAGCCGTCGGACGCCGCCGAGGCGCTCAAGCAGCCCGGATCCGTCATCCTCGTCGGTGAGCGGCTGGCCGCCAGCCCCGGCGCGCTGTCCAGCGCCGTACGCCTGGCCCAAGTCACGGGTGCCCGGCTCTCCTGGGTGCCCAGGCGCGCGGGCGAGCGCGGGGCCATCGAGGCCGGCGCCCTGCCGGGCCTGCTGCCGATCGGCCGCCCGGTCACCGACCCGGCCGCACGGGCCGAGGTCGCCCGGGTGTGGAACGTGAGCGATCTGCCGGCTCAGCCGGGCCGGGACACCGCCCAGATCCTGGCCGCCGCGGCGACCGGTGCGCTGGGGGCGCTCGTCATCGGCGGCGTCGACCCGTACGACCTGCCCGACCCCGCGGCGGCGCTGGCCGCGATCGAGGGCACCCCGTTCGTGGTGAGCTTGGAGCAGCGGGTCAGCGCGGTCACCGACCGGGCCGACGTGGTCTTCCCGGTCGCGACCGTCGACCAGAAGGCCGGCACGTTCGTCAACTGGGAGGGCCGTGGCCGTCCCTTCGAAATCGCGCTGAAGACCCCGGGCACCATGTCGGACCTGCGGGTGCTGGACGCGCTCGCCGCCGAGATGGACGTGCACCTGGGCCTGCCCGGCCCCGACGTGGCCCGCGCCGAGCTCACCGAGCTGGGCGGCTACAGGGGCACCCGGCCGGAGCCGCCCAGCGTGTCCGGCGGGCTGCGGCCGCATCCGGAGCAGGGTGAGGCGCTGCTCGCCACCTGGCGGCTGCTGCTGGACGCGGGCCGGCTGCAGGACGGCGAGCCGCACCTGGCCGGCACGGCCAAGGCGCCGGTCGCCCGGCTGTCGGCAGCTACCGCACTGGAGATCGTGGCGACGGAGACCGTGACGGTCTCGACCGAGCATGGCTCGGTGACGCTGCCGTTCGAAATCGTGCCGGACATGCCCGACCGGGTGGTCTGGCTACCGGCCAACTCCCTGGGCTGCGCGGTCCACCGCGACCTCGGGGTGGATGCCGGAGCAGTCGTGAAGCTCTCCTCTGGAGGTGCCGCGTGAAGTGCACCACGGACGGCCTGGCAGGGTTCGGCTGCGACCCCTGGTGGCTGATCCTCGCCAAGGCCCTGGTCATCTTCGTCTTCCTGGTCGTGACCGTCCTGCTGTCCATGTGGGTGGAGCGGCGGGTCATCGGCCGGATGCAACTGCGGATCGGACCCAACCGGGCCGGGCCCTTCGGCCTGCTGCAGGGCCTCGCGGACGGCGTCAAGCTGGCGCTCAAGGAGGACATCGTCCCCAGCCAGGTCGACAAGGCCGTCTTCTGGCTGGCGCCGGTGGTGTCGGCGGTCCCCGCCTTCATCTCGTTCATCATCATCCCGTTCGGGCCGACGGTGTCGATCTTCGGTCACCAGACGCATCTCCAGGGCACCGACCTTCCGGTCGCAGTGCTGCTGGTGCTGGCGATGTCCTCGATGGGCGTCTACGGGATCGTGCTGGCCGGCTGGTCGTCGATGTCGCCGTACTCCCTGCTCGGCGGGCTTCGGTCCAGCGCACAGGTGATCTCCTACGAGATCGCGATGGGCCTGTCCTTCGTGGCGGTCTTCATGTTCGCCGGCTCGTTGTCGACCTCGCAGATCGTGTCCGGCCAGCAGCACATCTGGTACGCCGTGCTGCTCGCCCCGTCGTTCCTGATCTATGTCGTGACGATGATGGGCGAGTCGAACCGGATCCCCTTCGACCTGCCCGAGGGCGAGGGCGAGCTCGTCGGTGGTTTCCACACCGAGTACTCGTCGCTGAAGTTCGCGATGTTCTTCCTGGCGGAGTACATCAACCTGGCCACCCTGTCGGCGCTGGCGACGACCCTGTTCCTCGGCGGCTGGCGGGCACCGCCGCCGATCTCCACGGTCTGGTCGGGCGCCAACCAGGGCTGGTGGCCGGTCCTGTGGTTCCTGGTCAAGATCTGGCTGTTCATCTTCTTCTTCATCTGGCTGCGGGCCTCGCTGCCGCGGGTGCGTTACGACCAGCTGATGAAGCTGGGCTGGAAGGTCCTGATGCCGATCTCGCTCGGCTGGATCCTGCTCGTGGCCACCATCAAGACGGCCGGCAGGCAGGGAGCCAGCCAGCAGCAGATCTGGATCTGGGGCGGGGCGGCCATCGTCGTCCTGCTGGCGCTCTCCTTCGCCTGGGACGCGGTCGCCGGAAA
>JAOPYK010000127.1 GCA_025964695.1 Streptosporangiaceae bacterium | reverse complement strand
CGTACCTGAGTGCCCAAACCGAAGGCGGCGGTGTAGAAGCGGTTGACGGCGGTGGGGTCGGCCACCTCAAGGGTGACGGATTCGATGGAAGCCATGGCGATCAGGCTAGTTGCGGCTCCGTGACTCGGGCTTCTCGATTCCTGATCGGTCTGGTCACCTGTTTCGCCACACACGCCGCCTTCCCCCTCGGGCCCCGGCGATCGTGTTGCTGTGCGACAACGACCAGATCCACGACGCTCGGGTGGGCGGCGACGTAGTCGCGCACCACCCGGGCGTGCATCTGTGGTTCGGCGCCCGCTGCAGCCCGCACGACAAGCCGATCGAGCGATCTGGGCCGCGCTCGAGACCTTCCTCGCTTCCTCGCCAGCACCGCACCCACCTGGGCCCGGCCGAAAGCGGCAGATCCACGCCTTGTTCCTCCCAACTGAGTTGGGGATACAACACGGCGCCTCATGGCGCAGCTACAACCTCCGCCGACCCCATCGAGCGCGAAACCTGCGACCGCACAACCACCCCCGCGACCAGCGACTTTCGTCGACTTCGACCTGGTCCACCTGCAGCCTCAGGAAGTCCTCAACGGCGTGATCAACGAGTACAAGCGAGCCGCATAGCCAGGATGGGAAACCGCCGGTCAGCACCCGAACCCGTGTTTCCGCACCCCACAGGCTGAGGCACGATGAATCGTACGCCGCCGTACGGTCTATTGGTCGGGAGGCGGGACGTACGCCCATGACGCGGAGGAGCAGGGATGAGCGCTTCAGGTCTGTCGACGGTACGGCTCGGAAGGATGCGCGAGGTACTGACCGGGCATGTCGCACGCGGCGACCTACCGGGCCTGGTCGCCCTGGTGGCCCGGCGCGGCGAGGTGCACGTGGAGGCGATCGGCACGACCGAGGCCGGTGGCGGCGGCGGGCCGATGCGCCGCGACGCGATCTTCCGTATCGCCTCGGTCACCAAGCCGGTCACGGCCGCGGCGGCGATGATCCTGGTGGAGGAGTGCAGGCTGCGGCTGGACGACCCGGTGGACGAGCTGCTGCCCGAACTGGCCGACCGCAAGGTCCTGAGGCGGCCCGACGGGCCACTCGACGACACGGTTTCGGCACATCGGCCGATCACCCTGCGCGACCTGCTGACGTATCGGATGGGCCTTGGCGCGGTGATGGCGCCGCCCGGGGAGTACCCGATCCAGCGAGCGATGGACGAGGCCGGGCTGTCGCCTGGCCCGGAGCCCGCACCGATCGAGCCCGATGAGTGGATGAAGCGGCTCGGCAACCTGCCCCTGGTCCACCAGCCGGGGGAGAAGTGGATGTACCACACCGGCTCCGACGTCCTGGGGGTGCTCATGGCCCGGGCCACCGGGCGGCCGTTGGAGGAGTTCCTGAAGGAGCGTCTCTTGGAGTTGCTCGGCATGAAGGACACCGGGTTCCACGTCCCCGCCGACAAGCTGGCCCGGCTGCCCGCCGCCTACCGGCTCGATCCCGAGACGGGAGCGCTCGTGCTCGACGACGACCCCCGCCAGACCCTGTGGGGACGGCCGCCCGCCTTCCCATCCGCGGCCGGGGGACTGGTCTCGACCGCCGACGATCTGCTGGCCTTCTGCACGATGATGCTGAACAAGGGCCGGTACGGCGGGGAACGGATCCTCTCCAGGCTGTCGGTCGAACTGATGACCACCGACCAGCTCACCGAGGAGCAAAAGGCGGAGAACGCCGTGTTCTTCGGGGGCGGAAGTGGCTGGGGACTCGGGGTAAACGTCGTCACCCGGCGGAACGACCTCGCCGCCGTCCCTGGCCGGTTCGGCTGGAACGGCGGCACGGGTACCTCCGTCTACACCGATCCGGCCGAGGAGCTGATCGGGATCTTGCTGACCCAACGGCACATGACCTCCCCGATGCCACCTGCCGTGTTCCGCGACTTCTGGACCTGTGCCTACCAGGCCATCGACGACTGAGCGGGTCACATTCTTGTGTCGTCCCGGGCGAAGAGCCACAGGGCCCGGCATATGAGGCCATCGCCGCCGCGCAGGTGAGGGCAACTCTTAGGGCATGAACGGTGATTCCGGGTCGACGAGCGGTCCCCAGATGCTCCCGATCCGGAGCACGACCGGCTGGACGCCGCTGCCCCGGAGGCTGTGCGTGGTCAGTGGCTCGACGGCCTTCTTGAAGGCGGTGATCAGGTGCGGCAACTCGGCGGTCGGCAGCTCGAGCTCCTCGTGCCAGGGGGTCTCGGCCCGGCCGATGTACACGCCGAGGCTGCTGGCCACGGCGAACCTGCGCACGCCCCACGTGCGGGCGGCGTCCAGCGCGTTGAGAAGGCCGGTCGTGTCCGTACGGAAGAAGCGGATCGGGTCCTCGTCGGGGATGGTGCCGGCGAGGTGGACGATGTCGCTGATGTCGTAGCGATCGCCGAGGGCGAAGAAGGCGTCCCGGTCGGTGACGTCGAGGGATTCCACGGTGACCCGGCCGGCGAGGAACGACGGGACCTCGGTCCGGCGGTGCGTGGTGACGACGACCTCGTGTCCGAAGTCGACGAGCGCGCGGGCAGTGTGGGCGCCGATCATGCCGAGCCCGCCAGTGACGAGGATCATCGCATGACCTCGTAGTGGAGGTGGGTGACGCCGGGTGCTGGGACGGCTTCGACGAGTCGGACGCGCACGTGCTCGGGGAGTGACTGGAAGAACGGTCGGCCGCCGCCGAGCAGGATCGGCACCTGATGCAGGATTACCTCGTCGACGAGGCCTGCCGCCAAGGCCTCTGTCACGACGCCGCCGCCCATGAGTGCGACGTCCTTGTCGCCAGCGGCCTCGCGAGCTGCGGCGATCGCGTCCTTGATGCCGGTGCTGACAAAGGTCTGCCGCTCGTTGCTCTGCGGCGCCGGGCGATGGCTGAGCACCACTAGCGGGGCCGTCGGGTGGGGGGTGCCGCCTGCCGACCATCCGGAGTCGTCGTAGGTGTTGCGGCCGGCCAGGCTGGCGCCGACGCGTCCGGCCAGGGCGTCGAAGACGCGGGCGCTGGGCTCACTCAGCCGGAACCCGTCGAACACCTCGCTGGGTGTGTCGCCGTCGAAGTACCAGTCGAACAGCATCGTCGCGTCGCCGAGCCCGCGACCGGCGCTGGGATCGCGACCGGTGAGGTACCCGTCGACCGAGACCGCCAGTGCGATGAACACCTTGCTCATTCCGCTTTTCCTTTCTGAGTTCCTTCAGGAGACTGTGCAACCGTAGCAGCCAAAGTTCCTTGAGGGAACTCCAAGTGCTAGGTTTGCTCCATGCAGCGCACGGACTTCGGCGAAATGGCCTGCTCGATCGCACGCACGCTTGACGTCATCGGCGAGCCCTGGTCGCCGCTGGTCCTGCGTGACGTGAATGTCGGCTTGACCCGGTTCGAGCAGATCCAGGCCGACCTCGGCATCTCCCGCAAGGTCCTGACCGAACGGCTGAATCACCTCGTCGAACAAGGGGTGCTCGAGCGCCGGCCCTACGACCGGAGACCCCGGTTCGAGTACGTCCTGACCGAGAAGGGCGCCGAGCTCGTCGACCTGCTGATGGTCATGGTCGGTTGGGGCGACAAGTGGCTGGCAGGTGAAGCTGGCCCGCCGGTGCTCTACCGCCACCACGCCTGCGGCCAGGTCAGCCATGTCGACCTGCGCTGTGCACACTGTGGACAGCCGATGCACGCCGGCGACGTCGAGCTACTCCCCGGGCCGGGGGCCGTGGCCTAACGCGATCGACGACCTCGGCCTGCTGAGTCGCCGGAACGCGTTCCGTGACTCAGCGATCCCCATGTGCAGCAGTACCCGCTGGCCGTGTTGCTGCGCTCCGACAACGTTTGTTGCTCAGTACGTTCCATGGTGAGTACTCGCGGATAAGAACTCCACGCCCGAGCTGCTGACATCCAACTGACAAGAACCTCGCGCGCAGCACCTCGACTAGCCGTGGGCAGGGTGCATCCACGTGGCATCCGCGATGGCGACCTATCTCCGGAATTGGCAATTGGCAGCTTTCGCCCGGACAGGACAGTGACGGATGCGTGCGGCGCCGCGCGTGGAGGCCGGGGAAGATCATTCCTGCATGCGCGGGGCCGGCGACAGCCTCCGCGAGGCCGCGGTGAAACGACGAGGCCGACCTGGATGAGCTGCAGGCGGAAAATCGATCGGCTGCAGGCGAGTTCGACAACCTGTGATCGAGCGTGAGGTCCTCGCGATCTCCTTCGACCGCGCGGGCCTCGCCTCACTCGGGTGATGAGCGCCCTACTCCTCGGTGGAGCGCCGGCGCCTCTGCTCGGCGAACGACCGCCGGTCGTTGCTGTGCGGGAACGGCTCGTCCGGGATGGGCGCGCCGAGGAACTCGCACAGCGTTTCCCAGCCCTGACCGACCTCGAACACCAGCAGCCGGTCCGCGGAGATCTCGCGGCGTACCGCCTCGTTGTGCTCGTCGAACACCCTGATGGCGTGCTCTACGTCGTCGAACCGGCCGTCGAACTCGCCGTCCCACACCACGTCGCGCACGATCTGCCGCATCTGGGCCATGACCGGGTCGGCCGGTACCGGAGCGGAGGCCGCCCGGTAGATGCTCTCGGCCGCGCTTTCGTACCAGCGCTGCGGATCGCGGACCGTGAGGATTACTTTGGCCTGCGGGAAATGGCGGGTGAGCTGGCGCCAGAAGTGCGCGCCCGGCCAGTCGACCGTCGCCCGGTACCCGCGGTAGACCGCGTCCCAGTCTGCCGTTTCGCCGTGCGCGACCCGCGTCCATAGCGAGGTCTGCTCGGCATTGTCGATGAGTTCGACCATGTGGTGGCAGGGGCCGAGCCCGAGTCTTCCCAGCGCCGATTTCAAGGTCAGGGTTCCAGTGCGCCCGAACCCTGCTCCAATGACATCAAGCAAACCGTTCCTTCCTTGCGCGCGTCTGAGTGGATTGCCGCTGACTGGACGGTCCCATGGTGTCCGCCATGCCGCGCTACAGGAAATCTACCGCCGGGATTTCCCACTGTCGCCGGGAACGTGCCCGGATCAGCAGGTCAGCGCGGTCATCCCGTAGAGGGACGCAGGACGATCTTGTCGTAGTGATTAGCGAAGAAGGAGACGAAGGCCAGTGCTTCGGGGATCACACCCGTCTCGTTGCTGTGTGCGGTCAGCAGCGCGGTGGCGATGTTGCCGCGGGTGGCGTACACGGTGAAGGCACGGTTCGCCGGTAGGCCCCGGACGTCGATGTCCACTTCATCGACTCCGGGAAGTGCCCGGATTTGGGCGTTCCCCGCCGCCCTGGGGACTCCTTGCACTTCGATGGGGTAGTTTTCGATGCGCATGCCCAAGCCCTGCTGACCGAGGTGTGCGGTGCTGCCTGGGCTGGTGCGGGCGACGTAGACCAACGCCATCGGGGACTGACCAATGCGCAGGGTATCGATCACTTTCATGGATCTGGTGTCGATCACGTCGACTGCGTCGGAGTACTGCAGCGCCACGTACATGCGGGTGTTGTCCGGGCTGGGCCAGATACCGTGCGGACCAAGACCGTGGTTTTGGATGCGATTGACCAGCGTCGGTGGGCCGCCGGTGGTCGAGCGCCGATAGACGAGGGTCTGACCGAGGTCGCCCACGGTCATGTAGGCATAGTTCACGCCATCGACCGTGACGAAGTTAGGGTGGTTGGTCCGCGGGCCGGTGTTCAAGACGGCCTCAACCTTGTACGTCTGCGCGTTGACCACGGCGGTGGTATAGCCGTTGTTCGGCATGCCCAACCAGATCTCTTTGCCGTCGGGGGAGATCCCCTCGTCGGAGGAACCACCAGCAACGTTCGGTACCGTGACGTGCTGGATGATCTTGCGGCTGGGCACATCGATGACATCGAAGGCTTCGGCCCGCAGATGGTTCACGTAGGCCCGCCGGCCATCCGGGCTGAAGACCACCTTCGACGGGCCGTCTTCGGAGTGGATGCGGGCGATGACCCGGTCATGGCGCCAATCGATGACCGCGACGGTGTCCACGCCTCGCTCGGCGACCCACAGTTCGTTTCCGTCAGCGGAGAAGAATCCTTCGTGTGGGGCGCGGTCAAGGTAGATGGTGTGCACGACGGCGTTGGTGGCGGTATCGATGACGTGGACGGCGTTGGTGGTGACGTCGACGACGTCGAGGTACCGGCCATCGCGCGAGAAACCAAGGCCGTGGACGTCGATTTCCCCGTCGTACATCGCGCCAAGAATATCCGCGTCGACGTCCATGCGCGGTTTGCCCAGTGCGATCGTGCCCAGCACCGTGTCGGTCTTTGGATTGATCACACTAACCGTGTTGGAATCCTGGTCGGCGGTATACACCCGGTCATTCGCCGAGATCGGCTGCGCGCCAGGTAACGCCGGCGCCTGTGTCACGCCCACCACCGCACTCTGCCGGGTGGCCAGTGGCCGCGGCGCGCAGGCAGCCGCCAGGGTTACCACGATCGTTAGCAACGCAATAACGACCGTTCTACTGTGAGGACCTTGGGACGAGCACATACGTACCCCCCGAGAAAA
>JAOPYK010000123.1 GCA_025964695.1 Streptosporangiaceae bacterium | reverse complement strand
GCATCAACCGGCTCAAGCAATGGCGCGGCATCGCCACCCGATACGACGAACTCGCCTGCCACTACCAAGCAGCCGTCACCCTCGTCAGCACCCTCCTCTGGATCAACAAATGATCCACCGGACAGGCCCTAGGGCCCTGACCGGGGAGGGTCGCCAAATGAAACGACCTCTTACTTGACATGCAGCCGTCCGGCTGCCTAAATGGAGAGAGGCAGCCGGACGGCTGCACATTCGGAAGGGAGCGAGATCATGGCCGACATCCGTCATCGCGTGGGCATCCAGGCCCCTCAGGAGATGGTCTACGAAGCGCTGGCGGCCGTCGAGGGTCTGTCGGGCTGGTGGGTCCGCGACGTCCGCGGCGACGCGAGCCCGGGCGGGAAGCTGGGGTTCTACCTCGAAGGCGGCAAACTGATGGTCGCCATGGAGGTCACCGAGCTCATCCCCGGCCTGCGTGTCGCGTGGCGGTGCGTCGACGGCCCGGCCGAGTGGATCGACACCCACCTGTCGTTCGACCTCACCGCCGCGCCGGAGGAGACCGTCGTGATGTTCACGCACGCCGACTGGCGCGAGCCGGTGGAGTTCATGCACCATTGCAGCACCAGGTGGGCCCAGTACCTGATCGGCCTGAAGGTCGGGCTCGAGAACGGGAAGGCCTTCCCCGAGGTCGCGAAGATCAGCAGTTGGAGTTAGCCGCGGCGTGGACGATGTCTTCAAGGCGCTTGCCGACCCGAGCCGCCGCCTGCTGCTCGACAGTCTCAACGCCCGGAACGGGCAGAGTCTGCGGGAGCTGTGCGCCGGCCTGGACATGGCCAGGCAGTCGGTCAGCAAGCACCTGGCGATCCTGGAGGAGGCCAACCTCATCACCGCGGTGTGGCGCGGCCGCGAGAAACTGCACTACCTCAACGCCGCGCCCATCAGCGACATCGCCCAGCGCTGGATCAACCAGTACCACCGGGCCCGGGTTGACGCCCTGGCCGATCTGAAGCAGGCCCTGGAAGGCACCATAGTGGACCCGTCGGAGTTCGTGTACACGACCTACATCCGCACCACCCCGCAGCAGCTGTGGCGGGCGCTGACTGAGCCGGCCTTCACCCGCCGGTACTGGGGGGCCGGCATGACGTTCGAGTCGGACTGGACGATCGGGTCGTTGGTCACTGTGACCGCGGCAGATGGAACGGTCTACTCAGACCCGGACCAGGTCGTGCTCGAGGCCGATCCCTACCGGCGGCTGTCCTATACCTGGCACCAGGTGTCGGCCCGCAGTACCGCGGCGCCCGACGCGACGGCCCACATCGAGCCGCGCTCCAAGGTCGCCTTCGAGATCGAAGACCTCGGACAGATGGTCAAACTGACCGTGGTCCACGACGGCTTCGAGGCTGGCAGCGGCGTGCTGGAAGGGGTCAGCAGCGGATGGCCGAAGGTCCTTTCCGCCCTCAAGACACTGCTTGAGACCGGCGACACCCTCTGAGGGGCCTCGATCGGGACGCGGTGCCGCCTATGGCCCGCCTGAATGCCGTACACGTACCACAGGTGCCCGCGTCACACTTCCTGGGGGTGGTGAGCAGCGCGACGACAGCCCTGACCTCCTAGCACAGCCCGGACTGCGGGCACCATCGCCTCCACGCGCTGCCTGGGTTCGACGGGGGGACTGTAAAAATAACAACGGTGTAACTCCTGAGGTGTAGGAGACACTTGTGACGAACGAGACGAAGTCCAAGAAGGCGGCCGTGGCCGCCCCTGCGGTGGACGCCCAGTTCCTGGCGGAGCTGGTGAAGCGGGCTCAGGCCGATGGTGGAGCCTGACCGGTGAGGATGGTCTGCTGGCGCAGGTGCTGGAGTCGGCGCTCGAGGGTGAGGTGGACGCTCACCTGGGCTATGCCAAGCACGATCCGGCCGGTAAGGAGGTCGGCAACTCCAGGAACGGTAATCGGGCGAAGACGGTGCTGACCGATCAGCGCCTCACGGTGCCGTTGTGCAGGTCATGGCTGCGATCGCCGGACGGCTCAGCGCAGCTCGTTGATGCGGATCAGGTTGCCCGCGGGATCGCGGAAGGCGCAGTCGCGAATCCCGTACGGCTGCTCGGTCGGTTCCTGGGCGACGTCGGCGCCGCCGGCCTGCAGCCGCGCGAAGGTGCCGTTGAGGTCGGCGGTGGCCAGGATGATGCGGGCGTAGGTGCCCTTGGCCATCATCTCGACGATGGTGCGGCGCTCGTCGTCGGTGACCCCAGGGTCGGCGGCCGGCGGCTCCAGGACGATGGACGTGCCGGGCTGGTCGGCGGGGCCGACCGTGATCCAGCGCATCCCGCCGTATCCGACGTCGTTGCGGACCTCGAAGCCGAGGGTGTCGCGATAGAAGGCCAGGGAGGCGTCCGGATCGTCGTGCGGGAGGAAGGTCGCGTGAATGGTGATGTCCATGGCGGTCACGCTAGCTGCGGCTCAGTGAGCGGCGCTTCTCGATTCCTGATCGGTCTGGTCACCTGTTTCGCGACGCACGTTACTTCACGGCATCCACCAGCTTCTCCGA
>JAOPYK010000115.1 GCA_025964695.1 Streptosporangiaceae bacterium | reverse complement strand
GACCTCGGCGACATCGAATTCGTGCTTCTCGACGGCGACCGCACCGCCCAAGAACCCACCGCCGCCCTGGCCCGCGCCATCCTCGCCAACCAACACCAACTCCAGGAATCCAGCTGACCAGCGGCGGCCGTTGACCGGTGGTTCCCGAACCCGACGCCTGTCTCACATGGCTCTTGTCCAAAGACCCATGCCGCAGGACATCACCACAGTCCGTCCAGATAGTTACTCATGGGAGCGCAACATGTCACTCATTCCCCCGACCGGCCTGGCCGCCGTGCTGGTGCGCGGCACCGACGCCCAGACCGTAGGCCAGCCGTCCAACACCGTCCGGCTGCTCGCCGACTCGAGCACGACCGGCGGTGCGCTCAGCACCCATCGCGTGACGTTGGGCAAAGGCGCCGACGGCGCGTACCCACACCGCCACACCGGCTCGTCCGAGCTCTTCTACATCCTCGGCGGTTCGCTGCAGGTCCTCGCCGGCGAGGACGTCCATACCGCCCACGAAGGTGACCTGCTCGTCGTCCCGCCGAATATGCCGCACGCCTTCGCTGCCGCACCGCACTCCGAAGCCGACCTGCTGATCGTCATCACCCCCGGTATCGAGCGATTCGACTACTTCCGCCTGCTCGCCCGCCTGGCCACCGGCGAGGCAATGCTGCCGGAACTGCTCGACTCGCAGGAACGGTTCGACAACCACTTCCTGGACAGCCCAGCCTGGAACCAGCTCCGAAGCGGCGAGAACGACCAGTAGCACAACTCCTGGATCACATCTTGAGCCAGCCCAGTAGACAGGCGTCCGGGGAAAGGCTTCCACCACTGCAGAAAGTGCGGTTCACCCCGGAGGACCGGGCGTTCCTGGCGGCGCTGTTGTGCCGGCTGCCGACCCAGAGGCTGCGACGGCTGCGGCTGTTGGTCCGCCCGGACACGATTCTGCGCTGGCACCGTGATCTGCGTCTGGGCGATGCCCGCGCCTGCGACTTGGCTCTGTCGGCGGCGGTTACGATGTTCGAGCGCCGGACTCCCGGAGACGATCCCGAGTGGACCCGCTACTTCGATGACGCCGATCTCGCAGCTGAGTTCGGCCACTGTCTCCGAGGCTAGGGCTCGCGCAACGGGATCCTCACAACGAACCGGGCGCCTTGTTCGGAGTCCTCGATGCTCAGCGTTCCGCCGTGCTGTGCAGCGATCTCTCTGGCGATCGGCAGGCCGAGCCCGGTGCCCCCGGTCTCCTTGTTGCGTGCGGTATCCAGCCGGGCGAAACGCTCGAACACCACCTCCCGCTGTCCGGGCGGAATCCCGGGCCCGTCGTCCTGCACTTCCACTACCGCCTCATCCCCCTCCCGGCGGACCGAAACCGTCACCGTGCAGGCGGCATGCCGCTCGCCGTTATCCACCAGGTTGGTCAGCAGCCGGCTCAGCTGCAGCCGGTTCCCCCTGATCACCACCCCCGGTTGAAGGTTTGTTTCGATTCGCCGCCGGGCGGTGCGGCGCCCGAGCTCGCTGGTGACCAGCTCCCTCAGGTCCACGCGCTCCTTGGCGGACGTGGGGCAGGAGTCCAACTGGGCGAGCGCGAGCAGGTCGGTGACGATCGCCTCAAGCCGGTCAAGGCTCGCCCCCTGGGCTTCGGCCATTTTCGGCCAGTCGGTCTCGCCGGGGTGCAACTGCGCTTCTTCGACCTGGACTCGCATGGCGGTGATCGGGCTGCGCAGGTCGTGTGAGGCGTCGGAGGCGAAGCGCCGCTGTTGCTCGACCGCTCCCTCGAGCCGGTCGAGGGTCTGGTTGACGGTCTCGGCCAGCCCCCGCATCTCGTCGTGGTGCTCAGGCACGGGCACCCGGCGGCCCAGGTCGGTGGCCGTGATCTCGGCCAGTTCGTGCACGACGCCATCGACAGGTTTCAGGGCCTTACCGACGGTCCGGTAGGCACCAAACGCCGCCGCGGCGACCAGCAACGCCGATCCGCCCAGGAGTGTTGTCATCAGCCAGGGGTGGACGTACCAGGGGACCACGGGCTGGGCACCATAGATGATCAACTGCTGCATATGAAAGCGTAGGGCTACAGTGATCACGCATGAGTGCGGGAACGCGGGTGATGAGCAGGTGACCCGGGTCGCTGCCTCAGAGGGTGTGAGGTAGGCCATCCGTGGCTTACCGATCATCTGTTCGCTCGCCGCCACGATCCGGCCTCTGGCGTCCACCACCTGGATCGCAGCCGTCCGCTCATGGACCACGGGTTGAAGCTCGTTCTCTGCGATGAGACGGACGACCCGCATGTCCGCCAGCACAATCCGTTCGGCCCGGTCGCTCGTGGCTCGGTGGTGCAACCCCAGCAGGATGAGCCAGCAGAAAACCAGGCACAACAGCCCGATCACGACACCGGACAACAGTGTCATCCGGGCCCGTACGGACCAGTCGTGCCTCAGCCTCACCGTGCCTCTCCGTCCGGGCGACGAACATCCGTAAGATCAGCCCTACCCACTCCCACCTGAAGGAACATGGCCGAACCATTCGACTTCCGGGCAGACCTGATCGACGCCAAACGATTTTTCCTCGCCGGGGCCATGCGTGGGGGATCATCCAGACCTCAGCTCACTGGAGCGCCAAGGGCACCACAGGCACCACAGGCCATCAACGCCGGACTGTCCAACGCCGGGCTCCAACGCCGTGCCTCTGCGCAAACTTTCTGTACATCTTGTACGTCTTCAAGGCGCCCGAAGACGGGCCGCACGCGCCGCCGACTCGGCGTCCATCCGGCACTCCCGCCGGCGCTCACGTGCCGAACGGACTGGTGCCCCGCCGGTCGGCTGGCGCGAATGGCGGAAGATCACGGGCCGCCCTTGACCGCACGACGTTCACAGACCAGTGATCGGCTGGAACGTCGGTGCCGCTGACC
>JAOPYK010000088.1 GCA_025964695.1 Streptosporangiaceae bacterium | reverse complement strand
GCTAGCGCTAGAAACTCTTTAGTTATAAAACCGAAAGGTAATCAGCATGTCCACTGACGTCCTCGACGCGACGTTCGCCGCGCTGGCCGACCCCACCCGGCGGGCGATCCTGGCCCGGCTGGCAAAGGGCGAGGCCACCGTGACCGAGCTGGCCACGCCGTTCGCGATGAGCCAGCCGGGCGTTTCCAAGCACCTGCGGGTGCTGGAGCACGCGGGCCTGATCTCTCGCCGACGCGACGCACAGCGCAGGCCGTGCCGGCTGGAGGCCGGCCCGCTCAAGAGCGCCATGGACTGGCTGGCGACGTACCGCGAATACTGGGAGGAGAGCTACCAGCGGCTCGACGCCCTGCTCATCGAGCTCGAGACCGGCGGACCGGACTCCGGCCGACCGGACACCGGTGGGCCGGACGCCACCGGATCGGACGCCGCTGAAGGGCCCCGATGACGTCGCGGCAGAAACACCACGAGGGCCTGTCGGTGACGGCGTCCTCCGACACCGACCTCGTGCTCACCAGGACGTTCGCCGCATCCCGCAGACTCGTCTTCGACGCGTTCACCCGGCCCGAGCTGCTCAAGCGGTGGTACGGGGCGCGCGGCTGGCAACTCGTCGTCTGCGACATCGACCTGTGTCCGGGCGGCGCGTGGCGCTTCCTATCACGCGGACCGGACGGTGCCGAGTTGAGCCACGGCGGGGTGTATCGCGAGGTCGACCCGCCCGGCAGGCTGGTCCAGACCGAGATCTACGACGGCTGGGACGCAAGTGAAGCCCTCGTCACCACCGCTTTCGACGAACGAGACGGCCGGACCGTCATGACCACCACAGTGCGCTACCCCTCGCGGGACGTCCGCGACAGCGTGCTCCGTACCCCCATGGAACGTGGCGCGGGCGAGGCGTACGACCGTCTCACCGAACTGCTCAGTGAGACGATTTCGAAAGGCGAGCGACGATGACCGAGACCCAGCCCACCCAAGCCCAGACCACGACGGAGATCCCGGCCGACCCCGCCGGCATCCCGGCCGACGCCACCGCAACGCCTGTACGTCCCGGCATGCTCCTGCTCGAGCTCGTGCCGGTCCCCGTCACGGACATCGACCGGGCCAAGGCCTTCTACGCCGACCGCCTCGGCTTCCACGTGGACGTCGACGTACGCCCGGCGGACGGGGTGCGGGTCGTCCAGCTCACCCCACCGGGCTCGGCCTGCTCGATCACCCTGACCGAGGGAATCCCGTTCCTCGACATGCCGATCGGCACACTGCGCGGCTTGCATCTGGTTGTGAGCGACATTGAAAAGGCCCGCGCGGAACTCATCGAACGCGGCACGGACGTGGGTCCGGTCGAGGACCTTGGCGGCGTCTACTACGCGTTCTTCGCCGACCCGGACGGCAACACCTGGACTCTCCAGCACATGCCCTGGCGGACCTAGCAGGCATCGGCGCCGCCGTCAGGCAGGCGGGCAGGCGGGCAGAGGGGATCATCTCGGCTCCGCGTGGATGGCCCCACGGTGCAGGCGGAGCAGGGTTATGCGATAGCGGACCTCCGCCTGCTGCGGGTCGGTGGTGAGCAGGGCTCGCGGCGTACGCGGCCGACCCACCGTTCCATGATCGCGTTCATCCGGGGCGCCTGCGGAGCGGTGAGCACGATCCGGATGCCCTCAGCAGGGAACACCTCATCGAACAGGGCGGTGAACTTGCCATCTTGGTCCCGTAACAAGAACTTGAACGACCCGGCCCGCTCCCCCAGGTCCATCAGCAGGTTGCGCGCCTGCTGGGCCACCCAGCCGGCGGTCGGATTGACGGTGACGCCCAGAACATGCACCCGGCGGGAGGCGTGCTCAAGGACCGGCCCACGCCCGTCCGGAGAACAAAAACCCCAGGTCACGACCAGCGGCCGGGTTTTCGGCACCGACACGATCGCGGCCAGATCTGCAGCCAGCCGAGGGAACCGTTGCTCAGCACGCTCAGCGGGTGGCGGGTGGTGGCGGGTCAGGTCGAAGCCCTCGCGGGTGGCGGCTTGGGCCAGGGAGACGACCACCCACAAAGGTGCCGCGACGGCCGCGCAGGTGAGCAGGGAGCGGGTGCTGACCAAGGTGGAGGAGACGGTGGTGGCGGCGGGGGTGCGGATGGCGGTCGTGGCCGGTGCCTTTCTCGGGCTCGTCTGCTTCGGTTCTCGCTCACACGTCGATCCGGTCATGTGACAGGGAACGCATACATTCCCTGTCACATGGCTTCGTTCGACGCGTAGGCAGAGCAACGGAAGAGAAGGAGAAAGCCCCATGCGCTACCTGATGATGTCCAAGCCCTCCGACACCGCACCCGACGAGAACCTGCACGTCGAGATGGGAAAGTTCATTGAGGAGCTGACCGCGGCAGGGGTCCTGCTGGCCACCGGCGGCCTCGAGCAAGGCGGCATTCGCCTGACGTCCGCCGGCGACGAGATCACGGTGACGGACGGGCCGTTCACCGAGGCCAAAGAGGCCGTGGCCGGCTTCGCGCTGGTCGAGGTCCGTTCCAAGGAGGAGGCAATCGAGCTGGGCCGCCGCTTCCTCAAGATCGTCGGTGACGGTGAGAGCGTGATCCAGCAGGTCTTCGGCCCCTGAGCTGCGAACAGCACCTCCCCGGCTTGCGAGCGAGCCGGGGAGGTGCTGTCATCGTGCCTGTGATGGACGCGCATCGCACGATCGACGCGGTCTGGAAACTCGAATCGGCCAGGATCATCGCCGGGCTCACGCGGGTGGTGCACGACGTCGGCTTCGCCGAGGAGCTGGCCCAGGACGCACTCGTGTCCGCGCTCGAGCAGTGGCCTGAGTCGGGCGTCCCGGACAGCCCCGGCGCCTGGCTGATGGCCATCTCCAAGCGCCGCGCCATCGATCACGTCCGGCGGTCCCAGCGCCTCGATCGCAAGCACGAGCAGCTCGCCCACGAGCTGGAACAGCAGCAGGACCCCGAGCAGGACGACGTTCTGCGGTTGATGTTCATCTCCTGCCACCCCCTGCTGCCGACCGAGGCGCGGGTCGCGCTGACGCTCCGGCTGCTCGGCGGCCTGACGGCTGAGGAGATCGCGCGGGCGTTCCTCGTCAACGAGGCGAGGATCGCCCAGCGCATCTCCATGGCGAAGCGGACGCTGGCCGAGGAGCACGTACCGTTCGAGCTGCCGGATGACTCGGAGCTGACCGGCCGCCTGTCGTCGGTACTCGAGGTCATTTACCTGATCTTCAACGAGGGGTATTCGGCGACGTCCGGGGACGATCTGATGCGGCCGGGGCTCTGCCTCGAGGCGCTGCGGCTGGGCCGGCTGCTGGCCGAGTTGGCGCCGTACGAGGCCGAGGCGCATGGGCTGGTCGCACTGATGGAGGTCCAGGCGTCCCGCTCGGCCGCGCGGACCGGGCCGTCGGGTGAGCCCGTCCAGCTGCACGAGCAGAACCGGGGACGCTGGGATCAGCTGCTCATCCGTCGTGGCTTCACCGCGATGCTGCGGGCGCGGGAGGTGGGCGGCACACCTGGCCCGTACGTGCTGCAGGCGGCGATCGCCGTGTGCCACGCACAGGCACGGATCCCCGAGGACACCGACTGGGCGCAGATCACGGCCCTGTACGAGGCGCTGGCCCAGCTCCTGCCGACGCCGATCGTGCAGCTCAACCGGGCTGTGGCACTCGGGATGGCGCGCGGGCCGCAGGCGGGGATGACCGTGGTCGACTCCTTGATCGCCGATCCCAAGCTGCAGGATTACCACCTTCTTCCGAGCGTGCGGGGAGATCTCCTGGTCCGGCTGGGACGGTACGAAGAGGCGCGGCTGGAGTTCAAGCGGGCCGCATCTCTCACCAGGAATGTCGCTGAGCGTGCGTTTCTGCACCGGCGTGCGGACGAGATACCTGTCACCGGCCCATCGGGTGTCACTCTCGGGGAGGCCGCTCAGGATTTCCTAAGACGAGACGATCTGGACGCCGAGACCATCCGCTCGTACGGGCAGACTCTGCGGCGCCTGTGCCTGAGCTTGGGCGATCAGCTGCCGCTGACTTCCCTCACCGCCGACCAGGTGGCGCGGGTATTCGCGACAGCCTGGGGTGAGGCGGCGGCCAAGACGTGGAACCGGCATCGGTCGGCCGTCCGGTCGTTCGCCGACTGGGCATCCTTGGACCAACCCGCAGCGGGTCTCGACCGGCGTGCCGAGACCCGTCCCCGGACGGCGACGATCGGCTCGCCAGAGCTCAAGACGCTCTGGAGCCGTCCCGACCTGCCTCTGCGTGAACGGACTCTGTGGTGGCTCCTGCATGAGTCGGCGGCAGGAGTGACGGCCGTCCTGTCCCTGAACGTCGAGAACTTGCACCTGCAGGACCGCCGGGCCCGCGCAGGCGACACCTGGGTGAGCTGGCGTTCCGAGACCGCCCTGCTTCTCCCCCATCTGGTGGCCGGCCGGACCCGGGGCCCTTTGTTCCTCGCCGATCGGCGGCCCGGGCCGTCCCGGATGCCGACGGCGGCCGACCTGTGCCCGGAGACGGGCCGCCGCCGACTGTCCTACGAGCGGGCCGAGTACCTCTTCAAGCAGGCCACAAAGCCCCTGGACCCGGCGGGCAACGGCTACACCCTCCGGCAACTGAAGCCACGCACCTGATCGCCGGGCAGCGTCCGGGCGAGGCTCTGCAAACGAGTCGACGCGCCACAAGCGGTGCTCCTGATCCCTACCTTGAGGGTTGGGTCACGTTCGGGAGATGAGGGCCTTATCAGTGCTGCCGCCCGCACCCCCGGCAGAGTGATGCGCCGACACGCCGTGAGGTTGTCGCTGGACGGAACGGGCGTCAGCGAGGTCGGTGATCGATCGGGTGTCCGTCGTTTCGACCATCGGTGGTCGTTGGTCCCGGGACTGATGCGGACGGTGCCGGTCGTAGTGCTCGGTGTACTCGGTGAGGATCTTCAACAGATGTCTGTCGTCGACCAACGCTGGCGAGGCAGAAACCGCGACAACGCCACGAACCAGAGTCGGTCGGCCGGCGCATAACGAAGGCGCGGGAACTGGCGGCGCAGCACGGCGTTCTCGTGCCGCAGGACGGGCAACTCGATCTCATTGGAGAGGTCTTTGCGCGAGAGTACGACCACCAGGTCGATCAGCCAACGCACCCGCGTGTACGCAAGGGAGAACACCATCTCGTCATGCTCTCAACCCAAGCTACGGTCCGGCAGCGAAACCGCAGGCCACAACCAATAAACCCAATATTCGGGCGGCACAGGATAAGAGCCTCGCGCATGGGTGTCCGTGAGTGACCCACCTCGTCGGCAATCCGCTCTTCAAACAACCGCGTCGTCGGCCCGAACTCACCCGTCACTATGCACTTCCGGATTCGACATACACCTGCTCGCGACGAAAACCACGTCGCTTCTTGGACGCCACCGGAGCCGCATTCACCCCCGTCTACACACTCGCATCCACGCCTGTGTCCATGTGTGGATACGGTAGGAGCCGACGGTTTCGGTAGCGGCACCGTCAAGTAAATTTTGCGTTACTAACATCTCACCTCTGCTTCTTCCTGGCCTATATCCCGAGAGGAGATACCATGCGTTTAAGCTGGTCACGGACTACTCCGTTGAACTTGAATACGACCGCCAGCCTGCGGCAGAGCCGGACCTCGACCGATTAAGGGCTGCCGTAACACTCAAGGCCGCTGACCGAACGGGCGCACCCCGGATGGCTTCGGAAGCGGCTTCCGAGTGTGCGAATATCTGCGTTGCTGGCGTCGAAATGAACGCGACGGCTTGATGAGAGAGCGGCGGAGTCCACACACTGCCAAACATCATGAGAACGAGGTTGTCGTTGTCATGAACTCGCCAGGGTCATTTATTTGTTACGGCACTTATACCTTCGCACGCGCACCTCTTTCCTGATGATAGGACACCAGTCGAATGACCTTGCAAACCGTAGCTAGCTCCGGTACTAAGCCACCTACACCGACCGAGAGGGTTTACGATGCGTACGCTGCGATCGACGCTTCTTCCCGGCCGGAAGTCTGGATTCTATTGCGACCGATCAGCGATGTACTCGCCGATGCCGCGGCGGTGGAGGAGCGCATCTCCAACGGCGAGGACCTGCCGCTTTCCGGCATGCTCGTAGCGGTGAAGGACAACATCGATGTCCTTGGACTTCCGACCACCGCCGGCTGCCCGGAGTTCGCCTATCACCCTGTGCGTACGGCGACAGCCGTGCAACGGCTCGTGGATCAAGGCGCCATTATTCTCGGAAAGACCAACCTCGACCAGTTCGCCACCGGGCTTGTCGGTACCCGCAGCCCCTACGGCGCCGTTCGCTGCGCCTGGGACGCGGAGAAAGTCTCCGGTGGATCCAGCTCCGGATCAGCCGTCGCCGTGGCTCTCGGGATCGCCGACATCGGCATCGGTACCGATACTGCCGGATCAGGCCGGGTACCGGCCGCTTTCCACAACCTCGTTGGCATCAAGACCACCCTGGGCATCGTCCCCACCAACGGGGTCGTGCCAGCATGCGCCGACTTCGACTGCGTGACCGTCTTCGCCCGCACCCTCACTCTCGCAAGCTCGGCCATCGCCGTCATGGCAGGGCCCGACAACAGCGATCCGCGCAGCCGGGAGTGGCCCGCCGCGATACCGTTCTCAGCATCCGTCAGCCCTACCGTCGGAGTACCCAGGCCTGAAAACCTGCTGGCGCTCAGTCCGGACTACGCCGACGCCTTCGCCCGTACCGTCGCCCGCGCAACCGCAGCAGGAATCGCCACCGTGACCGTGGATATCAGCGAGCTGCTCGACGCCGCACAGATCCTCTATGACGGGGCGATCGTCGCGGAACGCTACAACGCTGTTGGCGCATTCCTCGAGACGGCACCGGCAGGATCAGACCCCATCGTCGCCTCTATCATCAAGGCCGCGAAAACACCGGCAGGCCACGAGTTCGCCAAAGATCTCGATCGTCTTCTCCGAGTCAAGAAATCCGCCGCCGCGATGTTGCAGGGACTCGATGGCCTGCTGCTGCCCACAACCACAGAGCATCCCAGCCTCGCCGAGGTCAACGCGGAGCCCATCTCGGTCAACAAACGACTGGGCACGTACACCAACTTCTGCAATCTTCTCGACATGGCCGCGGTCGCAGTACCAGGCGAACCGACACCGAACGGGGACCCCTTCGGCGTGATGTTCGTGGTCCCCGCATTTGCGGACCAGGTAGCGATAGACCTCTCCGCGCGCTTTCTCGCAGTGCCATCAACCTTGATCATCAGTGCTGGTGTGGACCTCGCGGTCTTCGGTGCGCACCTGCGCGGTCAACCTCTGCACCACCAGCTAGAAACCCTCGGCGCACGGTTCATCAGCCCGATCACCACATCACAGAGCTACAGGTTGCTTGCTCTCCAAACAGTCCCACCCAAGCCAGGGCTCGTTCGTTGCGCCGGAGCTGACGGTGCGGCGATCCGCGGAGAACTCTACCGACTCTCGCCGGCTGCGATCGGAACCTTTCTCGCCGCTCTGCCAGCGCCGATGGCGCTCACCAGTGTCGAGCTCTCAGACGGCCGTTGGACAACCGGTTTTGGCTGCAGCCAAGACGCTGCCCAAGATGGAACCGACATCACCCAACATCGAAGCTGGGTCGCGTACATGAACACCAAGGCTGGAACCACGCCACAGCACCCGACCTCCACGACGTCCGAGTCGTGAAGGTCGGCGGTGGTCGATGACCGCAGCCCAACCTGATCATGATCACACATGGGCCACGACGCCGAGACACAGAAGCATCCTTCGCGTTTGAAACGCCAGCTCAGGGAGCGAAACCCGACACCTTCAGTCAGGGCCGAGACCGACCTTCAGCGATCACCCCACCGGCGCATCGGTTACGTAGGTCGAGACGGGCCGATCGCTCACCCGGGCCGTCACCTTTGGCTGGGTTCGCCAGCCGACCCACGTTGGGCGGTCCTACCGCGTTGGATGTGGAATTTCGCCACCTCGACCGCACGTGCGGAGTCACCCCTCTCGATAGTCGCGACGATCTCAGCGTGTTCATCCCACGAGTCACCTGGCGGGCGGCGGACCTGGGCCGAATAGGCCCAGGCGAGCTTGTCGCGCAGTTGGGTGACGAGGTTCGAGAGACTGTCGTTCCCGGACGCGGCGGCGAGGACCGCGTGGAACTGACTGTGAAGGGCGGCCCCGTCCTCAGTGCGCGCCTCTCGGGCGGCCACGCGACCGCGGCCGACGATCACGTTGAGCTGAGCGAGATGCTCAGTCGTCCGTCGGCTGGCGGCGAGGCCGGCGGCCAGGGACTCGAGCGCCCCCTGCACCTCGATGAGGTCACCGGCTTCCTTGGCGGTCATCTCGGCGACAAACGTCCCGAAGTAGGGGCGTACCGTGACGAATCCCTCCGCCGCCAGGACCCGCAACGCCTCGCGGACCGACATGCGGGACACGCGGTACTGTCCCGCCAACTCCTCCTCCGTGAGACGGTGGCCCGCCGGATAGTCACCGTGGATGATCCGGCCCCGGATCTCGGCGTGCAACCGCTCCGGGGGCCTCAAGCCAGCGTCACTGCCCATGGGGATGAGGTTAGCGCCACCGGTGGTTCCGTCACCCCAGCCAGAGGATCCCTTACAGATCCAGACATTATCGGTTCAAACGTTCCATTTAGGATACATTCCGAAATCTTGCTGTAACAGTTGTAGACAATGCTCCGTGCCATGACAAGCAGGATGACAGCGCGGTGGGCCGTTCTGGCCGGCGCCGCCCTGGTTGGCGCCGCGACCGCCCTCAGCGCGTGCTCCTCCAGTTCGACGCCGACGGGCGCCGCCAGCGCACGTGCCACATCGACGAACCTGCGGGTGGCGTTCCTCGCGGACATGGGCCCGCCGGACCCCGACACGTTTTACGCCTCCGAAGGCCTCATGGTGACCAACTCGGTCTACGAAGGTCTGCTGCAGTACGCCAACAACTCCACGACCATCGAGGGATCTCTGGCCGATCTGCCGACCGTGTCCCCGGACGGGCTGACCTACACCTTCAAGCTCCACGCCGGCGTCAAGTTCCACGACGGCACTCCGTTCACCTCGGCGGCGGTCGCTTCCAGCTTCGCCCGCCGAACGGCCATTAACCAGGGCCCGGCGTACATGCTCGCGCACGTGAAGTCAGTCGACACCTCCGACCCGCTCACCGCTGTCATCCATCTGGACCAACCGGTTAGCGCCTTCCGCGACTACCTGGCGTCTCCCTTTGGGCCGAAGATGATGAGCCCCACTGCCATCCGCGCCCACAGCGGAACCGACCATGCCCAGACGTGGCTCCACACGCACGACGTGGGCACCGGACCGTACCAGATCACCTCGTTCCTCCCCGAGCAGAAGTACGTCCTGAGCGCTTTCTCCGGATACCCGGGGAACCAGCCGGCGTTCAAGGAAGTCGACATCTCCATCCAGGCCAGCATCAGCACCCAGCAGCTCGAACTGGAACAAGGTCAGCTCGACATGATCATGCATGGCCTGCAACCCAGCAACGTCGACACAATCAGCCACAAGAGCGGGTTCGCCCGGCACGAGTTCCCCACCGAACTCAAAACGGTGCTGTTCGTCAATCCCCACCGTGGTGCGTTCACGACCGTCACCGCTCGCGCTGCCCTCAAACAGGCCCTCGACAAGGCGATGCTGACAAGACCATTCGGATCCGCGGGCACGGTCTCCACTCAGATCTATCCTGCGGGCGAACTGCCGGCCTCGGCGACGACCTCGGCGACGACCTACGATCCCAGCGTTCTCCGCAAGCTCGTTCCAACATTGCCCACTAAGAAGGTCGACATCGGCTACGACTCCACCGACCCACGCAACCAGCAGGTCGCTGACCTCATCCAAGCGACACTGCAAGGCCTCGGTCTCGACGCGACTGACCGCGCGATCCCGATCGGCCAGATCTTCAGCCTCGCCAGCCAGCCCGCCCAGGCGCCGGCCATCCTCGTACAAACCACCAACCCCGACGCCGCTCACCCCGACACGTGGGCGCGGATCTACATGGGCAAAGGTGGCGGGGCCAACTATCTGCAGTGCGTCGACCCGGAGGTCGACAAGCTCCTTGACACCGGCTTGTCCGCCACCACCCCGGCCGCCGTCAACACTGCCTACGGAAAGGCCGGCGACCGTATCGTCCAAGACGGCTGCTTCATCGACATAGCCGACGTCAAGGACACCGTCGTCACCCGCACCGGGTTGACCGGCTTCTACCACGTGCCGCCGATCCCATGGGACTTCAAGCTCGCGAGCCTCACCAATGGCTGACCACGAAAGCCGACCCGGTGGGTCCGAGCGCCCCGCCCGGTCGGGCGACCGTCCGGCACCCTGCGACATCACCATCGACCAGCCGGATATAACGGCCGAGGTCACCGACTGTTTCGAAGCATACGACAATGCGCTGATCGCCAATGACGTGGCCGCACTCGACCGCTGGTTCTGGACCGCACCCCAAGCCGTCCGGTACGGGCTCGGTGAGGAACTGTACGGCTACGAGGCGATCGCGCAGCATCGGCGGAATCTCCTCGGAGGAGTCATCCGAGGCCCGTTGACCCGACAAACCATCACCACGTTCGGCACGGACACGGCGATCGTCTGCGCCGAATTCGACGAGAACGGCCGTGCCGGCCGCCAGACCCAGACCTGGATCCGTAGGCCCGAAGGCTGGCGCATCGTCTGCGGCCACGTGTCCATCAGATGATGGCCGAGAACG
>JAOPYK010000303.1 GCA_025964695.1 Streptosporangiaceae bacterium | reverse complement strand
GGTCTTGTGGTCGCCCGCCCGCTCCGCTCCGGCCAGCCGGCGTTCGATGGACATCTCGGGCCGGCAGCCGAGGCGGGCGGCGACGTCGAGAGTCTCCCGCATCATGGCGATGACCAGTTCGCGGGTGTCCCGGTGTCGGCAGATCTCGATCATCGTGGCCCTGCTCAGGGCGCTGATCGGGTTGAATGCGATGTTGCCCATGAGCTTGATCCAGATGTCGTTCCGCAGATCCACTTCGACCGGGCATTTCAGACCCCCGGCGACCATGGCCTCGCTGAAGGCGAGACAGCGCGCGGAGATCGTGCCGTCCGGTTCCCCGATCGAGAACCGGGTGCCTTCCAGATGCTGGATCACTCCGGGAGCGACGATCTCGGTGGCGGCGTAGACGACACAGCCGATCGCCCGTTCCGGCGGGAGGGTCGCGGTGACCGCACCCCCTGGATCGACCGTTTCGATGCGGTAGTCCTGGTACGGTCCCGGAAGGCCATGGAAGTACCACCAGGGAATGCCGTTCTGCGCCGCGATGATCGCGGTGTCCTCTTTGAGGAGCGGATGAACCAGCGGACCGCAATTCGCGTAGGAGTTGGCCTTGAGTCCGAGGAACACATGGTCGACGGGCCCCACTTCGCGAGGATCGTCGGTGGCCGGTGTACGGGCGCTGAAATCTCCGCGCGGACTGAGCACCCGGACACCGTCCCGGCGCACCGCCTCCAAATGCGGGCCGCGCGCGATCAGATGGACCTCGGCCCCGGCGCGGTGCAAAGCCGCACCGACATATGCGCCGATGGCTCCGGCACCCACAACAGCGACTCTCACAGGTAACTCCGTTTCTCGGTGGCACGCGTGTATTTCAGAGAGTGGTGAAGAAAGGGGTGATAGGCCGTCCGGCCTTCGCATGTCCGAGCCGTGTGAGTAATGCCACGCCGAGGATGGAAGATCCAGTCCGGTCGTAGGCAGTAGACTGTAGACACATCAGCTGGATCACTGGAGCTAACGCGATGCTTTCTTCTGGACGCTCGAAGAGCCTGGCCATGCCACGGTTGCAGCGGCCTGCTCCCCTCCGCGAACGCATCTATGAGGCTCTGCTCGAGCTGATCATCACTCGTGCGCTGGAACCCGGTCAGCACCTCATCGAGAACGAGCTCGCGGCACATCTGGGGACCTCGCGGCAGCCCGTACGCGAAGCCCTGCAGCGGCTGAGCACCGAGGGGTGGGTCGACCTGCGCCCGGCGCTCGGCGCTTTCGTGCACACGCCGACCGGGGAGGAGGCCGACCAGCTTCTGGCGGTACGAACCATGCTCGAGACCGAGTCGGCGCGGCTCGCCGCCACCAACGCCGCGCCCGCGAACATCGAGCGGCTGCGCGAGCTGTGCCGCCAGGGCGAGCAGGCGTCGGCGGCCGAGGACGTCGATGGGGTCGTGGCCGCCAACGCCGCACTGCACGCGGCCGTCACTGAGTTCTCCGGGAACAAGGTCCTGGCCGAGCTCACGGCGCAGGTCGACCGGCGCGTCCGCTGGTACTACACGCCTGTCGCCCGGCAGCGAGGACAGGCATCGTGGACCGAGCACGCGGCGCTGATCGACGCCCTGGCCGCCCACGACGGGGAGCGCGCGGCGCAGATCATGCGCGCGCACACTGAGCAGACACGCCGGTCCTACCATCAGCGTCTCGCCGCCGAGAACGAGGGGTGAGCGGACGAGGTCACATGATCTCCCTGCTGATCGGATAGGGGTTGGGGGTGATCTTCCGGATCTTCGGACGTCCCGGCTGGTGCAGCATGAGCGTCATCGCCGCCGCGAGAAGTGCGATGACGCCGGCCAGCGCGTATGCGCCCGAGTAACCCCAGGCACCCACGACGACGGCGCCGAGCCCACCGCCGAACAGGCCGCTGACGAGCTTCGCGCTGTAGACCAGCCCGTAGTTGGTCGCGTTGTTGTTCTCCCCGAAGTAGTCGGGCACCAGGGCCGCGAACATCGGATAGAAGGCGCCTCCGCCAAAGCCGGACACGAGTGCGAAGAACAAGAACAGCGGCTCGTTCCCCATACCGCCCGCCCACAGGACACCGAACTGGGCCAGGCCCTCGATCACCAGGACGGCCATGAGCACCTGCCGCCGGCCCACCCGGTCGGACAACCAGCCGACGATGCCCCGGCCGGTACCGTTGATGATCGACATGATGCCCATCGAGGATGCCGCCACCAGCGGGCCGAAACCCATCTCCTTGGCGTACGGCACCTGGAAGGAGATCCCGAAGATCGACACCCCGGAGATGAAGGCCAGGCAGAACCACATCAGCGGCAGCATCCCGGTCCTGATGGCTTCCCGGGGACCGTACTGATGTACCGCGGGCGGGTTCTTGGCCATGGCGGCGTGGCCCCTGCCCTGCTGCGACCAGGTGAGCGGGTCGACATGAGCGGGCCACCAGTTCTTCGGCGGGTCCTTGAAGAACAGGCCGCAGATCGCGACGGACGCCAGGACGTAGAGCCCGACGAGATCCAGGACCTGGTGGTAGTTACCGGTGTCGAAGGCGTAGTTGAAGATGAAGATGAACGGCAGAGCACCGTAGGCGAAGCCTCCATTGACGAAGCCGGTCTTGCCGCCGCGCCGCTCGGGATACCACTTGCCGACCATGTTGATGCAGGTGGCGTAGACGAGCCCGGCTCCGATGCCGCCGAGGATGCCGAAGCCCGCGATCGCCCAGAGCACACTGTTGGCGTGGGAGATCGCGAGGAATCCGGCCAGGGAGAGCGCCGCGCCCGTCAGCATCGCGGCTCTCGCCGATACCACCCCCTTCTCGCGTAGCCGGCCGGCCGGGAAGGCGACCGCCGCCTGGAAGAAGATCCAGACGCTGAGGATCCAGAAGGTGTTGGTGTGGGTCCAGCCGTGGGCCTTGGAGAGTGTGTCCTCGGCGGACCCGTAGGCGTATTCGAAGACGCTGATGCCCATCATCGCGATCCAGGGCAGGATCACCATGAGCCGGCGGGGGTGGCCCAGGAGGTCCTTGTCCGT
>JAOPYK010000221.1 GCA_025964695.1 Streptosporangiaceae bacterium | reverse complement strand
CCGTTGCCTGGACCGGACGCCCCACGGCCTTCAGGTCGACCTCCGCCCGGTAGCCGCGAATGACGCCCCGCTGGCGCAGCGCCCGGACGCGTTCCAGCGATGTGGACGGTGAGACGCCGGTGGAGGCGGCCGGTTCGACGAGATCAACGCCCATCTGCTGCTCGGCACCGGCGAGGTGACCGGCACCGGCCCGCAATGCTCGGCCGACGGCAGCATCGAGGCCGTCTGGGCCCTGTCCTGGCCAGAGCAGCGGGCCACGGGCATCGACCCGATCGTCATCCGCGCCTTCTATGGCGCCGGTTTCCATCACCCGCATCTGCGGGGCGGCACCGTCGGCGACTGGCCGCTCAACGCGTTCGACGAGGAGCAGGCGGCGGCGCTGCCCACCCTGCGCGCCATCGCGTCAGCCGACCTGCACACGTGTTCCAGCGGGACAACCGCATCATTCCGGCCACCATGAGCGGCCAGGCCCCGTGACCCTGCGGCTCCGGATCCTCGGGCCGGGAAGATCGACGGCCTCCCGGCCGAAAGAGGAGTCATGCCTCCAAGTCCTTGTGGTAAATGACAAAGTCGCACGGCGTGCCCAGTAGCGGAGCCAAATGCGGATGCGATTCGTCAATGGTTCCGCGCCGAACGATCCGGTAGCCGATACGGGTGTACCAGCCGGCCAAGAACTGTTTTGACGGATGCGACCAGTTCCGGGGGACCAGCAATTCGAGCTGCATGATGGGAAGGCCGTGCTCTAGGCACTTCTGCTCGGCGAAGCGAACCAGTTCCCGGCCGATGCCGACACCGCGGTGACCCGGGGCGGCAGCGAGCATTCCGAACTCGCCTTTGCCTCCGTCGAGCCGCTGGATACGGACGCAGCCCACGATCTGCCCGTTCAGGCGCGCCACGGCGATCTCTCCGGCCCGGGTGAGGTCGGCCATCTCCCCCACGGTCGTTCGCGTGGCGCCGTCCGCCCACAGACCCTCTTCGGCCACTGCGTAGACCCTGTTGACCAGGCCGGTGAGGTGCTCCATGACGGCCACATCGGTGCTCACGGTGGTAGGCAAGAGCTGAACTTCGATCGCATGCATGGTTCAGCCTTCCGTACGGGACGCCTGCAGCAGGATTTGCGCGGCCTCCCGTGCCTGGCGTGCGGGCTCGGCGGATTCAGAGATCGCCGCGGTGGTCATCGCGCCCTCGGCGAGAAGAACAAGGTGATCAGCGAGCCGGGCGGGGAGGTTCGCGGCGGCCACGAGGCCGACCAGGTACCGCCGGAACTCGTCCTTGTGCGAGCGGGCAATACCGGCCACAGCCGGCGAGGCGGCGCCGAATTCGCCGAAAGAGTTGATGAACGCACACCCGCGGAAGTCGGGTTCGCTGAACCACAGGAACAACCAGTCGAAGACCGCCAGGATCCGTTCCTCAGGCGAGGGGCGCGCGTCGGCGTAATCCTCCAGCCGCTGGCGCCATCGACCGTCGCGGCGCCGCAGATATGCCTCGACCAGATCGTCTTTGGACGGGAAAAGGCCGTAGAGGCGCTTGAGGGACACACCGGAGGCGGCACGGACCTCGTCCATCCCCACCGCCTGCACGCCCCTCTGATAGAACAGCGCCTCGGCCGCGTCCAGCGCCTGCACCTCGGCCGTCTCAGCATCCACGAAGCACACCCCTTGCGCGAGAACCAACGTTCTCCTACTGTACTCGGCAAGGCCTGGAACGAGTAGAGCCCGGTAGGGACTTTGCCGCTCGAGGAGATCCACATCCCGGGGGGGACATGGTGACGATGGTGCCGCGACCGCGCTCGATCCGAGGGCGCTACACGTTAGCGGCGACCTTGTTGTCGCTGGTCGTCCTGGTCGCAGTGGGCTCGAGCTTAGACCTGGCGATCCGATACAAGATCCATGACGGCGCCTTCAGGGACACCGAGCGAGTCGCCGGCCAGTGGAGCGCGGCGGCGCGCAACGGCGGCGTGCCGCACCTGATCCCCACCTCCTCCCGCGTCGACCTCGTCCAGGTGGTGGACGCGCACGGCAGGGTCGTGAACTCCAGCCTGCAGGCTCGCGGCAGGCCGCCGATGAGCACCACCCGGCCCCCGGCCAACGACCGGTTCCGCAGGCTGATCGGGGGACGGGTCATGCTCATGGCCATCCGGATCTCTCCGGCGCCGGACGCTCCGGTCGTCTACGCCGGGCTCGCCGAGCCGCCCATCCTGCGCAAGCACCACCTGGAGTACGTCATCGAGGCGGCCGCTCTCATCTTCACGGGCCTCATGGCCTGGATGACGTGGTGCGTGGTGGGCCGGACCTTCACCCGGCTGGAAGGAGCGGTGGAGCAGCAGCGCCAGTTGGCCTCCACCACCTCCCACGAGCTCAGGTCCCCGATCACCGGTCTGCGCACGCAGCTGGAAGAAGCACTGCTCTACCCCGATGACGTCGATCCACGCGACACCATCCGGGGCGCCCTGTCGGCCACCGGCCGGCTGGAAGCGATCATCAAAGACGTGTTGGTGGCGGCCCGCCCGACGCCGCACGAGCTGATCGACCTCGCCACGCTGGTGACACAGGAAGCAGCTCAACTCCGCGGTGTGCCGGTCCACGTTCACGCGGCCTCCGACGTGCGGATCCACGGTTCCCGGATTCAGCTGATCCGAGTCCTGGGCAACGTGCTGAGCAACGCGCAGCGGCACGCCGACACCGGTATCGACGTCTTCGTCGAATCCACGAACGGCCAGGCCATCGTCGCCGTGGTCGACGACGGCACCGGCATCGGACCGGCCGACCGTGAACGCGTCTTCGAACGCTTCACCCGCCTGAGCGACGGACGCCGCCGCGACCCCGGCGGCAGCGGACTCGGCCTCGCCATCTCCCGCGACATCGCCCACTCCCACCAGGGAACCCTGCGCATAGAGGACTCCCATCGAGGCGCCCGGTTCGTCCTTCGGCTACCGCTGCCCGACACGAAAACCGCGCCCCGGAACGAGCCGATACCGAGCGAGCCGATACCGAGCGAGCCGACCGTGTAGGAGCCGTCCCGTCGCCCCGAGATACCGAGACCCGCGAGGAAGATCGCGCCGAACATTCACCAGAGGCCGGGCACCAGGCAGAAAGGTTCGCCCAAGGGCTCAACCTTGTCCTGCGCGTACTGGCCCGCGCGGGAGTGCGGCGGGTGGCGTTGGAGGACCCCGGGTACGGGGGCGCCCGAGTCGGTCGACGAGTCGAGCAGGCCATCATCGCCGCCGCCCGAGCCCGCTCCGTCTGCCTCTACGGCATGAGCACCTACCGCTCGACCCGAGCGACCACCCCGCCGCAGCTCGTCCTCGGCTTCGGCGACCTCACCGAAGGCGCCGTCCGAACGGGCATCGCCGCCATCGCCGACCTCCGCCAAGGACGCACAACGGCTGATGCTCGGGATCGCGGCAGGTAACTCCTCGAGAAATACGACCATTCGGTTCGGGTGAACTCTGACGACACCGGTCTCCTGGGCCAGGGCCCCCTCATCTACCCGCGCGCGCTTTGGCCGCCGGCCAGTTCCTCTGTCGCGTCTTGTCCGGCGTTCGCGGTGCGCTGCAGGAAGTCTGCGAGCAGTTGGAGTTCGGCCTCTCCATATCCGGCACAGAGCTGGTCCATCGAGGCGTTCATTCCCGAGTAGAGGCGGAGCAGCTCCGCGTTCCTCCCGCGCAGAGCCCGGACCGCGACGGCGCGGCGGTCGGACGGGTCTCGCTCGCGGGCGACCCAGCCGCCGCGTTCGAGCCTGTCGAGGATGCCGGTCATGGTCGCGGGGTGCAGCCCGGCGCGCCGCGCCAGGGCACTGGGGCTCAGCGGGCCGTGGCGGGAGATGAGGTCGAGGCAGTCGAGGTCGACGTCTTTGAGATCGACCTGGGTCCCGACCTGGTGGTTGAGCAGGGACAGCTGGTTGCCCAGCTCGCGCAGCGACTCCTTGATCGCGTTGCTCAGCCGACGCCGACGCCGTGCCGCGTCCATGCCCTCAGGAGCTACGGAACCCATATGTTATGACCCTCGTATCGTATGGAAGACTGAGAATAAGATAACTCACTCGCCGGCTCGGGCGGGAAGTTCACGCTCGGGCGGGAAGCCTTGCTCAGGCGGGAAACAGCTCCGCGAGTGTCTCTCGCATCACACGGGGTTCGGCGTCGATGCCCGTCCAGTGCTTGATACTGATGCGCCCCTGGTCGACCAGCATCCCCAGGCCGTCGAGGGTGGTGCAGCCCCGTCCGGCCGCCTCGCGCAGCAGCGGCGTACGTGGCGGATTGGGGATGACGTCGGCGACGACCATGTGCGGCCGCAGGCTGTCCGGCTCGATGTCGAGCCGACCCTCGAGGTCCGGGTACAGCCCGATCGAGGTGGCGTTGACGACGATGTCCGCCGACTCGGGAATCCGGTAGCTCCGGTTCCACGGCGTGAAAGTCGCGGACGCGGACGTATTGTCCTCGATGAGCCGGACGAGCTCCTGGCCCCGCTCGGGGCCGCGGTTGACCACGGTGATGGACGCCGCCCCCGCCAGCGCGGTCTCGACCGCGATCGCACGGGCGGCGCCGCCGGCGCCGAACAGGACGACGTTCTGACCGGCCGGGTCGGCCAGGGTCCGCAGTGACGTGAGGAAGCCCTGACCGTCGGTGTTCTCGCCGATCCACTGGTCGTCGCGTCGGACTGCGCAGTTCACCGCGCCGATGATCGCTGCGGACTCCGCCAGGCCGTCGAGATGCGCTATCACGGCCACCTTGTGAGGGATCGAGCAGTTGAAACCGACCCAGCCCATCGCGTGTGCTCCGCGTACGGCGTCACCCAGCGCCTCGGGGGCGACCTCACAGTTGAGGTAACGGGCATCGACACCGTGGTGCCGGTAGGCCGCCTCGATCATCGCGACGGTCGGGTTCTCCGCCACCGGGGTGGCGAAGCAGCCGGTGAGGATACTGAGGAAGTTCAGTGACCGGCCGTCGGGAAACTCAGGCATCTGTCCTCCTGATCAGGGATGCGGGGTCGAGGCGGGACCTGTGCTGGAACGCACCTCGAGGCTGGTGGGAAGGGTGCGCCGCTCCGCCTGGTGGGAGCCGGCCGCCTGGTGGGCGCTGCCCGGCCGGTGGTCCAGGCGGCGCAGCAGGAACTCACCCGCGACGCGGCCCTTGTCGGCGAGCGGTTGGTGGACGGTGGTCAGGCGTGCCCGGGACGCCTCCGCGATGTCGTCGAAGCCGGTGATGCTGAGCCGGCCGGGAACGTCCAGGCCACGGCGCCGTGCGGCGTCCAGAGCCCCCAGCGCCAGGACGTCGGCGAGGCAGCACACCGCCGTCAGGCCCGGGTGCCGGTCCAGCAGGGCATCCAGCGCCCCGGCGCCGGCGGCGTGAGACGCCTCGAAGCGCTCCTCGACCGGGAGGGCGTGGGCGGCGATCCCGAAATCAGCGAACCCGTCGCAGAGCCCGTGCAGGCGTTCACGTTGCACCGCGTACCGGGCGGCCCGCCACCGGGTCTCCGGCACCGGCCCGTTGTAGCGGCTGTCGCCGAGCCGTGAGGTGATCACGCCGATGCGGCGGTGCCCGAGATCGGCCAGGTGGAGCGCCAGTTCCCGGGCGGCCGTACGGTCGTCCAGGCCAACCCAGTCCGCTCCGGCTACGGCCGATGGCTGGTCGACCACGACAGTGGGAAGGCCGCGACGCAGCACCGCGCGCAGGTGCGGGTCGTCGTCGGGCACCGAGTAGACGATGACCCCGTCGACCGACGCCGCATCCACCGCACTGATCGGCGCCCGGCCGCGTGGCGGCCCGGCCGGCATCAGCAGCAGGTTACGGCCGGAACCCGCGCACGCGTCGGCGACGCCCGCGAGGAAGCCCACGGACGCCTGGTCGTTGAAGGCGAACGACAGCTCGTCGGTGAAGATCAGGCCCAGGACGTCGGAGCGGCCGCGGCGTAACTGGCGCGCGGCCGGGTCCGGACCCGCGTATCCGACCTTCTGGGCCTGGGCGAGGACCCGGGCGCGCAGCTCCTCGGAGACCCGCTCGGGGCGGTTGTAGACGTTCGAGACCGTCGCCGTGGACACGCCGAGAGCCCGGGCCAGCGAGGCCAGGGAGGGATGATCGGGACTGCGGGCCACCGAGTCAGACTACCCGGTGTTTAATCGATTAAAGATCGTACCTGCTTGCTGGTTCAAAGTATCTCGCTTGAATGCCGGAAGATCAGGCGGAGGTGTGGACGACCGGCGGGCTTGACGGCTTCTTGGTTAATCGATACAAAGCATGGGCCACCGCTGATGGCTGAAGAGCCGGGAGGCCCACGTGCCCGAATCCACGTCCCGTACGGAGGCGAGCCCCGGCGGCGCCAGGCCGCCCGTACGGCCGCGCGGGAGGCTGAGCGCCGACGTCGTCGTCATCGGTTCGGGCATGGGCGGTGCCACGACCGCCCTGGCCCTGGCCCGGCGTGGCGCCGAGGTCCTGGTGCTGGAACGGGGTGAGCGGCTGCCCAGGGAGCCGCAGAACTGGTCCCCGCAGGCGGTGTTCATCGACCGCCGGTACAGACCCGCCGAGCAGTGGCTCGACCGGACCGGCAGGGCCTTCCGCCCGGGCGTGCACTACGTGGTCGGCGGCAGCACCAAGGTCTACGGTGCGAGCCTCCCCCGCTTCCGCGAACAGGACTTCACCGCCGTCGAACACCTCGAGGGCACGTCCCCGGCGTGGCCGTTCGGCTACGCCGACCTGGAGCCCTACTACGGTGAGGCCGAGCGGCTGTACCGCGTGCACGGCGCCACCGGTGAGGACCCCACCGAATCATGGCGCGGCACGCCGTTCCCGTATCCCGCGCTGGAGCACGAACCCTACGTCGCCGACCTCGCCGAACGCCTGCGCGCCCACGGCGTACACCCGAGCGCCAACGCGATGGGAGTCGACCTCCGCGACGGCGGCGCGTGCATCCGGTGCCGGACCTGCGACGGTTTCCCGTGCCAGGTGTCGGCCAAGAGTGACGCGGAGGTCTGCGGGATCGACCCTGCCATCGCCACCGGCAATGCCCGGCTGATGACCGGCGTACGCGTGCGCCGCATCGTCACCGACCGCACGGGACGGCGCGTCGACCACCTGATCGCGGACGGGCCGGACGGCACCGTCACGATCACCGGCCGGAAGTTCGTGCTCGCCGCGGGTGCCGTCCAGTCCGCCGCGCTGCTGCTCGCCTCGGCCGACGACGGGCATCCGCGCGGCCTGGCGAACTCCTCCGACCAGGTCGGCCGTAACTTCATGATGCACAACAACGCGCACATCGCCGCGATCGACCTCAACCGTGACAACGACGTCACGTTCCAGAAGACGCTGTCGGTCAACGACTGGTATCACGACGGCGGTGACGGCTTCCCGCTGGGTACCATGCAGCTTCTCGGCAAGGTGCAGGGCATCATGATGAAAAGCTGGGCCACCCGGGTCCCGCTCGCCGTGCTCGACCAGGTCGCCAGGCGCAGCGTCGAGTGGCTCGTCATGGCCGAGGACCTGCCGTCGCCGGACAACCGCGTCACCGTCGACGCCGCCGGAACGATCACCACCGCACGGGTGGCCTGGGGCACCCGTACCCACCGCCGCCTGCACAAGCGGGCCAAACGGCTGCTGCACGCCGCCGGATACGACGTCGTCGCGACCCAGCACTTCGACATCAGCATGAACAGCCACCAGTGCGGGACGGTCGTCGCCGGCACCGACCCGGCCACCAGCGTCCTCGACCCCTGGTGCCGCACCCACGACCTCACGAACCTCTGGGTCATCGACGGCGGATTCTTCCCCTCGTCGGCGGCCATGAACCCGGCCCTCACCATCGCCGCCCAAGCGCTCCGCGTGGTGGCCGAGTCCGGTCTGGCCGGCGACTGACCACGCCGTCGGCGCAGGTCCCGGGCGCGATGATGCACCGGATCTGGCGGCTGCCCGAGGCCGAGCGCACTCCGCGCGGCACGCCTGCACCCTCGGGGGGCCTCCCGCTGAGAGCCGCGTTCCGTGTCCTGCTAGTCGTCCATGGCGGCGACGATCCTCTCGGCGGTGATCGGCAGATCCCGGACCCGTACGCCGAGCGCGGCCGCCACCGCATTGCCGATGGCGGCCGCGGTGGGAGCCTGCGAGGCCTCACCTGAGCCGACCGACGGCTCGTCCGGCCGGCCGATCACCTCCACGACGACCTCCGGAACCTCGGTGAACCGGAGAATGGGGTAGCTCTCCCAGTCGTCACTGGTGATCCGCATGCGGTCGAACCGCACCCGCTCTTTGAGGGTCCAGCTCGTGGACTGGATCGCCCCACCCTCGATCTGGTTCACGACGCCATCGGGGTTGACCACACGTCCCACGTCGACGGCGATCGTGAGCCGGCGTACACGGATGTCGTGCACCGCCTCCACCTCTGCCACCACCGCGCAGTAGGCGCCGCTGTCCTTGTACCGGGCGAAGCCGATGCCGTGCCCGACACCCTCCTGCGGCGGCTGCGAAGACCAGCCGGCGGCCCGCGCGGCCCGCTCCACGACCTCGCGTGCCCGTGGATCGGTGAGGTGCGCGAGGCGGTACTCGACCGGGTCACGTCCGGCCGCGGCGGCGACCTCGTCGACGAAGCACTCGGTGGCGAAGACGTTGAGGTACGCGCCCAGCGTCCGCAGCGCGGACGTACGGATCGGTGTCGTCAGGGCGCGATGCGCCCTGACGACGCGACGCCCGACGGCGTAGGGCGGAACGGCGTTGCGCGCGGTCCCGGCGCCGGCCGCGAGCGGGGGGTCGGCCGATGGAGGGAGGGGGTACGGACGCGCCGTGTGCGCCGCGCCGAGCAGCCCCGGGGATCCGGCGTAACCAGGGCGCGCCGTGTGCCCATAGCTCCACACGTCGTAGGACCACGAGACGAGCCGCCCGTCCGGCCCCAGGCCGGCGGTGACGTCGGCGGCCATCGCGGACCCGAGCGGGCTCCAGGCCAGCTCGTCCTGGCGGCTCCAGACCACGTGCACCGGCCTGCCGGGGACCGCACGGGCGAGGAGCACGGCGTCGAAGGCCGCGTCGTCGGCGCCGTTGTGCCCGTACGCGCCTGCCCCCTCGACATGGTGGACGGTCACAGCGGCGACGTCGGCTCCGGCGGCCTGGGCGATGGCCCGGCGCAGCGGGTGGATCCCCTGGCTGTGCGACCAGACGGTGAGCCCGTCGCCGTCCCACCGCGCGGCGCCGCAGCTCGGCGCGATGGACGCGTGGGCGAGGAAGCCGCGAGTGTAGGTCGCCGACATGGTCTTCCACGCCGTCGCGGCATCGGCCGGGGCGCCGTCCTCACGGACCACGGTGGTCTCGGCCTCCGTGCCGCGCAGCACCGCGTGGATCGAATCCTCCGCGGGCAGGGACTCCTCCTGCCGCCACCTCCCGGTACGGCGCAGCACGGCGGCCGCTCTCTCGGCGGCGGTCTCGGTCTCGGCCACGACGCCGAGGAAGTCACCGTCCCGGACGACCGCGACGACCCCGGCCAGCCCTTCAACGGTCCGGTCGTAGTCGAGCAGCCGCGCGTCCCGGGACGGCGGGCGTACGACGCGCCCGGCGAGCTGACCGGGCAGGGAGAGGTCGTGGATGAAGCGCGGCCGCCCGGTCACCTTGTCCGGCAGGTCCACGCGGCCGGCGCTCGTACCCACCACGGCATGTTCGGGCGGGAGCTTCGGCGCGGTGAGACCCCGGATCTCCTGGTCGAGGTCCACGACCCCGGCAAGCTGCCAGTACGACGTCGTCCGGCCGTCTCGGCGGTTCCGCAGGACGCCGTCCGTCACGACCACGTCGTCCGCGCCGGCTCCGAATCCCGCCGCCGCCTCGCGGACGAACAGGGCGCGGGCCTCGGCACACGCCATCCGCAGCGCCTCGGCGTCGGCGATCGACATGCTCCCCGCGGTGAGACCCTGGTCCGGGCCCGCCGCGGTGGTGGCGGGCAGCACCCGGATGCGGTGCAGCGCGACCCCGAGTTCGTCGGCGGCGAGCTGGCCGAGGGCGGTCAGGATCCCTTGGCCGAGCTCGGCTTTGCCGCTGAACACCTGGACGGTCCCGTCGGCACGGACCGCGAGCCACTGCGACACGCGTGGGTTCGCCCTGATGCCGCGCGGCAGGGAGGCCGCGCGGTCGCCGTCGGTGGAGCCCCCCGCGGTGGACGCCCCGGCCGTCACTGCTGGTCCTTCGCGGCACGTACCACGGCACGGATCATGCGTCGCTGGGCACCGCAGCGGCAGAGGTTGCGGTCCAGCGCCGCAGCCACCTCCGCCTCGTCCGGCGCGGGGTCGCGGGTCAGGAGCGCGGCGGCGCTGATCAGGACGCCCGACAGGCAGTAACCGCACTGGGCGGCCTGCTCGTCGAGGAAGGCCTGCTGCAACGGGTGGAGGTCGCCCGGTCCGCCGAGTCCCTCGATGGTGACGACCTCCTTGCCCTCGGCGGCCCACAGCGGGGTGTCGCAGGAGGGCGTCGGCTGCCCGTCGAGCAACACAAAGCACGCGCCACACAGCCCGACGCCGCACCCGAAGCGCGTTCCCTTGAGACCCAGGTTCTCGCGCAGGACCTGGAGAAGGCTCGTGTCCGCGTCTTCGTCGACCGAGTACCGGACGTCGTTGACGGTCATCTCATGCGTCACGTCGTCTCCTGTGCCCCTGCCAGCCGGTCACCCATCCAATCCGCGATCATCGGACGGGCCCGGTACGGCATGTTGGAAACGCCGTGGTTGCCCTCCGGATGATTGACGAACGTCCCGTTCGGAGTCTCCGCCGCCTGCCGCTCGGTCTGCCGCCATGGGATCAGCCGATCGAGCTTTCCGGTCACGTAGAGCGCCGGAATCGCGATCTTCTGGCAGATTCCGTCGAGATCGAGCCTGCTCGCCAGTCTCCTGCCGTCGGCGTCGTCTGTGGCCCCCGACTTGACGACGAAGGTCTGCCTCGTCATCGGCGGCAGGTCGTCCCACATGTCGCCGAAGCAGAAGGGGCCGCTGATACCGGCCACGGCCTTGGCTCGCGGCTCGAACGCCGCGACCCGAGGCGCGTAGTAGCCGCCGAGGCTGACCCCGAAAATGCCGATCCGCTCGTGGTCCAGGTCCGATCGGGTCTCCAGCAGGTCCAGCAACGGGCTCACGGCGACTTCGAAGTCGGGCCGGATGGGGATCGCGAGTCCGGTCTCACCCTGGCCGGGACCGTCGAGCGACACCGTGGCCATGCCGCGGTCGAGGAACGACTGCTCGAGATTGAAGAACTCCTCCTTCGTGGAGTCGAGCCCGGGGATGAGGACGACGTACGGTGCCCGGTCCACACCGGGCGGGCGACGGAGGTTGGCGTACTCGGTCCCTCCCTCTATCGCGACTTCGAGCCGCTCGGCGGTCGGGTCCAGCCTTTGGTGGGCGAAGCGCATCTCCTCGACCGTGCGGCGCATCGCCTCCTCGGCGAGGCCGAGGTCGAGCATCCAGACGAACTTGCCGAAGTGGCGGTCGACTGCCGCGCGGCGCCACGCGTGGCCGGCGGTATGGCGATGACCCGCGGCGTCGGCCTCCCTGGCGAACTCGGCCTGCTGATCGGCGGTCCGGATCCACTCCGGCAACCACTGGTCCCAGGTCTCGATGCGTTTGGTGGTGCGGACGAAGTCGTTGTAGTCGACGCCGTTCTGAATGAAGCGGGGCGCCCAGTGGGCGAGGGCGGCTTGGACTTCGGCGTCAGGCATGCTGGTCCCCTCCAGGACGAGGATGGGTTTCGGGTCGGGAAGGTCGTCGCAGTGCCGTCTACATCAACGTGGCGAGTTCTCCCTCGGGCTCCAGGACGAACAGCCCTCCACGCGTACGATCGGTGACCCAGACGAGGCCGTCGCGATCGACGAACAGGTCGTTCGCCTGTGGAGCGGCCTGACCGGGTGGCGTCTGCGAGACCCAGTGCGCGATCTCGCGTGGACGGCCCGGATCCTGGAGGTCGTAGACCCGGACACCGGCGCTGAAGTACGTCGCGAAGATCAGGCGTTCGCTCTGGAACGCCCCTTTGCGGTTCTCGTGCAGGCAGTGCGGCCCATACCGCAAAGGCAACCGAGTGAAGTCGCCCGCCGGCTCCGGCAGGGCCGTGAGGTACCGCGGGTTCGCCGGGTCGAGGATGTCGATCAAGTGGACACGCCGGTCCGGCGCGTGCGGTCCCTCGTGTTGCTGCTCGTCGGTCACGACGAGCAGGTTCCGGCCGGGCAGGGGCAGGCACGTGTGCGTGGCACCGCCCTCCCACCGGCAGAACCCGATCGGCCGTGGGGAGGAGACGTCCGCGATGTCGAGGACCACGAGATTGGCGTCGTCGTAGCCCAGGTAGGCGACGTTCCCGTCGAGGAGCGCGTGATGTGCCGCGTGCCGTTGTCCGTCCGGCCAGTCCGGCCGTTCACCCGCGGCCGTCCACTGACCGGGCCACCACCAGCGGCCGGCCTCCACCGGGTGGTGCGGATCCGACAGATCGAGGATCATCCAGATCCGGTCGGTGAAGCCGTCCGGGGTGACGGACACATGCGCGAACCGCCCGCCCTCCCACACGATCCGGTGCACACCCTTGCCGGAGGACTTCCAGAACGCGATCTGTTCCGGCGCGAAGGGGTCGGCGAGGTCGTACACCGCGAGGCCCGCCGAGTGCGGGCCCAGCGGTGCGGTGGGCCGGTACGGAAAACGCTCGTGGTTGACCAGCAGCAAGCCGTCCGCGACCTGCACCTTGTGCGTGTGGGTATTGTCCGGCGCCGGCCACTGGTCGACCAGCTTCGGACGCCGGGGGTCCGATACGTCCAGGATCGAGGTGCCCGCCCTCGACGTTCCCGCGTGACCGACGTACAGGACGTCCTCATGACGCATCACCTGCATCCCGTCGCCCCTACCGTCGAGATCGTGGTGTGCGAGCAGTCGCAGGCCCTTCGCCTCAGCGGTCTTCACCTGCATCGGTCACAGGTCCTTGAGCGCAGGGTCGAGCGGCAGGCCCAGGGCCTTCTGCGCGCGCCAGAGCGGGACGAGATAGGTGTACTTGCGCCAGTCCGTTCCTGCGGGCACGTTCTTGAACCCGATCTGGTCCTTGATGAACTTGTCCATGTCCGCCGGCTTGAACCCGCCATCGCCCACATGGTAGGTCGGCGAGTTCTCCTGCCCGTACACGTCCGCGTACGCCGCCGGGATGTCGTACTTCTTGGCGCGCATGAGGGTCAGCACGGCGTCCTTGTTGGCCTGGTTGGTGATGAACTGACGCGCCTTGAGAGTGGCGGCGAGGAACGCGGCCACTGTTTCCGGGCTGTCCTTGAGGAGTTTGTCCGCGGACCAGCCGTTCTGCGGCACTTGGCGGGTCTGCTGGAAGAGGACCTTGCCGCCCGCCTTCTGGAGCAGCGACTCATGGCGCAGCTGGATGCTGGCGCCCTTGACGGTACCGGCGATAATCGCCTGCAGCCGCGAATCCGACTGGCCACCCGTGCTGACGATCTTGACGTCCCTGACAGGATCGACGCCGTTGGCCTGCAGCAGTTCACGCAGAATGGCGTCGTTGCGGCTGCCGAACTGGCCGCCGGTGATCGTCTTGCCCTTGAGATCGGCCGCCGAGTTGATCCCCTTGCCCACACCCAGGACGTTCGCCTCACCGCCGAGGTAGACCGACAGGAAGCGCACGCCCTCATTGCTCTTCTTGGCGGCGGCCATCGCGGTGTCGGAGTCGTACAGGGCCATGTCGAGCGAGCCCCCGATGAGCGGCGGCAGAGGGTCATCGACCGTCTTGACCTGGACCTTGTCGATGCCGAATTCCTTGAAGTAGCCCTTGTCGAGTGCGACCTCGATGTCTTCGTGGAAGAGGTAGTACGGGTTGTCCACCCCGACCACGAGGCTCTTCTTGACCTTGCTCTTGTCGATCGTCCCGTTGATGTCGGCGGCGGTCTTCGGCAGGTTGGTCTTGGTGATGTCCAGGGCCGCGCCACCGGCGCCGCCGCCGCTGGAGCCACCGCACCCGGCCAGCGAACCCGCGAGGAGGAGCGAAACGCCGGCCGCTCCGATGAGTTTGGTGAACCTGTTCATTCGTCTGACTCCTGCTCTGCCAATGTTCTGCGAATGGCAAGGTCTGGATCGGGGGTGGGCGACATCGTCGATGGTGCGATCAGGCGCGTGAGCCGTCTCTCCACGGCGCGGCGCGTTGCTCCAGCCAGCGCATCGCCTGGATGAGGCTTACGGACATGACGGCGAGAAGGAGCAGCACCGCGTACAGCATTGGCGCGTCGAACTGCTGGCCGGCCCGGTCGAGCAGATAGCCGAGACCGTTGCCGCCGCCGCCGAGAAGCTCTCCGATCAGCATCCCGACGAGGCCGCGAGCGATTCCCTGGTTCACGCCCGCGATCACGAACGGCAGCGTGTACGGCAGGATGATCTTGGAGTAGGTCTGGGCGCGGCTGGTCCCGAACACCCGTCCGGCGCGCAACAGCGAGGGGTCGACGGTCTTCACGCCGGCCATGCAGTTGACCATGATCGGGAAGACGGCCGAAAGAACGATGATCGTCAGCTGCATCGAGTTGCCGAACCCGAGGATGAGGATCAGCAATGGGATCAGGGCGACGCGAGGCAGCGACGTCATCGCCCACACATAGGGGCTGAGGATGAGATCCGCGACCCTGCTCGCGCCCATCAGAAGCCCGATGGGGATGCCGATGGCCGTGGAGATGACCAGTCCGATCAGGAAGTTCGTGAGGCTGTGTTCCAGCTGGGGCCAGATGGTCCCGTCGGCGAAGCCGTTGTACAGCGCCGAGAACATGGCCGAGGCCTTGGGGAAGAACAGCGGGTTGATCACCCCGGCACGCGCGATGAGTTCCCAGATCAGGAAGAACACCAGAAGGTTGACGATCGTGACCGCCGTGCTCCTGAACGGCGCGAACTTGCTGACGGAGATCGTCTCGATCTGCGCGGTCCTCTGCGTGCGCGTCTGGCCGGCCGGCACGACGTGCGTCATCGGGTCTCACCTTCCTGCTGCACCACGGGTCCCGACTTGGCGCCCAGCGCCTCGTCCGAGAGAAGTTCCCAGAGGCGGGAGCGGATCTCGCCGAACCTGGCCGACCGCTTGACGTCATTGCGCTCATCGAACCGGGGGCGCGGCAGGTCGACGTGGATGATCTCCCGGATCGTTCCAGGGCGGTTGGACACCACGACTATGCGGTCGCCGAGCGTGATCGCCTCGTCGATGGAGTGGGTGATGAACACGACCGTCTGCCGGGTCTCGGTGATGATCTTCTCCAGCTCGGCCTGCATGGCCTCTCGCGTCATGGCGTCGACGGCGCCGAACGGCTCGTCCATCAGCAGGATCTCGGGCTCGCCCACGAGCGCCCTGGCGATGCCGACTCGCTGACGCATGCCGCCGGAGAGCTCATGCGGATAGGACTTCTCGAAGCCGACCAGCCCTACCAGCTCCAGAGCGCGGGCGATCCGGCGTTGACGGTCCGGCTTGGGGACCCGGCCTCGCCGGTTCTCCATCGCGAACTCCACGTTGCGTTCGACGGTTCGCCACGGCAGCAGGGCGTAGTCCTGGAACACCATCGCGCGGTCGGCCCCGGGGCCGTTGACCTCCACGCCTCGCACCTTGACCGTGCCGGAGATCGGTTTGACGAACCCGGCGATCATGTTGATCAAGGTGGTCTTGCCGCAGCCGGACGGGCCGACGATGGCCAGGAACTCACCCTGGCTCACCTTCAGGGAGATGTCGCGCAGCGCGATCAGCCGGGTCCGTTCGCGCCGGTTGTCGTATCCGGCGCTGACGTCGACCGCCTCGATCAGAGTGGATCCGACGGTACTCGCGTGTTCCTCGGCCGGATGATCGGTGTGCTGGGACCCGACATGCACCATTTCAGCTCCTTGCTCGATCGGTGCGTGGCGCTTGCGTGCCAGCGTGACAGGCTGTGACGCAGTTCACACTGCAATCGTTTGCGGCAGGCTACCCAATGATGACGGTGGCGTCAATGACTTCTCGCGTGCCGACTCCGCCGCCTGGCGCCACCCAGATCCGGGGCCGCCCGGCGAGCGCTCAGCAGAGGGACGTCCACTCGCGCTCCCTGCGGTGATGCCGCATGACCGGACGGCCTCGACGACACCGCCCGTGCTTCGCCCGGGGTGGCCGCCCGCAGGCCGGCCGGGCCGGGCCGAGCGATCCCACGTTCGACATCGTGCCATCATGATGGACGCACAGTTACAAACGATTGCGAGCCCTTCATGATCACCATTCGGCTCGGCACGTTCACCCCGTCGGTGCTCCTCGACGTGTGCCGCCGCACCGGAACACTCGAACAGGCCGGTCTCGCCGTCGAAGAGATCCTGGTGCCGTCGTCCCCCGCGCAGTTCACCTCGTTGGAAGGCGACGAGCTGGACGCGGTGTTCACCAGCCCGGACAACGTCATCGCCTACCGCTTCGTCCCCGGCAACCCGTTGCGACGGCTGGTCGACGTCTCGGTGGTCGCGGCGCTCGACCGCGGCCTGGGGCTGTCGGTCTGGACGGCGCCACCGTTTCCCGCGGTCGAGCAGGTGCGCGGCGCGGTCGTCGGTGTGGACGTCCCGACGTCGGGGTTCGCCTTCGTCGCCTACGAGTTGCTCGGGCGCCTGGGGCTCGCACGAGACGCGTACACCCTGAAGAACCTCGGCGCGACACCGAAACGAGCCGACGCCCTCGCCGGCGCGTCTATCGCGGCGACGGTCCTCAACGCCGGCAACGAGTTGCGCGCCGAGTCGCACGGATGCCACGCGCAGCTGCGCGCGAGCGAGATCGGGCCGTACCTCGGTACCGTGCTCGCCCGTCGCAGCGATGCCGACCAGCGGACTCGCGACGGCGTCGACCGGCTCGCGGACGCCCTCCTCGAAACCGCGTCCGCCGTCCTGCGCGGGCATCACGACGACCGGGTGACGAATGCGGCGACGCGGCTCCTCGGGTTGAGCCCGCACGACGCGGTCCGCCACCTGGCGTGCCTGCGCGACCCACGGGAGGGCCTGGTGAGCGACGGGATCGTCGACCGCGACTCGATCGGCACCCTCGTCTCGCTGCGGACGACCCACCTCCCGAGCGCGGGTCTGTCCGCCGTGCTGCCGACGCTCCCGGAGTGGGTCCTGCCACGCGCGCTCGGTAAGCCGTCCGCCGCCGACCTGCCCGATGGCTGAACGGGAGCAGACCTGGGCGACGCAGGTCGTGCTGAAAGACCGCTCCACCGCGGTGTCCTTTTCGCGGCCGGCCTTTTCGCGGGCGACGCCGCGTCGGGCGGACACCTGCTGGGCACCGGGCACCTGTGGTGCCACTTCTCCGGCTGTGCCGTTGTGCTCCTGATCGTCGGCATCGTAGGCTCGATCGCGCGGGCTTGCTGGGAGCGAGTCGGCTATGGGCGCCTCGCCTGTCTCGGCGAGGTACTGTGCTCGCGTGCATCGAGCCACGCTGAAGGAAGTCGCCAAGGAGGCGGGGGTCCATCCCGCCACAGCCTCGCGTGCGCTCAACGCCTCGACCCGTTCCATGGTGAACACGGCGACCGCCGAGCGGGTCCTGCGGGTGGCCAAGGAACTCGGCTATACCCCCAATCCCATCGCACGGAGCCTGAAGACGGCCCGCTCCTCGAGCGTCGGCGTGGTCCTGCCCGACCTGACCAACCCGATCTTTCCGCCCATCGTCCGGGGCATCGAGGACGTTCTCCGGGACGTCGGTTACAGCACGTGGATCGTCAACACCGACAACGATCCCGAGCGGGAATCCTCCGGCGTCGACTCGTTCCGTCAGCGCAGCATCGAGGGCTTCGTCTTCGCGACGGCTCGCCTCAGCCATCCCCTCATCGAGGAGATGGCCGACGCCTCCATGCCGTTGGTCCTGGTCAACCGCCGGGTCTCCAGGATCGACATCCCCTCCGTCACCGCCGATGACGCGACCGGCGTGAGCCTGGCCATGAACCACCTCTACGAGCTGGGCCACCGGCAGATCGCCCACATCGCGGGGCCGCAGGAACTCTCCACCGGCCTGTTCCGCAAGCGCGCCTTCCGGCAGTGTCTGGAGGACCTGGGCCTTCCCCACGAACCGGAGCGGATCGCCGCCTGCGAGACCTGGTCGGAGGACGCCGGCGACCGGGCGCTCACCACACTGCTCGACAAGGGTGTTCCCTTCACCGCCGTCGTCGCGGGGAACGACCTCATCGCCCTGGGCTGCTACGACGCGATGAAACGTCGCGGGCTGCGCTGCCCCGAGGACATCAGCGTCGTCGGGTTCAACGACACGCCGTTCATGGACAAGGTCAGCCCGGCGATGACGACGGTCCGCATCCCGCAGTACGAGATCGGGGCCGAGGCCGCCCGGCTGCTGATGGAGATGCTCCAGGATCCGGCACGCCATCCGCGATCGCTCCTGCTGCCTCCCACGCTCATCGTTCGCGACTCCACGGGGACGGTCCACGCCGGCCCGCACGCGACACGCCGCTGACAGGTGCGGCACCCGATGGGACCGCCCGAGTAGTGCAATCGTTCGTGTACGTGATCGTTCAAAGCCGCGCTTTGTTGACTTCCCGAACTGCCCATACAATGATGCAACCGATTGCAGTCGGAAGTCAGGAGTGAGTGGATGACCACAGCGAGAGACGCACAGGCGCCTCCGACCAGCGTGGGGTGGATCGGTGTGGGCCGGATGGGCTCGGCCCTTGTGCGCCGGCTCCTCGACGCGGGCTACGACGTCGCCGTCTACAACCGGACCCGGAGCAAGGCCGAGCCGTTGGCGGAGTACGGTGCCAAGGTCGTCGATCGGCCGGTCGACCTCGCGGATCGCGACGTGGTGTTCATCATGGTCTCGGCGTCCGCCGACCTCGAGGCGGTGACCATCGGCGACGGTGGCCTGCTGACCGCGAGCGACACTCCCCGCATCATCATCGACTCCTCGACCGTCTCGACCGAGATGTCGGAGCGGATCCGCGCCGAGACGTCCGGCCGCGGCTCGGCGTTCCTCGCCGCTCCCGTGAGCGGGAACCCGTCGGTCGTCGCCGCCGGGAAACTGACGTTGGCGGTCTCGGGCCCGCGGGAGGCGTTCGATGAGAGCGAGCCGTTGCTGAACCTCCTCGGCAAGGGCGTGACGTATGTCGGCGACGGCGACGGCGCACGTCTCGTCAAGATCGCCCACAACGTCTTCCTCGGCATCGTGGCGCAGTCGCTCGCCGAGATCACGGTCCTGGTCGAGCGGGGCGGGACCAGCCGTGCGGCATTCCTGAACTTTCTCAACGACTCGGTGATGGGATCGACGTTCACCCGCTACAAGACGCCCGCTTTCGTCAATCTGGACTTCGCGCCGACCTTCACCAACATCTTGCTGCACAAGGACTTCACCCTCGGCCTCGATGCCGCCAGGGAGCTCAAGGTCCCGATGCCGGTCGCCGCCCTGGCCGCCGAGCTGGTGTCATCGGCGATCGGCGCCGGTCACACCACGGAGGACTTCGCGACGCTGCTCCTGGAGCAGGCCCGCCGCTCGGGCGTCGAGCTCACGCCCGAGAACGTCGCCGTGGACGACGGGCTGAGCACCGATGGCTGACGCCCGCCCACTGGGCGCCCCGGGCCACATGGGGGTCGACTACGAGCAGCGCGTCGACTTCGGCCGGTTGCGCACCTACCGGCTGGAACGGGCCCGTGAGGCGCTCCGGTCCAGCGAGTGCGGCGCCTTCCTGCTGTTCGACTTCTACAACATCCGGTACACCACTCAGACCTGGATCGGCGGCGCGCTCGGGGACAAGATGACCCGCTACGCGCTCCTCACCCGCGACGGTGAGCCGATGCTGTGGGACTTCGGGTCGGCGGCCAGGCACCATCAGCTCTACTCCCCGTGGCTGGAGCCGGAGAACTGCCGCGCGGGAATGCTCGGCCTGCGGGGGGCCATCGCGCCGAGCGCCGGGCTCATGGAATCCGCCGTCCGCGACATCAAACAGCTGCTCATCGACGCCGGCGCCGCGGACGCACCCGTCGGCGTCGACATCGTCGAGCCACCGTTCCTGTTCGAGATGCAACGCCAGGGGCTGACCGTCGTGGACGCCCAGCAGTTGATGCTCGACGCCCGGCAGATCAAGTCGGCCGACGAGATCATGCTGCTGACCCAGGCCGCCGCCATGGTCGACGGGGTCTACCAGGACATCGTCGAGGCGCTGAAGCCCGGGATCCGGGAGAACGAGATCGTGGCCCTGGCCAGCAAGCGGCTGTACGAGATGGGATCGGACCAGGTCGAGGCGATCAATGCCGTCTCCGGGGAACGCTGCAACCCCCATCCGCACAACTTCTCGGACCGCCTGATCAGGCCCGGTGACCAGGCCTTCTTCGACATCATCCAGTCGTACAACGGATACCGGACCTGCTACTACCGGACGTTCAGCGTCGGCAGCAGCACCCAGAGCCAGCGCGACGCGTACACCAGGGCACGCGAGTGGATGGACGCGTCGATCGCGAAGGTGCGTCCCGGCGTCGGTACCGACGAGATCGCCCGTGTCTGGCCGGCGGCGACCGAGTTCGGCTTCCCCAACGAGATGGCCGCGTTCGGCCTGCAGTTCGGGCACGGAGTCGGACTCGGACTGCACGAGCGGCCGATCATCTCCCGCCTGAACAGCCTCGACCACCCGATCGAGGTCCAGGCCGGCATGGTCTTCGCGCTGGAGACCTACTGCCCCGCCTCGGACGGGTTCTCGGCGGCACGCATCGAGGAAGAGGTCGTGGTGACCGCCGACGGAGCCAAGGTGATCACTCTTTTCCCCGCGCAAGAGCTGTTCGTCGCCAATGAGTACTGACAGTCGCCGCCCCGGACCCGAAGGAGCAGCCCCGTGACCACGAGCGAGATCGTCCCCACGAGCGTCGACGGAATCGTCGGCTGGTTCCCCCACGAACTGTTCATCGGGGGCGGCTGGCGGCCCTCGGCCGACGCCGGCAGGATCGAGGTCCTCGACCCGGCGACGGGCAGCCCGATCGCGTCGGTCGCCGACGGCACCGTCGAGGACGGGGTCGCGGCGGTCGACGCGGCCGCCGGCGCACTCCCGGCCTGGTCGGCCGTCCCTCCGCGGCAACGCGGGGAAATCCTCCGCCGGGCCTTCGACCTGATGACCGAACGCGCGGAGGACCTCGCACGCCTGATCGTGCTCGAGAACGGCAAGGCGCTGCCGGACGCCCGCTCGGAGGTCGCCTACGCCGCGGAGTTCTTCCGCTGGTACTCCGAGGAGGCCGTGCGGCTGCGCGGATCGATCCAGACCTCGCCGAGCGGCGCGAACAAGATCGTGGTCAGCTACCTGCCGATCGGCGTAAGCGTCCTCGTCACCCCCTGGAACTTCCCGGCGGCCATGGCGACCCGCAAGATCGGACCCGCGCTGGCGGCCGGCTGCACCGTGATCCTCAAGCCCGCCTCCGAGACCCCGTTGACCGCTCTGGCCGTCGCGGCCCTCCTAGCCGAGGCGGGTGTGCCCGACGGTGTCGTGAACGTCGTCCCCTCCAAGCGGTCGGGAGCCGTCGTGGGCCGGATGCTCGACGACCCGCGTGTCCGCAAGCTGTCCTTCACCGGATCGACCGAGGTCGGGCGCGTACTGCTCGCGGCGGCGAGCAGGTCCGTCGTCAGCTGTTCGATGGAGCTCGGCGGCAACGCACCCTTCATCGTCTTCGAGGACGCCGACCTCGACGACGCGGTCGAGGGGGCCATGATCGCCAAGATGCGCAACGGCGGCGAGGCCTGCACCGCAGCGAACCGCTTCTACGCGCACGCGAACATCGCCGACGAGTTCTCTCGCCGGATCACAGCGCGCATGGCCGGCCTTCAGATGGGCAGCGGCCTCGACCCGGATGTGCAACTGGGACCGCTCGTGAACGCCGAGTCCCAGAACAAGGTCGCCGAACTGGTCGCCGGTACGGTGGCGCTCGGGGCCACGCCTCTCACCGGGGGCACCATTCCCGAAGGACCGGGGTTCTTCTACCCGCCGACCGTCCTGACCGGTGTTCCGCCCGAGGCGCCGATCCTGTCCGAAGAGATCTTCGGGCCGGTCGCGCCCATCGTCACCTTCGATGACGAGCAGGAGGTGATCGGGCTCGCCAACGCGACCGAGTACGGCCTGGTGGCGTACGTGTACACCGCGGACGTCGCGCGTGGCATGCGGGTGAGCGGCGCACTGGAGGCCGGCATGGTGGGCCTCAACCGCGGCGTGGTCTCGGACCCCGCCGCGCCTTTCGGCGGGGTCAAGCAGAGCGGCCTGGGTCGCGAGGGTGGGCACGAGGGCATGCTCGAGTTCACCGAGTCTCAGTACGTCGCCGTGAACTGGTGATCGTCTTCTGACGGGCCGCTCGCCCGACCGAGCCCGCGGTGCGGGCCGGGCGCGGTGCGGCCCTGGCGCGGTGCGGCCCGGTCGGGTACGGCCCGTCCGGTCCAGGACTCCGACCGGACGGGGCCCGCCACCCATCTCAGACCACACGCCACCTCAGACCAGAAGCTGGAAAGGCTGCTCGACGACCCGCCGGAAGGCCTGCATCCAGCGGGCCGCGAGTGCGCCGTCGACGGCGCGGTGATCTACGGACAGCACGACCGTCATCCTGGTCGCGACCTCGACCGCCCCGTCGACGACGACGGGCTCGGCACGGCCGGTGCCGACCGCCAGGATCGCGGCCTGCGGCGGATTGATGATCGCTGCGAACTCCTCGACGCCGAACATCCCCAGGTTCGTGACGCTTATCGAGCCGCCTTCGAGATCGCGCTGGCGGAGCCGTCCGTCCGCCGCCTGCCGCACGTAGTTCTTCACCGCCGCGGCGACCGTGCCGACCGACATCGAGTCCACTGATCGCAGGACGGGCGTGACCAGGCCACGCTCGGAGGCGATCGCTACCGCGACGTCGACCGTGTCGAACTGCAGCAGCGCGTCGTCGGTCCAGACCACGTTCATCTGGGGAACGAGAACGTGCGCTCGGGCGACCGCCTTGACGACGAGGTCGTTGACGGAGATCCGCTCGGACGACACGGCGTTGAGCTCCTCCCGCAACGACAGAAGGGGCCCGATCGTGCAGGTGGCCTTGAGGTAGAAATGCGGGATCGTCTGCTTGCTCTCCGTCAGCCGCCGCGCGACGGCACGGCGGACGGGTGAGTGCGGAATCGAAAGGGGCGCGGCCGCCGCCGAGCGGCGCACCGGCGTTCTCTCCGCCGCGACCACGGCGGTCGGCTCGGCGGCCTGCCCGGCAGACCCTTGGCCGGCGGGCCCGGCAGGCCGTGGGTCTGCGGGCCCTTGGCCGGGGGGCTGTTGTCCGGCGTGTGGTTCGGCCGGCGACGCGACCCGATCAGCGAGCACGCGCTCGACATCGCGGCGGACGATACGGCCGTTGGGTCCGGTGCCGGTCATCTCCTGTGGTGAAAGACCTGATCGCTTGAGCATCTGACGCGCGAGCGGGCTGGCGAAGACCCGGCCGCCGTTGACCGGCCCGCCCCCCGACTCCTGGCGTACTGGCTGGTGTAGGGGCTGGTGCAGGGGCTGGTGTAGGGGCTCGGGGCCGGCAGGTGCCGGTGGTCCGGCGACGCCCGGGTCACCGGTCGCCGGCTTCGACACCCCGAGCTGAGCGAGCAGGGCGCCGAGGTCGCCGGTCGTCTCGGCCGGGTCGCCCAGGATCGCGACCGGCGATCCGACCTCGACCCTCGACCCCGCCGGTACGAGCCTCGTCAGTATCAGGGCGTCCGCCTCGGCCTCGACCTCGACGATCGCCTTCTCGGTCTCGACGACGACGATCGGGTCACCGGCACCGAAGGGGGTGTTCTCGGGGACCAACCATTCGGCGAGCACCGCCTCGGTCGCGCCCGCCGCGACCTCGGGCATGCGTAGCAGCCTGGCCATGTCTTGCTCCTCGGTTCGGTCTGTCGTGGGTCGGTCAGGCGGCCGCCAGCTCGCGGAGCGCGGCGATCACGTCGTCGGTCGTGGCGATCGCGGCCTGCTCCAGCACCTTGCTGATGCTGGGAGAGGCCTCGCCGCCGGTGACGCGATGGATCGGTGCGTCCAGCCAGTCGAAAAGGCGTCGCTGGATCTCATCGGCGAGCCATCCGCCGTACGAGGTCCCGACCGCGCCCTGCTCGACGATGAGGACGTTGTTGGTCTTCTTGACGCTGTCCTCGATCGTGGCCCAGTCGAGGCTGGCCCGATCCAGCCACCGCAGGTCGATGACGTCGGCCGTCAGGTCCGGCACCGCGTCGAGCGCCTCCAGGCAGCGCGCGACCATCGAGAGGTATGAGATGACCGTCAGGTCGCTCCCGGTCCGGCGGACGGCGGCCTTGCCCACCGGGATGCGGTAGTCGAGATCGTCCGTCGGCGCGGCGCCGGTGCTCGCGTAAAGGTCGACATGCTCCAGGACGACGACCGGGTCTTCGCAGGCCAGGGCCGTGTTCATCAGACCGACGTAGTCGAACGGGGTCGACGGCGCGGCCACCCGCAGGCCCGGCGCGGTGGTCAGGATGCCCGCGGGGTCCATCGAGTGCTGTGAGCCATAGCCCGTCCCGGCCGCGAGCTTGCTGCGCAGCACGAACGGGACGGGGCTCTCTCCCCCGAACATGTGCCGCGCCTTGGCGATCTGGTTGAAGAGCTGGTCGGCCGCGACCCACATGAAGTCCGCGTACATGAACTCCACGATGGGCTTGAACCGGCCATCGAGCGCGATCCCGCCGCCGAGCCCCGCGAACGCGTTCTCACTGATCGGCGTCCCGAGGACACGGTCGGGGAACTGTTCGATCGCGCGCTTGGTGGCGCCGTTGGTGCCGCCCTTGAGCCGGTGGACGTCCTCGCCCATCACGACGATCCCCTCGTCGGTCTCCATCCGGCGGCCGATGACGTCGCTGACGACCTCAATGAACCGCCGCTCCCCCAGCCCTCCGCCGAAGGTCGCCTCCTCCTCGTACCGCCCGCCCTCGAGTTCGCTGAGGTCACCCCGTACGCCGACGTCGACGAAGCCCTGGTCCGGCCACTCGTTCGCGCGGATGCGGCGCTGACCGGGCTTGCCGTCGGGGACCGGCTCGAGGATCGCGTCGCCGATCTCCCCCATGACGGTCACGACCTCCTGCCGGGCCGCCTCGATCGCGCCTTCGGTGGCGAGGCCGCGCCTCAGGACGTGCGCCCTGAGCGCCGTGAGCGGGTCACGGTCGCGCCACGCCTTCTCCTCGGCCTTGTCGCGGTAGCCGAATGCGCTGCCCGGGTACGGCCCGTTCTGGTGGAAGAAGCGGTAGAGGTCCGCCTCGATCAGCGTGGGACCGTTTCCCGCGCGCATGTGCGCGAGGGCTTCGGTCATCGCGGTGTGAACGGCGATGAGGTCCATGCCGTCGACCCGCCAGCTGGGAATGTTGAACCCGAGTCCGCGGGCGGACAGGCGCGGTTCGGCCGTGGACTCGCTGACGTGCGTGGACACCGCGTACTGATTGTTCTCGATGAAGAAACAGATCGGCAGCTTCCAGGCGGCCGCGAGGTTGAAGGTCTCCAGGACCGATCCGATGTTGACCGCGCCGTCCCCGAAGTAGGTGACCGCGACGGCGTCGGAGCCCGCTCGGCGGTGTGCCCACGCGAATCCCGCCGCCTGCGGTACGCCGCCACCGACGATGGCGTTCGTGCCCATCGCGCCGGCCTCACGCCAGCGCAGATGCATCGAACCGCCGCGTCCGTGGCAGAACCCCCTGGTCAGCCCGCAGATCTCGGCGAGTGTGCGGTCCAGGACCATCCGCACCCGATCGGTCAGCTTGAGCAGAGAGCCCTGCGCCGGCTGGACGACATGGCCGAGAGCCTTGGCCAGGAACTGGTGGTGCCCGCGATGAGACCCGTTGACGACATCGTCGCTGCGCAGCGGGAACACCGATCCGACGGCCCCGCCCTCCTGGCCGATACTCGAGTGCGCGGGGCCGTGGACCAGGCCCTGACCGGCGAGTTCGAGCACGTACTCCTCGAACGTCCGGATCCACAGCATCTGGCTCAGCGCCCCGAGCAACAGGTCCGGATCAGCGGCGTCCCAGTCATCGGGGGTGACCGTGAGCTCGACCCACGGAGAGGCCGCGGTGAGGGTGTTATGCGCGGGCATGTCGTGACTCCTCATCCTGACTCGTTGACCGCAGCATGCCACACAATGGATCCATTGAGAACCCCCGATCCTCCCTCGATCCCAGGTCCGGCCTTGCAAGTTCGAGATTCAACCGCGACGATGTTGGATGAAATGGATCCAATGACTGGAGGTAAGCCAGTGGCGGCAACGGACGGCCCCATCCCCGGCTTGACAAGGGTGGATCACTTCGGTTTCACCGTCCCCGATCTCGAGCAGGCGCGCGCGTTCCTCGTCGACATCCTGGGGTGCGAGTACATGTACACCCTCGGCCCGTACCAGGACTCGGGCACGTGGATGAAGGACCATCTGAACGTCGACCCCGGAACCGTGATGCGGGAGTTGCACTTCTTCCGGCTCGGCGGCGCCGCGATCTTCGAGGTGTTCGAGTACGAGGCGGCGGATCGCAACGAGACCCAGCCGCGCAACAGCGATGTCGGCGGTCACCACGTCGCCTTGTACGTCGAGGACCTCGACACCGCCGTCACCTACCTGCGCGAACACGGCATCACCGTGCTGAGTGACCCCACCTCCAGCAGCGGGCCGAGCTTCGGCCAGCGCTGGGTATACTTCCTCGCACCGTGGGGAATGCAGTTCGAGCTGGTCTCATACCCCCATGGCAAGGCGTTCGACCGTGACTCCGTGACGACGTCGGCATGACCGAACCCGTGTCGAGAGGTGCGTGTGCCACCCCGTAGCCGGCGACCCACGGCACTCACCGCGAGCCAGCGGATCGCCGACCAGCTCCGCGAAAGAATCCTCTCCGGAGAGCTTGCTCCGGGCGCCCGCATCATCCAGGACGACGTCGCCGAGGAACTCGACTCCAGCCGCCTGCCCGTTCGCGAGGCACTTCGCATCCTCCAGTCGGCCGGCCTCGTCGTCATGAAGTCGAACCTGGGCGCGTGGGTCTCCCGCATGGATCTCCGTGACTGCGAGGTCTCCTACAAGGTGCGCGAGCGGCTCGAGCCGCTCCTGCTGGCCGAGAGCGTGCCCCGGCTGACCGAGGATGACTTCGACGAGCTCGACCGCATCCAGGACGAGATCGAGGCGACCGACGACGTCGAGCGGTTCCTCGTTCTCGATCGCCGGCTCCACTGGGTGACCTACCAGGGGAACGACGTGGCCGAACTCGAAGGGATCGTCGCACGGCTGTGGGACACCACGCAGCACTACCGGCGGGCGTTCACCGTCCTCACGGGCCGGAAGGGCCAGTGGGTGATCAACGCCGAACACCGGCTGCTCATCGACGCGGTCCGCCGGGGTGACCAGGCTTCGGCCGAGCAGATCCTCGCCCTGCACATCCGCCGGACGCGCATCGAGCTCAGCCACCACCCCGAGGTGTTCGAGACCGGTCGCTGAACGCCGCGAAACGGATGCCCCCACGACGTCGCGGCCGACGACACGACCGCGGCACGGAGCGGTGCGGGGAGGGATTCGTCACGCCTCGGCTCTCTTGAGGCGGTCATACACTGTGCGGGCGGCGTCGATCTCGTCGACGTGGTCATCGGCCCAGCTGACGAAGGTGCTGACGGCATCGAGCAGGGTGTGGCCCATGGCCGTGAGCGTGTAGTCCACGCGGGGCGGCATGACGGGATACATGGTCCTGGAGATGATGCCGTCGCGCTCCAGCCCCCGCAGGGTGACCGTCAGCATGCGTTGGCTGATTCCGTCGATCTCGCGTTTGAGCTCGGTGAACCGCTTGGTGCCCCCGCCGAGCCTGGAGATCACATACAGCGACCACTTGTCGCCCACCCGGTCGAGGATGTCGCGGGCGCGGCAGGCTGCCGGAGTGCGCTCGAAGGAGTCGGGGGCGCCCATGGTTATCTCCAGGTGACCGAGGAAGAAAAAGTGCGTTCTTGTGCCGTCTTGGTGGTCGTCCCAGGACAGGAGCGGTTCTCTTTCGGAACCATCCCACTGGCAGGAACTCTCTTATCTTACGGAACCAACGAGCCACCCCGGCTACCTCAACGCCGGCCCCGTCGCCACGGTCGACCTGCCACGCGGCGTGCCGTCCGGCTTCCACGGCCCCTGGCTCCCAGACACCGACACCGACCGATCCTGACCACCGGCCCCGCAGCCTCGATCCCAGCCGGCTGATCTGGACGTCGCGCGGGGTCGGGAGGGGCGGGGCAGACTACGATCGTCATATCCCCCAAGATCGCAGTGTAGACCGGAGAGATCACCCGTGACCGGCAGCCCTCCCACGCCCGGCCCCAAGCGGCACCGCGAACTCGACACCGGAGTGCCGCACACGGCCCGGGTCTGGAACTACTTTCTGGGTGGCAAGGACAACTACCCCGTCGACCGTGAGGCCGGCGATCGCATTGCCGAGGCCAACCCGGACGTGATGCAGCTCGCCCGCGCCTCCCGGGCGTTTCTCGTCCGCGCCGTCCGCTATCTGGCCGGCGAGTCCGGAATCCGGCAGTTCCTCGACATCGGCACCGGCCTGCCCACCTTCAACAACACCCACGAGGTCGCCCAGGCGATCGCCCCGGAGTCGCGGATCCTCTACGTCGACAACGACCCCCTTGTGCTGGTTCACGCCGAGGCCCTGCTCACCAGCACCCCGCCCGGCGTCACTCACTACATCGAAGCCGACCTGCACGACCCGGACACGATCCTGCACGAGGCGGCGGCCGCCCTGGACTCCAGCCGGCCAATCGCGATCATGCTGATCGCGATCCTGCACCACATCGGCGACACCGAGAAGGCACAGGCGATCGTACGCCGGCTGATGGAGGCCATACCCTCCGGCAGCTATCTGGCCATCGCGCACGCGGTCCACAGCGAGACGATGGACGAGGGCGCACGGCAGTGGAACCGGGTCGGCAAACCCCCGCTCATCCCCCGCAGTCCCGAAGAGATCGCGCGTTTCTTCGACGGCCTCGAACTGGTGGAGCCCGGTCTGGTCATGACCACGCGGTGGCGGCCCGACAGCATCGACCTCGGTGTCGCTCCCGAGGTGGATCAATACGCTGCCATTGGGCGAAAGCCCTGATGAGAGCGTCATTTCCACAGGTCAGGTGGCAACGGGGCGCTCAGGCTGGGCATGAAGCGGTGCGGGTGAAATCAGATAGGGAAGCGCGTGCTCGGCCCAGATGAAGGCGCGCAGCGCAACGGCCCCTGAGCGGTCCCGCGAGTCCCTTCCGGCGGCGAGGTCGATTCTCCGCGACGTCAACCGTCACATTTTCGCCGCGTCACCTCGTCCCCGGCATCCTCTGTTCTGCTAGAAAGACCGATCGCACACCCCGACAATGCGACCATCGAACCGCGTCGGTGGGCCACTGCGCCGGACGCCGGCAGGGTGACCGAATCCGGCCGTGCAGGGGAAATCGCGGGGCAACGAGGGCAGATCCCCCACCACCGAGTGGGACGTATGTCACGCTCGCCTCTTAAGTCACCACGAAGCAGGCAGCAGCCTCTTCATCCAAGGAGGTGCGCAATGCGCCGTGCCATCATCATGGCAACGGTCGCCGCCGTCCTGGCGGCTCTCACGGTCCCCGCCCAGGCGGGCCCCGGTTCCCTGTCGAAACCCGGTCAGGAGACCGAGTACGTCGTCCTCTACAAGGAGGGCAGCTCACTCACCGCGGCTCACAATGCGGTCAAGGCCGCAGGCGGCGTGATCGTCCGCGAGAACACCCAGGTCGGCCTGGCCACCGTACGGACCACCAACGCCGTCTTCGCAACGGCGGCGCGGCAACAGGCCGGCATCGAGGGGGTCGCCCACAACAGGGTGATCGGCGAGGCGCCCAAGACGCTCCGCGCCTCCGGGAACGTCACGCGCAACGCCGTGGAGAAGGAAGGCCGTGACGGTGGCTCGGCGCTGCCGGCGCGCGGTCAAGTCAAGGGCGAGCCGCTGGCCGGCCGCCAGTGGGACATGCAACAGATCCACGCGACCGCCGACGGGTCGTACAAGGTGGAGCAGGGCGACCGGCGGGTGCTCGTCGGGATCATGGACACCGGGATCGACGCCTCGCACCCCGACATCGCTCCGAACTTCGACCGCAAGCTGAGCCGCAACTTCACCGTGGACATCCCGGTCGACGCCAACGGCATGGAGATCGACGGGCCGTGCGCGGCCGAGCCGGACCACTCCTGCAACGATCCGGCGACCGTCGACGAGAACGAGCACGGCACCCACGTCGCGTCGACCATCGCTTCGCCGATCAACGGGCTGGGCATGGCGGGTGTCGCGCCGAAGGTCACCCTGGTCAACCTGCGGGCGGGCCAGGACTCGGGCTACTTCTTCCTGCAGCCCTCGGTCGACGCGCTGACCTACGCGGGTGACCACGGCATCGACGTGGTCAACATGAGCTACTACATCGACCCGTGGCTGTTCAACTGCGCGAACAACCCGGCGGACTCACCGGAGAACCAGGCCGAGCAGCGTACGATCATCGCGGCCACCCAGCGTGCTCTGGACTATGCCCACAACCACGGAGTCACCCTGATCTCCGCGGCGGGCAACGGAGCCACCGACTACACCAAGACGATCTCCGACGGCTCCAGCCCCGACTTCGCGGACGTGGTCGGCGAGGCGCCCTACCACCGCACGATCCCGCCGAGCTGTATCTCCATGCCGAGCGAGGGCAAGCACGTCATCTCGGTGAGCGCGACCGGCATCAGCACCCGTAAGTCCTACTACTCCGACTACGGCTACCACTACGTCGACGTGTCGGCACCCGGTGGCGACGTCTATGACACCACCGACAACAAGCGCGACGTGACCCACGCCGTGCTCGCGGCCTACCCCGAGGCTCTGGCCCGGGCGAGCGGAGCGCTCAACCCGGACGGCACCCCCAACACCCCTGCCGTCGTCCGGGACTGCCGCGGCACCGTATGCGCCTACTACCAGTACCTCCAGGGCACCTCGATGGCCTCACCGCACGCGGTCGGCGTCGCCGCACTGATCATCAGCAAGTACGGTCACAGCGACGGCCATGGAGGCCTGACCCTTGATCCGAACGTGACCGAGGCGATCCTCCGCGGCACGGCGACCGATCACGCTTGCCCGACCCCTCCCGCCTACACCTACACCCGCCAGGTCCTCCAGACCGACGGCACCTACAAGACGGTCACCGCCACCCACACCTGCGAAGGCCCCACGAAGAACAACGGCTTCTACGGCGACGGCATCGTCGACGCGCTACGCGCCGTACAGCATTGATCCCCACCCCCTGAAAACACGGCGCGGGCTCCCCCCGTGCCCCTACCCGCTAGACCAGCCGAGCCCCCGGCCGAACCCGGCCGGGGGCTCCGCCTTCGGGCGATCAGCGTGGGGACGCGTGCCCTTTCCGCATTCGCGCGGCGTCCTGAATACGGGTTGGAAGCACGTCCGGCTGCTAACGTGAGCGACCGTTATGGCGATCTTCAGGCACCCGCACGATCGGGAGATCCTGCGCCTGGCGGTCCCGGCCTTCGGCGCTCTCGTCGCCGAACCGCTCTTCCTGCTCGCCGACTCGGCGATCGTCGGCCATCTGGGCACCACCCCGCAGGCCGGACTCAGCGTCGCCGGCCAGGCGCTCACCACGATCGTCGGAATCTGCGTCTTCCTGGCCTACGGCACGACCGCCGCGGTCGCCCGGCAGATGGGCGCGGGACATCTCAAGGACGCGGTCCGCCAGGGCATCGACGGCATCTGGCTGGCCCTGGCGATCGCCGCGGGGCTCATCGTGCTCGGCCTGCCGCTCACCCCGTGGATCGTGGACGCCTTCGGCGCATCCGCCACGGTGACGCCGGCCGCCGAGACGTACCTGCGCATCAGCCTGTTCGGCATCCCCGGGATGCTCGTCGTGCTGGCCGGCACCGGGACGCTGCGCGGCATGCAGGACACCCGTACCCCCCTCTTTGTCTCCGTCGGCTCGTTCACCCTGAACCTTGCCCTGAACGCGCTCTTCGTCCTGGGCTTCGGCTGGGGCATCGCGGGCTCGGCCTGGGGCACCGTCATCGCGCAGACCGCCGGTGGCGCCGTCTACGTCGGCGTGGTGCTGAACGGCTCCCACCGGCGCGGCGCTTCCCTCTGGCCTGATGCCGAAGGGGTACGGGCGGCGGCGACGGCCGGGCTCGCGCTGATCATCCGCACCGTGACGCTGCAGGCCGTCCTTGTCGCGGCGACGGCGGTGGCGGCCCATCAGGGCACATCCGAGCTGGCGGCGTACGGTGTCGGCTCACGCATCTGGCTCTTTCTGGCATACGCGCTCGACGCGATCGCCATCGCCGGCCAGGCGATCACCGGACGCTATCTGGGTGCCTCGGACATCCGCGGTGCCCGAGGCGCGACCCGGCGGATGGTGGTGTGGGGAATAGGCGGCGGCGTCGCCCTCGGGCTGGTGATCCTGAGCACTCGGCCGTGGCTGCCGGATCCGTTCACCCACGATCCGGCCGTACGGAATCTGCTGCTGAGCAGTCTGATCCTCATCGCGGCGATGCAGCCGATCGCCGGAGTGGTCTTCGTCCTCGACGGGGTGCTGATCGGCGCCGGGGACATGCGCTATCTGGCGCTGGCGGGGATCGCCACCATGGTGGTCTTTCTGCCCGCCGCCTGGCTGGCGTACGGGCTCGGCGGTGGCCTGATCGCACTCTGGCTGTCCATCGGCCTGTGGATGACTGCTCGGCTGGTCACCCTCGGCGTACGAGTTAGCAGCGGCAAGTGGCTGGTCACCGGGGCTGATCGGGTAGCGGGAGCGCATAGCTGAACCCACGCCTGTCGGTACGACGATCTCGTCGCAGAGTCCGACCTGCAACTCCGGGGTGTACTCCCGCGGGCGAGTCCTGCGGCGTGCCGATGATCGCCTGAGCGTTACACCCTTGGCCGGAAGCTGACAGCCTGTCTTTCTCCCTGGCCACGCGTCCCGTACCGGTGGAACCTCGGAGCGTGACGAATGGGAAGAGCGAGCCGAACCGGGCGGACGCGGCGGCCGACTTCCGTCCGGTGAATTTCACCTCCTCCTGGCGCGAGGAGTCGCTGGCCCGGATCTGCGAGCTGCGCGCCCTCACCGGCTCCTTGCGGTTGCGCGAGGGACTGGCCGCCGAGGCCACGCACCTCCTGGCCGATGCCGACACCGAACTGGCACACGCCCACCAAGCCGCGCAACGGCGGCGGATCGGCGGCGCGCTGACCGGGGCCGCGGTGCAGCGGGTGCACGCTCATCTCGACGCGGCCGAGGTGCTCGTGCTGCGGGCGGCGCCGCTGGAGTACGTACGTGGCCAGACGGCGACCCTGGTCGTCTACGTACGACGTCACCTGCTGCCCAGCGATCCACGCTGCCAGTACGCGGAACAGGTGCTCGAGGTGGAGGGCATCGACGGGCGCGCCACCGGGGTCGCCGCGGGGGGTGCCGCGACCCCGGGTACCGCGTTCGGCCTTGCCGGCCCGGCCACCCGGCGCAGGCGCGGCTCCGCGCTCGGCCTTGCCGGC
>JAOPYK010000331.1 GCA_025964695.1 Streptosporangiaceae bacterium | reverse complement strand
GGTGTGGGCGGCGAAGCGGGTGGCGTGGTCGAGGGGGATCTCGTGGGACTCGGCCTGGATCAGCGGGGACGGCAGCCACTGAGGTCCGAGGTCCGCCAGGCGCTCCGCGCACCATGGGCCCGGCGCTGGATGAATTCAGTGGTTGCTGTCGGGGATGAGTGCGATCTTTCCGCGGGTGTGGCGGTGCTCGAGCTCGGCGAACGCGTCGCGGACGCGGTCGAGCGGGTAGGTGGCGGCGATCGGGATCTCGATCCGGCCGGAGGCGACGAGCGCGGCCATCTCGGTGAGGACTTCACGGGTGGAACCGTCGGCGCTACCCGCGCTCCTGGTACCGAATTCCTTCGCCTTCTCGAACGAGATGATCGTCTCGATCCGGTCTGACGGGATGCCGAGTTCGACGGCGAGTTGAACGTATTCGGGGCCGAAGAGGTCGATGAAGGCACCGATCCCGCCAGGTGCCGCTGCGGCGAGGTCCTCGGCGAGCCGGTCGCCATAGGGCACCGGGGTCGCGCCGTGGTCGGTCAGCCACGTCGCATTGGCGGGTGAGGCGATACCGAGGGTGTGCGCGCCTCGCACCGCGAGGAGCTGGACGACGATGGTGCCCACCCCGCCGGCGGCGGCCGAGACCGCAACTGTCTCGCCGGGCTTCGGGTCCACCGCTTCGACGGCTGCCCATGCCGTGCAGGCGGCGATGTAGAGGGAACCGGCTACCGCCCAGCTGAGTCCCTGTGGCTTGCGGACCAACTGTGTCACCGGTACCACGACATGGGTGGCGTGACGCCTTGCTTGTGGTCGCCCCGTCGAAGAGCGACCGGGAACGCGTCATCCCCATGTCCGCCGAGCTGTTCGCCGTCGTCGCGGCCATCGTCCGTCGCCACACCGTCGGCGGCCAGACGGCCAAGCCATAATGCGCCGGCAGAGTCTCCCGGGGATCGACTCAACTGTTCCTTCGTCCTGCGGGGCTGCCGGGCTGCCGGACGGTAAGAGAAAACCAACTGAATTTGCACAAACCCTGGGTACGTTCCGCACGTCCGCACGTCCGCACGTCCGGGGGAGTCATCTGGACACCGTGTATGCGAGTCCGGGCGCGGACGACAACGCTTCCGGGGTGGCGCTCGTCCTGGAGGCCGCCCGGTTGCTCAGCGGGTTGCCGCTCCGGCCGATGTCACGCTCGTACTGTTCGACATGGAGGAACTCGGGCTGATCGGTGCGCGGGCCGCGGCCAGGGAACTGAGCCCTACCCGCCGGGTTGAAGGCATGATCTGCCTGGAGTCGGTCGGTTTCTACGCCGACGGTCCGGACACGCAGGCGTTGCCGGCCGGTTTCGGTCTGCTCGTCCGCCACGCGGCCGACACGGTCCGTGCCGCGCGGTACCGCGGCGACTTCACCCTTGTGGTGCACCGGCGGTCCGCGCGCGTGGCAGCCGAGTTCTGGCAGCGGACGGCGGCGCAGGCCAGTCCTGTGCTGCCGAGCGTCGCGCTGTGTGACCCCCGCCCGGACGGTCCGCTCGCGTTGAGGACGTAGCCCTCATACGGGGCCGGTATTTTTCTCTGCTCCCTGACCTGCCCGGCGGCTTGCGGCCATTGCGGGATCCGGACGCGGGGCACGACGAGTGAGGGACGTCCGGGAGTCGTCGTTACTGCGGTAGGCGAACCTGGGTAGAAAGAACTGGGTGATGGCGCCGACGGTGAGTGCGTACAGCACGGTGCCGACGCCCACGCTTCCCCCGAGTAGCCAGCCCGCCGCGAGCACGATGATCTCGATCAAGGTGCGGATGAGCCATATGGAGCGCCTGGTTATGCCGGACACTCCGGTCATCAGTCCGTCGCGGGGGCCAGGTCCGAAGCGCGCGCCGACGTACACAGCGATGGAAAATCCATTGAGGAGGACACCCCCGACCAGCAGGCCGGCCCGGGCCGGGAGCCCGAGGTGGTCGGGGATGAGCGAGAGGCCGAGATCCGATGAGTATGCCAGGACGATGATGTTGGCGACGGTGCCGAGTTTCGGTCTCTGTTTGAGGGGGATCCACAGCAGGAGCACGAGAACTCCGACGACGGCGCTGATAGTGCCGAAGCTGAGGGACGTGTGGTTCTCCAGCCCCTCGTAGAGAACGCTCCAGGGGTTGACGCCCAGCGAGGCCCGGACCATGACCGAGAGGCTGAATCCGTACAGGGCGAGGCCGATGAGCAGTTGGGGAAGGCGTCTCAGCGGGTGCTCACGGAGGGGGACGTAGGCGAGGAGCGGCGCAGGAAGGCGCGGTGCCGGAGCAGCTTCGGTGGGATGTTCCAGAGCGCGGTCATGGGGGTGCGGAGCGTCAGTGATCACGGACGGACCTCCAGCGTGGCGCCGACGGCCTGCAGGACGAACAGCGCCAGTCCGCCCGTCGTGCCCGACACCGTCCAGCTGTTCGCGCTCGTCGTCACCCCGAAGTCACGGGAGACGAGCGGTAGCAGGGCCTGCGTGGAGCAGAGGAGCGCGAAGGTCGCGACCCCGGCGAGGAAGAGGGTGAGGCTCATCCGGCGGTAGCCGGCGCCGCCCGGGGTCAGACGGGAATCGGCGGCGAGAAGGGCGGTGGCATTGGCGCCCGTGGTGGTGGACGCCCCGGTATCGGCAGCAGGCATGCCTCGAACGTACGGACCCGTAAACCCATCCGTCCAATGCACAGAAACTCCCTGATCGTTCCTATGCTGCATCAGCAGAGCTCAGCGGGGCTCTGTCACCGTTAGGTGACACAAGTGACGCAGCAGACTCCGATACGCTGCTCGCGCCGCGTCTTGCGTACTTCGCGGCGAGGCCCGGACCGAGCACGTGACGCGGGCCGCGCAGAAGATGCAGGTCCCGCAGAAGAAGTCACGTCGGGATCTTTAGGGGCCCGCCTCAGCCCTTCTGACCTCGCCCTTGACCCAGGGGTCGCCCAACTCCCCTCATGCTCCCGGCTATTTGAACGGTGAAGCAGCCTGGCTGGTGCGGGTACACAAGGCCTACTCCGAGATCACCACCGCCCAAACGCAGCAGCTGCTCGCGCGAGCCGAGGAAGGACTGGTGGCATGAGCCGACTCGATAGGACACACCATCCCGTTCGGCCTGTTCGACCGAAACCGCGCGCCGCGGCCGAGCGCACGCATCATCCAGTCTCTGATCCGCAGGTGACCCGGCCTACGGGGTCAGAGCAGCTGAGACCGGGTACAGAGCAGCTGGTAGCCCGGTCAGGAGGGGTCGGTGGTGCCGCGGGGCCGGTTACGGGCCCACCGCTGGCGATCCGGAGGCAGAGAGGAGTTCGGTTCCGCGCGTGCCGGCCGGGGTGATGGACGAGGAGCCGCAAGACGGCGAAGTTCAGATCAGCGCCGGTCGGCCGGCTAGTTGCGGATACAGCGCCTCTGGGCCGACGGCCAGGGCTGCCTGGACTTGCTTGCTGAAGTCGTCGGCGAGGACCTCGTGCAGTCCGGCCTCGACACCGTCGAGGGTCGCGCGGGCCACCGCGGCGGGATCGGACTTCGGAGCGGTCACCTTCGCGGCCAGCTCCGTCTGGAGGTAACTGACGTGCAGGGCTGTGACTTGCGTGCCCTGTTCTGCGAGGGCCACCCTCAATGCGTTGGTCACCGACCATTCAGCAGCCTTGGCCGCGGCATATCCGGCGCTGGCCGTGATCGATATCCAGGACAGCACGGACAGAACATTGACTACTGCGCCGCCGCCGTTGCGCCCCAGAACGGGGGCGAAGGCCCTGCTCATGGCGAGGGTGCCGAGAACGTGCGTCTCGAACTCCAACCGGAATGAATCCAAGTCCGCCATGAGCACGTCGGCCTGGGTCGACAAGCCGGCGTTGTTGATGAGGAGCGTCACATCCTGGGCTTGGTCGGCTGCCGCGCGCACGGATTCGTGGTCGGTGATGTCGACTGCGACCGGGATCGCCCCGGGCACGGTGACCCTTTTGAGGCCGCGGGATCCCGCGTAGACCTTGGCTGCTCCGGCGTCGAAGAGCGCCCGTACGAATTGCTCACCGAGCCCGCGGTTTGCTCCGGTGACAAAAGCGACAGACCCTTGGACCTTCATGTGAGCACCTTCCCTGCGATGGGTTGCAGGGACGAAGACCGGCGGACGCGACAGCGCACACCGCACGGCCCCGCCCGCTTCCAATTCAAAAGTATATTGCGTGGGTTCCCGTCACCACCCGAACTGCGCCCGGCTTGGTGGCCCGGGCGGTAGGCGTGCAGTTGCCATAACTCCATCGGATTCTTTCGAGGACGCGGTGGAGGCCGTGCTGGGCCTGGCCGTGCCACTTCAGCGCGCGGTGGATGACCACATGTTCCGCGTAGCGACCGCCACGGGACACGGAGCCGCCCTCCGGCTGCGGTTGTTCATCGCGCCCGGCACCCGCCCGGTGGATGTCCCTGGCCAACGTGGCGGAGTCGTTCGCCGCCGTGCCGAAGCGGTACTGCCCCGGTGCGCAGGCTGCGCGACGCCGCCACGGCCCGCACGGGACTGATCGACTCCTACCTCAGCGCCCGCCACCGTGATGCTCCTGGAACGGGCTGCGCAGTGGTGACGCTCGGCGCCGCGGCAGGGCGCGGCGAAGCCGAGATGAAGGAGGCGTACGAAAAGCAGGTGCGAAGCTATCTGGAACTCATCAGCGAGACGGCGGACGGCGACGACTCCGATGAAGTGCAGGCCGACGCCATGCTCACGCTGAGTGCGATGGTCGGCGCGCTGCTGATGTCGCGGGCGGTTGCCGACCCCGAGCTCTCCGATCAGCTTCTGCAGACGGTCGCCGCGCGGCTCAAGCGCGCGCCCGTGAACGCCTGACCGAACGCATCCCGCTGCCAGAGGGCCGACTCCATGAGGGCGCGGGCCGCCCGTTACCCACCCCCCGCCCTTTCCCACCGCGCCCGCGGCGCGGCGGGAAGCGGTCGGCGGTCGGCGTCCTGAGCAGGAGTTGTTGCTCCCGGCGATCGCCGGTGTCACGGTTGTGTTCGTCCGTCCGCACGGGCGGCGAGGCGGTCCGTACCGAGGCCCGATGCATGGTGGCCGGTGCCGCCCGCGTTCTCGCCTACCTCCATGGGCACCGCATTGCAGCTGGCGGGGCCAACCGTGCACCGCCTCCTCAATGGCCGCCTACAACACGATCTTCACCACCGAACCCGGAAGGCCCTCACTCATTCAAGATCATGCTCCAGTGATCGCTGTCGCCAACCTCCGTGGACAGAACATTTTTGTGCCGTCTCATGAGGTTGGTTCCACGGTCGCGATCACGGCATGGTCGAGCCTGTCTCCTCGCGTGCCGCTGATGCGGGACGGGCGGGGAGGTTGTTGGTGTCGCCGACTGGTCAGTGCAGGAAGCCGATGATGTGCGCGTCTCGCTTATGACCTCGGGGCTGCCCGTTGTTCCCATTTCGGTATCCAGACGTTGGTATCGGGTGAGTCTGTTCGTCTGGAGTCGAGGTAGCTGCGAAGTTCGATGAGCGCGGGATGGGGGTTGTCGTCGCGCCAGATCAGTGACATCGGGTAGACCGGTGTCGGGTCATGTATCGGTATGCGCCGCAGGTCATAGCTGTCCGGCCACAGATACCGCGAGCCTTCGCCGACCAGGGTCGCCAGGTCTGAGGAGTCGGCGATCTCAGCCAGCAGTGCCTCGTTCCCGAAGACGGGTCCAACCACGTCGATCGTGACGCCGAAGGTGGTGGCGAGTTCGTCGTAGTAGGCGGCCACCTCGCCGCGGGCGTCCAGGCCGGGCATCCGGATTCGGTGTCCGGCGAGTTGCCCGGGCGTGACGGCGCGGGCGTTGGCGAGCGGGTGGCGGGGTCCGACGAGGAGTTGGTGCGGCTCGTCGATCACGCGGGCAGCCTTGATCGCCTCGGGCAGATACTGCTGCGCGGGAACGCCGTGGAAGGTGGCGTCGATCGTCCCAGCTTCGACAGCGGCGATCGCGCCGTCGACGTCTGCGTCGAGGATCACGACATCCAGTTCGATCTCAGGATGCATGCGGTAGAAGTCCTGGAGAAGCCCCGCCGGCGCGATCCGCCGGTTGATGACATCGACGCGTAGAGCGCGCCGGCCAGGACGGACGGACGCATCAGCCCGCTCTGCTACCCGGAGAAGTTCACGGGCGTGGGGCAGGAATGCCTGGCCGTCGATGGTGAGCTGGGCGCCGCGGGCGGTGCGGGTGAACAGGCGCACATCCAGGTCTTTCTCCAGCGCGGCGATGCGCTTGGAGACGGCCTGCTGGGTGATCGACAGCGCAGCGGCGGCTTGCTGGAACTGGCCAGCGTCCGCAGCGGCGACGAAGGTGCGCACGGCGTCGAGGTCCACGCACGTGACCCTACTAAAACAACAAAGGGTTGTGGCTCGCCGCCGGGTCGGTTGTTTGATCCCCCCTCGCCAGCATTGATTTGATCCGTAGCGATCCAACGGCGGATTGTGTCATGCGAAAGGAAGGTGTGGAGCTTGGTGGCGAGACGATCCCTGGGGCGGCAGTTCGGCTGGCTGTGGGCGGCATATGCGGTTAGCGCCTATGGGTCCGGGCTGGGGTTCGGGGCATTCCCGCTGATCGCCGTGCTGGCGTTGCATGCCAGCCCCGCTGAGGTGTCCGCGCTGTCTGCGGTGGGGCCTGCGGTGGGCGCGCTGATCGCGGTGCCACTCGCGCCGTGGGTGGAGTTTCGGCGCAAGCGCCCGGTCATGATCGCGATGGACCTGACCCGGTTTGCGGTGATGGCGACGATCCCGGTCGCCTACGCCTTCGGTCGGCTCAGTTTCGTCCAGCTGCTCGTGATCTCGGCCGTGGTCGCCGCAGCCAAGATCGCCTTCAACGCGGCCAGCGGCGCCTACCTCAAGGCCCTCGTCCGGCCGGATGACCTGCTCGTGGCCAACGCGCGGTTCGAGTCCACGAACTGGAGTTCCATCGCAGTCGGGCCACCGCTGGGCGGGGCGGCGATCGGCCTGTTCGGGCCGGTCACCACCGTGGTGGCCGACGCGCTCAGCTACCTGTTCTCTGCGCTGGGCATCACCGCGATTCGCGGCCGAGAAGAAGCGCCGCAAACAACCGAAAAAAGCCCGGTCCGGGCGGGCGCATTGCTTGACGGCTGGCGACACATCCTGGGCGATCCCGGTTTGCGGGCGCTCTACCTCAACAACATGCTCGTCGCCGGTCTGATCATGGCCACCGAGCCGCTGCTGGCCGTGCTCCTACTTCGCCAGCTCGGGTTCCCACCCTGGCAGTACGGCCTCGCCTTCGCCTCCCCCTGTGTCGGAGGACTCATCGGCTCCCGGCTAGCCCGCCTCGTCGTGGCCCGCTACGGCCAGCACGGGGTCTTCCGGACCGTCGGCACCCTGCGCGCCATCTGGCTGATCGGCCTGGCCTTCGTCCGTCCCGGCGTCGTCGGCCTCGTCACCGTGATAGCCGTCGAGCTGGCGATCATCATCAACATGAGCCTGTACACCCCGGTGCTCGCCACCTACCGGCTCGAACACACCCCCAAGCATCTCGTCGCCCGCACCCTGTCGGCCTGGTCAATCGGCCAGCAGACGTCCATCGCCATCTTCACCGCGCTCGGCGGGCTGCTCGCCGACGTCACCAGC
>JAOPYK010000326.1 GCA_025964695.1 Streptosporangiaceae bacterium | reverse complement strand
CGCAGCACAAGATCATGCCTCTGGGCTCCGGCACCAAACGGCTGCGTCATCCAGCCCTCGGAGAGCTCGAGTTGCACCACGTCGTGCTCCAATTCGCCGACGAACCCGAGCACAAACTCGTCACCTTCACCGCCACCGACCAGGACCAGGCCCGGATCTCAGAGTTGCTGCAATAAGGGGCGCACCTCACCGATAGCCGCACGCACAGGCGCCGGTCACGCATTCACGATCGTCCCGCTATCGACACCACACGACCAATGCTCAGGCCAACCCCCAAAGGACTTCCCGAGCCGACCACTTAGTGTGGTGCTCAGCGGTCGGTGGCGCCGACGCGGGTCAGCACTCTGTAGCAACTGAACCGATTGATCAGTGCCCGAATCCCTTACGTCATAGGACTTCACCGTCGCTGAGGTGAGCCAAAGCACTGAATGAGCACAGTGCTTCTTCCTGTTCTTCCACAACGCCTGATCACCCGCTGCGACGATCCCCTGACGGCACACCTCGGGGTAACGATGAAGGCAACAGGACACGGGTCGCGAGGCGACCGAGGGCTTATCTTGCGGGGCGGCGGGAGGTGGTCGCCACGGCCATGCCGGCCTGGGCAACGGCCGGTGCCATGGCGCTCATGGTCTGGCTGCTACGCAAGATCGCCCGGCGGCGCGACACTCGCCCGTTGCCCGGGTCGGTCCCCGCTCCGCGCGTCGAAAGTACGGGTGCGGGCGCGAGGCCGTACGACGTCTCCTTATTCCTGGCGACCCTCATTCCTGGCGACCCTCGCCGCACCGGCCGGGGTCGGAGTCGTCGGACCCGGTGCGAACGCGCACATGCGTGCTCTGTTGGTCGAGTTGCTCACCGGCGGCACCAGGGTCGTGATCGGCCGCAACGAGCTCAACAGGCTCTTCGAAGGAGCCAGCGCCCGCCCCACCTGGCCCCCGCCATCCACGGGGCCGCTGAGGCGCTTCCGTTCGATGACGACGCCGTGGACGCGGCTATGGCGATGGTCACCGTTCACCAATGGCCGGATCCTGTGGCCGGGTTGCGGGAGATGCGGCGGGTGGCTCGCGGCCCGGTGCTGGTGCTGACTTTCGACCCGGCCGAGCTGGGCCGACTTTGGCTCACGGACTACGCCCCAGAATTGCAGCAGGTCGACGCCGGCCGCTGCCCGTCGATCGAGACCATCACCGCCGCGCTCGGCCAGAGCATCGAAATCCGCCCGGTTCCCATCCCGATCGACTGCGTCGACGGCTTCACCGAGGCCTTCTACGCCCGGCCCGAGCTCTACTGGACCCGGCCGTCCGCCGGGCCCAATCCACCTGGAGCCTCCTGCCGCCGGGCGTGGAGGAACGCGCCGTCCAAGCCCTGGCCGCCGACCTCGCCTCAGGAGCCTGGGACGAACGCTATGGTTCCCACTGCACCCAGCCCGAGTTCGAGGGTGCCGTACGGCTCGTCATCAGCCACTGACCTCACGGCCGTGGGTACAAAGAACCGGTGGAAGGTGCGGTCAAGCGTCGCACTGGCCCGCCACCGGCACCAAGCCTGAAGGGCGCTGCGCCACACTTGTTAAGCCAGTTCTCGGCGGAGGAACATCGATGGGTGAGGCAATCCGGTGTCCGAGTCACTGATCGATCCTGGGACTGACAAGGCACCGAGACCCATGTCAAGTAACGGTCGGTGCTCAAACTGGTGGAGATCGTCCGGGTGGTGTGCCATGTTCGTGGGGTGGTGTACGAATTGGCGCCTTGGTCCCTGAAGTGGGACGAGGTCGATCCTCGACGGTTCACGTTCGACGCGGTGCAGGCTGCTGCGGCGATATCTGGGCTTGGTCCTGCTGCTTCGGTGCCTGTTCGTCCGGCCGGGTCTGCTGCGGATCGGGTGGTGATCGACTGGAGTAATGCGGCTGGGCGGGCGTGGGCCGAGGAGATGACTCGGGCGTTGGTCGGGCGATATGGCCGGTGGACGCTGGGCTGGCGGTGGGCTCATGACGAGGGCGATATTGGTGGCGGCCCGGTGGGCGCGTGGTGTTGCCCCCGCGACTCGATCACCACTCCGGAGGAGACGTTGGCTCGGGTGGCCGCTGCGCTGGTGGAGTGGCGGGGTTGGCTGGAGGACCTGGCAGAGCGCTTCGAGCGGTTCCCACTCGGCGATGACAGATCCGAGCAGGAGCGACGGCTCACTTGGGAGCAGGGCGCCGCGCACTTGGTGACCGTGGTGGTGGACCGGACCGGTGCGGGAGACGCGTGGTATGGCCACTGCCAGCAGGTACTGACCTGGTTCCTGACCCGTTGGGGTGTCTCTGAGGACCGGGCCGAGCACCTCGTGGATGAAGCCATCGGCGGCCGGTTCCAAAGCTGGATCGAGCCGTCTCTGGTCACGGTCGGAGACGTGGCGGAGCGACTGGCCGAGTCCCTCTCCGGTGAGACTTAAGGCGTGTCATCTGTTCCTGACCATCTGGGCCTGTGGTGCCAGACGCGGACATGGGTGCCCTGGGAGAGCGTTGACGATCCCCGGCCGAGCACCATCCAGAGGGTTGTCGGGACCCGCGACGGTGTCGCTCACTTCATCCGGACGGCCGAACACGACCGCGATCCGCACCGTGCGCGGCGCCTGCTAGCGGCCTTGGACGTAGTGCGATCCGACCTGTCCACCGGCCGCGCCCTCGACTTCCCCACCATGTGCCGGTGGCAGAGCCACGTCCTGGGAACCGAATACCCGGCCTTCCGGACCGGACTCGCCTTCGCCAAGGGAGGCCGGGAGCGCTACGGGTTGGACGACCACACCCAACAGCGGTTCGAAGAATGCCTTCAACAAGCCGACGCCGCCGCTGTGCCGCTGCCCGCTCGGGCAGCCCGCGCCTATCTGGACGTGTGCTTCTTCCATCCTTTCGAGGATGGCAACGCCCGTGCGGCGCTGCTGGCCCTCACCTTCGTCCTGGCCCGGGCCAATGTCGTACTGGACCAGGTCGGCCCTATCCAGCAGCTCAGCCGCCGAGCCGACGCCGCCGAAGGAGCGCTGGAACTGGCCAGGCTGGTGGCCGTTCTCATCCACGCGACGCAGCGCCGGCCTTCTTATCAATGACACCAACCTGCCCGAACACGTCGTCACCAAGATCACGTCACCTCCCGGCGACGATCCCCTCGCCCCGGCACAGGAACTGCACGGCGCATCGGCCGAGCAGAAACGAGCCGCGGAACTCGGGCACGTCACCGACGACCTCGCGACACTCACCATGGATGAACGCACCACCGGTCTCACCGAGGCCAACCGGGCCACCGGGGCGGCCGACACGGCGAACGCCCGATCCGGTCAGCGCACCCCCGCCCAGGTCGCAGCCGACGACTTCCCGCTGTCCATCAAGGAAGCCATGCAAATGACCGCTCAGCAGCCACACGAACAGGCCTCACCGAGAAAGCCCCGCAACCCCAGCCCAGACCGGTGACCATGCCGGCCGTGATCCCTCCGCCGTCGGCCAGGGCGGCGCGCATGGTCTGCAGGTAAGTGGCGCGGTCGGCGGGGTCGGTCAGGAAGTGGAACATTGCCCGTCGTGCCAGATCTGGTAGGTCCGGCCGTCAATGACGCAGTTCGGTGCGCAGCGCGCCGAGCCAATGCGCGGTTGTCGCCTTGGCCAAGGCGCTGCCGGGCGCGTACCCCTCGAAGAAGTGCCAGGCACCCGGCACGTGGCGCATCTCGACCGGAACCTCCGCCTCGATCAGCCGGCGCGCGTAGTCCAGCGCCTCGTCGCGCAGCGGGTCCAAGCCGCACGTGAGAATATCCGCGGGCGGCAGCCCGCTCAGGTCTGTGGCGCGGGCGGGCGCGGCGTACGGCGAGACGTCGAGCCGATCGGGCCCCAGGTAGGTCTCCCACGTGTGCCTGACGCCAGGTCCGTTGGGGATCCGCCCGTCGGTGATCCGCTTGATCGAGGCGGTCTGCGTCCGATCGTCGAGGCACGGGACCAGCAGGCACTGGTAGGCGATCTCCGGCCCCCCGCGGTCCCGGGCCAGCAGGCACAGCGCGGCGCTCAAACATCCCCCGGACGAG
>JAOPYK010000108.1 GCA_025964695.1 Streptosporangiaceae bacterium | reverse complement strand
AGCTCCGGCCTGCAGTCCCACCCAGAGCTCGTCGACCGGATTCGGAGCACCGCTCCAAGGCGGGAACGCCAGTGCAAGACATGCCGACGAGTGCTCGGACAGCAACGTGTAGAGCCTCTCGTGGTCGAACTCCCCGGGCTGGGCGATCCAGCACACCGTCACCGATCCCGGGTTCTCCCGAAGCCAACTCCATTTGCGACGCCAATTGTGGTGGAGTACCCGCTGTTGTATCCGGTCAAGGCTGCGCACGATGACCGGATGCTCGATTCCCAGCCGGCGTTCCAACCCGTCGACTGTGATCCTGAGCTGATCGAGGGGAATGCCCAGCAGGCTGCGCGGCAGTACGAACTCGATGGTCAGCGCCGGTGTGTGCCGATTGACGACCTGGTGGTTGTCTATCAGCAGCGCTTCCAGGAGAAGCGGAAGGCGGCTCAGCGGAAACGGATCGTCATCGCGGTGGAGGGTCGAGCCGAGTTCGCCGTCGAACTGCAGCCACGCGGTAACGAGGAACATATCGGAACCAGCCAGATCCGGCCGAAACTCGATCACCAAGTAGGTGCCGAACTCCGCGCTGTCCGTTCTGCTCCGCGTCCCCTGCTGGAGCTGGCGCAGTTCCGTCCCGTGGAGTCCGAGGCGCTGGGCGAAGCGCCGGGCCCAGTCCCAGAGGGCGGTCGCGGTGGGGCCGTCCGTGCATCCCGCGAGGTCTCTGACGAAGGCCAGCAGCGGTGGAACGCCGTCCATGCCCACAGCGACCTCCTCGAGCTGCGCAATGACGGCCTTGATGCTGCGGATGTCGCGATCCAGCGCGGGACCGACCGGACCCACGGCATCACGGTAGAGAGCCGGGATCGCAGCTCGGTGAGCCGCCTTCATCCCCCTGTCCTCCAGCGCACGGACGAGCTGATGGAGCTCGCGGCGCTCCTGACCGTCCAGGAGCGGCTCCGGCAGCAGTTCATCGACGACGTTGCGGATCTCTGTCATCGACCGGCTGCCACCATGGAAGGTCCCGACTATGTCGACCAGCGTGTGAACGGCCCCAGAGTAGGCGAGCAGAACGTCGACCAACTGCCACACGTCGTACAGATCCTGCTCATGACGTGGGATCGGCAGATGCTGTCCCAGCTCTCTTTCCAGCAGGGAGATGAAGACATCACGGGTGCTGCGCTTCCGCATGCCGTCGATCTGCATGAACGCGTCGACGATACGCCATTGATCGGCTACGTCCAGCGACCAGGTCACGTGGCAGTGCCTCCGAGCCTTTGCCAGCAAACATGCAGAACCATCGATCCGCCCCGTTGGTACGCACTATCGTAAGTGGCGCATCTCACCTGAAGTCGGCGACGGTTCTTCCCGCCCGCTGAGATGGCCGATAGTGGTCGCGCTGGGACGTGCAGGTGAGGCGTCTAAGACTCATCAAGCTGCGGAGATCTTTGGCGCATCGGGGCCGGTGAGGCTGCAGCGGACACGGCGCCGATGGGGCCGAGGTGTAGTTCCAGAATTGTTTTGATGAGCAGCGATATGACGAACTTGGCAGCGGGCGCACCCATGACCATGACAAAGATAAGTACGGTCTGAGCCGCTCTCGCTGATTCGGCCAGTTGCGATCTCACCGGGGTAGGTGCGGCCGGGGCCCTCGCCGAGCTGATCAGCAGCGACAAGGGGACCACGACGGCGAGCACGGCGACCGTTGCGGCAACGAGCCCCGCGGCGGCCCGGGTGCCGAGTTCGGAGATGATGTAGCCGGCGCTCAAGGCGCCAAGGGGGACCGCCCCGCTGGTGAGGAAGCTGTTGATGCTCGCCACCCTGCCCAGCAGTTCTTCGGGCACCCCTGCCTGATAGATGGCCAGGGCCACGTTCATATGGGCCCCCATGAAACTGAAACACCCCCAGGCCATCAGTCCGATGATCGGTTGGTGCGAGACCGCGACGACGATGGCCAGCGGCAGCCAGCCCCAGACACAGCCGATGACTATGGCCTTTGGCCGGAGTTTGTGCAGAACCCGTGGCGCGGCGATCGCTCCCAGCAGACCGCCGAGGCCTGAGGCGGCGAGTAGCAGACCGATCAGTGAGCTGGACAGGCCTTCTTGCTCTGCCAGTACGACGAGGAGCAGAACGACCGTCTGGAAGAAGAAATTGGTGATGGTGCAGACCACGAGGACCGTGCGCAGGAACGAATCGCGCAACAGTAGGTGCAAGCCACTCTTGATCCCGCCCGAGGGCGCTGTCGCCTGCCGTGTCGCCGACTCGGGAGCGGGCTGGAAGTCCTTGGTCTCCATGGAGACCAAGGCGAAGATCGAGAGCAGGCAGGTCAGCGCATCGACAGCGTAGGGCAGAGCACGGCTCACGCCGTACAGGACTCCGCCGAGGGGACGGCCGACCAGCAATGCGATATGGTTCCTGGCTTCATTCTTGGCCATTGCGCCGGACAATTTCTTGGAAGGCGCAATGCGCCGCACAGCGGTGATCTCTGCGATATTGTAAAAAACGGCGAAAGTGCCGTCCGTGATCGCAGCGACGATCAGCAGTGCGGCCAGTAGCGTGGCGTGATTTTCGACGAGGAAGAGTCCGCCGACCAGTAGCGCACCCACGATGAATCGAGCGAACTGGCTCACCAGCATGATCTGCCGACGATTGAGCCGATCAACGAACAAACCGGCAGGAAGGTGCAGCAGGAGACTGGGTACGGTACTCGCCGCCGCCACCCAGCCGGCGAAGACCGGCGATCCGGTCAGTGACAGCGCCAGCAAAGGGCTCGCGGTCGCCGCGCTCATGGTGCCGAGCTGTGAGGTCGCCGATCCGCTCCAAAGTAGCCTGAAGTCACGTTGCCGGTCGGGGGGCGTGGCTTCGGCAATCGGTTCGGCGGTGAGTACGGTCACCTATCTGAGTTTCTCCTCGGCAGGTAGCAACCTGGTACTCGACGCATCATGACAAACAAAAATCGACCAGAGTCCAGGCAGAAATCACCCTAAAGCGGACTTTGGTCCAATGGGTCGGCTTGCGCAGGACTCGCGTCGCATACGTGGGTCCGGTATTTGTACCGCCTGGTCAGCAGGTCATGCCTAGGCCGCACAGAAATAGCATGCTAGCGGACCATGACGGCCTCTGATGGGGTTACTGATCTATCAGACGGGGGTTCGCCGACCCGAGCGGTTCGCGGGTACCGCGAAGTGCGTCGACTTCGCTGGGCTTCCACTGCCTCACAACTCGTGCAGCAGCGTTTGAGCCGCATCGTACAAGTGTGGGGGCAGTGGCGGATGCTTTGCCGCCAAGGCCCTGGTGACGAGTCCCGCGGCGGCGACCGGATCGCCGCTGAGCCGCTGCACACGTGCGGCCCGAAAGAGGACGGGCCCGTTATCGGATGCATCTGCCACGACGTTGTCGAGTTCGTACTGTGCCGTTTCGATCTGATGCCGTAAAGCGAGGGCGAGCGCCCAGGCGGCCTGCGTGGAAGGCCGGGCGTGCCGGTCCACTCTGCTGAGATCTCTCAGCGCCGACTCGGCGTCGCCGAGATCGGCGAGGAATTCACCCCGCGTGCGCAACGCCTCAGGAGTGTCGCCGTCATGGGTGAGGACCGCGTTCAGTACGGCGAGTGCGGCCTGTGCCTGGCCGGCGTGCCAGAGTGCCTGTCCGAGGCCGGTCTGCACCACGAGATCATTGGGGATCCGGCCCGCCGCCGCTCGGAGCTCCTTCACCGCTTCCGTGGCATTGGCTCGCTGTTCCGCTGCGTCGGCTCCCTGTGTCAGCTTCAGCCTTCCCAGCGCGGCCAGCAGCCGGCCTACTGCGGAGGTGTCCTGCAGCGCCTCGAACATCCCCGCGGCCTTGCGGTAGTGACCGGCGGCGGTGACCGGCTCACCCTTCGCATGGGCGATGTTTCCGAGAAAGGACTCGGCATCGGCGAGAATCCGCATTTCATCCTTGCCGCAGGCGCGCTTGGCGCCCTCCACGTGGCGTCGAGCGAGATTGAAGTCGCCCTCGGACAGAGCGAGTTCGGCCGCTCTCAGCCGCGCGGGAGGCTCGGGCCTGCGTATCGGCCCCAGCTTGTTCCCGAGCTGATGGATCGGCTTGAGGAGACGGGGATGCTGCAGTTCGTACCAGCGTGCGCCCGACTGCCGGCGCGCTTTGATGAGATGGCGATCCTCGACGGCGCGCACCACGGAGTTCGGAATCCCCTGAGTCCGTTTCGGCCCCTCCAGAACCGCACCACTGCCCGGTTGGTCGGCGAAGGCGGTGCGGAACCAGGAATCGACCTTGTTCGGCGGCAGCCTGTGGTCGGCGGCGACCGTCGCCAGTGCCTGCGCGCAGAATTCGGTGAGTGCCCGGTCGACCTCGAACGCCAGTTGCCCGGCCAGCGAACCCGTGTCGGTCGGGAGATCCGCCCACAGCCTGGCGCACACGAGCTGGAGCAATGCGGGATCGATGACCGAGGTGGTCTCGTTCTTCTTTCCGCGGGGCGTTCTTATCGTGCGGAGCTCATCGACCAGGCGTTCCGCGGTGTCCGGCCCGAAAGAGCGGTCTGCGCCGTCAAGCGGCCGTTTCACCGCCTCGATGGCGGAGCTTCTGTCGAAGGGCCGGAGGGCGTACTGGGTACAGGATCCCTCGCCCAACCGTTCGGCGAATGTCAGTGTCTCGTCGAGGTGGTCTTCCCGCACGGCGACCAGCAGCCGCATGTTCGGGTGTGCGGTCAGCGCGTCTACGAGTTCGTCGAGGAAACGCAACCGCTGGCGCTCATGTGTGTCGGACGGACGGAAGAGCAGCTCCGCCTGGTCGATGACCACGAAGGTTCTGAGCGGGGAGCCGAACCGATCGGTACGCGCGTGCCTGCGGAGGAAACCGGTGATCGACAGCCCGGAGACCCGGGTCGGTGACTCGCTCGGATACCACGATGACAGCAGGGCGAAAGTGAACGGATTCTGTTCCGGGAGCGCTGCCATCGGAAACGCGGAACGGTGTGCGATGTGGCCGAGGGGGAGGACGTGTGCGGCCTCCGACATGAGTTGCGGGACGGCGCCGGCCCGCAGTAGTGAGGTCTTGCCCACCCCCGCACTGCCGTGCAGGATCGTGAGCCGGTTCCGTTGCCAGAGTCCGGTGAGTTCCTGTGTTTCGCGGGTCCTGCCGAAGAACAGTCGACGGTCGTCGGTGTCGAACGGGCGAACGCCCACATACGGCGTTGGCCGTGGGTCATAAGTCACGGGAGTGATACTCATCGGGTGGCCTCCGGGTGCGGATGCCCCGGCCGGAGGTCGTGAACGGTGAGCGGAAGGTCAGGGCTACGAGGTGAACTCCACGGAACACTCCGCGTCGGTTCTTGGCAGAGTAGTCCATCCACATGTACAAGCAGGGGGAAAACGCAAGTAGGGACCGGTCCATGACCGAATGTGGCAACAGATCGATGGCCGATTCGTTGGACGGGCGGTCATTCGCGCCGCATATCAGTCGCTTCACCGATGTGGGCGCCGCCGCATCGGCGTTCGAGGAAGGGCGGGGGAGTCGATTCGCTCGTCCCATCACGATCGCCGTCCACTACGGAGCCGAACCGAGAATTGGATCTCCTGGAGCCTTCCGGCTCAGGCCATCCTGTTGTCGAAGAGCGCGACGGCCTCACCGTCCCGTTGTGCCGGGTTAAGGATCTCGCTCAACGCATGGGCGAAAGTCGAATCGCCGAGGTCATCGACGTCGTGTAGGGACAGTCCGGAGAGGTCGATGAGGTCGACTCGAGGGTCGACGGCTTGCTGTGACATGTGTTCTCCCAACGTGCCCTGGCTTGCGTCCGGTCCCTTGAGCATCCGCAGGTCGCCCATTGAGCCGCAATGCGCATGGACCCACGATTTTGTCAGAAAGTCCCCGCCGCGACTAGCTGACATTTACTTAAAAGATCACCTATGATGTTTGGCTCTCTTCTCGCTCTCCGTGGGCGGCGCGTTACGGATTGTTCATACCGCTGGTTCTGTGAGGACCGAATAGGCGGCCTTGTCGAGCTCTGCGTCAGGTGACGCACAGTCGGGTACGCGTCGTGATTTCATGGTCGTCATAGATGAATGAGGGGTGGGCGACATACGATGACGGGACGATCGGATTGTTCCGGCTGAGTGATCGCCAAGTGAAAAAATGACGCGGAGGCGGGTCGCGTGACCGTTGCACAGCCGACTGCCGGGCGCCCGGTGGGACGTGTCCCTGAGGTGTGGGGAAAGGTGCCGCCCCGCAACAAGAACTTCACCGGACGTGAGCAACTCCTGGCGAAGTTGCGTGAGGGCATCGCCGGTCAGGTGACCGCGGTCGTGCCGCACGCGCTCCATGGACTCGGCGGTGTCGGAAAGACGCAGATGGCCGTGGAATACGCCTATCGTTACCGCTCTGACTACGACCTTGTCTGGTGGATTCCCGCTGACCAGCCCGTCCTGGTACGAGCCACACTGGCGGGTCTCGCGCCGCACCTCGGTCTGCCGCCCGCGACGGCGAGTGGCATCGAGGACGCGGCGAACGCCGTCCTCGACGCGCTGCGACGCGGAGATCCGTACTCCAAATGGCTGCTGATCTTCGACAATGCCGACCAGCCGGAGGACCTCAACGAGATCGTCCCGCAGGGTCCCGGCCATGTGCTGATCACCTCGCGCAATCACCGCTGGGAAGGTGTCGTGGACACGGTGCCCGTGGACGTGTTCTCTCGTGAGGAGAGCGTGCAGTTCCTCAACAAGCGGGTCCCGAAGACGATCAGCGAGGTTGATGCGGATCGGCTCGCTCATGAGCTGGGTGACCTGCCACTCGCGCTGGAGCAGGCGGGTGCGCTGCAGGCGGAGACCGGCATGGCGGTCTCGGAGTATCTACGGCTGCTGACCGAGCGTACGAGCCAGCTGCTCTCCGAAGGCAAGCCGACCGAGTATCCGGTGTCGATGACGGCCGCGTGGGGGCTGTCGGTGGCCAGCCTCAGCGAGAAGCTCCCAGAAGCGGTCGAGCTGCTGCGTTGCTGCGCGTTCTTCGGCCCTGAGCCCATTCCCCGCGATGTCTTCAGCCAGCCCCGTGCCGACCTCGGCCCGCAGCTCGCCGGACTGCTGGCCGACCCTATCCGGCTGAGCCGGGCCGTCGGCGAGCTGGGGCGTTATGCCTTGGCGCGCATCGACTCCGCAGGCCGCACCCTCCAGGTGCACCGGCTGATCCAGGCGCTGTTGCGCGATGAGCTGCCGGAGACGGAGCAGCAGCGGATTCGCCATGAGGTCCACTTGCTGCTGGTGGGTTTCGCCCCGGCTGATCCCGATGACCCGTCCAGTTGGCGCAGGTACTCCGATCTGCTCGGACATATCGTGCCGTCCGCGGTCGCGGAGAGCGATGAGCCCGCGGTGCGCGAGCTTGCCCGCAACATCCTGCGGTATCTGTTCGCTTCCGGTGACTATCCCTCGGCCCGGACCTTCGTGGAACGCTTCCTCGATCAATGGAAGGCCGAGTCCGGCGAGCACGACCTCGACGTTCTGCTGGCGCAGCGGCAGCTCGGCAACATCCTGCGTGAGCTCGGCGAATACAGCGCGGCTTACGACATCGACCAGGAGACCCTCGCAAAGCTGGAGTCCTCCTACGGCAAGGACCACGACGTCACGCTGCGGACCCTGCCCAGCATCGCCGCCGACCTTCGGGCACACGGAGAGTTCCCTGCAGCCCGGGACCATGACAACGGGTCACTGGGTCTTTACGAGAACAACTTCGGCGAGAGCGACCCGAGAACGCTTCGAGTGGTGAACAGCCTGGCCCTCGACCTCGGCCTCAGCAGCGACTACCGGGGAGCGCGAAGTCTCCACGAGCGGGCATACTCGGGATGGCTTTCGCTGGGATGGGACGACACCGACAAGGGTAGTCTCCTCAATGCCTGGAGCGGGCTGGCCCGCGCGGTGCGGCTCTGCGGCGACTACGCGGAAGCGTGCGATCTGGGCGAGGACGCGTACGCCTTCGGCGTGGAAGAGCTGGGCCCCGAGCATCCGTGGACGCTGCGTACCGCGAAAGACCTTTCCATCGCCTGGAGGCGGGTCGGAGATTTCGACAGGTCGCTCGAACTCGCCCTGGACGTTCATGCTCGCTTTGTGCGGCTGTTCGATCTCGACCACCCCGACACACTCGCGTCCGCGATGTGCCTGGCGAACATCCAGCGGACCCTCGGGGAGAAGGAGGCCGCTCTCGAGCTTGCCGCGGACACTGTCCGGCGCTACCCGAAAATCTACGGTCCCGACCATCCGTACAACCACGGCTGTGTCGGGAACCTGGCCCTGCTGCGCCGGGTCTTCGGGGACCCGCAGACCGCGAGAGAGTTGAATGAGCAGGCACTGGTGGGGCTTGAGGCCAAGCTGGGCCGTGACCACCACTACTCCCTGACGGTGGCCGCCAACCTGGCCAGCGACCTGGCCGCGCTCGGCGATTTCGGCGCGGCCTGCCGCCTCGGGCAGGGCACGTTGCGGCGGCTTCGGACGGTTCTCGGCGAGACGCATCCGATGGCGCTGTCCTGCGCCGCGAATCTGGCGGCAGATCTGCGGGCCGATGGTGCGGAAGAGGAAGCCGCCGGGCTGTACGAGCAGACTCGCGAGGCCTACGCACGGACGCTGGGGCTGGAGCATCCTGACGCGAAGGTGGCTCTCGAAGGACGCCACCTCGACTCCGACTTCGACCCTCCGCCGATCTAGCCTTCGGCCGGCAGGCCATTGCGGAGCCGCCACTCGGTCCTGTGGCGGTCGGTGGCGGCACTCGCGCGGCTGAGAGCCGAGTAGGGCACAGGCTCCAGGCTCCAGGAGTGAAGCGTACGGGTCATCTCGGCGACGAACAGCTCCCCGAGTTCGGTCAGCCGTCCGCTGCCGCCGAGCGTCCGGGCGGCCCGGCCGACGGCATCTCGCCAGCGGGCAAAGTCACCATGTGCCCGCAACTCCCGCTCGCCGGACTCATGGTGGCGCTGTCTGCGCCAGAAACCGGTGACTCCCAGGTAGGCGTAGGTGCCCTGCAGGAGCCCGGCGACGGGTCTCGGATCGTCCCGCCAGGGCGCATAGTGCCGGCTGCCGTCGTCAGGCAGGGTCAACTGGACCACGTCGAGCAGCGCCGTGAGCTTGGTGTGCTGTATTTCGTGCGCCAGCGTCTCCGCGAACGAGTGGGCGTCGGGAGGGGTCGACAGCCCGATGTTGCCGAAAGCGTGCCGCGGGGTCCCGCTGGCCCGCCGATCCGGCAGTGCGACCAGCGGGGTCAGGACTGTGATCATCGCAGTGATCTCGGCACTGGTGGTCCAATGTTCCCCGACCAGGATCTCCCAGGCCCCGTCGAGGGCCGACCGCCACTGATCGAGTTCCGTCTCGCTCAGCCGCCGCTCGGTGACGGCCGCGCCCGGCATCCGGTCGGGATCGTGGTCGTCGAGCAGGAAGCCGACCTGCACGTCCTGGCACATGGCGGTCAGCCGCCGCAGTGCCTGCCATCCGGGCGCATCAGTGTGCGGGTCGTCCGGGATCCGGACGAGCAGCCCGGTCGCGGTGACTTCGGCCGGACCGGTGCCCGACCGCACGAGCGCGCTCTTCCGCGCCGGCGTCAGCGCCCGGCCGAGAGAGGGCAGCACGATGCCGTCATCGCGTACCGGAACCTCGATTTCACAGGCGAGCCGCGATCTGATCGCCGCCGCCGCGGTGAGTGCGGCCAGCCCGCCGGGATCCGCCTCGCCCGCCGCCCGCCCGATAAGGGCGAGGAGGTTACGACGAGCCCAGGCACCGACGGTCGGATAGCCCACGACGGTGTCGACCGCCTCAGGCGCCTGCTCCTGGATGGCCGCCAGTTGGGTGAAGGCGCGCTCAGCCTGCCCCGCCTGCGGATGGGCGACGGCTCTGGCCGCGTCCCGAACACCCCGCAGGAGCAGTAGCCGCTTGCCGGCCTGGGCGGCCCGGAGATGGCCGGCCGCTTCGGCACCGCCGCCTCCGGCGGCCAGGGCGAAGAGGAGTTCCTCTGGTATCCGGTGCCGGCCCGGCTTCATCGGCCGCCTTCCGGATGGCTCGTCTCCCTCAGGGCCGCCACATCGCTCGAGACCACACCGTGAATGTGAGTGATCAGGCGGAGCAGATCGTGGCAGAAGACCGAAGGATTGGCGAAGCCGCTTCCGGAGCGGTAGCGATGCGGGTAGAGACCGCCGCCACAGATGCGCCGCACCTGGCAGGCCAGACATTCCTCTGCGAGCGCCCGGCTACCGATCTGCCGGGCCGCGATCGAGGGCAGCAACAGTGCGGCGTTGAAGGAGTCCCGTGCGACGTGCAACGTGGTGCCGGTGGCACCCTCGAAGGCGGACTTCAGGGTGTCCACCTGCTCGATCTGCCCGTTCGTCTCCACCACCACGACGGCCACCGGTGAGAGCCCGACCGACTCGCTGTGCGAGGGCCGGCCGAACATGAGCCGGATGATCTCGCTGAACAGCCGGATACGCGTTTCACGTACCTTCGCGCCGTACCAGCGGTCGAAGACGGCGATCAGCCAGTCGCCGTAGGGTGTCGTGCCGTCAGGCAGGCGGCCGGGCGGCGGCTCGTCCCAGTTGCCGTGCGGCAGCAGGAAGTCGATGCCCGGTGGTTCGAAGGACAGCAGTGCCTCATAGGTGGTCACGGGGTCGTTGCGCAGGTCGATCGTGCTCAGCAGACCACCGAAGAGATGCCGGAATCGGGGCGCGGTCAACGCCTCCAAGCCGGCCCGGACGGCGCGGTAGCTTCCCTGACCGTCGGCCCGTCGGCGATGCAGGTCGTGGCCCTCTTCATCACCGTCCAGGCTGACGCCGACGGTGATGTCCAATTCCTCGAACAGCTCCAGGAAGACCGAATCGAGCAGCACTCCGTTGGTCTGGACGTGAAAGCCCACCTCCACATCGGGTTCCGCGGCCGACCGCATCGTGTGGACCACGTAGCGGATGTGGTCCACGCCGGCGAGCAGCGGCTCGCCACCGTGAAGGATCAGTTGGACCTTGGGGAGCCCGTTCGCGCGCGCGTGCTCGGCGATGCGCTCTGCCACCGCGTCGACGGTCGGACGTGCCATCCGGCGGGGCTGACGACGCCAACCCTGATCCGCCATCTCGTACATGTAGCAGTAGTCGCAGGCCAGATTGCAGCGGCTGTGGATCTTGATTACGAACTCGCGGAACGGGGTCGGCCGCCAGCCTGCTTCCAGCAGGGTTCGGATTTCGAGGGATTCGGGCCACTCGGGTGCGGGGCCCCCCGAGCCGGCTCCTTGAACGCCGATTGCCACGCTGATCAACCCCCTGTGGCGAGACCCGGGCGCGGCACTGCGCACTATACGTTTTGCTTACCTATGTATACATATTTGAGATCTTTAAACGTAAGGCAGTGGTTCCCCGGGGAAAGGTCCCGGCGGTGGCGGCGGGACATGGCCGATCGTGTCGCTGGTGATGGCCCAGCGCTCATGGTCTCGCCAGATGCCTTCGATCTGAATGAGGCCAGGTGAGTAGCCTTCCTGGCGAAAACCCAGCCGCTTGACGAGTTTGAGGGAGGTCTCGTTGCCCGGCTGGATGTCGGCCTCCAGTCGGCGCAGGCCGAGCGGACCGAAGGCGTACCGCAGCGCGAGCCCGAGGCCTTCGGACATGTAGCCGTGGCCGGCGGTGGGGGCGAAGGCCGCGTAGCCGAGAACGCCTCGCTGGTAAGGGCCGCGCACGATCTGGCTGATGTTGACCAGCCCGGCGATCGCTCCGGTGTCACGGAGTCGTACCAGCAGGCCGACCGCCGTGACCTGGTCGAACCGTGCCAGGTAGGTCGCGAACTCGGCGGCCGTCGCCGGCGCATATATCCACGACCGGTGCAGGTCGACGCTCGCTCTGGCCAGCCCGGTGAACTCCTCCTGATCTTCGGCCGCCACCCGCCGCAGGACGACCCGGGAGTTGGGTTCGGGAGTAGCGTTCATTGGCCAGAATCTATGGCACAAGGGATGGGAGGGTGTCAAAACCGGTGGGCTGTGCGGAACTCGGTTCGTGGTCTGGCGGGCTCAGCGCGCAGACCGTCGCCATGACAGATCCGAGCATCCGGTCTTCGGTTCATTCGGCGCGGCGGGCGGCGATGCGCACCCGTCAGCCGGCGTCAGCCGCGGGCCAGCAGCTCCTCGAAGGGCGTCGGCTCGTCGAACGGGCCGGGCCGGCGGGCCGGCCCGAGGGCGCCGATCAGGGCGGCAAGTTCGCCGGCCGCCCGGTCGATCCGGTCGACCAGCGCGTGACCGTCGTCGCCGCCCGCTCCCCAGTCCTCCGAAGCGGCGTACACGGCCGTGGGCACGACGACGGAACGCAGGTAGGCGAACATCGGGCGGACGGCGTGCTCCAGCGCCAGTGAGTGGCGAGCCGTACCACCGGTGGCCGCGATCAGCACGGGCTTGGCGGTCAGCGAGTCCGCTTCCAGGACGTCGAAGAACGACTTGAACAGGCCGCTGTAGGAGGCGTTGAAGATCGGGCTGACCGCGATCAGCCCGTCGGCGCCTACCACGCTGTCGATCGCCTGCTTCAGGTTTCCGGCGGGAAAGCCGGTGAGCAGATTGTTGGCCAGGTCATGGGCATGATCGCGCAACTCGAGCACCTCGACCTTGACGTCGAGACCCCGTTGCTCCAGGTGTCGCGTGGTGGCCGCCGCGAGGCGGTCGGCCAGCAGGCGGGTCGACGAGGGCTCGCTGAGCCCGGCGGAGACCACGGCGAGCTTGCGCGTCATGAGGTCACCTCGGTCCTGTCGTTGTTGTCAGCCTTGTCCCTGATCGCCTCGGTAGCACTGGTCGCCTTGGTCGCTGTCGCCTTGGCCGCTTCGAGGAGACCGGCGTGCGTCGGTGCGTCCGGGACGTGCTTGGGGCGCAGCGCCTCGAACTCCTTGCGCAGGACCGGGACGACCTCCTCGCCCAGCAGGTCGAGCTGCTCCAGGACGGTCTTTAGGGGGAGGCCGGCGTGGTCCATGAGGAACAACTGGCGCTGGTAGTCGCCGAAGTGCTCACGGAAGGTAAGAGTCTTGTCGATCACTTCCTGCGGGCTGCCCACGGTGAGCGGCGTCTGCTCGGTGAACTCCTCCAGTGACGGTCCGTGCCCGTACACGGGGGCGTTGTCGAAATACGGCCGGAACTCGGCCACGGCGTCCTGCGAATTGCGCCGCATGAACACCTGGCCCCCCAGACCCACGATCGCCTGGTCGGCCGTACCGTGGCCGTAGTGTTCGAAACGCCTGCGGTACAGGCCGATCAGGCGCATGAAGTGCTCCTTCGGCCAGAAGATGTGATTGGCGAAGAACCCGTCGCCGTAGTAGGCGGCCTGCTCGGCGATCTCCGGGCTGCGGATGGAGCCGTGCCAGACGAACGGCGGCACCCCGTCGAGCGGCCGCGGCGTCGAGGTGAAGCTCTGGAGCGGGCTGCGGAACTTGCCCTCCCAGTCGACGACGTGCTCGCGCCACAAGCGGTGCAGCAGGTTGTAGTTCTCGAGGGCCAGCGGGATGCCCTGCCGGATGTCCTGGCCGAACCAGGGATACACCGGGCCGGTGTTGCCGCGGCCCATCATCAGGTCGACCCGCCCGTCGGCCAGGTGCTGCAGCATCGCGAAATCTTCGGCGATCTTCACTGGATCGTTAGTGGTGATCAGCGTCGTCGACGTGGACAGGATGATCCGCTCGGTACGGGCGGCGATGAAGCCCAGCATCGTGGTCGGTGACGAGGGCACGAACGGCGGGTTGTGGTGCTCGCCGGTGGCGAAGACGTCCAGGCCCACATCCTCGGCCTTCCGCGCGATCGTGACCATGGATTTGATGCGCTCCGTCTCGGACGGCGTCCGGCCGGTCGTCGGGTCGGTGGTGACGTCACCGACAGTGAAGATCCCGAACTGCATGACGGCCCTTTCGAAAAGTAGTTTAACTTTCAACTATAGATCCTGAACCGCCAGGGTAGTGGATCTATTCCTGGAGGCCGGCATCACGGCGCCGCGTCGGCCCCCGGCTCATCAGAGGAGATCAAGCCGGCGGCGAGATGAATCAGAGAGACACAGTCAGAGGGGGACGAAGTCAGAGGGGGAAGTCAGAGGGAGACGAACGTCAGCCCGCGCTGCTTGAGGCTGGGGATGACGGTGCGCAGGGCCTTGATGGTCTCAGAGCGGTCGCCGCCGCCGTCGTGGCAGAGCAGGATGTCGCCGGCGGCACAGCCCATCATTGCCTTGGTGATGTGCCGGATGCCGGGCCGGGCCCAGTCGCGGGGGTCGATGTCCCAGTCGATGCAGATCATGTCCTGGCCATGTGCGGTGTGCACGATGGACGGTGACCAGGAGCCGCCCGGTGACCGGAAGAACCTGGGCGTGATCCCCGTGGCGTCGGCGATACGCACGCGAGCCTCGGTGACCTCGGACACGATGCGCCGATGCGACAGTGCGTTGAAGGGGATCGGGTGGTTCATCGTGTGGTTGCACAGCTGGTGCCCAGCTGCGACGATGCGCTCCGCGAGCTTGGGGAACTGCTTCACCTGAAGGCCGATCAGCGAGAACGTCGCGTGCACCTGATGCTCGGCCAGCAGGTCGAGCATCCTGGGCGTCCACTCGGGGTGCGGACCGTCATCGATGGTCAGCGCGATCGCGTTGCCGGGTGCGGCCGGGAGGAAGTCATGCAGGCTCCGGACGGGCTGGTGGGCCGCCGTCAGCGGGGTCTGGGTCCAGCCGGGGACCTGCGCGGGCGGCCGGGCCCGCGGGTGGATGAGTGCGCGTCGCCGGGTGGCGGGAGCGGCGGCGAACCGCTGCCGCGCCGTAGGGTGCGCGCTGTCGCCCGCGGCCACCGCGGCCAGGCCCGCTGCGCCCAGCGCCCACAGTGCACGGCGGCGGGTCGGCTCGCTCTGCTCCATGCGCTCACGCTATCCAGCCGGTGACCTCACATGTGGGCGTTGGCCGCGATCGTGAGCTATCGCCGGGTCCTTTCTGCGCATGGAACAGCACCAACTCCGGTATGCCGGATAAATCCGGCCAGGAGAACGGGCTCAGGAAAAGTACGCTTCGAATCCGGCGGTCAGCGACTCTGCGATCTTCTCGCGGAATCGCGGGTTGACGAGGTTCGTGGCGTCACCCGGATTGCGCATGTTGCCGCATTCGATGAAGACTTTGGGGACCGTGGAGAGATTGAGGCCGCCCAGGTCGTCGCGCGGGTTGAGAGCGTTCTTGCCGATGTAGCTGGAGTACGGCGTTCCGGTGCCCCGGTGGAAGGCGTCCCGCAGTGCCAGGCCCAGCTTGTCCGAGGCGGGCACGATCTTGGCGTTGTGGCCCGGGATCGGAATGGGTTCGATGATGTGGAAGCCGTGGCCGCTCGCGGGAGCACCGTCGGCATGGATGGAGAGTGCCGCGTCGGCATGGGCGCGGTTGCCGGTCGCCGCCCGCTCGGTGATGCAGGGACCGACCCCGGTGTCGGTGGGCCGGGTGAGGATCACGGTGGCGCCGCGTGCCCGCAGGAGTCTTTGCAGCCGGTTGGCGACGTCCCAGTTGAAGGCGTGCTCGGAGTAGCCCGCCTTGGTGTCGGCGCCGGTGGTGTCGCATTCCTTGCGGGCGGTGATGATGTCGACCATCTTGCCGATCTCGGCCGGATGGCTTCCGTTGCCGCCGTTATGGCCGGGGTCGAGCACGATGGTCTTGCCCGCCAGGGTTCCGGTGCCTGGGTTCTGCGCCGTGCCCTGCCGGCCGGGGGACGTGCCGCCGGCGGGGGGTGGCGCGGCCGCCTGCGTCCCGGATGTGGAACCGTTTCCACATCCGGCGAGAATTCCCAGCGACAGGGCGAGTAGGACCCCGCCGATGACCGGCTGATGTCGCACGCGGGCAACCTCCGTTGTCGAGCTCCTACCGTAGCCACCGGTCGGCGTTGACCGGGGCGCTACGCGGGAGAGCGCCGGTTCTATCAGTCTTCGTGGTGGTCGGTGGTGCTTTGTTGCCTGGTGGGAGACACTGCGGCCCGGATCCTGCATGCTGATCTCGGTGGGCGGGGGCGCTGAGTGTGACATGAACGGTAATCGTCGTCCCTCGTGGCCGCCTGCGTACGGGAGGTATCGTGCTTCTGACGGTGAGTAGGTAAGGTCTTCGATGCCAAGGCAGTCTTCCTCAGAGTCGGCCGATCTCGTACTGCCCGGGTCCCGGTCGGCCCTCGACCCCGGACGGGCCATCAAGCCGGGCCGCCACGGGCTGCCGCCGGAGAAGGTCGCGCAGATCCAGCGGGACCGGCTCATCGACGGGTTCGTCCTCGTGGTCGCGGAGCACGGCTACTCCGCAGTGACGATCAGCAAGGTCACCGAGGCCGCCGGGGTCACCAAGAAGGCCTTCTACGATCATTTCGCGAGTCTGGACGACTGCTTTCTCGCCGCCTACGAGTACGGCACCGGCATGCTGCTCGCCCTGATGACCCGCTCCCATCAGGCCGCGCCGTCCTGGCCGGAGGGGATCCGGGCGGCCCTGCGGGTCATGCTCAAGGCGCTGGCGGCCGAGGAGCCCTTCACCCGCGCCTCGGTGGTGGAGGTCAACGCCGCCGGCCCGCGGGTGCGCAACGCGCGCAGCCGCTATCTCGAAGGTTTCCGGGCGTTCTTCGCCGATCCGGGCGATGGGCTTCCGTCCATCCCGGCCGTCGTCGTGGACGCGGTGGTGGGGGGCATCTACGGCGCGGTCTATGTCCGTGTCGAAGCCGGCCAGACCAGTGAGCTGCCGGCGCTGCTGCCGTCACTGACGTACTTCGCGCTGCTGCCGCTCCTGGGCAGGGACGAGGCCGCCCGCGTCTCCTCAGCGACCCACTAGTTCTTCGGCCGCCTCGTCCCTGCCGACGAAAGGCAGCAGCGCGAACAAGCTCATCGCGGGCAGCAGCTCCGGAAGATCGGCGGTGCGGTCCGCTTCGATATCGCCGGACGGGTCACTGGGCCGGGCCGTCGACGAGACGTACGTTGGCCATGTGGTGCCGGCCGAACCCGTCCATCCAGCCAAGCCGTACGGTGTCGTCGGGATGGTGCCGTAGCAGCAGCCCGGTGAGTTTCCCCGGGGAGTCGACGGACTGTCCGTCCAGGGAGTCGACCACGGCGCCCGGCAGGAGACCCGCGGACTCGGCCGGAGTGCTGGGAAAGACCTTGGTGACCGCGGCGCCCTGGCCGGTCGCGGAGGAGGCCTGGACCTGCACGCCGAGCAGAGCCGTACGCCCGATGTGGACGTCCGGGGACGTGGTGCCCTTGATGATCTGGCGGACGATGGGCATCGCCCGGCTGATCGGAATGGAGTAGCCCTCACCGGTGCCCAGCTTCATGTGGTAGCCGAGCGAGGCGGCGGTGTCGATACCGATGACCCGGCCCTCGGTGTCCAGCAGCGGGCCGCCCGAGTCGCCGGGCTGAATCGGGGCGCTGGTCCGGATGAGCCCGCTCAGCCGCTCGGTGCTGCCGTCGCTCTGATCCGTGGCGATGATCGACTCTTCGACCCCCATCACGGTGCCGGTGACCACGGTCGGATCGCCGCCCTTGCCGCCCGCGTTGCCGACGGCGGTGACCAGGTCTCCCTGGATGACCTTGGAGGAGTCACCGAGCCTGGCCGCCTTGAGCTTCGTCGCGTTCTGGAGCTTCAGCACGGCGATGTCGGCGGTCCTGGAGTAGCCGACCACCCGGGCGGAGTAGGTCCGGCCGTTGTCGGTGTCGGTGACCTTGATGCGGGTGGCGCCCTGGATGACGTGGTTGTTGGTCAGCACGGTGCCCGTGCCGTCGAGCACGATCCCGGAGCCGGCGGCCCGTGCGTCCCGGAAGCCCAGCTCGGTGTCGATGTTGGCCACGCCGGGACGCCTGCCGCTGGGAACGGTGCTCTTCACCAGCGGTTCGGCGGTCACGGCCGGGGGATCGTGGCTCAGCAGCGGCTGTACCGCCGAGAGCCCGAGGACCGCCGCGATTCCCAGCCCGACCGCATAGCCGACTGCTCCGCCCGCTCTTCGGCGTGGCGGTGGGATCTCGCTCATGAGCGTTCCTCCCCGGCCTGTCCGTATCCCTGACCACGGCTCCTTGACCACGGCGCCTGACCACGGCTCCTTGACCACAGGAACGAATCAGGGCGATTCAGGTATCCCCGAGTCGGGTTGAATTCCTCTCGTGCTCACCCGGAGTGGCAATTCCCCTCATATCCATCCAAGGCCGTTCTATCTCCTATACCCAGCCAGAGCGGTTATTCCTCTCTTATCGCCCCAGGGATCGTTCATCAGCCCGCTGATACCAGCCATACCTATCGAGCACCGGCCAGCCAGGAGCGGGTGTCGACCGGGGCGGTGGGCCTGCCGACCAGCGGCAGGCGGAGTTCGATGCGGGTGCCGGGGCCGGACGGCGGGGTGCTGATCCGCACGTTCCCCTGGTGCAGGGCGGCCTGCTGGTGGACCAGAGTGAGGCCGAGCCCCGATCCCGGACTGCCGCGGCGCCGGTGGAAGCGGCCGAAGACCGCTTGGCGCTGCTCGGGTGGCACGCCTGGCCCGGCGTCGTCCAGGGTGAGCACGGCGTACGGGTCCGCACACCGTACGCTCACGCTGATCGCGGCCTGCCCGTGGCCGCCGGAGCCATGGATCGCGGCGTTGTCGAGCAGATTGTCGACGATCATCCGGAGCCCGTCCAGCCACCCGTGCACCATGACGTCGCCGACGAAGGACACCTCGATCGTGGCGTTCTGGTGGCGTCGCCGGCCGTCCTCGGCGGCGGCTTCGACCAGTTCCGCCAGGTCCACCGTGCTGAAGGCGGCCGGATCGATCAGCTCCGCCTGGGCCAGATGCCGGAGAATCGTGATCAGTCCCTGCATCCGAGCGTGCTCGGCGCTCAGGTCGGCCACGACCTCGTCCAGCTGGTCTGCGGGGAGATCGGGATGGCCCAGCAGGCTGAGGTTGGTGCCCATGCTGGTCAGTGGTGTGCGCAGCTCGTGGGCGGCCGTCGCCGCGAAGGCACGGGCGGTCTCCAGCGCCTCGCCGGTCCGGGCCACCGCCGTGTCCCGGCGATTCAGCAGCGCGTTCACCAGCCGGGCGAGGTCGTCGACCTCGACGACCCCCGAGGCGGTCGCCAGCCGGTTCCCCTCGTACGGCGTGGTATCGATCAGCTGTGCCTGCCTGCGCAGCACGGTCAGCGGGCGGCTCGCCACCCGTCCGAGTGCGAAGCCCGCCGCCGCGCCGACCCCGGCGGCGAGCAGTGCGGCCAGCAGCAGCCGGCGCCGGAGCAGGTTCAGCCGGGCGGCCAGCCGGGACTCCGGCTCCACCACCCACATCCGGGCGGTGGTGCCGCGCCGGCCCAGATCGGCGGCGACGAACCGCCATTGCCGGTGCCCGGCCGTGGAGAACGTGGCTGGGCCCGGTGTCGCGGCCGGGAGGGTCGTGGGGTCGGGGATCGCTCCGATGATCAGAGGATCGCCTCCGGGCACCTGCAGATACAACCCGCCGCTGCCCACCGCCGCCTTCGCCAGCTGATCGGCGGTCGCCTCCGCGGGCAGTACCCGCAGGTGCCGGGTGCGCTGGGCGTACGCCGTCGCCAGCGGGGTCAGGGCCTGCAACCGGCCCGTCAGCTGCCGATCTCGTTCGGCCCGCAGATCATGCGAGGCCAGCCGCAGCACGAGCAGCCCGGCCAGCAGCACCAGCACCGGGATCAGGACCGCGATTGCGAGCGCGAACCGCGTGGAGAGCCTCATGAGCCGGACCGGAGTACGAAACCGACACCGCGCACCGTGTGCAGCAGACGTGGCGAACCGCCCGCCTCCAGCTTGCGTCGCAGATATCCGGCGAAGGTGTCGACGGCGTTGCTGGTGACATCAAAGTCGTATCCCCAGACCCGCTCCAGCAGCACCGAGCGGGAAAGCACGATGCCGGCGTTCAGGGTCAGCACCTCCAGCAGGTCGAACTCGCGCCGGGTCAACTCCACCTCCCGGCCGTCGACGGTGACCCGCCGGGCGCCGGTATCGACCGTCAGCGGGCCGACGCGGATCTTGCCGGAGTCGGCGGCCGGCCGGACGCGGCGCAGCAGCGCGTGCAGCCGCATAGCCAGTTCCCGCAGGTCGAACGGCTTGACCAGATAGTCGTCGGCACCGGCGGCCAGTCCCGCGACGCGGTCGGTGACCTCGTCCAGAGCCGACAGCATCAGGACCGGTACCTCGGCGCCATGCTCCCGCAGCGAGGTGCACACGGCGATGCCCGACAGACCCGGCATGGAGACGTCCAGGACGACCGCGTCGGGCGGGGCCGCCGCGATCCTCGCCAGCGCGTCCCTTCCCGACTCGGCGGTGTCGACCTCGAAACCCTCCAGCACCAGCCCGCGCCGCAGCGCACGAAGGATCGCCGGGTCGTCGTCGACGGCGAGAATCCGCTGCATGAGTGCTCCCGGGTGGAACGCGCGTGATGGCTCACCACAGTACGTAACGCCGCCCTCCGCCGCGGCCCGTCATCGCGCCTGCCGTGACGGGGGGTACCGGTATCGCGCCCCTGTCACGGCCGGGACGGTCAGCCGGGTGCGGCGGCGGCCTGCTCCGCGGCGCTCTCCGCCCCGGACACGATCTTCTCCATGTCGGAGATCTCCTGATCGGACAGACCGGTACCGGTCGTGCCGGTGCTCGTGTTCGCCGGGGGAGGGGCCGCCTGGTGACCGGCGCCGCCGCAGCCGGAGAGCAGCACGGCGGCGGTCAGTGTGCCGGCCGCGAGGAGCGCGCGGCGGGTCATCGGCCGTGGGCCTTGCACCAGGCGGCGACCTTCGGCAGCTGGTCCGCACGGAGCTTGAGCGTGGCCAGCCGGGACTGCCGGATCTTCGCCCGGCCGTCGATGATGTCGGCCAGCGCGGCGTCCTTGGGCCGCACCTTGTCCGCCTTCGCCTGCAGCCACAGCACCGAGCCGCGTGTGTTGGGGTCGCCGGAGAACCTGGCGGTCAGCCGGGTCACCCGCTGCTCGACCTTGGGCACTCGCTTGCACAGCCGGGCGGCCCGCTTCGTCAGGTCCGGCTTGGCCTGCGGGCCGGGAGCCGACGGGCCGGGCGTGGGCGAGTCCGCCGAGGCCGCTGGGGCGCCCGCGCTCAGGGTGAGCACGGTGGCCAGCCCGACGCCGGTCAGGATCTTGCGTCTCATCTGTCTGCCTCCTCATCCGGGGGTACGCCGGAGAAGCTAGGAGACGTTCTTGGCGAAACTCTGTGGAACTCTGCCGGTGTCGTACCGGCTGCACGCGCAATGTGCGCGAATTTCGTGTCCCAGATAACCGTGACCCAGATAACACGGATGCAACGATCGCTACCGGCTCGCCGCAAGAACCACGCTGATCAGTGAGCACCGGAGTACGATCCGGTCACTTTGTGAGAACGATGTCGCGCCTCGGGAGGCCTGCCGCTCATGTCGCGTTTCCCCCGTGCGCCGCGGTTCCGAGGCCTCAGGGTCAAGAGCCGGTCGATCAAAGCGAAGATCTTCATCCTGCTGGCCGTGCCCCTGCTCGCACTGGTGGCGCTGTGGGGTTTTGCCGTGACCGTCACGCTCGGGGACAGCCTGCGGTCGCTCAAGGCCACGGCCTTTGACTCCAGGGTCGTCCGGCCGACGGAGGCGCTGATCAGCGCGTTGCAGAACGAGCGCAGGCAGTCGCTCGCCTATCTGGGCGGTGACCTGACGGTCGGCCGGGAGGGGTTCGAAGCACAGCGGAAACGCACCGATCAGGCCCGCGCGGACTTCCGGCGATCGACCGCCGACGGCAACGCGCGAAACGCGAGCACCGCCGAGAGCGGGCGCAGGGTGGACGCCCTTTCGGTGCGGCTGGTCGAGCTCGACGGCCTGCGCCGCCTGGTCGATGGACGGGCCGTCGACCGTCAGCAGGCCTTCGCCCAGTTCAACTCGCTCATCGACGACGCCTCCGGAATCTTCGATGGGGCGTCTCCGAACGACCCAGTGATCGCGAAGCAGACGTGGACGATCACCGAGCTGGAACGCGCCCGGGAGAACCTCTCCCGGGAGGACGCGCTGCTCACCGGGGCGCTGGCCGCGGGCCGGTTCAGCGCCGCCGAGCACGCTCAGTTCGTTCAGCTCGTGGGCGCCCAGAGGTTCCTCTACCAGGATGCGGTCCGGGCACTCCCGGCGGCGGACCGGGCGCGGTTCGACGGGCTCAGCGCCGGCCCCGAGTTCGGCCGCTTCCGTGCGCTCGAGGACACGCTGGTGACCCGCGCCGTGCCGGACAAGGAACTCCCCGTCGACGTCGGGTCCTGGCACACGGCCTCGGAGTCCGTGGTGGCGAGCCTGGTCGATCTCGAGGCGACCGCTCGGGCGGGCACTTCCGAGCGTGCCGAGTCGTATGCCGCCTGGGTGATCCTGCGGCTCGCGCTGGCGGGCGGTCTCGGCTTGATCGCGGTCGTCGTCTCGACCGTCATCGCGTTTCGGCTGGGCCGCCGGCTGATCGGGGAGAGCCGCAGCATGGCGGGGGCGGTCGACGAGTTCGCCCACGACCGGCTTCCGGAGGTGACCGCGCTGGTCCGGCGCGGAGAGAAGGTCGACCCGGATCACGGCGCTCCGGTCTTCGACTTCACCGTCAGCGAGGTCCGGCGGATCTACGACGCCTTCCTCCAGGCGCGCCGGGCCGTCATCACAGCGACCGTGAGCGAGGCGGCGGCCAGGCAGGGGCTCAGCGAGGTATTCCTGAACCTCGCCCGGCGCAACCAGGTCCTGCTCCACCGGCTGCTGCGCCTCCTCGACGACATGGAACGACGGGTCGACGACGCCGACGAACTGGCCGACCTGTTCCGGCTGGACCATCTCGCGACCCGCATGCGCAGGCACGCGGAGGGCCTGGTCATCCTGTCCGGCAGACCGTCCGGCCGCACCTGGCGCCGCCCGGTGCCGGTGGTCGACGTGGCGCGTGCCGCCGTGGCCGAGATCGAGGACTACACGCGGGTACGGGTCGCACCGCTGCCCCCGGTCGCCGTGGTCGGCGCCGCCGTCGCGGACATCATCCACCTGTTCGCCGAACTGATCGAGAACGCCACCGTCTTCTCGCCGCCGGAGCTTCCGGTGCAGGTGAGAGGTGAGCTGGTCGTGCACGGATTCGTGCTCGAGATCGAGGACCGCGGGCTGGGCATCGACGATGACGAGACCCTGGCCGGGATCAACGAGCGGCTGGCCGAGCCTCCCGAGTTCGACCTGTTCGACAGTGCCCGGCTGGGCCTGTTCGTGGTGGCTCGGCTCGCCCAGCGGCACGGCGTCAAGGTCACCTTGCGCAGATCGGCGTACGGCGGCACCACGGCCATCGTCCTGATCCCGTCCGGGATCATCACCGTTCTTCCGGATGACGGCCCTGCCGCCGAGGTGGTGACCTCCTCCCTCAACCGTACGCAGCCGGTGGGTGACGATGCCACCGCCGGATGACGAGGAGGAGTGGGCCGACGTCGAGGCCGACCCCATCGTCCGTCCCTACGCGCTCACCGGCGGGCGGACCCGCCATGACGGTGGCGGGTTGGATCTGATCGCCCTGATCGAGACCGCGGACGGCCCGCCGCCGGGGCGTTTCCAGGGTGGCCCGGAGCACCACACGATCCTGCGGCTCTGCAGGTCTCCGCTGTCGGTGGCGGAGGTCGCCGCCGAACTGGACCTCCCCGTCGACGTGGTGCGGGTCCTGCTCGGCGATCTGGCCGACCAGCGGCTCGTCATCGTGCGGCAACCCGAGCCGGTGGCCCGGTTCCCCAGCGCCAGTGTGCTGGAGCAAGTGATCGATGGACTCCATGCGCTCTGACAGGGACGCCGGGGATGGATGCACAGGAGGCTGTCGTGACACGACGTACCCGAAGGCTCGGATCACTGCTGACGGCGGTGGTCCTGGGCCTGTCAGGATGCGGGAACGCCTCGGGCGGTGCCGGAGGTCCCGGCGTGGCACCCGGCGTGACCACGAAGCCGTGCCCGCACGCGGTGAACCACAAGCACGGCTGCATCTACCTCGGCAGCCTGTCGGACCTGACCGCGGGGCCCTTCACGCCCGTCGCGGTGCCGGTCACCCGGGCGCAGCAGGCCTTCTGGAACCGCGTCAACGAGCAGGGCGGCATCGGTGACTACGACATCGACGTGACCACCTATCTGCGGGACAACAAGTACGACGTCCCCACCCAGGTGCAGCGTTATCAGGAGATCAAGGACAAGGTACTGGCGTTCGCGCAGACGTTCGGCTCACCGACGACCGCCGCGATCCTGCCGGACCTGCGGGCGACCAAGACCGTCGCCGTGCCGCTGTCGTGGATCTCGCAGTGGAAGTTCGAGGACAACATCCTCGAGTCGGGCGCCAGCTACTGCTTCGAGTCGATGAACTCCGTCGACTACGCCGTCGACACGTACGGGATCAAGAGCGTCATGGCGGTGCACTACGCCAGTGACTACGGCGGCGACGCCTCGGCCGGGGCGAAGATCGCGGCCCGGGCGCACAAGCTGTCGTTCTCCGACCAGCCGACCGGGCAGGGCAAGGACCAGCAGAGGGCCGCGATCAGCGCGCTGGTCAAGGCCAAACCCGATCTCGTCATCCTGACCACCAGCCCCGCGGACGCCGCCGCGGTCGTCGGGCAGGCCGCCGCCCGGGGTTTCCACGGCCGCTACATCGGGACCAGCCCGTCGTGGACCAAGGAACTTCTCAAGGGGCCGGCCGGCGCGGCCCTCAAGGCGCAGTACCTGGTGTCGGCCCCCTGGAAGCCGTTCGCCACCGACTCGCCGGGGCACACCGCCATGCGCAGGGCCATCGGCCAGGTAGACCCCTCCGACAGCTACACCTCCGGCTGGACGTTCTCCTACCCGCTCAAGGCGATCCTGCAGAAGGCGGCGGCGGACAAGGACCTCACCCGGGCGGGCCTGCTCAAGGCGGTCAAGGAGGTCAGCACGATCGACTACGAGGGCATCCTTCCCACCAAGGCGGGCAACTTCGCCGGTTCCCCGAACTCCACCGCCTTCCGGCAGACGGTCATCGGCCGGCCGGCCCCGGGGGAGTACACCGGGATCAAGGTGGTCAAGGACTTCTTCGCCGGGCCGACCGCCCAGGCCTACGACCTGAAGGCGCCCTGCTACCGGTAGCCCGACACGACCGGGGCCGGCCGATCACCCTCCCGGGCGGCCTGGGCCGCGGCGGGGCCGGCCGTCGCGGGCGAAGGCACGCCGGGCCTGCATAGTCTCATGCCCCGGCATAACAGGAGCTCAGATAACAGGAGCTCAGATAACAGGAGCTCAGATAACAGGAGCTCAATGGGGTCGGGTGCGGCGCGGTGCCCGGAGGGCGGGAATTTCCCGCTTCTCGCAGGTTGACGAAGATATGGGCTCGCTGGTGAAGTTACCCTCGGGTCACATACGTGACGGTACACGCGGCCGGCCGGTGAAACCGGCGGGCCGTGGTGCTGTGCGTCCGCGGAGCCCGCCGGGGCACGGGCATGGGAAAGGGACATGGGATGGCTTCTACGCTGCGGGACTGGCTGGACAAGCCGCGGGCTGGACGCGGTGTCCATCTCGCCGCCGACGACGGCGGCTGGGAGTTCCGGGAGTACAGCGAGATAGCCTCGGCCGCACGCCGGGTGGCGGGCGCCCTCATCGCGGACGGGATCCGGCCGGGTGACGTGGTGTGCGCGATCATCCCCACCGATTTCACCTGTGTCGAGACGTACTTCGGAGTCTGGGCCGCCGGTGCGACCATGTGCCTCATCACCCCGCCGCTCTTCCAGGACGGTGACGACTACGTGGCCCACGTGGCGGCGATCCTCCGGCAGGCCGATCCGAAACTGACCATCGCCTCCGGCCACCTCACCCCGCTGGCGGCCCGGGCCCTGGAGGCGGCGGGTCTGCCGGGCTCGCCCTGGGAGCCGCGCGAGGGCGTGGAGGCGAACCTGGCCGACATCGGCGAGCTGGCCATCCTGCAGTTCACCTCGGGCTCCAGCGGGGAGCCGCGCGGCGTACGGGTCTCCTGGGACAATCTCGAGGCCAACATCGAACTGATCGCCCGCGTGGCCGGGTTCCACGAGGACGACGACGTCGCCTCCTGGCTGCCGCTCTACCACGACATGGGTCTGATCGGCTGCTTTCTCACCCCCCTGGCCAATCAGGCCAACCTGTGGCTGATGCGGCCGGATCACTTCATCCGTGACCCGGCACGCTGGCTCGAGTGCTTCAACCGGGCCAAGCACACCGCCGCACCGCCGTTCGCCTACGCCTACGCCGCCCGCCGGATCAAGCCCGAGCAGCTGGAGGGTCTGGACCTTTCCGGCTGGAAGACGGCGCTCATCGGCGCCGAGCCCATCGACCCGCACTCGCTCGAGGCCTTCGCCCGGCTGGCCGAGCCGTACGGCTTCTCCCGGCACGCCTTCAAGCCCGCGTACGGCATGGCCGAGACCACCCTGCTGGTGACGCTCGACAACGTGCAGCGGGATCCGCTGGCCATTCGGCCCGACAACGAGTCACTGGCGTTCGGGCGGCCGGTCCGCATTCTGGAGCAGCACACGCTCGGCCCCGCGTCGGTCGGCGCCAAGACCGGCTGGGTGGTCGGCTGCGGGACACCCGAGGAGGACGTCGCGGTGACGATCGTCGACGATGATCTCCGCGAACTGCCCGACGGCCACCTGGGCGAGATCGTCGTCGGCGGAGCGTCGGTCTGCGAGGGCTACCACGCCGGCGCCGAGGGCAAGTCCACCCGGTTCATGGACGGCAAGGTCTACACCGGTGACGCCGGGTTCTTCCATGAGGGACAGCTGTTCGTCCTGGGCCGGATGGGCGACAGCATCAAGGTCCGGGGCCGGTCGGTCTATGTCGAGGATCTCGAATCCCGGCTGGCCGAGGTCACCGGGCTGGGCAAGGGCCGGATCGTCATCGTCAGCGTCCCGGGAGCCGGGACCAAGGGGGTGGCGCTGTTCGCCGAGACCAGCGAGGCACCGTGGGCCGATGACGCCCGCCGGGTACTGGGCCGCAGGCTGGGCGACGACGTCGACATCACCATCGTGGTCGGGCATGGGCTCATCCAGCGCACGTCCAGCGGCAAGCCCCGCCGCCGCTACATGTGGGAGCACCTGCAATCCGGGAACATGGAGGGCGCCACCGTCCTCCCCGCGCCCTGACCCGAGCGCCCGCCGGGGAAGGCCACGCGCGGCCGACGCTGTTGTTGACCACAGTGGCCGACGGCGGCAAACATGTCACTGTCTGTCTCGGAGGTCAACGATGCCCATCATTCCGAAGGCGCTGCTCAGCCTGGGTTTCCGGGTGGGTGCCACGGCGCAGAATGCCCTCGAGGTGGCCCGGTTCGGAGGGCTCGACACCGACGAGGCGGCCTCGCCGTACGAGGTGGTCTCTCGGCAGCGCGTCTACCGGCTGCGGCACTATTTCCCGTCCCAGGGCGGATCGGACCTGCCCGGGGAAGCCGGCGAGCGCCCGATCATCCTGCTGGTCCCGCCGCTGATGATCACGGCTGAGGTCTACGACATCTCTCCCATGGTCAGCGCGGTCGGGGTGCTGTACCGACAGGGCGTCGACCCGTGGGTGGTGGATTTCGGCGCACCGGAGCACGAGCCCGGCGGCCTGGAGCGCACCCTCACCGATCATGTGCTGGCGGTCAGTGACGCCCTCGACCGGGTCCGCGAGATCACTGGCCGGGACGTGCATCTGGCCGGCTATTCGCAGGGCGGGATGTTCTGCTACCAGGCGGCGGCGTACCGGCGCGGTGAGGGCATCGAGTCGGTGGTGACCTTCGGTTCTCCGGCCGACACCCACGCGGGACTGCCGTTCGGGCTGCCGGGCTGGCTCGCCAGTGAGACCACCAAGCTGGTCCCCGACTGGGTGCTGGGCGACTGGGCGGTGCCGGGCTGGGTCACCCGGACCGGGTTCCAGCTGCTCAGCCCAGTGAAGTCGGTGCGCAACCGGATCGACTTCATCCGCCAGCTGCACGACCGCGAGGTGCTGGCGCCGAGGGAGCGGCAGCGGCGGTTCATGCAGAGCGAGGGCTGGGTGGCGTGGCCGGGCCCTGCGCTGGCGGAGTTCGTCCGCCAGTTCGTCGGTCACAACCGGATGCTCACCGGCGGCTTCCTCATCGGCGACCGGCTCGTCACGCTGGCCGACATCGCCTGCCCGGTGCTCTCCTTCGTCGGCGCGGCCGACGAGATCGCCTCGCCCGCCGCCGTGCGCGGGATCCGCCGCGCCGCGCCCCGCGCGGAGGTGTACGAGGCGACGGTGCGCACCGGTCACTTCGGGATGGTCGCCGGATCGCACTCCGCGGGGCTGACCTGGCCGGCCGTGGCCGGCTGGCTGCACTGGAGGGCCGGCCAGGCCGAGCTGCCGGATCTGATCCACCGGGTCGGTGACGAGGACGTGGAGCCGCCCGACGGTCAGGGTCGCGCCGGCTACGGCCTGAAACTGGCCGCCGGGGCCGGGGTCGACGCCGCCCGTTCCGTGGCGGTGGCCACCTCCCGGGCGGTACGAGGCGCACGGCACCTCACCGGAGCGGCCGCCGCCCAGCTTCCCCGGCTGGCGCGGCTGGAGCGGATCCAGCCGGACACTCCCGTGTCCCTGGGCCTGCTGCTCGATGAGCAGGCGCGGCGGGCACCGGACGACGTCTTCTTCCTCTTCGACGGCCGGGGGCACACGCAGGCCGCGGTGAAGCACCGGATCGACAGCGTGGTCCGCGGCCTCATCGAGATCGGCGTCCGGCAGGGTGACCAGGTCGGCGTGCTCATGGGCACCCGGCCCAGCGCCCTGGCGGCCTTGGCCGCGCTCAACCGGCTGGGCGCGGTCGCCGTACTGCTCCGTCCGGACGGTGACCTCGCGGCCGAGGCCCGGCTGGGCCAGGTCGGGAGGATCATCGCCGATCCGGAGCACGCCGCCCGCGCGATGGAGCTCGAGGAAACGTTCCCGGGGATGCAGGTCTGCCTGCTCGGCGGCGGCGCGGGCGAACGCGACCTGGGACTTCCCCTGCTCGACATGGAACGGATCGACCCGGACGACGTCGAGCTTCCCGGCTGGTACCGGCCCAATCCGGGGCGGGCCGGCGACCTGGCCTTCGTCCTGTTCACCGGGGAGGGCGAGCGGACCCGCGCCGGGCGGATCACCAATCGCCGCTGGGCGCTGTCGGCGTTCGGCACCGCGTCGTCGGCGGCGCTGTCACCGGCCGACACCGTCTACAGTCCCACTGCGCTGCACCACCCGTCCGCGCTGCTCATGACCATCGGCGGGGCGGTCGCCGGCGGCGCGCGGGTGGCGCTGGCCACGGCCTTCGATCCGGCCACCTTCTGGAACGAGGTGCGCCGGTACGGAGCGACGGTCGTCTCCTACACCTGGACTCTGACCGCCGCCCTCGTCAACGCCCCGCCGGACCCCGGCGAGCGGCACCATTCCGTACGGCTGTTCATCGGCTCGGGCATGCCGAGCGGGCTCTGGCGCCGGGTCGAGCGGCGGTTCGCCCCCGCCCGGGTGCTGGAGTTCTACGCCTCCACCCAGGGCGAGGCGATCCTGGTCAACCTGAGCGGTAAGAAGACCGGGTCGCTGGGCCGGCCGCTCCCCGGCAGCGCGGAGGTGCGGCTCGCCGTCTACGACCTGGAGCACGGCCGGCTGGCCGACAACGAGGAGGGGTTCGCCGTCGAATGCCGTCCCGACGAGGTGGGGATGCTGCTCGCCAAGGTCCGTACCCCGGTCGCCGGGCCGGTCCGTCCGCTGCGGGGCGTGTTCGCCGCCGGGGATGCCTGGGTCGCCACGGGCGACCTGTTCGAGCGGGACGCGGACGGCGACTTCTGGCTGCTCGGCCAGGCGGCCGAGCTGATCAGGACGGCCGAGGGCATAGTGCCGCCCGGTCCGATCCGGACCGCGCTGGGGGACCTGCCGGCCGTCGATCTCGCGGTCGCCTACGGGGTGCCCGTCGATGGTGTGGAGCTCGCGGCGGCGGCCGTGACGCTGCGGCCCGGCGCGGAGCTGCGGGCGGTGGATCTCACCGAGGCGTTCCTGGCCGTGCCGCCGCCGATGCGTCCCGTGCTGGTACGGATCGTCCACGAGATCCCGGTCACCGACTGCCATCGGCTGCTCACCAGTTCGCTCCGGGACGAGGGGATTCCGGCGGCCGCCGCCTTCTACCGGGAGGCGGCCGGTGGTTACCGGGCTCTCACCGCGGCCGACCGGGGGCGGCTGAAGCGCCGGGCGCGGTAGCGGGCAAAGGCGGCGGTCACCCGGTCTCCGCCCCGAATATAAGACCTCGCCTTTCCGGTGACCGCCTTTCGCCATTGCCGAAAACGCCGTGATCGCTGGTCCGACCAGGGCGAACGCATTCAGAAAAGGCGCACTCACCGCATTGTGGAAAACTGCCAATGCGCCATGGGCCATCTGTATCAATGAACGATCCGGTAGAGGACGTAACACGTAGGAAAACATTCGGCTACTCCACCGCAACGCGCTCTCCCTACGTTCACGGCAACGCAGAGACCCGTTGATCGGAGCACGTATGTCCATTCCGTCCCGCCGGACCCTCATGTCCTCCCAGCTGGACCGCCGGACCCTTCTTCTCCGTGGCGTGCAGGCCTCCGGTCTGGTCCTGGCGGCTCCGGTGCTGGCCGCCTGTGGTGGCGACAACGGCAAGAAGAGCGGCGGCGGCGCGGACAAGGGTCTCGGCACCGTCGGCCTCCGGTTCGCCTGGATCAAGAACGTGGAGTTCGCGGGCTCCTACCTCGCCGACAGCAAGGGGTACTACAAGGCCGAGGGCTTCAGCTCGGTCAACCTGATCACCGGCGGCCCGACGGCCACCCCCGCCGAGACGGACGTGGTGACCGGCAAGGCCTTCGCCGGGCTCACCTCCCCCGACCGGGTCGGGCAGGCCATCCAGCAGGGGGCCCCGATCAAGATCGTGGCGACGCAGTACCAGAAGAACCCGTTCGCGATCATGTCGATGGCCAAGACCCCGATCAACACGCCGCAGGACATGTACGGCAAGAAGATCGGCGTCCAGGTGTCCAACACCTCGGTCTGGAACGCGTTCGTCAAGGCTGCCAACCTCGATGTGTCCAAGATCAAGGTGGTGTCGGTCCAGTTCGACCCCACGCCGCTGACCCAGGGCACAGTGGACGGCTGGTTCTCCTTCATCACCAACGAGCCGAACGAGTTGGAATCCCAGGGCTTCAAGGTCAGCACGTTCCTGCTGGCCGACTACGGCTACCCGCTGGTGTCGGAGACCTATATGGCCACCACCGCCACGATCTCCTCCAAGCCGGCCGCGCTCAAGGCCTTCCTGATGGCCGAGCTCAAGGGCTGGAAGGACAACATCGCCGACCCCAAGCTCGGCGCGACCCTCACCGTCAACACCTACGGCAAGGGGCTCGGCCTGGCGATCCCCGAGCAAACGCTCGAGGCGGAGGCGGAGAACAAGCTGATCCTTAACGCCGACACCACCAAGAACGGACTGTTCACGGTCACCGGCGCGCTGATCGAGGCGAACCTCAAGACCCTCGCGATCGGCGGGCTCAAGCTCACCTCCTCGCAGCTGTTCGATCTCTCCCTGCTCGCAGAGATCTACCAGGAAAACCCAAGTCTGATCTGAGTATCGCGATGACGAGTTCAACCACGGCGACCGCGTCCGGCCTGTCCCTGTCCGGCCTCCGCAAGGAGTTCCGGATGGGGCGCCGGAGCGTCGTCGCGCTGGACGGCGTCGACCTGGAGAGCCGGGAGGGGCAGTTTCTGGCCCTCCTCGGCCCCTCCGGGTGCGGCAAGTCCACCGTTCTCCGCATCCTGGCCGACCTGGACACGCCGACCTCCGGCACCGCGCTGGTCCACGGCGAGCCGCCTGCCTCCGCCCGCAGGCTGCACCACCTGGGTATCGCGTTCCAGGACAGCGCACTGCTGCCCTGGCGCACGGTCGCGGCCAACGTCCGGCTGCCGCTGGAGATCTCCGGCCTCAAGGCATCCCCGTCGGCGGTCGCGGACCTGGTCAAGCTGGTCGGGCTTGACGGGTTCGAGAGGGCGCGGCCCGCGCAGCTGTCCGGCGGCATGCGCCAGCGGGTCGCCATCGCCCGCTCGCTCGTCGTCGAGCCGAAGGTGCTGCTGCTCGACGAGCCGTTCGGCGCGCTCGACGACATGACCAGGCAGCGGCTCAACCTGGAGCTGCAGCGGATCTGGCTGGCGCGCGCGGTGACCACGCTGCTGGTGACCCACGCCATCAACGAAGCCGTGCTGCTGTCGGATGTCGTCGCGGTCATGACGCCGCGGCCCGGGAAGATCCTGGCCTGCGTTCCGATCGAGCTGCCGCGGCCGCGGACCCCGGAGATGATGCGCTCGCCTGAGTTCCACGCCTACGCCGACAAGCTTTCTGAGCTGCTGTTCGGCGGCGACCAAGGAGAAAAGCAGTGAGCTCCCGAACGGGGGCTGGTGTCTCGTGAACCGCCTGCCTTCCTGGGTCACCGGGCTGATCGGGCTGGTGGTGCTGATCGCGCTGTGGTCGGTGCTCGCGGTCACCGTGTTCAGCGCCAAGGGGTCCGGCGTGCCGACTCCGTGGGCGGTGCTCACGCAGCTCGGAGACGACGGCTGGTCCTTCTACCAGCCGCTGATCGCGGCCACTCTGGGCGAGGCGCTGCGCGGCTACCTGGTCGGCAACGGGCTCGCCCTGGTGTTCGCCGCCCTGGTGCTGCTGGTACCGCCGGTTGAGCGGATCGTGGTCCAGCTGGCGGTGGCGTCGTACTGCCTGCCGCTGGTGGCGATCGGGCCGATCCTGTCGCTGCTGTTCTCCGGGACCACCCCGATGATCACCCTCGCGGCCCTGGCGGTGTTCTTCACCACGCTGATCGGCGCGCTGCTGGGGCTGCGGTCAGCGGACCAGGTGACGCTGGACGTGGTCCGCGCCTACGGCGGCGGCCGGTGGGCGGAACTGGTCAAGGTCCGGCTCATCGCGGCGCTGCCCGCTACCTTGGCGGCACTGAAGATCTCCGCGCCCGCCGCCCTGCTCGGCGCGATCATCGGCGAATACCTCGGGCACATCGACACCGGTCTCGGCATTGCGATGACCGTCAGCGAGGCGTCCGTCCAGGTGCCGCGGACCTGGGGCATCGCTCTGGTGTCGGGCCTGGTGGCCGGCCTCGGCTACGGGCTGACGGCGCTGGTCGCCCGGGTCGCGCTGCCCTGGGCGCGGACCACGACGCTATCCGGGGGCGACCGGTGAGCGACATCGCTGGCCGTGAGACAGCCGACCCGACCGTAGGCGACGGCGTACTCGGCAGCGTGGCAGGCGACGGAGGCGTCCTGCGCGCGCCCGATACGACGGCGGTTTCTGCCACCGGGCGCGCACCGGGGGGTACCGGGGGGCGCCTCCCCGGGAGACTACTGCGAGTGGTCAAGCCGATGCTGAACGCGGTGGTCACGCTGGTGGTGATCATCGGGCTGTGGTGGGCGTTCGTGGCCGGGTTCGGGCTGGACCCGCTAATCGCCAAGACGCCCGCCGACGTGTGGAGTTACCTGCTGCACGGGTCGGCCGCCAGCTCTGGCGCCCAGTCCGTGTGGGGCGGCCTCGGCCGGACGCTGCTCGACGCGACCTTCGGTTTCGTGGCAGGCCTGGTCGCGGCGGTCGCGGTCGCCCTCTCGTTCGTGCTGTCCCGGATCATCGCCGGGATGCTGCTGCCGCTAGCCGTGCTCGTCCGGTCGGTGCCGCTGGTGGCGATGACGCCGGTGCTGACGCTGGTGTTCGGCCGCGGGCTGGCGGCCACCACCGTCATCGCCGGCATCGTGGTGTTCTTCCCCGGCCTGGTGACGATGACGTTCGGGCTGCGGTCGGCGTCCCGCCAATCGGCCGACCTGGTGCGCGCCTACGGCGGCGGCACGTGGACGATAGCCCGCAAGGTCATGCTGCCGTCGTCGGTGCCCGCCCTGTTCGCCTCAGCCAGGATCGCCGTCCCGGGCGCGGTCGTCGGGGCGATGCTCGCCGAGTGGCTCGCCACCGGGCAGGGCATGGGCTACGGGATGCTGCAGGACGCCAACTCGTTCAACTACGTGGACATCTGGGCGTCCGCGGCGCTGCTCACCGGGGTGTCGGTGGTGCTCTACAACCTGATCGCGATCGCCGAGTCCGGCGTCCTCGCCCGTTTCTCCATGTCCGGCACGCGGTAGACAGGCACCGGGAACGTCCGCCGGACATGAGGTGTCTACAGTGCGGAAGAGCGTGGAGCACGCGCCCGTTCGGATGAGCGGTTGCGACCTTGACCTTGACCTAGGGGGCACCTGATGAGTGAGCCGACCGCTGACCTACTGGTGCGCAACGCCAAGCTCGTGGCGACGTGCGACGACGCGGGGCGGGAGCTTGCCGGGGGGTGGGTCGCGGTCACCGGCGGTCTCGTCTCCGGCGTGGGAGCGGCGGGCGACCCGGAGCCCGCCGCCGCCGAGGTGCTCGACGCCGGCGGGTGCCTGGTGACGCCGGGGCTGGTCAACACGCATCATCACATCTACCAGAACCTCACGCGGTCCTACGGGCCGGCGATCAACGGGTCGCTGTTCTCCTGGCTCACCGTGCTGTACCCGCTATGGGCCAGGATCGACGAGGAGGCCGCCTACCTCTCCGCGTGGGTGGGCCTCGCCGAGCTCGCACTCGGCGGATGCACGACGACGACGGACCACCTCTACGTCGCCCCCCGGGGCGGCGGGGACTTGTGGACCGCGGAGATCACCGCCGCGCGAGAGGTCGGCCTGCGGTTCCACTGCACGCGCGGGTCCATGACCTTGTCGGAGAAGGACGGCGGGCTGCCGCCCGACTCAGTCGTGCAGGACGACGATGAGGTGCTCGCCGACAGCGAACGCCTGGTGAAGCTGCACCACGACCCGTCCTTCGGTGCCATGGTCCGGGTGGCGCTCGCGCCGTGCTCGCCGTTCTCAGTGTCCCCCGGTCTGATGAGGCGGACCGCCGAGCTGGCGGAGAAGCTCGATGTCCGGCTGCACACGCACCTGGCGGAGGACCCGGACGAGGACCGGTACTGCATGGAACACTTCGGGCGGCGGCCGGTC